>CAZORL010000019.1:0-26428 GCA_964582375.1 uncultured Lachnospiraceae bacterium
GCCCTTGAAGCTTAATTACATACGGTTAATATGAAGCCGACTTTATGACCACTAACGAAGTGGAAATACAAGCCTTGTCTTATTGACAGATACAATCCCATTATGATAATGCATTAGCCGAAATTTTTTTCTCAATCCTCAAAACCGAGTGTCTTTACCGCACGAAGATCCGCACCTATGAGGAGGCGCGCCTCCTCATAGGTGCAACATTCAGTTCTACAACAACGAACGTATCCAACTTAAAACAAAACTGACACCACTCGAAAAGCGATGTCAGTTCGTTGCCTATTTTTTTATATTATCTACCGTAGGGGTGTTTTTTATGCTGTCCGTACAGCAGTGAGGTTTTTTCATAGATCTTATGTTGATTTATCTTTGTACGTGAGATCACCCCAGCGGATAGTCGTGCTCCACGGTGTCAGGGGTGTCGCAGGTAATGATCGTTTTTCCGTCCTTTTCCTCAAAGCGGATGCCGCCGATCGCGAGTCTGCGCGGATGGATCGTGCCGGGTGCGTAGTGTGTGTGGTAAATAATAAACATCTCTGATCCATCGGGAGATGTCGTAATGCAGTGATGTCCCGCACCGCTGACTGTTTTTCCGTCACCGACGAGAATGGGATTGCCCTCGTATTTCACAAAATCGCCGAGAGGCGAGTCGGATGTTCCGTAGCAAACGCAGTAGAATGGAGACTCGAAGTGGCATGCCGAATATGTGAGGTAGTATACTCCATCCTTTTTGAGCATGTAAGGTGCCTCTACAACTCCCGCTTGATGACGCTCGTAATCATGCTCGTGCTCGTAGATCAGCTTTTCGGTCGAGAGATCGGGCGTAATGCGATCTTCCATCATCTTGCAACCGTAGATCGCATACTTGTGACCCTCGCGCCATGAAACATAGTAAATGTACATGTCATCACCTTCAAAGAAGATATGTCCGTCGATCGAGTGGTCGAACAGAAATCCTTCCTGCGGAACGAACGGTCCCATCGGATCGTCGGCGATTGCGAGTCCGAGATGCTCGGAAACGGTGACGAGCATGTAGAACTTTCCGTCCTTTTCCTTGATGTCGGGTGCCCAATAGGCATTCTTATAGCCCCATGCGTCGCCGAGTATCTCGCCGCTCTTTTCCCAGTTTACGAGATCGGTCGATGTGTAGACCTCATAATTGTGCGAGTTTGTGTTGTAAGACGTACCGTAGAGGTAGTACTTACCGTTGTGGTAGATCACGTCGGGATCGGCAATGCCGTCGAGGATCGGGTTTTTGAATTTTTTCATTTTCTTTTCTCCTTTTGCGGATTTTTATTATTTATGATAAGCGTATATTTCGCTTACTGCATCTTGTATTGATCCGACTGTGTCGGATGCGATCATGGAAACTGGATTTGTCTTATTCTGTGCCATCTCGCCCGCACGTCCCGCTATCCACGCACCGCAGGCGACAGTTTTTACGATCGATGCGGTCGAATATCCGAGTAGTGAAGTGATGATGCCCGAAAGAACATCCCCCGAGCCGCCGACAGCCATTCCGGCACATCCGCGATCGATTATACAGCACTCCTTGCCATCTGTGATAACTGTCGAGCTGCCCTTTAACAAAAGCGTGACATTGTTGAACCCACTTGCAAATCTCTTTGCCGCATTGACGGGATCGGACAGCGTATCCCTGACCGACACACCCGACAGCCGCTCAAATTCCTTTGGATGAGGGGTGAGAACTATCGGACAATGTGCATCCCTTAAAGCATTCATGCCGATGCGTGAAAGTGTATTCAGTCCGTCTGCATCGATTAGGAGCGGAACTTTGCAGGTTTTGATGATGTATGCCAGTATCTCACCGCAGTGCCGACCGTTGCCCCAGCCCATTCCAACACCAAGTGCGGATATTCCTTGCATTGCTCGATCGATGCCGTCTTTGTCAAAGATCATGTTTCCGCCATCATCATCTATTGTGGTAAGCGTTGCATCAAGCAGTCGCGGAGCAATGAGCGAAACAGTCGATCGTGCGATTGCCACTCTGCATACGCCGCACCCCGATCTCAGGGAAGCGGATGCATTTTCTGCAAGCTTTATCGCACCGCTGTAGTTTGTGCAACCGCCGAGCAAAGTTATATATCCAAACGTGCCCTTGTGACAGTAATTCTCGCGCTTGGGAATTACCGATGCAAAATCACACGCCTCACAAAGTTCTGAATATTCGCCAACGATCGGTATGCCGATGTCGAGATCGGCAAGCTCTCCGACGGCATCTTTGCCATGACCGAATACATGACCGTATTTCAGCGTGCCGATCGAGAGCGTAATGTCTGCTCTGACGAAGGTGTCGCCAAGCCCCGAGTTGCCCGAAAGACCGCTCGGAATGTCGATCGAGATGACCTTGGAATCTCTTTCTTTGGCAGCGTTTATCATGTGTATCGCAACTTCCGAGTCTCCGCTTGGAAAGCCGTGAAAGCCTGTGCCGAATATGCAGTCAACTATCAGCATTGCGCCATCTGTCACAATGTCAGACAAAGGTGAACATGTGATGTTTTGCATTAGGCACTCCGAAAAGAAATATCTTGCCTCATTCGAGCGTGGCTCGCCGACGTTTATTACGCGACAGGGGATATTTGCCGATCTAAGGAGCAATGCGAGTGCCATGCCGTCAGCACCGTTGTTGCCGACACCGCAATAGATCGCTATATCCGAATAAGCAGAAAAATTAAACGCAGAAAAGATCGCAAAGGCGGCACGTCTTACAAGCTCGATGCCGGATGTTCCCGAAAGGATGCACGCCTTGTCCGACTCGCGCATGACATTTGCGGATATTATCTTTTTCACGACTGTCACCACCTGCCTGATTAACATCTGTCTATATGATACAATGAAATTGCTCGATTGTCAAGTACTTTTTGTAAATTTTGGGGAAAAATAATTCTTTTTTGCTGGTATCGATTGACAAAACGGCCGTAAAAGTGTATAATAAGAGTAAATCTTTCGACAGGCCGAGGAGTGCATGACAAAATGCTCGAAATATTATATTCCGATGATGATATCGCGGTAGTTCGTAAACCGGCGGGTGTCGTTTGCGAACATACAAATGCAGACGACGGACTTGTCGATCTGCTTTGCAAAATGTTTCCGGGCGATCAGTTTTATGTTGTACACAGGCTCGATCGTCCGACTGTCGGCGTCATGGTGTATGCCAAAAATTCTACCGTTGCCGCGAGTCTTTCCGATGCCTTTGCAAACGGTAGGGTCAAGAAAGAATATTTCGCGGTCATCTGCGGACAGCCTCCCGAGAGTAGTGGAGAACTTTTTGATCTGCTCTATTTTGATAAACGAGTTGGAAAGAGTTTTCCTGTTCGACGCCCAAGAAAGGGCGTCAAGGATGCACGCCTTGAGTTTTTTTTCATATCTTGCGTTGATACGGATGACGGCACGCTCTCGCTTTTGAACGTGAGGCTTTACACCGGAAGAACACATCAGATCAGAGTGCAGTTTGCCTCGCGTCGTATGCCTCTTTATGCCGATCGAAAATACGGCGGCAGGGGCGATGGGGCTTTGGGACTTTTTTGCTACGCACTCGAATTTGATCATCCGAAAAATCGAAAACACATGCGATTTGTATGCACGCCCGATAATGTTACGCCTTGGAATATTTTTAATATTGGAGGGGATACGCAAACATGAAGATGCTTTTTAAGCAGAGATTTTTTTCGTGGTTTGACAGCTACGATATATTTGATGAAAGCGGCAGGACACTCTACAGCGTAAAAGGCGAGCTTTCGTGGGGACACCTCCTTCGCGTGTATAGCGCAGACGGAAGGGAACTCGGATATATAAAGGAGCGTGTTCTTACATGGTTGCCCAAATTCGAGATATACATTTCGGATGTCTGTGTCGGTTCTGTAAAAAAGGAATTAACATTTTTCAGACCTCGGTTTATGGTAGATTATAACGGTTGGCATGTTGATGGAAACTTTTGGGAATGGGACTATTCGGTAACCGACGCAAGCGGAGGATACATCGCCACTGTCACAAAAGATCTTTGGAGACTTACCGACACATATTTGATAGATGTTTATGATCCCGAAAATGCACTTGTTACACTTATGCTCGTGCTTGCGATCGATGCGGAAAAGTGTTCGCGTAATAACTGATTTTATTGAAAGGGGGCATGTGCCTTGAAGACCAATCTCAAAATAAAGATAAAACACTCCGAGAGGCTTGTTGCTCTCTTTTGCATGCTATTGGTGCTTGTTTGCACCATCGCTTTCTGCCTGCCGCACTCGCATTGCGATCATGACATTGACTGCCGGATATGTGGGATGTTTCGTATGCTCGGAGCGGTGCTTGTTGCCCTGTATGCATCGTCTTTGCTTGCGGTCGGCAACAGTGTATTCGACATCGGAGACGGAAGATATCCCTGCCTGTGGCTGATGCGGGAAAACTCGCAGATCGGACTAAAGGTAAAGCTTTCGAATTAAGTTTAGCTCATATATCTAAAAGCGAATACTTAATACGAAAGGATTATTACGGAATGATAGAAATAAATGGTCTCAAGAAACAATTCCAAAACGAGACCGAAATAGAATATCTCGACAAGACCTTCGAGAGCGGAAGATCATACATGCTCCTTGGTGCGTCGGGATGCGGCAAATCGACACTGCTTAACATGATGGCGGGCGTCCTTTCGCCAACCGAAGGCTCTGTTGTGATTGACGGCGTCAATATGACGGCAGTGTCACAAAAAGAAAAGGACAAGTTCAGAATAGAGAAGATAGGCTATATCTTTCAAGATTTTAAGCTTATAGAGGAGATGACGGTCGCCGACAATATCGCCATCTTGAAACTTGAGGGAATCGATCTTTCGGGTATTGACGAAATGCTGAAAAAGCTCGGCATTTACGAAAAGAAATACTCAAAGATCAAGCATTTGTCGGGCGGACAAAAGCAGAGGGTGGCGATTGCTCGTGCCCTTGTCAAAAAACCGGAGATCATCCTTGCCGACGAGCCGACGGGAAATCTTAATTTTGCGGTCGGTGAACAGGTAATAAGAGAACTTGTCGAGGTGTCAAAGGGGAAGACTTTGATCGCCGTCACACATGATGACAGGCTTGCACACTACTTCGATGAAGTTGTTGACATGAATGAGATGACAAGTGGAATGCGCGATGTTCAAAATGAAGGGCAGGGTGAGTCTGATGATTAAATTTGCTCTTAAAAACATGGCGATAAAGCGAGTGCAGATATTGCTTGTCGTCCTCTCTATCGTAGTATCGGCAGGCATCGGCGTGCTTGCGTTCAATGTCGCAACACAAGTCGATGAAGGAATAACCAATAACGCCGGATATTATTCGGCGATCATCGGACCGGCAGGCAGTAAAACACAGCTTGCGATGAACTCGATGTATTTTACCGACTCGCCGATAGGAACGATACCGTTTTCGGTAGTCAGCACACTTCAGTCGGACTCCCGCGTCACATCGGTCATTCCGTTCGCCATGGCTGACAATTATAACGGCTACAGCGTAGTCGGAACATCACCCGAGTACCTTGCGTCCAAAAAGGTTGCAAACGGCTCGCTTTTCGAAAAAAGCGGGACTCTCCAAGCGGTCCTCGGATCGAATGTTGCAAAATACTCTTCGCTAAAGGTGGGCGATGTCATCTATACAGGTCACTCCGCAAGCTCGTCTGAGCTTCACGCACAGGGAATAGAGGTTGTCGGCATACTCGAGCAGAGTCATTCCTCTTTCGATAATGTCGTGTTCACGCAGATCAAGACCCTTTGGGAAATGCACGATCACGACGAACACGAAGAACATGATGAGCATGAGGAAGACGAAGAGCATCATATAAGCGGAAGCGTTTGCGCTGTTCTTGTCAATACCAAAAATCCCGCATATGCGATGCAGCTTGTTGATGAATATGACGGCAAGATCATCACCGATACCGACGGTGACAGCACGACGCTTCAAGCGATCGAACCGATGAGCGTTGTCCGCGATGTGCTCAGCGATGCCGATGATACGAAATATATCGTTTTTGTCCTCTGTGCCGTTATACTTATAATGAATATCATGATCGTTTCGATCATAACACTTCTCAATATGTACCATTCGGCAAAAGAAATATCGCTCATGCGCCTGATCGGTATCAGCATGAAAAAAATTAATCTTCTCTACATAACCGAAAACGGTATAATGGGAATTGTGTCGATAATACTTGCCTTTGTCGTTTCGAGGGTCTGCATGCTTTTGATGAACGGATATGTTCAATCGATGGGAGCAGTCCTCAATATGTCAAAGGTCTATCCCACCGAATTTTTGATACTTGCCGCCGTCTTTGCGATCAGTGTTTTGCCGACCGTTATCTGGACTGCGCATATGTCGAAAAAAGACGGCATATCCGATTGATGGAGGTGTTATCGATATGATGTTTTTGAAAAATAAACAATACGCACTCCGTATTGTTGCAAAATTGCTTGCCGTCATATGTGTTGTCTGCGCTCTTTCGGGATGCGGAGGGGATGACGGTGAGATCACGAAACTCAGCTTTAAGACCGCATCCGGATATGACTATCTGAAAACGCTTGACGGCAAGACCGTTACGATAAGCGGATACATGGCGACAAGCTCGCCCGTTGACGGATCGTTTATCTTTTTGATGAATCTGCCTTACCAAAGCTGTCCGTTCTGCGTGCCAAACACATCTCAGCTTTCAAATACCATGGAGATATACCCCAAAAAGGGCGAGTCCTTCTCCTATACGACGCAGGCGATAAAGGTCGTCGGCAAGCTTGAGGTTGCAGATGACAAAAACAAGCCATTTACCGATATGTATGGTTACGAGTTCAACTATAAAATAGTTGATGCGACCTACACGATCATAAAGGCTGAGGAGCTCTCGGCAGATATGGCTCTTTGGCAGAAGATCGCCGATACCGATGTTGTCAGCGAGATATATAAAATGTACGACTATGTCAACTTCCTCTGCAAGTGGCCGACATATTATGTAAACAACTATACATCCGAGAGCGGAGAGGAAATACCCGGATATTATCTCTACCCGAGCGATGCCGAGAGATATCTGTATAACGACGGTGCACAGTATAACTACGGATATAAGGAAGGGTATTTTGATTCTATCGTGAGTAGGATAGAATCGGTAGATAAGACCGCGTTTGTCGATCTTGTCGCTAATATCAGAAAAGCAGAGTCGCTTGCAAAAAAGGCACTTGCCGAGCTTGAAAATAAGAATTATACCTCTGAATACAAGTATGTCGATATGTTCGGCAAAGAAGATCATGTCTATAAGCTGAATATCGGCGAAGAGCTTGAGAAGAGCATGGACAACATCTACGCTGAGTTCTCGAATTGGCTCGGAAGCTGGGAAATGTAAATGATCAAAAAACAAATAAGAAAGGTAAAGGGTTTACATGAAAAACACAAATAATATCAAGATATTCTCGATCATCGTTCTCGCGGGAGGCCTCCTCTTGTTTGCCGCTTCGCTTGTGCTGGGGGCGATCATTTTACCACTTAACGACAGAAGCTTGATTTGGAACTGTTTTGCGAGCTATTGGACTGCTCCGGCGTTCCTTTTCGGAATAGCGTTTGCCATTGTCGGATGTTTCACGCTCTGCTTTGGAAAAACGGTTGCAAAGCATTGCTCTCCGCTTACATCACTTGATGCATTCGGACTGTCCATGTTCGGTGCTATGGGATTTCTTTGTTTTCTCTGTCTTTCGTCTATTGCGCTGTCGGGGAAACCATCAGCCTATCCGCGCCTCTTCCCGTGTAGCCTCTCTCTCGGAATCGTCGCACTTTTGGCGGTTCTTGCGCTTGTGACAGTCTATGTGGTGCTTCGAAAAAAAGGATGGTCGATAATCGGAGTTTTGCTTGATTTTTTGACAATGATCATCTTTTTCGTCCCGTTCTTTGCGTCGGGTCGATGTGCAATGGCACTTCTTTCGCTCCTTCTTCCCAAAATATGAGATCTGTAACGAGGCTGTCTTGGGCTTTTTTCCGGACAGTCTCGCTATTTGTAAAAAGCGTCGGTTTTCTCATTATTTTTGAAAAAGCTATTGACAATCACCTGATTGTATGGTATAATTATGATAATGAATAAAGGGAAAAATGATTCATGAAATTCGTAGTCGAAACTCTCGAAGAGCTTTGATAAAAAAACGGTCTTGATGGACGCCGGCCTTACCTACTGTATCGTCGCATGCATTTTGGTCTATAAGCTTGCACCGAGAAGATTCAGAATACGAAACTAAAAACACAAACTATAAAGGGGGTCATGAAAATGAAACTTGTACTTCGTGATATCGATAAATCTTTTGGCGAGAAAGAGGTATTAAAGGGCGTCAGCTTTACTGCAGAGGGCGGCAAGGCGTTCGGACTTCTCGGACGTAACGGTGCGGGAAAGACTACGACTATACGAATACTAATGAATGTGTTTCATTCGGACGGCGGCAACATCACGCTCGACGGATCGCCGATAGATTACAATAAGATCGGCATAGGATATCTGCCCGAGGAACGTGGGCTTTATCCCAAAAAGAAGATCTTTGATCAGCTTGTCTATTTTGCCGAACTAAAAGGAATGAGCACCAAGGATGCAGTGTCTGCTGTCGATCATTGGCTCGATCGTCTCGGAATGAGCGAATACAAATACAAAAGGCTTGACACGCTCTCGAAGGGCAACCAACAGAAGATACAGCTCGTCACCGCACTGGCACACGATCCCGATATAATCATTCTCGACGAACCCTTTTCGGGGCTTGATCCCGTAAACGCAAAGCTCTTAAAGGATGTTGTCAAAGAACAGATCGAAAAAGGGAAGATCGTTCTCTTTTCGAGCCATCAAATGAGCTATATTGAGGAGTTTTGCGACAGTATCGCAATAATAAATGCAGGCAGAGTAGTACTCGGCGGCGATCTTTACGATATAAAACGCAGTTATCCACGAAATAAACTCGTCGTATCGACAACATGCCCCGAAAAGGTACACGCCGAGTTCGGAGAGCACGTTTCGGATACACCCGACGGAAGGCTGATCCTAAAGCTCGACTCACCGAGCGATAAGGGTGATGTCATGAAACGCCTTGTTTTCTGCTGTGATGTCGATGAGATCAAGGTTTTTGAGCCGACACTTAATGATATTTTCGTCGAATACGCCGGAGAGCGCGTGTAAGGGCTGGGAGGAATAATTTTATGAAACAGTTCGGAAAAATATTAAAATTCGAGTTTCTCGGTTATGTTAAAAACAAAATATTTGTCGGGATAACTCTTTTTCTCGTTGTCGCAATAGCTGTCGTAATGTTCGCTCCGAATATCATCGATTCCTTTACAAGTGATACCGACATGTCGGGCGGCGATGATCTTCCTGTAATGCTGATAGGCGCAAACGATCAGACGCTTTTGGATACAGCAAAGGAGTATTTCTCTGCTACATTCGCAGATTACAATGTCAAGCTCGCAAGCGGCGATATTGATGAGCTGAAAAGTGCGGTCACCTCAGGGAAGGCCGATTGTGCCTTCGTGCTCGACTCTCCGACATCCTATACCTATTATGTTGACAATCTCTCGATGTACGATGTAAATGCTGCATCGGCAGAATCTGTTCTCCGCGAGGTTGCAAGAATGTCCGCCATGATCGAGAGCGGACTCACCCCCGAGCAGGCAGGGCAGATCATGTCCACCGAGATATCGGGCAAGACCGAGGCTCTCGGAAAGGATCAGACAACGAATTTCTTCTATACCTACCTTATGATAATGGTCCTTTATATGGCGATACTGCTCTATGGTCAGATGGTTGCCACAAATGTTGCATCCGAAAAAAGCTCGCGCGCCATGGAACTGCTTATCACAAGTGCAAATCCTTCATCAATGATGTTCGGCAAGGTCATCGCGTCTTGCCTTGCGGGATTCTGCCAGCTCGTCGCAATCTTTGGTTCAATATTCGTTTTCTATAACCTCAACAGATCCGCATGGGGAGATGTCGATATCATAAATTCGCTCTTTGATATTCCGCTATATCTCTTTGTATATATGCTCGTGTTCTTCGTGCTCGGCTTTCTTATCTACGCTTTCCTCTATGGTGCGATCGGCTCGACTGCGTCCAAGCTTGAGGATATCAATACATCGGTCATGCCGATAACATTTGCGTTCGTTATCGCTTTTTTGGTCGTGATGCTTTCAATGACAAGCGGCGATGTTGACAGCCTGCTTATGCGTGTCTGCTCGTATATCCCGCTCACATCACCTATGGCAATGTTCACAAGAATTTGCATGAGCAGTGTGCCTTTTTATGAGATCATGATCTCGATACTTATTCTGATCGCCTCAACGATCGGTGTCGGTTTTTTTGCCGCCAAGATCTACCGCGTCGGCGTTCTTATGTACGGAAGACCGCCAAAGATCATATCCCTTATAAAGATCGTCTTTGCAAAGGAGCAAAACTGATATGCCGTTTCTTGTCGCTTTGATCATCTGTTTTGTGCTAGTCGCCTTAATGATTGTCATAGCACATGTCTGCTTTAGACTTGCCTTTGGCGTCCCGCGCAAGACTGTTATGACACTTCCTAATAATGAACAATATGCGCCATATGCCGAAGAATCACAGCGTCTTATGACTGCCGCCGCAAACACCTCTTGCGAGAGCGTATATACGACCTCTCGCGATGGGTATCGTCTGCGTGCGAGGTATTATCACACAAGGGATGGTGCGCCCCTTCAAATAATGTTTCACGGCTATCGCAGTATAGGAGAGCGTGATTTTTGCGGAGGACTGCTTGAAGCAACGAACGGCGGTTATAATGTTTTGCTTGTTGATCAGCGTGCCCACGGAGAGAGCGAAGGAAAGTGCCTGACTTTCGGCATTATGGAAAAATATGACTGCCTTTCGTGGGTGGAGTATACAACAGCACGGTTTGGGAAAGATCAAAAGATCATCCTTTACGGAATGTCAATGGGGGCATCGACTGTGCTTATGGCATCAGGTCTTGAGCTTCCCAAAAACGTCGTCGGTGTCGTCGCCGATTGCGGGTATACATCGCCGGAGGCTATTATCAAAAAGGTAATCGCAGATTACGGCTATCCTTTGGGACTTGCCACCTTTTTTGTAAGACTCGGCGGTATTCTTTTCGGTCACTTTGACATTTCGAGCAAAACACATACAAACTATCTCGCAAAGTCAAAAACGCCGACACTCTTTATCCACGGCTCGGACGATCGTTTCGTACCTTGCGAGATGGGTATCGAAAACTATAATACCTGTGCCTGCAGTCAGAAAAAGCTCCTTGTCGTTGATGGAGCGGGTCACGGGATAAGCTATATGACCGATAAGCCTGCCTATATGTCGGCAGTAAATGATTTTTTTGCAGATGTTTTGCAAAAATAGGTTGAGATGAGGAGCAGAGCCTCAATCTGCTAAGACGAACATAAGAACTCGAAAAGCAGAAAAAACGATGACCGGTGTTAAGTTGATTAAGGTAAAGTTCGAGAGAAGAAATGGACGGGGCAGACAATGTAATTGTGAAATGTAAAAAAATCCCGCACACTCGAGTGTACGGGATTTTTTGGCACCCCCAACGGGAATCGAACCCATAACTAACCCTTAGGAGGGGTTTGTTATATCCATTTAACTATGGAGGCACACTACGATACTTATTATACCACATAATTTTCGGAATTTCAAGTATTTTTTTGAAAATCACTTGAAAAATTCATAAAAATGTTATATAATAACTCATACATGTATTTTTGAAAAGGATGTGCGGCTGTGACTTTTGTAAGGAATTTTTTGATCGCTCTGTTAATCTCGCTTCTCGTATTTGCTCCGCTTGCGTATCTCGGAGTAAATTACGTCGTCGGCGAAGTTGAGACAGGGCTTGCCAACAAAAAAACAGATGATGATGGCGAAGAGGATGACGATCAGTTTGACATGTCAGAGCTATCAGGTGAGTTGTCGCTCTCTCTTGCAATGATCTGCCGCTCGGACAATCCCGACTATCTCGATCCGAACGCCCCGCCGCCCATTACATACCCTGACACCGATCTCCCCGACACCGAGCCTACCGATGATACTTCCGTAAATCCGTTCTTGCCCGATGAAGAATTGCTCCCGAAGGCGGATGCCGCGAATCCGCAAAAGATCGTCGATTTTATCACGCTCGTTTCGGTAAGTCCCGATAGAAAACGCGCCGTTGCGACCACGATCCCCGGCTGTCTTGTCGTTGAGTTCAAAGGCACTTCGATGAGTCTGTCGGATGCACTCTATTTTGCGTCGCTCCCTGAATATAATGTTGATGTGCGCTACATAGCCGATCTTATCACCGGATGTACAGGTGTGAGCGTCGATTGTTACGATTATGTTGATACGGTCGATTTTGTCAGAGCTGCCGACTCTCTCGGGCGGATCGCCGTCAACTTCCCGGAGGCAACGACCATATACGACGGCGCAACGAGATTTTTTCCCAAGGGTGAAAATAACCTGTCATCGTCTGATCTGCTCTCGCTTATAAGGTACGAGAATTACACAAATCCGTCACTTAAATATCAGATCGTTTCTGCTGCTTGCATTGCTATTCTTAATAAAGGCTGTACAACTACCGCTTTTTCAAGCTTCGATCAGATGTGGGCGCGCATATCGCCTTATATGGAATATGACCTCGGCAAATATCTCACACCTCGCGCAGTTGCCGAAAAACTGCTTGTTTATCAAAATTGCGCATCGGTTGCCGTTAATACTATCGGACAGTTCGGAACGCGTGAGGACGGCATAAAGGTATTTGAGATAGATCGAACCAACACGATCGCACAAATCAAACAGTATGGCGGCTAAATTCCGCTCTGCAATAAATTTATCATCGAATTGAAAGGAAAACATCATGAATAATACCGAAAAAACAATGGATAAGATCGTCTCGCTTTGCAAAAATCGCGGATTTATATTTGCGGGCAGTGAAATATACGGCGGACTTGCCAATACATGGGACTATGGTCCGCTTGGCGTTGAACTCAAGAATAACATCAAAAAAGCATGGTGGAAGAAATTCGTTCAGGAAAATCCTTATAATGTCGGTCAGGATGCCGCAATTCTCATGAATCCGCAGACTTGGGTCGCAAGCGGACACCTCAGCGGTTTCTCCGACCCGCTCATGGACTGCAAGGAATGTAAAGAGCGTTTCCGCGCGGACAAGCTTATCGAGGACTTCTGCAACGAAACGGGTTACACGCTCGAAAAGCCGATCGATGCGTTTTCTCAGCAGGAAATGAAGGATTTCGTCGAAAACCACAATATTCCATGCCCCTCATGCGGCAAGCATAATTTTACAGATATCCGTCAGTTCAACCTGATGTTCAAGACCTTCCAGGGCGTTACCGAGGATGCGAAAAATACCGTCTATCTTCGTCCCGAGACTGCACAGGGAATTTTCACCAACTTCGTTAATACTCAGCGTACGACCCGCCGTAAGCTTCCGTTCGGCGTTTGCCAGATCGGCAAATCCTTCCGTAACGAAATAACACCCGGCAATTTCATCTTCCGCGTTCGCGAGTTTGAGCAGATGGAGCTTGAGTTCTTCTGTAAACCCGGTACCGACCTTGAGTGGTTCGAATATTGGCGAAGCTTCTGCCGCAATTGGCTGTTGTCGATCGGCATCAAAGAAGAAAATCTCCGCCTGCGCGATCACGATCCCGAGGAGCTTTGCTTCTACTCAAAGGCAACGACTGACTTCGAATTTCTGTTCCCGTTCGGTTGGGGCGAGCTTTGGGGCGTCGCAGACAGAACCGATTACGACCTTACACAGCATCAAAACACATCGGGCAAGGATCTTACCTACTTCGATCCCGAGACAAACGAAAGATATATTCCCTATGTCGTTGAACCTTCACTCGGCGTTGAACGCAGTGTCTTGGCAGTTCTTTGCGACGCATATGACGAGGAGATCGTCGATGCCGAAAAGAACGATGTCCGCACCGTGATGCACTTCCATCCAGCGCTTGCACCCTTTAAGGCAGCTGTTCTTCCGCTGTCCAAAAAGCTCAGCGAGCCTGCACGCGAGATCTACACCGAACTTGCTAAAGAGTGGATGGTCGATTTCGATGAAACAGGCTCGATCGGTAAACGCTACCGTCGCGAAGATGAGATAGGCACGCCTTTCTGTATAACCGTTGACTTCGATACTGTCGGCGATGCCGAAAAACCGGGCGATAACTGCGTCACGGTCCGTGACCGCGACACAATGGAGCAGGTTCGCGTTCCGATCGCATCGCTTAAAGATTATATCGCACAAAAGATCAAGTTTTGATAAAAACTAATGAAAGATCCATCAACCGACCAAAGGTTTGTTGATGGATCTTTTTCTATGTTGTTTTTGGGGGTATTTGCAGAGAACATTGGATATACGCGACGATGGGGGGTGCGATAAAATTACTAATTTTTATACATTCTGTACTTTTCGGCAACGATCTTCATATCTTCGAGCATTTGCTCTTTGTATGTCGGATTGCCGCGCAGAAGCAGGGAAGGATGATAGACGGCAGTCATTTCGAACTCGCCCTTTTTAACCCACTGACCATGCTCTTTTGTGATCTTATAATCGGGATGTATGAGCCGCATTGCCGAAATGCGACCAAGACAGACAATCATTTTCGGACGGACAAGTCGTACTTGCTCACGAAGATAATCTATGCAAACATCCTGCTCGTCTTCCCGGGGATCGCGATTTTTCGGCGGTCGGCATTTGAGCATATTGCAGATATAAACATCATCGCGCTCAATATCGACCGCTTTCAGATACTTATCAAAGAGCTGTCCCGCTCTGCCGACGAACGGAATACCCGAGAGATCCTCACTCTCGCCAGGTGCTTCGCCGATGAACATCAAAACGCTCTTTTTGTTTCCGCATCCGAACACACATTTTGTTCTCGTCCCGGAGAGAGAACAGCGAGTGCAGTTTTGGCATTTTTGTTCAAGTTCTTCCCAAGTCATTATATTTCCTCTTTTTTACTTAAATTTTGATATATCGTATCTGTCTTTAAGGCAGTCACGCAGTGCAAATATCAGCCTTAGTGCGACAGCAATAAAAGCAAGTCTTATAAGCGCGTCAAACATCCACCATTCAGGGAAGTAAGGGAGCGTTACGGAGTACGCAATGTCCGAGATAGCCGACAGCAGGCCGAGTGCGAACATGACATTTAGATTAATCTTCAGCGATCTCTGTGTCGCCTCAAGCTCCGATCGTCCGATCAGGTGTCCGTCGGGAGCGTATGTTCCTCCCGTATGATCTTTGATTATCTGAGATAAAAGAGATCTGAGAACCCAAAGGAAGATAATGAAAAACAGCGCATCTGCCGCCGTAAAAACGCACATCCCGATATATTTGTAGAGCATAGGGAATGATTTTCTGACAAACGAGTAGAGAACATCCGAAACCGAGAATGCAAGACCTTCCGTTTTGTCGTTCAGATACTCACCAAAAAACGATATGATAAACCAGAGAGTATATCCCCACGACAAAGTTGATACACCTGCGTAGATTGCGCTCGGGAGCACCATTTTCTTGGCAGGGGTATATTTTTTTGACAAGGACAGTGTCGCAGTGAGAAAGACGAGTGCGAACAGAGCGTGCGGCAGATAGTTGATGCCGTCAAATTTAAGCTCGAGCGTCAGTATGATTCCGATGATCGACAGGGATAAAAACGAGAGTATGCCGCGAATCTGATTCACGGGAGCAAGCTCACATTCGCGTGAGAAGATCTTTTCACAAATTATACCGAAAACCGTCGAATCCCTTTTGATACCGCGCAAAAATCTTACCATCGAAATGAACCAATAGATGCCGATGATCAGTCCGATCACTGCCGCAAGCAAAGTAAAGAGTGTCTTGTAATTTGCAAGCGAGACGATACCGTTCGAGGTCACCGTGCCGTATTCCGTGCTTGTCAGTGTAGTCAGCTCGGGCAGGGCAGGCAGTATCGCACGTGCCCACACAAATATTGAAGACAGTGCTCTGTATTCTTTGATCCTTCGCAGCGAGGGAGTATCGGAGGATATTCTTTCGTCAGAATTTGCGAGATCCTCGATGGCATCAAAAAAGCTCGTGAACGCCCGCATGCCGTATAAAACATCAAGAAAGCCAAATCCGATCGTGAAGAGAAGTCCCCAGCTTTCATTTGGCGAGTTTGCCTCTCCGATATAGATGAGTGCACACGGGATCTTCAAAAAGGACACCGCAAAAAGCTTTTGGAAGTTGGCTTTGGCATCGCTCATTGATGCGTTGAGGAGCGAGAGTCGGCTCATTCCCAAAAGAATAAGAAAACAGCCAAATATATCGGGAAAAATGTCAACTATAACTATGCTCGGGTTCAGCAGGAAAAAAAGCCCCGCGGTGATAAGAGTAAGACCCATATAGATCTATCCTTTCGTTTGATCAGTTATCGTGTCTGTTCTTGGCGTTTTTGTATTTTTCAAACAGCTTGGTCAGCGGATTTGAAGCTGATGTGTCCATGTTTTCGTCGCCCTCGTAGCAGATCTGTCTGTATGACGAGAAAATGACATAGAGGACATAGAAAAACATCAGATAAAACAGTATTTGGAACATATATCCGACGGTTGCATAGATCGATGCAATCTTCTGCGGAGGATTCGGGACGAGTATCTCGAAAAAGATCATACATGTACCGAGCGAGTAATAAAAGGCGGACAACATAGTCCCGATCCTTGCTTTGTCCGATAGCTTTGGCAGATCGACATCAAGCGAGAGCGTTCGGATACCGTCGAGCATACCGATGTGGAAAAAGAGCAAAAGAGGATATTTTGCGTAATATGCGTAGTCGAGGATGATTTTTACAGGCTCATATTGCACGCCGACCAATGTGAGGAGTTGTCCGACAAGCGTTATTCCGCCCACGACAAAAAGAGGGATGCAGGCACTTTTTGCGCGAGCAAATCCGGCGGCGTGCTTTGCGAGATTGTTCAGCGCAACAAAAAAGAGTATGTATCCGAGCAGATCGGGAAAAATGTCGAATCCCGTACTGTTTGTCGTCGATGTTTTTACGCCGTAATCGATCAGCATTAAATAGCCGTATAATAAATAGCCAAAGCCCATTTTGACCTTCCTTACAGATCTGCCGCAAAGCAAGTGTGGACTCTTGCTTTGCGGCAGTTGATTTTATCGGTTGCCGTCTTCGGCACCGTCGTTTGTTGCCGCCATTCCGTGGCACTTTTTGTATTTTTTGCCGCTTCCGCAGGGGCAGGGATCGTTCGGACCGACTTTTTTGATGACCTTACGCGGCACACCGTTCAGTCCCGATCCTGCCATCGGTGCTCTTTTGGTGCTCTGTGCCGCTCTGTCGGCATCACTGCCGCCCGACTCTCCGGTAATGCGTGTCGTTTCTTTGCGTCTTGCGGGCTGTTCCTGTTTGACGACTGAGAGAATCATGCGCACGGTCGATTGACGGATGTTTTCGATCATTTCATCGAACATATCGGCACCTGCGATCCTGTACTCGTTCAAAGGATTGCGCTGTGCGTATCCCGAAAGACCGATCGATCCCTTTAGATCGTCCATTGCGTCGATGTGGTCGGTCCAGAAACGGTCAACATTCTGGAGCAGAACGATACGCTCGATCTCGCGCATGTAGTCGCCGAACATTTCCTCTTTTTCGGCGTATTTTGCTTTTGCACGTGCGTGCAGGTCTTCCTTGATCGACTCGGGCGTGAGATCGTCGGGGATGACGCCATCGGGGTATACAAAGTCGTCGGATGTGCAGATGTATGGGAAGAAGTAGGTCCTGATGTCATCAAGACGCCAATCGTTTTTCGTCTCTCCGACACAAGCCGAATCGACAACGTTTTCGATTGTCTGATCGATCATATCGACTATCTTTGACTTCATGTCCATGCCATCAAGGACTTCGTTACGCTGTGCGTAAATGAGGTTTCTCTGCTGGTTCATTACGTCGTCATAGGAAAGGACATTCTTTCTGTGACCGAAGTTCTGATCCTCAAGACGCTTTTGCGCACGCTCGATAGAGTTTGAAAGTATCTTTGCCGAAATAGGCTGATCCTCGGGAAGCCCAAGCTTTTCGACCATCGACGAAATGTTTTCACTCCCGAACAGGCGAAGAAGATCGTCCTCGAGCGAGAGATAAAACCTTGATTCACCCGGGTCGCCCTGTCTTCCCGAACGGCCGCGGAGCTGATTGTCGATACGTCTTGATTCGTGTCGCTCAGTGCCGATTATGAAAAGACCGCCCGCCTCGCAGACCTTTTTCCATTCGGGTGCGATCTGCGCCTTGTATTTGTCGTAAAGTTCATGGTAGACTTCACGCGCGGCAAGGACTTCATCGGATACCGAAAGGGAAGATCCGACCGCAAGTCCGATCGTATCCTCGTCGTATTCAAGACGGCGCATTTCCTGCTTTGCGAGAAATTCGGGGTTGCCGCCGAGCATGATATCAGTTCCGCGTCCTGCCATGTTTGTGGCGATCGTGACTGTGCCGAGTTTACCTGCCTGCGCGACGATCTCCGCCTCGCGCTCGTGATATTTTGCGTTGAGGACTGTATGCTTGATTCCGTTAAGGCTGAGCTTTCGGGAGAGAATTTCGGATTTTTCGACCGATACTGTTCCGACAAGCACGGGTTGTCCTTTTTCGTGACATGCCTTGATCTGTTCGATTATCGCATTGTATTTTCCATTTATCGTCTTGTAGACCTCGTCGTGATGATCGATCCTGATCATTGGCTTGTTGGTGGGGATCTCAACAACATCAAGATAGTAGATCTCGCGGAACTCGTCCTCCTCGGTAACGGCAGTACCAGTCATGCCCGAGAGTTTTGTGTACATTCTGAAATAGTTCTGGAAGGTGATCGTTGCGAGTGTCTTGTTTTCCTTCTCGATCTTGACATGCTCTTTTGCCTCGACCGCCTGATGAAGTCCGTCTGACCAACGTCTGCCGGGCATTATACGTCCCGTGAACGTGTCAACGATGAGAACCTGTCCGTCCTTTATGACATAGTCTACATCGTTTTTGAAAACGCCATGTGCGTGGAGCGATTGGCTGACATGATGTGCGATATTTGAGTTTTCCGGATCGGAATAGTTGTCGATCTTAAAATATTCCTCGACCTTAGCAATACCCTTGGCGGTAAGGACGGCGGTGCGCTTCTTTTCGTCAACGATGTAATCGGCATCGGGATCTTGCTCGACCGTGTCAGTTGATGCTTTGTCATCGACCTCTTTTATCTTGAATGGCTTCATTCTGGACACGAGCTTGTCTGTGATCTCATACATATCAGTTGATTTTTCGCCCTCGCCCGAAATGATAAGTGGGGTTCTTGCTTCGTCGATAAGTATTGAGTCAACCTCGTCAACGATCGCAAAATGATGACCGCGCTGGCAAACATTCTGCTTGTAAACTGCCATGTTGTCACGCAGATAGTCAAATCCGAACTCGTTGTTCGTGCCGTATGTTATGTCAGCATCGTATGCGCGATGTTTTTCTTCTTTTGATTGATCGTGAACTACAAGCCCTGTGGTCAGTCCCATGAACTCATACACTCTGCCCATTTCCTCGGCGCCGAGACGTGCAAGATATTCGTTGACCGTGACGATGTGAACGCCCTTGCCTGCAAGAGCATTAAGGTAGGCAGGGAGGGTCGCAACAAGCGTTTTTCCCTCACCGGTCTTCATTTCGGCAATTCTTCCTTGATGGAGGATGATACCGCCCATTACCTGTACCTTGAACGGACGCTTGCCGAGAACGCGCTCGTCAGCCTCTCTTATTGCTGCGTATGCATCAGGCAGGATGTCGTCAAGTGTCTCGCCATTTGCAAGACGCGCCTTTAATGCGGGTGTGACCGCACGGAGCTCGGCGTCCGTCATATCTGCATATTTGTCCGCAAGTGCCTCCACTGCATTGACGGTCGGCATAATGCGCTTTATTTCTTTTTCGCTCGTAGTTCCGAACAGTTTTTTTAGTAAACTCACTTTTCTACCCTTTCTTATGGAGATCGGCAAATGTATGCCGCTAAAAAATCATTCATCTGTTATTATACAACTTTTTCCTTCAAATTACTATGGATAAAATGTAAAATATCTTGAATTTTACGCAAAAATGTGCTACAATATAAGACGATATTAAAAAATCGAAGACAAAGGTGATCAACGTGAAAGATAACAAATGCGCAAATGATATAAACATAGTTCTCGTCGAACCCGAGATTCCCGAAAACACGGGCAATATAGCAAGGACTTGTGCCGTGACCGGTGCGGCTCTGCATCTTATAAAACCGCTTGGATTCGAGATCGATAGCCGCCGTCTCAAGCGTGCGGGGCTTGACTATTGGGACAAGCTCGATATAACGATCTATGACAGCCTCGATGATTTCCTGCGTGTTCATGGTGATGACGAGCTTTGGCTCTATTCGTCAAAGGGCAATCACACGCACACATCGGTCAAATATTCAAAGGGCTGCTATTTGGTATTCGGCAAAGAAACGGCGGGACTTCCGGAAAGCCTTCTTGAGGCGTATCAAAGCTCTTGCATCAGAATACCGATGCGAAACACACTGCGTTGCTTGAATTTGTCAAATGCGGTTGCGGTCGGTGTTTATGAGGTGCTTCGTCAGTTCGACTTTGTCGATCTTGAGTGTGAAGGATGCCCAAGAACATTTTTGTGGGAAAACTAAGACCGATCGGCGGAGGAGAGATCTTCTGCCGATCGGTCTTGCTTATTTGGCTCTGCGAACTCGAACACGGATCGATGCCCAAATTCGTCTTATCGGTCTTATGGCGACCCAAAGTCGCGAATAGATCATATAACGTCGGCTCTTGTCTACCTCGATATATTTCTCGCCTCTGTAGAAACCGACAAGCCTTGCGAATATCATATCGTGGCGCACACCGTATTCGGGAATCGCCTGTCCGTCGCCGCAACAGATAAAGGCTCCGTCGCGACTGCCAATGATTCGGTGAAGTACGCATTGCCCGTCATCGCGAATGTAGAAGGGAACATCGTATTTTTTTAACCCGTTTCCGTTCTCGACTGCAACAACATATATCGGTGTTTCATGATGTTTAAGCATCGGACGCATGCTGTTTCCACCGGGTGTGAAGAGAAGTGATCCTTTTGATTTGATCAACTCGGGATAACCCTTCGCCTCATCCGATTGCTTTTTTTCCTCGTTATTCATCCTCGACAATGCCGTTTTCGATAAGCGTTGAAACGAACGAGTCAACGCCCGATGCTGCCGTTTCTCTGTCTGTGTCGTAATGTTCGAGTATGAGATCAATAAGCTCGTCACGTGTCGCGC
Source organism: uncultured Lachnospiraceae bacterium (assembly GCA_964582375.1). Lineage (GTDB taxonomy): Bacteria > Bacillota > Clostridia > Oscillospirales > CAG-272 > CAKSQF01. Next base: position 21,310 of record CAZORL010000019.1, read on the forward strand.
CTTTTTCGAGTACCCCCCAGAGCAGCTTGCCCGAACCATTAAGCGTGACAGTTCCTTTGAATGTGTCGGCTGCCTTTCCGACTGCCAAAACAACGGCAGTCCCTGCAACCTCTCTCATGATAAATCCTTCTTTTGCCTTCATTTTATTTCTTCCTTTCAATTGTTTGCTTGTTCACTCATTGTCGCGTATGACATCTTTGCAGCCGCAGCCTCCATATTGCACCCCATTCGCCATATGGGAACATTACAAAGAACCTTGTCTGCCAGATCAAGCGTTTTTATGAGAAGCTCCTTGTCGATCGGACGGTAGATCTGCGAGAGAAATTTGTGCATCTCGTCTGCGGGCATGCGGCGAACGATCTTATTCTCGGATGCCTGCTCAAGAAAACATATACCGCGAAGGGGAATGGTGATATTCTCGCTCAGACCATGCTTTCCGCACCACGGCGTCCCGCAAGCGTGAGGGACACCGTCTATTATCCTTATAATCGGCTTGTCATCATTTACCATGCGAACACCATCGATGTTCTCGCGCCAAAGACGTGCATGAGTGCTCTTACCCGTGCCGCTCGGGGCAGTGAATGCGTATGCGACTCCATCCTTTTCGAGGACCGATGCGTGCATCAAAAAACCATCGAACTCGATCATGCGCTCGCAAAGGCATCTGTATATCGCGAGATATTCGCTGTGAAGAGCGTGAAACTCGATACCGAGACGCCGCTCGTCCGCGATCTCTTTTTTTATGTAGTCATCGTCGATATCGATAACTATATCCGCAGGTCTGTCGCAGTCCGATCTTACATATTTTGATATATCGCGTGCTAAAATCGGATTTTCGCGTATGATATCGACATAAAGTCCGGCTATCAATAATCTAAACACTTTTTTGACCGTTGCCCCATCAAAAAGAGCATCCTTTCGGTTTCACTTGTATACGTCTCATATTATATACTATTTTTTGAATAAAATCAAGGGTTTTGCGAGAATTGTTTGTTTTTTTCGTCTGAATGACTTTTTTACCGCAAGTATCGAAGCAAAACATCATTTTGGTCGGCGACAATAAGATATACGGCATCCGACCCGTCGAGGCTTAAATAAATAAAATTATCGCTCTCACCCATTCCAAGTGAAAGAGAAACTGTCTTTCCGCTCGAAAATGAAAGTGTGATCTCTGTCTTTTTGTCACCAAGACCGTATATGCTCTCGTCTTTTGATCTGTAATCGACACAACTTTCGGCGGCAATACTCTCGATCGCTTTGACAAGCTCGGTATCACTCGTAGTCGATCCGTTAATGCTGATACTCGATATCTCACCATAGTCTTTTATCGTAGGAAGGGCGACGATCTCGGACATTTCGATCGAGAATGCATTGTAAAAGGACTCGTCGGCAAGGTAGACAGTTCTGCTGTCGAGCGTGAAATAGTAGCCGACGCCACCGATCGCTCTGTTCCCAAACGAAATAACGGTCTTGTCCCCCCGAGCAAACAGCGTGACAATGCGCGTCGGTTTGTCGAGTCCGTAATCCGACAACTCTCGCTCACCGATCTCTCGAAGTGCAAGGATAAGTTCGAACTTTTCAAGAAGGGTATCGATCCTTGTTTTGTTAATAGGCGTTCCATTGTCGCCGTCGATCGACCACCATTCATTATCTTTTACAAGTTTCACCTCATATCCGTTGATCGGCACTATAAATGACATGATCGCGTCTTTGTCGATCCTTTTTACAAGTTTTTGAACCGAACCTTGATCGATGTCGGTCGTTACCGCACCGTCGCGTTGCTCTTTGGCAAACAAGATACCAAGAAGCAGGGCACAAAGGCAGACGGCAGTGAATGCCATTATAATAAGAACCCTTGTCTTCAAATAATCACGCCTCCCGCCTCTTTCGTCTCAAAGTGACAAATACACCGATCAAAATAACGGAAAGCGGAATAACTCCGACAAATATGCCTGACCAAAAGATCGCTTGTGCGCTGTTTATCACAAGTGAATCCTCGACCATTGCCTTTGACTCGATCGAAAGAGAACGAAGCTTACCGCAAAGTCTTTCACATATTGCGACAAAGAATATGTTGTTTCCGCCGTTTACATAGCTGTTTACCGATGACTCGGTAAAATATGACGATGATATCCATACAAGACTTGAGCTTGCGTCCGATGCGACAACCCCGAGTGTATAACTGCCGCTTGGATCTTCGGCACTTTCATTGTCGGCATCATCCTGTGCCGAAAAACGAGAAGACTCGGAGGTTTTGAAAAGTGTAACATAGGAAATGCCCGACGGTTCTTCGTCAGATATGATTATCGGATGGGCTGTGACGAGAGAGGCGGCATATGAACCGAGATTCAGATAAGCAGATGCCGACGCACAATCGGGAAGGAGCATGTCTTTGTATCCAAAATAGTTTTCGGCGTCTTCCTCGTATACATATCCGCATTTCCCGTAAAGACCGTAATCGGCAGTGAGACTCATAAGATTTTTGAATTTTGCGGCATACGGTGAGGTGGTGAGAATGATCGATCCTTTGTCGCTCATGTATTCACGAAGGATCGAAAGCTCTAACTCGCTGATGTCAGACGTCGGCGAGTTGATAATGACACATCCTGCTCCCATCAGAAGATCTTTGCTGTCGGGGGTCAAAATAAGGCTTTTTAAGTCAACATTGTCAAGCGAAAGAGCCGATAAAAGCCCGCCTTCTATGGCAGCCTCGCCGTGTCCCGATAATGCGTATGCCGTCGGAAGCGTGTCGGTGGTTACATAATCTATTGCGGACAAGAGAACATTCTCACCGTCAAACTCCTGTGTGTAACTGTAATATCCGGATGTAAAATAAGCCGAATATGTTTGTAAAAGGGTGTAAAAATCCTCGTATCGATACACGCCCAGTTCTTTTCCTTCGCTTTCGTCGGTTACCGAAAAAGTGTACAGATCATAACAGCCGATCACTTTTGAGCGTTTGTCTGAAGTGACGATAAGCGAATTGTCCTCAAGGCTTTTGTCACTGTATTTTGTAATCAGGGACGGTTCGAGTACGGGGTCTACGAATTGGAGCGTGATACTGTCTGACCTTTCGTTGATGCGTTCGAGGAAACTCTTTATGACGGTGTCTTCTTTTCCGACCTCGCTTACGAGATATATCGAAACATCTGTATCTATCCGGTCGATGTAACCGTTTGCATCATCCGAAAGCTCGGTGACCTTTTTGCCGCTCAGATCTATCTTCCGCACGGATGTGGGGAGAAGTCCGACAAGTGCAAGCGAGAGAGCGACGATGATCATCGCAAGAAGGGCAGATATGGCGGTGATCGCGCCGTTTTTCAGCAGTCGTCCCGCACCTTGATCGTTTTTGTTCTTTTTATCCATCAAAAGATCCTTTCTCGCCATCATGACCAACGCCGTTTTTCAACAGACAGATAGGTGAAATAAAGAAACAGAGCGGTAAATAAAATAAAATAAACAAACCCTTGCAGATCAAAGATGGCATATGTCGTAAATGTTTCGAGCCGTTTTGTGATCGACATGGCAGAGAAAAGCTTTACGGTCGCACCTTCCATGGTTTTGGGTGAAACGATTGACAAAGAAATTACCAAAAGTTCGGGAATCGTGAAAAAGAGTGCCGCTGCCGAAAAGCTTTTGGTCAAATAGCCTGTCAAAAGAGAAAAGAGCAATACGACCACGGTGAGTGATAAAAACGATCCGATAAGTGTTGTCGGAAGGAGCGATATCAGGTCGGGGGAAAAGTAGATCGTTATCATCGCACAGAAAGAGAGAAGGACAGATATCAAAATACTTCCCGACAATGTCGAGATAAAAAGCCCGACGGAGGTCAGTGCAAGACTGCAGAGAAATAGTGCGATCGCTCCCGATACAGATGCGACAAGGTTGATCTTTCCGTAAAAAGAAAGGACGATGATCCCCGAAAATCCGACCGCTTGGCAAAATGCCATTATGATCGCCATCGATAAAAATTTGCCAATGACTATGTCAAGTGAGCCGATCGGCAGAGAATAGAGCAAAACATCTGTCTTCTGCCTCTTTTCGTCCGAAAGCCCCTTTATGGTCAAAAAGGGAACGGTCAGCAGAAAAATAAACGATAAATATCCGTACGACAGTTCGATCGACGGCGAGCCTCCGAACAAACAGACGCTCGATGTGAAAAATCCCGCAAAGAGCAGATATAACCCGATCAGAATATATCCGTACATGTTTGAAAAGCAGGATTTCAACTCTTTTTTACATATCGCAAGCACTTGATAATGCCATCCTTTTGTTTTTATTGCTTTTTGGTGTGGTCGTTCTTTCCCCAAAACAGCGGACGGTATTCGTCCCCGTCCTCGTCTTCATTGTCGTTGATGTCCGCCGCTTTGTCGGGCTTTTGGGCTTTGCTCGGCGGTGCGGGAGATATTGACTGCGTTTTCTTGTTTGTACTTGCCGGCTTTTTTTCGATGCAGTCATCATTTGTGACCTGAAGAAAGAGATCTTCAAGTGACGGCTCAAACAGCCTCATCTCAATGATAGGACAGTGCAGATCGGCAAATGTATTGAAAATGCGCTCCCTTATGTCAAAGTTAACACTTTGCACGACTATTGCCCTCGATGATCCGCTCTCTTCCACAACAGAAAACTTTCCTATCCCGGGAACTCTGAGGAGCACTTCCTTCATTTTGGCGGCACTTATTCGAGAACAGATCTCGACTCTTCCGTCTAAGTTGTATTTTTTTCTTATCTCACTCGGCTCGCCCGACGCAACCAGCTTGCCGTTTGATATTATTATCAGCCTGTCGCATATCTCGGCGACCTCGGAAAGAATGTGACTTGAAAGGATTACCGTTCTGTCCTTGCCGAGTTTCGATATAAGCGTCCTTATCTCAACGACCTGTTTCGGGTCAAGACCGACGGTAGGTTCATCAAGGATCAATATTTCGGGATCTCCGAGCATCGCTTGCGCTATCCCTACGCGTTGTTTGTACCCTTTGGACAGCGTTGAGATGAGTTTGTTTGCGCTTTTCGATATCCCGACGTCATGCATGACACTCTTGATCGCAAATATGCGCTCGGAGCGTGCTATCTTCTTTACCTGCGCAATAAAAGATAAATACTCGTATACGGTGAGTTC
>CAZORL010000020.1:0-26096 GCA_964582375.1 uncultured Lachnospiraceae bacterium
TCCCACTCGATAGTACCGATGGGCTTCGGGGTGAGGTCGTACAAGACTCTGTTGATGCCCTCGACTTCATGTGTGATTCTGTCTGTGATGTGGTGGAGCAGGGGGTAGGGAATCTCCTCGATGGTTGCGCTCATGGCATCGGTGGTATTGACGGCGCGAATGATTGCGGGCCATCCTTCGTATCTCTTCGCATCTTTTACGCCGACACTTTTAACGTCGGGAACTGCGATAAAATACTGCCAAACCTTTCCTGCAAGTCCGTTTTTATCAAATTCTTCGCGCAGGATCGCATCAGCTTCGCGAAGAGCATGAAGTCTGTCGCGTGTTATCGCGCCAAGGCAACGGACGCCGAGTCCGGGACCGGGGAAGGGCTGACGGTAGACCATCTCATCCGGAAGTCCAAGGGCAGATCCGACGGCACGAACTTCATCCTTAAACAGAAGCGCGAGCGGCTCGCAGAGCTCAAGCTTCATCTCTGCGGGAAGACCACCAACATTATGATGCGCTTTTACGCCGTTGCTCTCGAGAATATCGGGATATATCGTTCCCTGGGCCAGGAACGAAATGCCGTCAAGCTTGCGTGCCTCTTCGTTGAAGACCTCAATGAACTCGGCACCGATGATCTTTCTCTTTTTCTCGGGGTCGCTAACGCCTGCAAGTTTATCAAGGAATCGATCGGTCGCGTCGATATAGATGAGATTTGCGCCCAACTGTCTGTCAAAAACCTCGATAACCTTTTCGCTTTCGCCTTTTCTCATAAGACCGTGATTTACATGAACGCATACGAGCTGTTTTCCTACAGCTTTTATGAGGAGTGCGGCGACTACCGACGAGTCAACACCGCCTGAGAGCGCAAGGAGGACTTTTTTATCTCCGACCTGCTCGCGTATTTCTTTTACCTTGGCGTCGATGAACTCGTCAGCGAGTGCCTTTGTTGTAATTCTTTCCATGTTTTCGGGACGAATAATGGTTTGCATAATATTAAATTCCTTTCAGAATAGATTAGATTAACCAAATTAATTACACAAGTTCAAGCTTGCCGTCACATGCCTTGATCTCGGCAACATATGCTCGTCTTGTGTCCTTGTCGGGGACGAGATCTCCCAGTGCGCGTGCGTGATAGAACATATAATACTTGCCGTTTTCGTAAAGAACACTGTTATGTCCGGTGCCCTCTTCAAGACCTCCCTTACGTTTGAATGGGTGGTAGGTGTCGGCATCGGGATACTTGGCAAAGTCTAGCTTTGTCAGATCGTCGGTGTCGCCATTTGCAACGGCATATCCGATAAAGTAGTTCTCGTTCTGATAGCAATTACCGGAGTACATGAGATAATGATAGTCGCCATCTCTGAAATAGAATCCGCCCTCGATGGTATGCCAATGCTGTCCCTTGAAGAATCTGTCTTTCATAAAGATCTCTTCGTCAAGAGTTGCACGCACGACGACACGCGGCGAGTTGGCAGCTTGTGTCGGCGATATCAATCTGTCAACGACAATAAGCGTTCCGGCACGCTCTGCCTGGTAATCGTTTACGCTGTAGAAAATGAAAAGTCCGTCGCTGTTTTTTACAACATGAGGATCAATGGAAAAGGGAACTGCAAGGTTACAAACATACGCAAACTCGCCGTCGGGTCTGTCGCAAACGGCAACGCGGAGCTGCTGTTTGTGAACATCTTCCTCGTCAACATGCATCGAAGAATAGTACATATAGAAGCTGTCGCCGATCTTTATTACGGCAGGTGCCCAATACTCTTTTTCTCGGTCACTTTTCCTGCATATGCCGGCATATTTCCAGTCGATCATGTTATCGCTTGTGTAGAGCTGAACACCGTCGCATCCCGTGGCATACATGTAGTATTTGCCGTTGTCAGAGATCACATAAGGATCGGGCTGAGCGTAATCTTTTTTGTCGATATTAAGTTTCATCTTTAATCTCCTTAAGGTCTTGCTGTTTCTGACCTGACACATTATAGCATATTTTGCGATTTTTTTCAATAGGAAATCAACTTATTTTGCAGAATACTCGAATTTTTTACGGCATAATATGAAAATAAAAGACTGCAAAAGGGGTATGATCGATTGAAAAGGGTGAATAAGGCTCGATTTACAAGATCACTGACAGCAATTATGAAAAGATCTGTCGTTCATCTTGCCCCGATCGCACTTGCCGTACTGCTGATCTTTGTATGGTGCGGCGTCATTTACAAAAGATCTGCCGAAACAGCTGCGAAAGCAGCGGTGATTACAGCTCGCGGAGAGATAATAGGTATTATCAGATCTATCGCATCCGAAGAAATTGCAAAGGCAGATCTTGCCGAAACAAGCCGCATAAGTTATGCGTCTGACGGAACTATAGCCGCAATTGCTGCTGATACATCGTTGATCAATTCGACAGCGAATGATGTTTTGCGCGCCGTAAAACGGAGATGCGACAGAATCGACTTTTTGTATGTAGAGATACCGATCGGAACCCTTGTCGGCGGAGATTATATGTCCGGACGCGGTGTCAAACTGAAATTCAGAGGGGAACCGTATTTTTCGTTTTCGACCGATATTGACAGCAAACTGTCCGAGGCAGGGATAGATCAGATACTTCATGAAATAACCATTACCGTTAACGCAGACGTGATACTGATCTGTATGGGAAGAAGTGAAAGCTTCAACGTATCGGCGGATTTTCCAATCGTCGAAGAGGTTATCAAAGGCAGGCTGTCGTATGGTGGTGTGATCGTCGGCAGAGAGGGGGTCAGGTAATCGCAAAACCGCCGTTTACTCCGATCACTTCTCCCGTAATAAATGATGCTGAGGTTGATGCAAGCCAATATACGCACTCAGCAACATCAGATACCTCGCCGTTTCTTCCGAGCGGTGTATCGGATGCAAGACCGGAGAGCGTTTCTTCGCCGAGAGAGCGTGTCATATCGGTGATGATCACACCGGGACTGACGCAATTGACTCTGATCCCCGACGGTCCGACCTCTTTGGCAAGTGCCTTTGTCATGCCGATCAATGCCGCCTTGGATGCCGAGTAAATTACCTCACATGCTGAGCCGACCTGCCCCCACATTGACGAGATGAATATCACAGATCCCGATTTGTTCGAGATCATGTCGGGGAGAACTTCTTTTGTAAGCAGATATGCCGATCGAACATTGCTGTCCATTACGCGGTCGTATTCGTTCTCGCTTGTCAGCTGAAAAAGTTCCCATGATGCAACTCCCGCGCAGTTTACGAGAATGCTCGGGACACCGACTTCGCTCTTGAATGTTTGGTACGCAGATTCAACATCAGCTCTGTTTCTGAGATCGGCACTGAAAACAGCCGGACATCCGCCCGCCTCTTTGATAAGGCGGGCTGTTTCATTTCCTGCCGATATGTCGCGGCATCCGATACCGATGGTGTAACCATCACGAGCATAACGAAGTGCGACAGCTCTGCCTATACCTCGTGATGCTCCCGATATTAATACGATTCTTTTATTATCAGACATTTGAGGAGACAATCCTTTCGTTATTTTTTGTTTTGCAGATATGCGATGGCACGCGCTTTAAGGATAAACCCGTTTTCACACATTTCGACCGTGTGCGGTATATCGCCGTCCGCCAATGTCAGCTCGTAATCATTGTCTGTCATAAGAACGATCTCTATATCGTCATCGGTGCTGTTTGAAAGAGTTACTCCGTACAAGCCGTCATTTGATGCCGAAAGTACACAAAGTCCGTCGCATCCGTCGGGACTTTCGAGCACGCATTTCGTTTCATTGCCGAGTTTGTACAACCTTCCGAAGAACAAGAAAGCATAATATGCGGGAAATGGTCGATGGGTTACCGGATCAAACAATCCGCAATAAGCGGTGAGTATCCAAGAATCATAATACATGAGCATATCCGTCGGGGTTTTTTGCATTCTTATCATCATCGTCAATATGTTGGACGCATCGCAGAGCTTGCCCCGTTCGTTAATTCCCGGGTTCCACTCGTTAAGAAATACTTCTGTTGATGTATATCCGAAATTGTCAAGCGTTTGTCTGACATATGATGCGTACCCGACATTATCCGTAACCCCCGCATAACTGTGCCAAGAGAAAAAATCAAGCCCGATATTGTGCTTTTGAATATATAAAAGAAAATCAAGGAAGAACTCGACAAAATATTCGGTTCTCGGACTTGAATTTGCAACATGAGAAAGATCAGACGACGAAAGAGCGTAGAATCCGCAGGATGCATATCCGCCGATCTTGAGATTTGGAAATCGTGATTTCAAATGACTGTAGGTGACGGCGTACAGTTCGAAAAATTGCTCTTTCGTGCCTTTCCACATAGGATTGTTGCAGATCTCCGGTTCGTTATCCGGCTCGTTCCAGATCTCAAAATATTCAAGCCCCATACGATATCCGTCTGCCCAGCCTTCGTTGTAGTGCATAATGATATGCTCGCAGATACGTGCCCATTTTGAGGGGTCTTTCGGTGGATATATGTTGTACGCTTTGATTCGATGATAGTTTTCGATCGTCGAGCCGAGTCTGTAGAATGGCTTTACTCCAAAGCGTATAAGCTCACAAAAAAGTCTGTCGGTAAATGCGAAATCGTAGGACGCAGGATCGGTTTCATCCGCATCAAAGTTCGGGAATATATTTGCAATATCGACATAGCGTGCGCCGCCGTATCTTCCGCCCGTGTCATGCATACGGGCATAAGGAATCGCCGCTTCGCTCAGATACTTGTAAAGTCCGAAATAATCGTCCGGAACGGTCGGTGCGTTGTTGATGGCATGCATCGGTTTGACCTTACCGATGATCTCCGAAAAAACGGGTTTTAATATAACTTTTTTCATGACCGATCAACCTCCTTTCGGGGACGGTTCATACGGCTGACTGCTCGGGGGAACGCACTGATTTTTCGCACCCGGAAAGGGGGAGGCGTCGTCATTTTCGTATTTGATGCGATCTGCCTCGCTGTGAAAATCGGGGATGATCATCTCTTTGCCGTGGTCGAGTGTACTTCTCCATGCGAGTATACCGATCGCTGACATTGTTGCGGCACGATAAACATCAAAGAAAGGCTCGCTTTTTCCTTCAATATAATCAAGATAGTTGTATATTACCCAGAAATCGCCGCCGTTGTGTCCGGCTTTCTCGGCAAGACTGCCACAGGTCTCCCATTCGGGCTTGTATGTTTTCGTCTCGGTCTCGCCTTCGGGGACGCACCAATAATTGTATCCGACACGCACACTTGTTTCATCACCGCGAACGGTTTCCGCACCGCCTTTTGTTCCCGATATACGATACCAATTACCGTGGGGTGCGGTCATACCAGTACCCGTAAAACGGAAAAGCGCGCCCGACTCGGTCTGCCCAAGCATGATTGATATCGCATCCGCACAGTGACGACCGCTGCCCTCGATGAGTTCGGGCGCAAAAACGGTCTTCGACATTACGGTCTTCGGCGTTTCACCTGTTATATACATGAGCGGACCGAGAGCGTGTGTCAAATAATATGTTTTCGGAAGCCATGATCTCCAATGCTCGGGGAATGCCGAGCAGTAGATCAACTCGTCTGTGGACATCGGATGTATGTATTCGCCCTCTGCATAGAGAACGCGACCAAGATTTCCGCTCTCGTAGATCTTTTTGATCTCCTGATTTGCACAAAAGAACGGATAATTCTCGGCAAGCATGTATTTGCCGCCCGTGCGCTCAACTGCGCGTACAAGCTCCACAGCCTCAGCCATTGTTGATGCGGCTGTCGTCTCACACAAAACAGCCACTCCGTTTTCAAGTGCTTTTATCGCATACGGAACGTGTTCATGGAAGAAGTTGCAAAGTATCACTCCGTCAAGTCCGCATCTTATAAATTCATCAAAATCGGTAAATGCTTTTGTGCTCTCGGGGCAAAGCTCGCTCTTGACCTTTTCAAGTCTGCTCTCTCGTCTCTCGCATATTGCGCTTATCTCGGCCCTGCCATTGAGAAGGGAAAGGATCTTAATAAAATCCTGCCCTCTGCTGCATCCGAAAATTCCGATCTTAATTTTGCCCATCGATCCGTCCTCGCTTGATTTCGATCTTTCGATCTATTTAGTTGAAGTTTATCACATCTTTGACTGTTTGTCAAGTATTTTCGCTAAATTGCTTAAAATTTGTTTTTAGCTATTGAAAAATCGATGAAATTATGCTATAATAAAATGATAGGAGATAATACACAAAACTTGTGTCAATCTGCTGATTTATAATGTTTTAAGAGGAAGGTCAGAATGATGAAAACCGATCTTAATGAGATTTTGGCAAGGCTTGAAGATCCGAGTGACGATTTACCGATAGAGATAGTTAACAGCAAGGGCGAGAGTGCAAGATTTGCGCAGATCGCTCTTATTCCGATGAGTGTCGATCCATCCGATGAGACCGAGGACGATATTATCTGTCATTATTTTGCGTTCGTTCAACCGATCAACGAGAGCGACGAACCGATGGGAGAGAATCTGATATTTGATCTTTCAAAGCATGACAACGGCGAGCTGTCCATCGATGTCGTTACCGATCAGTATTTGATCACCGATCTTTTCACCGAATTTCGAAAGCTCCGTCGCGCAAAAAGCGTTGAGGACGAGCCCGAGGTCGATGGGTTTGATGCGGAGTCGGAGATCGTTGAAGAGGAAGAGACAGATGTAAGCAATGAAATCGAAGTTAAAGAGGAAAAGAAGGGCTTCTTCGGAAGGCTTTTCGGAAAAAGGAGATAAGCAGAGTGACCGATTTTTTCACCGAGGTCGAGAAAGATCATAATATTAAGTGTGTAATGCTCGATCTGGATGGTACGATATACCTTGGCAACAGCGTTTTTGATTTCACCGTGGATTTTCTAAAGAGGCTTGATCGTATCGGTATACGCCGACTCTTTTTAACAAACAATTCGTCGATAACCGTTGACGATTATCTAAAAAAATTCGCAAGACTCGGCATTCCCGCAGGGCGTGACAATATTTTGACATCCGCACAATCAGCGGCATATTACATCAATCACGGAGAATTTGCCGATAAGAGAGTGTTTGCCTTGGCAACAGACAAAATAAAAGCGGAAATGAAGGATAACGGAGTCAACATATGCGAGGACGCTCCCGAAGTCCTCCTTGCAACATTTGATACATCGCTGACATTTGACTCACTCACGAAGTTCACAAATTATGTTGCCGACGGTTTTCCATACATTGTGACACACCCTGATGTTATATGTCCAAAGGAGGAGGGTTTTTTCCCCGATCTCGGCAGCTTCATCGAGCTTATTCACTCATGCACCGGGAGATATCCTGACAAGATCTGCGGTAAACCTTCGGAACAGATGCTCGCATTTGCCGAATACTCAACCGGTATTGATCGAAAAAATCTGCTCATGGTCGGTGACAGACTTTCGACCGACATAGCGATCGGAAAATACGGCATTCGCACGGCTCTCGTTTTGAGCGGTGTATCGACAGTTTCTGACATCGACAACGCAGAAGTCAAACCGACTTACGTTTTTGACAGCATAAAAGAGCTTGGTGAGTCGATCGAGCAGGCTCTTTGTAAATAATTTATATTTGTCTAAAGCAGAGGATCATAACCATGAATCTTGACAAACGCACTCTGAAAAAGCTTGCACTTCTTATAGTATTTACGGTTATTACCGTTTTCGCTGTTTTGCGTATCGGGAATATCGTGAATGTCGTGCGCTATTTTTTCAATGCTCTCTCTCCACTTCTCATTGGCGGATGTATTGCCTTTGTAATGAATCTTTTGATGCGTCCTCTTGAGAGGCTGTGGTTTAAGATATGGAAAAAGCGTCCCGAATTTGCCCAAAAAACGGCAAGGGCTGTCTGCTTGACTGCCAGCTCGCTTATCGTCCTCGGTGCAGTTACCGCAGTGCTTTTCGTCATCATCCCCGAAATTGCAGAGACTGTGGTCAACATAGTCGACATGTTGCCGCAATATTTTGACAGACTGAAGAACACTTGGGGAAATCTGTCAGATCAGCTTGCCAAGTATTCGATAATTCTTCCCGAATTTGACATCGGAAGTAGTGGACTCTTTGACAAGCTAATGGAGATAGTGTCACAGGGCGGACAGATCGTTTTCGATAAGACTGTCGGGTTGACCAAGGGTCTTTTCTCGATCATTTTTGATATAGTCGTCGGATTTGTCTTCTCGCTCTACATTCTTTCGGGAAAAGAAAGATACGGCAAAAAGCTCAAAAAGCTCGCGTCGGCATTTCTGCCGCAAAGTCATACCGACAAGCTTTTTGAGGAGATCTCGAGAGTAAACAGGACTTTTTCAAAATTTGTCGCAGGACAGCTTATTGAGGCACTTATAATTGGCACGCTCTGCTTTATTGGCATGCTGATCTTCGGATTCCCATATGCACCCGTCGTGTCCGTTCTTGTCGGCGTGACAGCACTTGTCCCGGTCTTCGGTGCGTTTATCGGCACGGCGATCGGTGCGTTTTTGATACTTGTTGACAGTCCGATAAAGGCTTTTTGGTTTGTCGTGTTTATTATAATTTTGCAACAGCTTGAAGGCAACATTATTTATCCCCATGTTGCGGGCAGAGCTGTCGGTCTTCCGGGAATCCTCGTGCTGGGAGCTGTTACGCTCGGTGGCAATTTGTTCGGAGTGCTCGGAATGCTCCTCAGTGTCCCCGTTTGTTCGCTTGTTTACTTTACGATCGTCGAGCTTGTCGGCAAAAGGCTTGAGGAAAAAGGTCTTGACGATGACGAACTTTCAGAGGACGACAGCAGAAACGATAAGGAAAAAACAAGAGCGAAGGGGCCGGGGATAAAAGATCTTTGGAAAGCTTTTTGGAAGACCGATACAAAGGGCAAAAACGAAAAGAACGAGATAAACAAAACAGATAACGGGAATAATGACTGTGACGCTTAACTGTCAGAAAGGAATATGCCTGTGGATAAATTTGAACTTGTAAGCAGCTACAGACCGACCGGAGATCAGCCGCAGGCAATTGATCTGTTATCGGCAGGAATCGAGGCGGGTATGAAAGCGCAGACTCTTCTCGGCGTGACCGGCTCGGGAAAGACATATACGATGGCAAATGTTATCGCAAGGCTGAACAGACCCACCCTCGTCTTGGCTCATAACAAAACGCTTGCAGCACAGCTTTGCTCCGAGTTTCGCGAGCTTTTCCCGAACAATGCGGTAGAATATTTCGTTTCCTATTATGATTACTATCAGCCCGAGGCATATATACCCGGAAAAGATCAGTACATCGAGAAGGACAGCGCCGTTAATGACGAGATCGACCGTCTTCGTCACTCTGCAACATCATCTCTTTTCGAGCGTCGAGATGTTATAATCGTTGCAAGCGTATCATGCATCTACTCTCTCGGCGATCCGGGCGCATATAAGGAAGAAGTTCTCTCTTTGCGTGTCGGCATGATCTGCACCCGTGATGAGATCGTAAGACGGCTGATCACAATGAATTATGAGCGAAACGATATAAGTTTGCTTCGTGATAAATTCAGACTTCGTGGCGATGTCATAGAAATAATGCCCGCATCGCATGACAAAAAAGCCATAAGGATCGAGTTGTTCGGAGACGAGATAGACCGCATTACCGAAATTAACACCCTGACAGGTGAACTCGTGAGATCGCTTTCATATGTTGCGATCTTTCCTGCGACACACTATGTTATGAGTTCGGACAAAAAAGAAGGCGCGATCGAGGAGATACTTCGAGAAATGGAAGAGCGTGCCGAGTATTTTAGGTCACAAAACAGATATATTGAGGCTCAGCGAATAACCGAGCGAACAAAATACGATATTGAAATGATCCGCGAGGTCGGGTACTGCTCGGGTGTTGAGAATTATTCGCGTGTATTTTCGGGCAGGGAAACAGGCTCTACCCCTTATACCTTGCTCGACTATTTTCCCGAGGATTTTATTACGTTCATTGACGAAAGCCACGTAACACTTCCTCAAGTCAGAGGTATGAGCGGTGGAGATCTTGCGAGAAAGAGATCGCTTGTCGATTACGGTTTCAGACTTCCGTCCGCATATGACAACCGCCCGCTTTTCTTCGAAGAATTTGAAGAAAAGCTTGGACAAACAGTTTTTGTTTCGGCGACACCTGCGGAATATGAAAAGAATCATTCGTCACAAACGGTCGAACAGCTCATTCGACCGACAGGTCTTCTTGATCCTATTGTCGAGGTTCGTCCGATCGATGGACAGATCGATGATCTTATTGGTGAGATAAGATCAAGAGCCGAAAGGTCGCAAAGAACGCTTGTTACAACGCTGACCAAGAAAATGGCTGAGGATCTTACCGAATATCTTGAACTTCAACTAATTCGCGTAAAATATATTCACCACAATGTCGATACCATTGAACGAAGCGAAATCATTCGAGATCTGCGACTCGGTACTTTCGATGTTCTTGTCGGAGTCAATCTTTTGCGCGAGGGTCTTGATATCCCCGAGGTGTCCCTTGTCGCGATTTTGGATGCAGACAAAGAGGGATTTTTGCGTGGTGAACGTGCACTTATTCAGACGATCGGGCGTGCCGCGCGAAACGCCGAGGGCAGAGTAATAATGTACGCCGACAAGATCACCGATTCAATGCGCACTGCAATAGATGAAACTAACCGTCGAAGATCGGTTCAGGATGCATATAACAAGGAGCACGGCATAGTGCCGCAGACGATAGTAAAGCCTGTTCGCGAGCTTCTTGATCTCGGAAAGAAAGACTCGCCGACCGAAAGGACAAAGGGAAGACGCGGTATATCGCCAAGCGTTGTTTCCGAATCGATCCCCGAACTCGAGCGTCAAATGCGGCGGGCGGCAGAACAACTTGATTTCGAAAAGGCGGCAGTACTTCGCGACAAGATCCGACTTCTTGAGGAAAAACAAAAACAAAACAAATAAAGCTCGTGTGATCGGTCTCAAAGGGCGGAAAGGATATTTGAAGATCAAAAATGACAGTCAAATACAACAAAAAATCTCCGATCGGCGTAATGGACTCGGGAATGGGCGGAATAAGCACGCTCCGTGCTCTAGTCGAAGAGTTACCGTGTGAAGATTTCATTTACTACGGTGATGACGAAAATGCGCCCTACGGAACTAAATCAACCGATGAAGTATTATCGCTTGCCGAGGCGTCACTTGAAGGGCTTATCAATCGCGGTGTAAAGGCTGTCGTTATTGCATGCAATACGGCAACTGGAGTTGCGGCGGCATATCTTCGCGGAAAATACACCGATATCCCGATAATCGGTGCCGAACCTGCCCTAAGACCCGCGGTAAAATACAAACAAAATTCGCGAGTACTCGTCATGGCGACGCCGCTTACACTTAGATCCGAAAAATATCTCGCTCTATCGAAAGAATTTGCAGGTGACGCGGATATTATCGGACTTCCTTGTCAAGGTATCGTTGAACTTGTTGAGTCGGGAACGGTAGAAGGAAGCATTGTTGACGATCTTCTCCACAGTCTGCTTGACCCTTATGTCGGGAAGATCGATTCTATCGTGCTCGGGTGTACGCATTATCCCTTTCTTTCAAAGTCGATCTCAGCGATCGTCGGTAATGATGTTCCGCTTTTTGACGGAAACAGAGGAATAGCTGCTGAAACAAAACGCAGACTATTAATGTGTAATATGTTGACTGACAAGGAGACATGCGGCTCTGTGACATTTGAGACGAGTGCAGGGGACGAGGATACTTACAGGATCGCACATAAGCTGATGGATATATAAAAATACAGGTACGGAAGTAATTTAATGAACAAATCAATTATTATAAAAGGCGCAAGAGTCAATAATCTTAAAAACATATCACTTGAGATCCCGCGTGACAAGCTTGTTGTTTTCACAGGACTTTCGGGATCGGGCAAATCATCGCTTGCATTTGATACGATATACGCGGAAGGGCATCGCAGATTCGTTGAATCGCTCTCTTCATACGCACGCATGTTTATAGGACAAATGGACAAGCCGGATGTTGACTTTATCGAGGGTCTGTCACCGTGCATTTCGATCGATCAAAAGACGACATCAAAAAATCCTCGCTCAACAGTCGGCACAGTGACCGAGATATATGATTATCTTCGTTTGCTTTACGCACGTGTCGGTGTCCCACACTGTCCGGTTTGCGGAAAAGAAATACGTAAAACGACAGTCGATCAGGTTATAGACAAGATACTGTCTCTGCCCGAGGGAACTCGTTTTATGATACTTTCACCTGTAGTTCGCGAAAAGAAGGGTATGCATCAAAAGGTTTTCGATGACGCAAAAAAATCGGGATTTGTCCGCGTACGTGTCGATGGTTCGCTTTATGATCTTTCCGAAAGCATAGTTCTCGATAAGAATTTGAAGCATTCGATCGACATCGTTGTTGACCGCCTGATAATCCGCGATGGTGTTCGTTCGCGCCTTGCCGATTCGGTCGAGTCGGCATTCCGTCAGAGCGATGGACTGATGACCGTCGCAGTCATTGGTGATGAAGAGAAAGAGCTGAAATTCTCGCTGAATTACGCATGCGACGAGCATAAGATCGCCTTTGCCGAAATGGAACCGCGAATGTTTTCGTTCAACAATCCGCTCGGTGCTTGTCCCGAGTGTGCGGGACTCGGCGAAAAGCCGAGACTTTCTCCCGACAAGATGATTCCGAACAAAAATCTGTCGCTGAGGCAGGGGGCAATTCAGGTAAACGGTTTCAAATCGCTCGACGACGGAACGTGGAACGGTCCGCTTTTTGAGGCTGTCGGAAAAAATCACGGATTTACACTCGACACTCCGATATATAAGTATTCGCCCGAGGCTTATCATGTCCTTCTATACGGCGATACCGTGAACACATACACGGTCAACCGCTATTTTGACAATCGAGTTTCGAATCAGACCGTCACATTTGACGGTGTAATAGGTATGATCCAATCCCGAATGAAGCAGTGGGGTGGCGACTATTACGAGGAATTTGTCGAAGATATCGTTTGTCCCAAATGTCACGGGGCAAGGTTGAATCCCGAGATGCTCTCTGTCACGGTCGGCGATAAAAATATTCACGAATTTTGTTCGATGCCGATCGCGACCGAACTTGATTTCGTAAATTCGCTTTCGTTTTCGGAAAGCGAGGCGGTGATTGCGTCTGAAATATTAAAAGAGATAAGGTCAAGACTCGGTTTTCTTTGCTCGGTCGGACTCGAATATCTGACGCTTTCAAGAAAGACCGGAAGTCTTTCGGGTGGTGAGGCACAGCGTATCAGACTCGCAACACAGATCGGTTCGTCGCTTATGGGAGTTGTATATATACTTGACGAACCCTCGATCGGACTTCATCAGCGTGACAACTCAAAGCTTATAGCGACTCTTAAAAATCTGCGTGATGTCGGAAATACCGTGATCGTTGTAGAACACGATGAGGAGACGATGGAGGAGTCCGATTATATCGTCGATATCGGACCCGGCGCAGGCATACACGGAGGCGAAGTTGTCGCTTGCGGCACACCCGCACAGATCAAAAAGAACGAAAACTCGCTCACGGGTGATTATTTATCGGGAAGGCGTCGCATACCTCTTCCCAAAGTTCGCAGAGCAGGAAACGGACTTTGGTTGAAGATCGTCGGTGCACGCGAGCATAATTTGAAAAATATAAACGTCGATATTCCTCTCGGCAAGATCGTCTGTGTTACGGGAGTCTCGGGCAGCGGTAAGTCGTCACTTGTAAACGGAATATTGCTTAATACTCTCGCAAGAGAGCTGAACGGCGCGTACACTACCTCGGGCGATCACGACAGGGTCGAGGGTGTCAGAAATCTCGACAAAGTTATCTCGATCGATCAGTCTCCGATAGGCAGAACTCCCCGTTCAAACCCCGCGACATACACCGGACTGTTCAACGATATACGCGAGTTGTTTGCTCAAACACCGGATGCAAAATCTCGCGGATATTCGAGCGGCAGATTTTCGTTCAATGTCAAGGGCGGAAGATGCGAGGCGTGTCAGGGCGACGGCGTCAAATGCATAGAGATGAATTTTCTTCCCGATGTTTATGTGTCGTGCGATGTTTGCAAGGGCAAGAGATACAATCACGATACGCTTGAAGTAAAGTATAAAGGTAAGTCAATATTTGATGTTCTTGATATGACGGTCGAAGAAGGAATGCACTTCTTCGAGCCACTTCCGAAGCTTTATCGAAAGCTGAAAACGCTGTATGATGTCGGACTCGGATATATAAAGATCGGTCAGTCATCGACCACACTTTCGGGCGGTGAGGCACAGCGTGTTAAGCTTGCGACCGAGCTTGCCAAAAAAAGTACAGGCAAGACAATGTATATCCTCGATGAGCCGACGACCGGTCTGCATACCGCCGATGTTAATAATCTTATCAGCGTGCTCGAAAGGCTTGCCGATGCCGGAAACAGCGTCGTTGTTATCGAGCACAATCTCGACATGATCAAGATCGCCGATTATATAATCGATCTCGGACCGGAGGGGGGAGATGGTGGCGGAACTGTCGTTGCAGTCGGAACACCCGAGGAGGTTGCGATATGCAATAGATCTTATACCGGGCTCTATCTTAAGAAGATTCTCAAGCGGGACTCAAAGTCATGACCGGAACGATGTCGGTAAATAGTTAAAATCCTGTGACTTTTTTGAAACATATTGCCGAAAATACTTGATTTGCACCTTGTTTTTGTGTATAATGTCTCATGATAAATAAAAAATGCCGAGGAGGAATGCTCATGACCGATGATCTTGATAAGAACGCGAAAAACGCATCCGCAAAAAGTAAAGCGGATATCGATTTTATTGACAGTCTCTCCAAGGTGACTCGCGGTAATATATCCTGCAGCTTAATTCCTCCAAAGAAAAAGGGCAAGCAGATTGCGTCTGCTCTGTTTCGGGTCTTTATCATGCTGCTTTGTGCCGCTGTCTTTGTTTACTGCGTTTTCACGATTGCCGACAATCTCGTTGGCTATGCCGAGGCGCAGGATTATTACCAAAAGCTTGCGGAGCTCTGGGGACAGGAGGCTGATTATACCGCAAATCCGGGCGGCGTGCTCAGATACAGCCAAAAGGATTATTCTTCTGTTCTTAAAAATCAATCGTGCAACTCGGAGATTGGCGGCAGTGCATCAACAGTCATTCCGGCACTTCCTGCCGATTCGGACGAAATGATGCGCATCAGGGCAAAGCTTGGTGCGCTCTACCGCCAAAACAGCGACCTTATGGCGTGGATATCGATACCGGGCACTGTTATCGACTATCCTGTCGTTAAGACCGATAATAACGATTATTATCTTAATCACAGCTTCAACGGAGATTATCTTCTTGCAGGTACCCTTTTTGCCGATTACCGCAACGAGCTTGATCCCGAGAAGAACTACAATACCATTATCTATGGTCACAACCTCAATCTGAGTTCGGGAACGATGTTTTCAATACTCAGCAACTATTTTGTCAAGTCGTATCTTGATGAACACCCCGATGTCTATATCTACACCAACGACGGAATATATATCTATCGTATATTCAATGTCGCAAAGGTCAAGGCAAACAGCGGCTTTATCCGCACATTTTTCAGCAGTGAGTCTGATTTCATTTCGTTTGCCGAACAGATGGCGTCGAAATCGGTCCACAAGGATGACAGCTTGGCATTTACGGGCAATGACAGGATATTGACACTGTCAACATGCACGAATCAGCACTTCGCATCCGAGAGATACTGCATACAGGCAAAACTCGTCGAGATTAGACGGTAAAATGCCGAGTTTCAAGAAAGGAATTTCTGGTAAAATGAAACTGTCGGTCGTTATTCCGATGTACAATGAAGAAAAAGTTATAAAGAGCACGCTCGAGACTCTCTATACGACGCTTGAAAGAGATTTCGGTAAGGGCGAATATGAGGTGATCGTCGTATCTGATGGTTCGTCCGATTCCTCACCCACGATCGCAAGAGCCTTCGCTGAGGAGCATGATAGCATCAAGGCAATCGGTTATGAGAAGAATCGAGGCAAGGGGTGCGCGGTGCGTACGGGTATGCTTGCAGCAAAAGGAGACTTCGTCCTATTTACCGACAGCGATCTCGCTTACGGTGCCGATATTCTCGCAAAGGTGTATGAGCTTCACAAAAAGAGCGATGCAGATGTCGTCATTGGTTCGCGCGCGGCAAAGGGCGGCGGATACGACGGATACACGTTTCTTCGCAAGCTGATGTCCAAGACCTATCTCAAGGTCGTCTCGATCGCTGCCGGTTTTTCACACAGCGATTCGCAAGCGGGACTTAAAGGCTTTACGAACGAGGCGGTAAACAAAATATTTCCGCACTGCGAGGTCGATCGTTTCGCCTTTGATCTTGAGGCTCTTATGATTGCCGACCGTTTGAAACTCAAATTTGCTGAGCTGCCGATAAAGGTCATAAATCACGGAGAATCCAAGGTAAATCCCGTAAAGGATGCGCTTAACATGCTCGGTGAGGTCAGAAAAATGAAAAAACGAATTAAAAAGCTTGACCTCTCAAAATGATTTATCATAATAGTCGTCCGACTGCTAAAATCGAGCGGTCGGACGTTTGTTTTGCTAATTAATAATCGGATTTACAAAATGTTAATAAAAAATCTACATAAAAAGGTATAATGCCAAGCGAATTTGTGGTAAATTATAGTCAAGGCTTAGCACTTGAAACCAAAGAGTGCTAAATTAAAGGATGACTAAAAGAAAGGAGCGATCAAAGATGGATCAAATGTCGAGTTCACTCAGCGAGCGAAAGAAACAAATATTGAAGGCGATAATTGATGCACACATCTCGTGTGGCGAACCGGTCGGTTCAAAATCACTTTCGCAAAACAAGCAGATCGCACTTTCATCCGCCACCATAAGAAACGAGCTTGCAGAGCTTACCGAGATGGGATATCTTGCACAGCCGCACACATCTGCCGGCAGAGTTCCGACCGAGCAAGGCTATCGCTTCTATGTTGACAGCCTTATGCAGGCATACGACATGACTGCAAGCGAGATACGCGGCCTGAACGAGATGCTTCGGGAGCGTACGGCACGGCTTGACAAGATCATCGACAGTGCAGGACGGCTCGTTTCGTCACTTACGCACTATCCTTCGATCGCATTTCGCAGTTTTCCGAAAAAAATGACGGCAAAAATGATCAATTTAATGCTTCTTTCCGAAAACGAGTTTTTGGTGATCGTCATGATATCCGAAAACAACATTAAGACCAAGCACCTTCACAGCGAGCTTCCTTTGACGGATGATGTACTTCGCAAAATACAGATTGCCCTCAACGATACCGTTGTCGGCAAGCAAGCAGAAGATGTATCGCTTGCTCAAATGCTTGATCTTGAGAGCAAACTTGGTGCGTACAGTTCGCTTGCCTCTCCGATGATCAAATGCATATTCGAAGCACTCGGTGAGGAAAGGTCGGATGAGCTGTCGGTAAGCGGAGTCGATCGTTTCCTTGAATATCCCGAGTTTACCGAGGTAGACAAATTAAAGGATATGCTCGGTATGCTTTCGGATAAGCAGGATCTGCTTACACTTGTGCGACAGTCGGAGCAGGATGATGTCAATATCTACATCGGAAGCGAAAATATTGCCGATAAGAGCGGTGAATCAACGCTTGTCGTAAAGACAATAAGAGTTGACGGTAAGCCGGTCGGAGCGATAGGTGTTATCGGACCTTGCAGAATGGATTATTCAAAGGTCGTGTCCACAATGGAAACGCTGTCAAGAACGATATCCGAGATGATGCGAGGTACACAGCGAGCACTTCCGATAGGCGGAGGTAATGATAAAAATAACAACAGAGAGGACGGATAGATCGAATGAGTGATGATATCAAAGAAGAAGTAACCGCTGAGAATCAGCCTGAAGAAAAACCACACAGCGATGAACACATCGACAGCAAGGGTGATAAGAAATGCAAAAAAGAGATAGCGGAGCTGAAAAAAGAGCTGTCAAGCCTAAAAGAAAAGAGTGAAAAGCTCGAAAAACAGCTTGCAGATCAAAATGACAAATATTTGCGAACAATTGCTGAATATGACAATTTCCGCAAGCGTTCCGCAAAGGAAAAAGAGGGCATATATGCCGATGCTTATTCGGATGTGATCGCTGCCATCCTTCCGGTCATTGACAATCTCGAGAGAGCAGTTAGTTTCTCGGACGGAGGTCAGACTGCCGAGGGTGTCAAGATGACGCTTACCCAGTTTGCGCAGACACTCGAAAAGCTTGGCGTGGAGGTTATTCCGACCGAAAAATTCGATCCGAACCTTCATAACGCCGTCATGCACATCGAGGATGATTCGTACGGCGAGGGCGAGATAGTCGAGATATTCCAAAAGGGATATCGCAAGGGCGACAAGATCATTCGATACGCAATGGTCAAGGTTGCAAATTAAAAAGCCAAAAGCAGTGGTAAAATCTACTGAAACAAAATAAAATAAACAAAGATAAAGTTAAGTTATATTTCGGAGGAAATAATATTATGGCAAAGATTATAGGTATTGACCTTGGTACAACAAACAGCTGTGTCGCTGTATTTGAGGGCGGCGAGCCCGTAGTAATTCCGAACCCCGAGGGATCGAGAACAACCCCTTCAGTTGTCGGTTTCTCGAAGAGCGGCGAGAGAATGGTCGGTCAGGTCGCAAAGCGTCAGGCGATCACCAATCCCGAGCGCACAGTTTCTTCCATCAAGAGAGAGATGGGCAAAAACCACAAAGTAAGCATCGATGATAAAAATTACACACCTCAGGAGATCTCGGCAATGATCCTTCAAAAATTGAAGGCAGACGCAGAGGCATACCTTGGCGAATCGGTTTCAAAGGCAGTTATCACTGTGCCTGCATATTTTACCGATGCTCAGCGTCAGGCTACCAAAGACGCAGGCAAGATCGCAGGTCTTGAGGTCATGCGTATTATCAACGAGCCGACAGCTGCCGCTCTTGCTTACGGCATGGATAAGGATGTTAATCAGAAGATCATGGTGTACGACCTTGGCGGCGGTACATTCGATGTATCTCTTCTTGAAATTTCGGATGGCGTGTTTGAGGTTCTCGCAACTGCCGGCAACAACCGACTCGGCGGCGACGATTTCGATAATCGCATCGTTGACTGGATCGCCGACGAATTTATGAAAGAAAATCCCGGCAACGATCTCAGAAACGACAAGATGGCTCATCAGAGACTTAAAGAGGCTGCAGAAAAGGCAAAGATCGAGCTGTCGGGAATGAACTCAACCGAGATCAATCTCCCGTTCATCACCGCTGATGCAAGCGGTCCGAAGCATTTCAACGCAACACTTACAAGAGCAAAATTTGATGCTCTTACCAAGGATCTCGTAGAGGCTACCATGGGTCCCGCAAAACAGGTTCTTCGTGACGCTGGTCTCTCCGTCGGTCAGATCGACAAAGTCCTTCTTGTCGGTGGCTCAACTCGTATTCCCGCTGTCCAGGATGCTGTTAAAGCATTCATCGGCAAAGATCCCTTCAAAGGCATCAACCCCGACGAGTGCGTTGCCATCGGTGCTGCTGTTCAGGCAGGCGTTCTCGGCGGCGATGTTAAGGATCTTCTCCTTCTCGACGTTACACCTCTTTCACTCGGCATCGAGACTCTCGGTGGCATTTCGACCAAGATCATCGATCGTAACACGACTATTCCGACCAAGAAGAGCCAGATATTCTCGACTGCCGCAAATGGTCAGACATCGGTTGAGATCCATGTTCTCCAGGGTGAGCGTGAAATGGCATCGGGCAACACAACTCTCGGCAGATTCGTCCTTGACGGCATCGCTCCTGCACCTCGCGGTGTTCCTCAGATCGAGGTTACTTTCGATATCGATGCAAACGGTATTGTAAATGTATCAGCAACCGATAAAGGCACCGGTAAGGAACAGCACATCACGATCACATCTTCTTCGAACATGAGCAAGGAAGACATAGACAAGGCTGTTCGCGACGCCGAAAAATATGCAGATGAGGATAAAAAGCTCAAAGAAACTGTCGAGATACGCAACCGTGCGGAGTCTCTTGCGTTTGAGGCTGATAAGACCCTTAACGAAGTTGGCGATAAGGTCGGCGAGGAGGACAAAAAACCTGTTCTCGATGCGATAGAAAAGGTCAACGAGGCACTTAAGGGCAACGACTCCGAGATCATCAAGGCGGCAACCGAGGAGCTTGAAAAAGCGGTTTACAAGATCTCCGAGAAGCTTTACAATGCTGCCGGCGGTGCGCAGGGATTTGATCCAAGTGCCGGTGCACAAGGAGAGAGCAACAACGGCGGAGCAGATCAGAACGGATACTACAACGCCGACTTTGAAGATAAAACCTGATCGGAATGCTTACGCAATCCGTTACTTTCGGGAAGGGGCAAAAACGCCCCTTCCTGCAGTGCGTTAATTTGATTTGTTGATTTATAATCGAACTGATCATTTGTGAGAACGAGAAAGTATTCCAAAATTAAGGAGAAACAGCAATGGCTGAATCAAAAAGAGACTATTATGAGGTGCTTGGACTCGATAAGAGTGCATCCGCCGATGACATAAAGAGAGCGTACAGAAATCTCGCAAAAAAATATCACCCGGACATGAATCCCGGGGATAAAGAGGCGGAGATCAAATTCAAAGAGGTCGGCGAAGCATACGAAATTCTTTCCGATCCCGACAAAAAAGCAAAATATGATGCCTACGGTTTTGCAGGTGTAGATCCGAACGCAGCTGCAGGCGGCGGGGGATTTGGCGGATTTTCCGCTGATTTCGGAGACCTTGGCGATATCTTTTCATCCATATTCGGCGGCGGAATGGGCGGATCGTCAAGATCGTCGCGAAACGGACCAATCAAGGGCGAGAGCCTTCAAGAACAGCTGACGATAACCTTCGAGGAGGCTGTATTTGGCTGTAAGAAAGAGGTCTCATATAACCGCATCGAAAAATGCCCCGATTGCTCGGGAAGCGGTGCGGCAAAGGGAAGCTCTGTCGAAACTTGTAAAGTCTGCGGCGGAAGCGGACAAGTTCGCACTGCACAACAGACAATGTTTGGCATGATGCAGTCCTCACGTCCCTGCGACAACTGTCGAGGAACAGGCAAGATTATCAAAAATCCTTGTTCTTATTGCAGTGGCAAGGGGCACGTAAGGATCAGAAAGAAGCTTGATCTAAATATCGAGGCAGGAATTGCCGACGGTACGCCGATCGCTGTCCGTGGATACGGTAACGATGGACGCAACGGCGGATCGGCAGGCGATCTTATTGTCTATATTCGCGTACTTCCGCACAAGTATTTCGAACGTGAGGGCGACGATATTTATTTTGAATATCCGATCTCGTTCGCCGAGGCTGCACTTGGTGCGGAGATAGATGTCCCGACACTCGTTGAGGGCGAGACCGAGAAATTCACGATTCCAGAGGGTACGCAAACCGGAACAACATTTTGTATCAAAAATCGCGGCGTAAAGCATTTCCGCGGCAGAGGCAACGGGAATCTCTATTTCAGAGTGAATGTTGAAACGCCCACAAATCTGAATGAAAAACAAAAAGCAAAGCTCCGTGAATTTGCCGAGGCGTGCGGGAACACAGGGGCAGGTAAAAAACGCGGTTTCGGACGCCGCAAGAACAAATAAAAAAAGAGGAAGACCATGGATTGGAAACAAATAAAGCTGTCATGTAAAAAAGTCGATCTTGACGATGTTTGTGCTTTTATGAGCATGCTTGACAACGGACTTATGATCGAAGACTACAGTGACATTGATGAAAATCTCAAACCTGTTTACGGCGAGCTTATCGACGACAGCATTTTAAGTGCGGATCCAGATAAATGTGCAGTCAGCATATTTGTTCCCGAGGAAAAGCCGCTCCCCGAATATATTGCATTTATAAATGAAAGACTATCCACTCTCGCCCTTGAGGGATCAGTCGAGATAGTCGGTGTCAAGGAAGAGGATTGGTTTAATGCGTGGCGTGCTTACTATCAGCCGGTACATATCGGTAACAGACTTACCGTTGTGCCTGCATGGCAAGAATATGACGCAGCAGATGGCGAAATAATCGTCAAAATGGATCCGGGTATGGCATTTGGAACAGGGACACATGAAACCACCCGCCTTTGTGCCGCGATGGTTGAGAAACACATGCCGATCGGAGCAAGAGTACTCGATATCGGAACGGGAAGCGGCATACTTTCGCTTTTTGCTCTAAAGCTCGGTGCGTCATCGGCAAATGCGTATGATATCGATCCCGTAGCGGTCAGAGTTGCCAAAGAAAACGCCATCGATAACTCGGTCGAAAATTTCTTTTGCGACACGTCTGATCTTCTGAAAAATGTAGATCTGACCAAAGGAAAGTACGATTTTGCCATGGCAAATATCGTTGCCGACATTCTCATCAGGATGTCATATGATGTCTCTGACTATCTTGCGCCGGATGCAAAGCTCGTTTGTTCGGGCATAATCGAGGGCAGGGCGGATGATGTTATAAAGGCAATGGCGGATGTCGGTCTTGCTCTTTGCGATCAGGCATCCGAAAACGATTGGAAAGTACTTGTTTTTGAAAATTGACCAGTGATTGCAAAGAGTTTACAATTTGATACTTGATTTGCATCTGTTTGTATGATAGAATAATCGGCGATGATTGACAGATCACTAATGTCTGTCAGCCGTTTTGAAAACTGAGTTTTAGAAAAAACAAAAGGAACGCAAAGCTCCATGAAAAAAGATTATCGGCATTCCTATGTACTTTTGCGGCAATCACACTGTCGCTTGCTCTCGCATCGTGTGCATCGGGTGATAACAATATCACAACGACGCAGTCCCCGACCGTAACGACCGAGGACAAATCGCCCGTCACGACAAAAGCTCTGACGAACGAACCAAACAAACCGGTAACGACGCCGAGTTCTACCACCACAACGACCGCACCGAAAACAACGACCTCTGAACAGGGCGGAGGATGGGGTCCGATTAAACCGCTTACCTGATTTTCGCAAATGGATTCACAAAATATAAGTTATACATCTGATACGACGCAAAACAAGAGCAACTCGAGAGTATTTGTCGATTTCTTGCTCATGACGCTTGGTGTCGTCATAATGACAATCGGTGTCTATTTCTTCAAGATACCAAATGGTTTTTCAACAGGCGGCGTAAGTGGTGTCGGCGTTTTGCTTGGCAAGATCACCCCGATCTCACCCGCGACGCTTATCTCGGCGATCAATATTCTCCTGCTTCTTGTCGGATTTATCTTTTTGGGCAAGGAAACGGGGGTCAAGACCGTCTACTGCAGCCTCATGTTCTCAGGGCTTACAATTCTTCTTGAAAAAGCACTTCCGCTTGAGACAACTCTCTCCGATCAGCCCTTTCTCGAACTTGTTTATGCGATCATACTGACAGGTATAGGATCGGCTATCATGTTCAACTGCGATGCGTCATCGGGCGGTACCGACATAATCGCACTCATATTAAAGAAATATACACGGCTTGATGTTGGCAAAGCACTCCTGTGTTCCGATTCGGTGATCGCTTTCAGTGCTTTTTTTGTTTTTGACATCAAAACCGGGCTTTTCTCGGTTCTTGGGCTGTTTGCGAAGGCGTTTCTCGTTGATGAAATGATCGAAAAATTCAACAGCTGTAAATACTTCATTATAATTACCTCTTATCCGGATAAGATGATCGATTATATCATGAAAAATCTTCATCACGGTGCGACTGTCAGTGATGCGCTCGGACAGTATACGGGCGAGAAGAAGTATATGGTTCATACCGTGTGCAAACGAGTTGAGAGCATACATCTCCGCCGCTATGTTAAGTCGGTAGATCCCGGATCGTTTGTTATAATAACAACGAGCAGTGAGATAATCGGTCGCGGTTTTCGCGCTGTTTGATAAAAATCCCGAGGAATAGGTCAACACCTTTTCTCGGGATTTTTGCTTGCAAATGTAAATTATTTTCGTCTCTTGTTTTTTTACTTGACTTTGAGAAAAAATGCGGTATAATAATAGCAGAACAGCCATAAAACATAAAATATTATAAAATTGAGAGGCGGTGCTGATCGTGTCTAAAAAAAGCAAAAAACGTGTGCTTGCGAGAAAGAGGTTTACTCTGTTTTTGATCTCGGTACTCGTCGTCACGCTCTCACTTGTTGCTCTGCTGGCATCATCGCTTTTTGTCTTCTTGAAACTTCCGTCAATTGGCATTTTGGACAAAAAATACACATTTAAGATAGGCGCAGACAACTCTAAGTCTCGAAAATCGTTTTCATATGATAAAAAGTCGGTCATGCGCAACGGAGAGCTTTGTCTAAACTTTTCGTATCTTGCCGAGGTATGCGGTTTTTCGGTATCGGGCGACAGTTCGGAACTTAAATACTTGCTTCGAAACTCCACAAACGACAAGATCTTGATAGTCCCGGGCAATGCGACCGTCGATATCTGCGGAACAAAAATTAAAATGTCAACGCCTGCCTATTTTTCGTCAAGCGGTGATCTGTTTTTGCCGTTTTCTTTCGTCGAATCTTTCATTGATGGGATAGAGATCGAGCAGGACGAAAAAAATGATCATCTGTACAATATTACATACAGCTCGGAAGGGAATTTTTCGCTTACCGTGAGGTTACCGCAAAAAGAGTCGGTCGTCCCCAAACAATAGCTCATTTTTTGTTTATAAAAAAGGATGTGATGACATACGATAAGAAAGTTTTTAATCGTTTTTGCGATTTTCTTCCTTTTGACCATTATAGTTTATTCCGTTATATTTCTCTCAAAGCAGGATGAATCACCGACAACATCCACCTCAACTCTCCCGACTACCGTCACAACGGCAATCAGAGTAACAAGTACCTCTCCTTCCGATGACGAAAAGATTTCGACCACAACGGTAAGCCCCAAAACTACAACAAAAAGTTCAACAACAAAGCCTCAAACCGATAAAGTGCCTGTAACTGAGGTAAAAACACAAGGTGTGACGACTATGCCAAAAACAATAGTTCCGAAAACCGAGTTTCCGATAACAACGACCCAACCGATTATAACAACAACGACAACATCAATATCAACAACGACTGCCGCACCGCCGGTCACCACAAAACCGATCGATTACAACATCTATATCGATCCGAGCGGTGATGATTGGAGCGATCAATATCTTTTGCTCGTTAATGCCAAAAACCCGATCACTCCCGATTACGAAAAATCGGTAAGTCCGCTCTCAAATATTGTTTCATCCTCGATCATAACCGAATATAACTACGGACAATTCATGAACTTCGAATTGAATGAATGCGCACTTAGGGCACTTACCGCCATGATACTCGAAGCGGAAAAGGATGGAATAAAGAATCTTTACTCGATAAGCTCTTACAGAGATTATGCGTTTCAGGAAAAGCTGTTTGCAAACAATGTAAAGCTGACACATAACTTTCTTTGTCAGCCCTGCGGCGTAAACTGGATCGGCAAATCGTCGACATGTCCGTCTTGCGGTCAAAAAGCGACAGGCGAGCTTCCTGTCTCGAATGAGGAAAAAGAAAGGAACGTCGCGACCTATTCCTGCCGACCCGGTACGAGCGATCATCAAACAGGACTCGTTGTCGATCTCGTACAAACATCGCTGCCCAATAAGTATCTCCACCTGATCCAAGAGTTCGGTGATACAGAGGCAGGTAAGTGGCTGGAAGAGAATTGCACGAGATTTGGGTTCATATTAAGATTTCCCGAGGATAAAGAGGATATAACCGGCATAATATACGAGCCGTGGCATTTTCGCTTTGTAGGTAAAACACACGCAGAAAAGATGCATGAGCTTGGGATGTGTCTTGAAGAATATATCGAATACCTCTCAAAATAAATTAAAAAAACCTCATCAAAAACCGAGGACTTATCCCATGATTGTAGCCAAAATAAAATGTTTTTTATGTATTTTTTGTCGCATGTAAAAAGAATGCCACAACATGCAGAATAAATTTGTGCATTCTGCCACTTGATTTTTCGAAAGCGATGTGTTATAATATGCAGGCAATGAGGCCTGTTGGTCAAGCGGTTAAGACGTCGCCCTCTCACGGCGAAAACATGGGTTCGATTCCCGTACGGGTCACCAAAATAAAAAACGCACACAGCTGTGTGCGTTTTTT
>CAZORL010000021.1:0-9892 GCA_964582375.1 uncultured Lachnospiraceae bacterium
TTTCGGTGCTGCAGATTTATCGTTCTGCCGCCGCATCAAAGCCTCGCTCAAGATCGGCGATTATATCGTCAATGTGCTCGGTTCCGATCGACAGACGGATCGTGCCCTGTCCTATGCCTTGTTTTCTAAGTTCATCCTCCGATAACTGACCGTGGGTAGTCGTTGCAGGATGGATGACCAGACTTTTAACATCCGCAACATTTGCAAGCAGTGAGAAAAGCTTCAAATTGTCGATGAATTTATGCGCACTCTTCACACCGCCGTCGATCTCAAATGTAAATATCGATCCGCCGCCGTGCGGAAAATATCTTTCATAGAGCGCGTGATCGGGATGATTCGGAAGCATCGGGTGATTGACACGAAGAACCCCCTTGTGCCCTGACAGAAACTTGACTGCCTTTTCAGCGTTTTCGGCGTGACGCTCCATGCGAAGTGAGAGCGTTTCCAGCCCTTGAAGCAACAAAAACGCGGCAAAAGGCGAGATGGACGCACCCGTATCGCGCAGAAGGATCGCACGGACATAGGTCACAAACGCCGCATCCGGTGCGGCAGTTGCAAACGAGATGCCGTGATAGCTTGGGTTCGGGTCGGCGATCGCAGGGTATTTTCCGCTCGCTGTCCAATCAAATTTGCCCGAATCAACAATGATGCCGCCGAGCGTGGTACCGTGCCCACCAAAGAACTTGGTTGCCGAATGAACGACGATGTCCGCACCGTGCTCGATCGGACGAACAAAAAAGGGTGTCGCAAATGTATTGTCAACGACAAGCGGAATACCGTGCGCGTGTGCCAGATCGGCGAGTGCGTCGATGTCGGGGATGTCACTGTTCGGATTGCCGAGCGTTTCAATAAAGATCGCACGCGTGTTGTCACGGATCGCCGCTTCAACCTCGGGTAGGGAATGGATGTTAACAAAATCCGCGCTTATCCCAAGACCCGGGAGAGTGTGCGCAAGCAAATTGCAACTGCCTCCGTATATCGTCCTCTGTGAGACGATGTGTCCGCCGCCCATTGCGAGAGCCTCCAATGTGTAGGCGATCGCCGCGGCACCCGAGGCGACCGCAAGAGCGGCTGTACCTCCTTCAAGCGCGGCAACGCGTCTTTCAAGAACGTCTTGCGTTGAGTTTGTCAGTCTGCCGTAAATGTTGCCGCCCTCAGCAAGAGCAAAGCGTGCCTGCGCCTGCGCCGAGTCCTTAAAAACATATGATGTCGTCGCATAGATCGGCACGGCACGCGCGTCGGTCGCGGAATCAGGCTCTTCCTGTCCTGCGTGTATCTGTAATGTCTCAAATTTTTGATCTTTCATAGTGCTATCTCTCCTTTGTGCTTGTTTTATTGTAATAGCATACCTATCAGGTAGGTATTATATCACACAAAAAAAGAAATGTCAAGACAGATTCAAAAAAATCGCCGACAAATTATAAATTAAATCACATTTTCGCCCCGAGGGCGAAAATGTTCCTCACCTCTTACCTCTTACCTCATTTCTCCACTCCCGTTAAATCAAAATCGGGCGTGTATTCTTCCTTTGCCGATGATCTCTCTTGAAAATATCCCTTAAATCCTATCTCTGTCGCAACGTCCGCGACCGATCGATACTCAAATGTGGTCAGCCTGCGTGACGGACCCTCGCCCACGGGGGTGTACTGCGACATGAGCGAGAGCAGGATGTCGTCAGGCGAAAAAAGCTCGCCGAGGCGGCGGATGACCTTTATCGAGTCGTCCCTGTGCCCGGGGATGACGAGATGCCGCACGATCGTGCCGCGTATCATCATTCCGTCCTTGTCAAAGGTCGGCGCACCTGTCTGCCTTGCCATCCGAGTGATCGCCGCCTCGGCGATCGACGGATAGTCCTTTGCGTGCGCATATCTTTCGGCAAGGGCAGGGTCGTAAAACTTGAAGTCGGGCAGATAGATATCGACCACACCGCACATGGCAGCAAGAGCCTCGGGGCTTTCGTATCCGCCGCAGTTGCAGACGATCGGAATGCCGAGGTCTTTTTTGATCTCACGAAGGGTCGGAAGTATCAATGGAAGCTGATGCGATGGGGTCACGAGATTTATGTTGTGGACACCCATCGACTTTAGCTCAAAGCAGATCTCGGCAAAACGCTCTGCCCCGATCTCGATACCCGACATGCCGCGACTTATCTCCTTGTTTTGGCAAAAGACGCACCCGAGCGAGCATCCCGAGAAAAATATCGCACCTGAACCGCTCTTTCCCGATATGCAAGGCTCTTCCCAAAAGTGGGGTGCGGCGCGGGCGATCTTTATTTTGCCGCCAATGCCGCAAAAGCCGACAGATCTCGTGCGATCGACACCGCAACGCCTGGGGCAGGCACGGCAGGCGGTAATGTCGAAGAATTTACCCGAAATATCCATAAAAAGACCAACTTTGTATAAAAAAATTTGCCTTCCCTGTTGGGAAGGCTCTATTTATAAACAGCGTAATTTGCCGTTGGGGTGAGATGTGGGGTTCGAACCCATGACCTCCAGGGCCACAACCTGGCGCTCTAACCAGCTGAGCTAATCCCACCATGTATATAAAGCAAATCACGCATGTCTGCGACTGGCGCCCCCGGAGGGACTCGAACCCCCGACCACCTGCTTAGAAGGCAGGTGCTCTATCCAGCTGAGCTACGGAAGCAAAAAAATGGAGCGGGTGATGGGAATCGAACCCA
Organism: uncultured Lachnospiraceae bacterium; assembly: GCA_964582375.1. GTDB lineage: Bacteria > Bacillota > Clostridia > Oscillospirales > CAG-272 > CAKSQF01. The sequence goes on from CAZORL010000021.1 coordinate 2,681, forward strand.
CGCAGCCAGCTTGGAAGGCTGGAATTCTACCATTGAACAACACCCGCATATTTCACTGCCCGAATATCATATCACAAATCTTGCGTTTTGTCAATAGTTTTTCGAAAACTTTTTTTATTTTTTACAAAAAAGATTTGGGGGAGAGGTAGGGATTATGAATTTGCGGAGATCGTTTGCGTCGGCAATAGATCTATCATATATCGACCGCTCCCCAAATCTTGCGGATCTCTGATTTCTACTTCACCAAATAATCCCCGTGCTCGCCGTTTGTGATGCGAGACATGTCGGTGATCGGTCGCTCGATAAAGCCCCTGCCGCCGCCTGTCGCAACCGAGAGAAGGGTGTTTTCGGTGTTTTCTTTGAAATTGACCTTCGGTGTGCGGATGACCGAGCAAAATCTGCCGTTTGCCTTGAATGCGCACTCCCTGCCGCCTCTGTCCGAATACCACATGACAAAGCAGTCGTTGTAGATGTTCGCCGTGCCGTCACCCATTGCAAAGCCGGTGCAGAACTGATCACTGTAGCAGACCTCGTAGAAATTGTCATTCCACCTGTCGTCAAAGGCAATGCCGCTCTCGTATGCGTTCTGCTCGGACAGCTCGCCCACATATCTGTAGAGCGGATGGATGTCGCGCAGAATATTGCCGCCGCTTTTTATCAGCATGCCCGTGTGAACGTTCGCAATTCGCATGTTTTGAAGCGTGTTGTCGTGTCCCTCGAGCAGGACGCCGATCGAGTCGAGCTTGCCGTTTCCGACAATGTTTACAAGCTTGATGTCCGCATCCGCCGAGCCGCTGTTCGCACCCCATTTTATGTGCAGACCGACCCTTGCGTTCTTGATCGACACCGAGTGGACATAGCTCTCTCTGCCGCTCTCGATCGATATGCCGCCGCCGTCAAATATTCCGCCGCGAATGCCGTAATTCGAGCCGACCTTCTCGATCGTGTTGAAATGCTCGCCTCCGCCGAGCCTCAGCAGTGCGTCCCCTTCAAAATCGGGGGATGCCTTTATCACGGCAAAGGTCGACAGCTCAAAGGCAACCGATCTTTCGGGATGTGCCGAGGTCAGGATCGGGCGAGAGAGCAGATACTCGCCATCGGGGAAAAAGAGTACTCTGTTTGGGTTTTCGTCAATAAGCTTTTGCAGTTCGTCCGAAATATCGCCCTCTTTCGGGAGATATTTCGCAACATTTAAGTAATTTTCGGTGTATTCCATGCTGTTTGCCCCTTTTTTATTCAATGTTGATCAGACTGTCGGGGATCACGAAATCGACAGGGAAGTGACAGCCTATCGACTCTCTGTCGATCGCCTTGTCGCTGATCATTATGTTTTTGAAGTAGAATTTGTCGATCGAGAAACGCTCTGTCGGCAGAGAGTCGGGATTTGAAATGATCAGCTCGATCGGGTGATCCTGACTGCCGTTTGTCAGATCGAATTTTTTGCAGGTGATGTTCTCGAAATGCACATCGTGGACGTTGCCGCCGTTTACCATCCAGAGCGAGATGATCGCACTGTTTGACTTGTAGATCTCGATGTTCTCAAAATGCAGATCGTAGTCGCTGACCCCGTCCTTTGAGCCTTCGATCGATACGGTCAGCGCACCGAGATGGCGTGACCAGTCCGAGCTTGCAAAGCCAACACTGCAATTTCGCCATGTGACACCCGATACATCGTTGTTTGCCTCGTAAACGACACCGTAGCCGATGCCCTTGTCTGTCCAGACCGCGCACCCCTCAAAGAGAAGGTTTCCGCATCTGTATTTGCCGTTTGAGGTCGATTTGACCTCGATCGCATCATCGCCTGTGCGCACAAAGCAGTTCTTGACGGTCGCATCCTTGCAGTCGGAGAGCATGATGCCGTCCGAGAAGGTGCGATAGCCGATCACCGAAACGTCCGAGACGGTAAGCGACTCGATCGCCGTGAAGCAGTTTGTCCACGATGCGGCGTTCAAAACGGTGATGCCCGAATATTCAAGCCCTCGGCAGTCGTAAAAATCGATCGTTGAGCCGCCGCCCTGCCCTCTGTAGGCAAGGTCGAATATCGCATTTCCGATCAGCTTAACATTGTCTTTGCCGTAGCATTTCAGGAAAGGCGCGCTCGGCTCGGCGGCAGTGCAGATGACATGCGTGCCCGACTCAAAGAAGATCGTGACGTTGCTCGCATCGATCGACAGCCCCTCGACCTTGTAAATACCCTTCTTTATTATATATGTCGCACCATCTTTGTCAAAGCTTAAGATATCATGCTCGGACGGCTCGAGAACGATCGCATCACCCTCGGGAGCGACCATCTTTTGCCTGACAAAAAGAGTCAGCGGACGGTCGCGCTTGCCGTCAAAGACAAAGCTGAAGCTGCCGCAGCCGCGGATCGTTGCCGTAAGCCTCTTGCCGTCCTCGGACAGCGAGCACTCGGTGTCCGCACTCTCGGGAAGGATGGTTGCCGAGGTCTTGACCCTGCTCCATGAAAGATCTACCTCGATCTCGGGGATCTCGTCGCCGCTCTCGACCTCAATGCAGGCAAACGAGTGCGGATCGTAGGTGGTCTTCGCCATAAAAACGGGAATTCCGATGCCGTTTGCGGTCAGCTCGAAATAGGGCGAGCGGATAACGCCGTCCTTCGTGCAGGGACCGTTCTCCATGTTGACGCTGTTTTCTTCGATCCAGTCGGTCAGATCGCGGAGAGTGTAGGTAAGATCGGTGTAATTGACACCGCTGACGATCGTGTTATTCTTCGGCAGATTCTCGGGAGACGGCACGGATGTGGTCGACGATGATGTGGTGACACTGTCTCCGCCCGATGTGCAGCATGTAAGCGTCCCGAGCATAAGCGTGCAGGCGGTCATCGTGCAGATCTGTTTGATGAGTTTCATGATAAATGTTCCTTTCTGCGGAAATTATTTGCAAAATACAAGATACAAGATATAAGATACAAGATACAAGATACAAGATATTTGTGAGAGGGTATTTGTTTCGTCAGCGGTCGATATTTAATGTATCGGTGGGATAAACGAAAATTCCTCGGCATGGGAGATATCGTTCGTATTGTCAACCGCCTTCTCGTTTCAAATTCAAATCACATTTTCGCCCCGAGGGCGAAAATGTTCCGAACCTCTTACCTCTTACTTCTTACCTCAATTTACCTTTCCCATACGACATTGTCGCATACGGCAACGCTGGGGAAGGACTCTTTTATTATCGATATCAAACGGTCGACCTTCTTTTGCAGGTACGGACTCTCGAAATAATCGCGACCGCTTGTAAAGATATACTCGAACACACGCGCACGATCCTCACTCGGGAAGCTCTTGGAGTAGGGGTCAACGAAAAATGCGGTCGAGCTTTGATCCCATGTCGTGTATTCCGTATTTGAAACCTCGTTTCCCTCGCTGTCGTGATATGAATAATAGTAGTCAAATCCGCGCGGATTGAGCACGTCCCAACGATCGAACATGCTCTCGCCCATGCTGCCGAGATACTGCCCTATGCGGTGTTCCATCGCATGCATTATCTCGTGTGCGAAATTCTGCCTTATAACGAACGAGGATGTTATGTCAAGTGCCATTATGATCGAGTCTCCGTTCGTTCCGGTCAATGCGACCGCACTCTCTATGCCGTATGTGTCAAGCGGACGAAATCCCGAGCAGAGATAGATCACCAGCCGATCAAATTCGCCGCCCTCGCAGACCTCGTCAAAAAATCCTTCGGGAAACTCGCCGATAACACCTGCCACGACATCGATCCCCTCGGTCAGGGATATCGTGTCGGTCATCGGATAAAGCTCGTAGTCGAAAAACGCCCCGATAAGCTCCGCCTCGCCGTATTTTATCTCGACGCCGTATCTGTCCTTGACATCGGCGATCACCGCCATGCTCGCATCGGGCAGAGTACCACCATTGTCAAGCTCTACTGCGACAGCATCCTCGCAGGCACGATAGAGCGGCTCTTCTGCCGTGCGCCAGAGATAGATCGATGCGCTCTCGTCGCTCGGATTTTCGCCGCCCGTCCATGCGACAAGCAACATGTTGCCGTCCTTGTCGATCGATATGCCGTCAAGGCTCTCGCAACCGATCCCGTGTGCATCAAGCACGCAGAGCCTGTCGCCGTTTTTGATGTTGTAGACAACGATCGAACCGCTCATGTAATCGTCACTGCGGTATCCGACAGCCGCAAATCGATCGCCCGATGCGCAGGCGGCGTACTCGTCCTCAAATTCGGTCGGAAATCTCAGTGCAACATTCGGAGAGGTAAGCGATGCCGTCATCCATTTGCCTGCCGAATCCTTGCTTAGGATGCCGCCCATGCCTTGATTGCCGTACATTTCGCTCAGTGCGCCCATCTCGACGATCTCGCCGCTTGACTCGTTTAGCGAGATGATGTGTGCCTCAAAATCGGCATCCAACATTCGGAAATAGGATGCACCATCGATGCTTGCCATGTAATAGCCGTATTCGTAGCCCGAGATCGAGAAGTTCTCGGTCTCGTCGGTCTTGATGTTTCTCTTGACCATCAGATATTTGCCGCTCGAGGTCTCCCAAACATATCCGCGCGGATCGACCGACATTACATCGGTAAACGCCGAAACATCATAGGCTGCTATAGTGTTCAGCTCTCTGTCAACGATCCTTACATGCGCAGGCTCGGCGGATATCATTATGTTGCCGTCCTCAAGGAAAAACATCTCGCAAAGGTCGTAATTGAACTTGATCGACGCCTTGATCTCGCCGCTTGCGAGATCGAGCGCGTATATCCTGCGATCGGTGTTGAATTGGTTCTCCTCGGAACCGTAGATCACCGTCGAGAAAACGAGCAGCCGTCCGTCGGTGGCGGCAGTCTCGGCATTTGCATCTCCCACCGCACGCGTCATGTCAAAAAGATTGTCCTTGCCGCCGACCTTGGGATACAGCTCCTCAAAAGAGGGCAGAGCGGGAATTGTCGGCATCACCGTCGTTGTCGGCGATGTCGTTGTCGGCGATGCCGTTGTCACATCGGACGCACCCGTTGTTTTGACGGTCGGCTTTGTCCCTGCCGCAGTGATCTCACCCTCACCGCCCGAACAAGCCGTCAACAGGATCGCAAGCAGAGCCGACAATACCGCCGTCGTAAATGACCTTTTCATATATAAGCACCTCCGCATTTCATTATATATCACTGCTTGCATTTTACCACAAATATCAAATGTTGTCAAGAGTTTCGAGAAAAATAGGAATTTGGAATTGGCAGTATCTCGGCAAACGGTTTTTCGGGTCGATTTATCATTTGACCAAACACCATCATCACGGAAAGCCCAACGTCACTCTGCCCCTCTTTTTTGCCCTCAATATCCACCAAATTTTCGCCCATCAAACTCCCGAACTTTTGTCTAATGTGCCGAACTTTTTGTTTTACGCAAAAATTCAAGAAAATTCATTTGACTTTTTTGAAAAAAGTGATATAATTGGAGATGATAAATGGATAAGTGCCCCCGAAATATCGCGAAAGACTGTCATGCGCCGATTTCGGGAGACTCTTTTCCGAAGCTTTCATAATATAATCTAAAAAATAAACATGGAGGAAAGATTATGAAAAAACGCATTCTTGCCGGATTTTTGTCGGCAGTGCTCGTTGTTGCGACTGCTCTCTCGCTCGCCGCTTGCGCTGATAACAAAAAGCCTGGTCAGACGACTAAGCCGAATAACAGCGGTAACGTAACTCCCGGCACAAGTGCTGACGGCGCGCCCGTAAAGCCCACCCTGCCCTCATTCGGAACCGAGGATGAGCATGTTGTCATCAACTTTGCGGTATCCGAGGCAGATAACGACGGCTTCCACAAGCGTTCGATCGGTGACGAGGACTATGACACCGAGAACGACGTTGACGCCAAGATTCACGAAAGAAACCAGAGCATTGCCGAGGAGCTTTGCGTTGATATCGTTATTGCGGAATACAACAACAACGGTATCCGCGGCACCGACATCGCTAAAGCACTTATCGGACAGGATGAGACATACGACGTAGTTTGCGGCGTACAGTGGACAGACTGCCAGCTCGTCCTTGACCAGGTTCTTGCCGATCTCACAATGCTTACAGATGACGACGGCAATCCCATCAACTACATCAACTTTAACGCAAAGTATTGGTCTTCCTACTACATCGACGCAATGAAGTGCGGCGAGGCTATATTCTGGCTCACAGGTGACCTTTGCCTGCGTTACACCGGCGGTTTCTACTGCTTCATCGCTAACACTCAGCTCTACAATGAGACTCTCCAGGAGACCTACGGCGCACTTTACGACGTTGTAAAGAACGGCAAGTGGACCTATGATACCCTTCTCGAAATGTCCAAGAAAGCATTCAGAGACCTTGACGGCGACGAGAGTAAGGTAACTCGTGACGACCAGCAGGGCGTTGCTATTCCTCAGTGGGATAACATCAACGGTCTGTCTGTCGCAGCAGGCGTTGAGTACTGCGTGCGCGGCGATGACGGCTCGATCACCAACACCTTCACCAGCACCAACACCACGCTTGTAACCTTCATGAGCAAGCTTCGTGACATTTTCGTTTCCAAGACCGCATACGCAACATACGGCGGTGACTACTACGGCGCACTTATGGATCTCATGTCCGGCAATGCAGTATTCGCATCCGCACGTCTTAACCAGGTCGAGCTTTACCTCGCCGACATGGAAGACTACATGATCGTTCCTTGTCCCAAACTCACCGAGGCTCAGAGCTATCGTTCTTCGGTTCACGACGCAGTTCAGCTTTACGGCATCAACGCTGCATCCGAGAAGATCCCTGCAGCAGCTGCAACCCTCGAACTCATGGCTTACTACAGCTATGTTAACGTTCGTCCCGTATACTACGATTCCGCTCTTAAGTTCCGTTATACGACCGACGAGTCCAGTGCCGAGATGATCGACCTTATCAGCAGCTCTGTCTACTCCGACTTCGTTTACATTTGGCAGTTCTGCGCGACCTTCAACGATATGGGCAACCTGCTCCGTGCTCAGACAAGAAACAAGAACTTCTCGTCTACAATTAAGAGAAAAGAGGAGAGCTACAACACCGCTCTCGAAACGATCATGGAGGACCTTAAGGCACTCGATTATTGATCGACCTATCTCAGAACAATTAAATGACAGTCAGTCCCCACCCCGTTCTCGGGGTGGGGTTTTCTGTTAAATGAAGAATGAAAAATGAAAAATGAAAAACGGATAAAGGGAAGCGAGATTT
>CAZORL010000021.1:9992-25797 GCA_964582375.1 uncultured Lachnospiraceae bacterium
GAGAGCGGTCGATTTGATGGAAATGAAAAAAATGTGAAAATTTATAAAAAAGACTACCAATTTTCACTAAAATGTGATATAATGGTCGAACAGATATAACTTAGAAGGAGCGTTGACTAAAATGAGATATTATAATATGAAAATAGCGGGACTTGACAGGGCGCTTCCGCTCTGCCCGGTTAATGACGAGCTGTACATTGCGGGATTTGTCATCTTCGGCGACCCCGAGCTGACTGTCGCTTGCGCAAAGGAACTTTTGGCAAGAGCACCCGAATACGATGTGCTGATCACAGCCGAGGCAAAGGGCATTCCGCTGGCACACGAAATGGCAAGACAGGCAGGCAATCAGAAATACATAATCGCTCGCAAGGGCAAAAAGCTTTACATGACCGATGTTTTCGGGGTCGAGGTGCACTCGATCACGACTATGGCTACACAGCATCTCTACATCGACGGTGCGGACGCCGAGCTGATGAAGGGACGCCGTGTGCTGATCGTCGATGATGTCATATCGACCGGTCAGTCGCTGCTTGCCGTCGAAAAGCTGGTCGAAAAAGCGGGCGGCAATATCGTTGGCAGAATGGCTATCCTTGCCGAGGGAGACGCGCAGGAGCGTGCAGATATCACATATCTCGAAAAACTTCCGCTTTTTAACGTTAACGGCGAGATAATCGGCTAAAAAATATACAAAAGAGGGCACTATGGAATCGCTTGACCTCATAAAACGTTCGCGGCTGATAGCCGTGATAGATATGCTTGACAGATGCAGAGAAGATCTCCTCCCGATGCTCGGCGCACTGCTCAGCGGCGGAATTGTCGCTGTCGAGCTTGATTTTGCCGACCAATTCACCCCCGAGCTGATGCGTGCCGCGGCGGTGACCTTCCCCGACATACAGATCGGGGCCGGCGGACTCTATCGTGCGGACGATATCACATCGGCGATCGCCTCCGGAGCACGATTTGTGTCAAGCTTCGGATATTCACCCGAGGCGGCGTCGATCTGTCGCGAGCATGAAATTCTCTACATCCCCGGCTGTGTCACGCCGACCGAGATCACGGCGGCACTTTCGGGCGGCGTCGATCTGATCAAATTCACCCCTGCCGCCGTGTATGGCGGCATATCGGCGGTTAAAACACTCGGCAAAATGTTTCCCGATGCACCATTTGTAGTCTCGGGTGGCGTGACCGAGGATGCGCTGGGCGATTATCTGTCCCTTCGCTCGGTCGTTGCCTGCGCCGATCCGTTCATGATAGCAGGCACTCTCGACGATACCGCCGCGATCACCGCAAGACTTGTGGAGAGGTACAGCAGAACGTTTGGATTGAAGTAGGAATTAGAAATTGGGAATTAGGAATTTGCGAGGGTTGGGAGCGAGCAGAGATATGCACTTTTCCGTACACTCGCATGGGGGCTTGCTTCTCCCCTGCCGATTGTGTTTGTTTTGGCGGTCGATTTGCAATATATCGGCGATATTATAAACAAATCTCCCAAATTCCCAATCCCTCCCTCCTCAAATCCTTCGGAGAACAATATGAAAAAAGCACTGATTGCAATGAGCGGCGGCGTGGATTCGAGCGTCGCGGCTTTGCTTACCAAAAATGACGGCTATGACTGCATCGGATGCACCATGCGCCTTTTTGACGGTCATGACGCACCCGACGACGATGCGGAGAGCACCTGCTGTTCGCTCGATGACGTCGAGGACGCAAGATCGGTCGCAAGACGCCTCTCGATGCCCTTTTACGCCTTCAATTACAAAAAAACCTTCAAAACCTGCGTTATGGACAAATTTGCGGGCGATTACAGGGACGGGCTGACCCCGAACCCCTGCCTTGATTGCAATAAATATCTGAAATTCGGCGAGCTGCTCCGCCGTGCCGAGGAACTGTCATGCGATAAGCTCGTCACCGGACATTATGCGGTGATCGAGGAAACAAACGACGGCTTTTGCCTGAAAAAAGCGGCAGATCCGGCGAAAGATCAAAGCTATGTCCTCTACACTCTCGGGCAGACCGAGCTTTCACATTTGCTCTTTCCGCTCGGAAAACTCACCAAAAGCGAGGTTCGGGAGATCGCAAGCTCGCACGGATTTGTGACCGCCGCCAAAAAAGAGAGCCAGGATATCTGCTTCGTCCCCGATGGCAATTATGCGGCAGCCCTTGAGAAGATCACGGGGCAGGGCGAGCAGATCGGCGATTTTGTCGATAAGGACGGCAACGTCCTCGGAAAACATAAGGGGATATCGCACTACACCGTCGGTCAGCATAAGGGACTGGGACTTGTCACGCCCGAGCCGCTCTATGTCGCATCCATCTCGCCTGCCGACCGCAGGATCACACTCTGCACAAACGAGGAGCTTTTTCGCCGAGAGTTTTCGGTCACCGATCTCTCTTTCGTCTCGGGCGATGCACCGGGGACGACCTTCTCTGCCTCGGTCAAGATCAGATACCGCCATCGTGAATCCCCTGCTACCGTGACGATGGTCGGCGACTCGCACGCAAATGTCCTGTTCGACAACCCCGAGCGTGCCATCACTCCGGGACAGGCGGCTGTTTTCTATGACGGCGACCGCGTCATCGGCGGCGGCAGGATAGTGCGCGGATGAAGTGCTTTTTCGGTCGAAAATCACATTCTTTTCAAATTTCCTCTTGACAAGTCGCCGAAAATATGGTAATATAGTGGAAGAAAATTATCTGAGATCGTTTCGAAAGGAATTATTATAATGAGCAATAGGATCGTCCTCTGCGCAGACAGTACCTGTGACCTCTCGCCCGAGCTTTGCGAGAGATATAACGTTGTCATCAACCATTTTGCGGTTATCCTCGACGAGAAGGAGTACCGTGATGGGGTGGATATCGCCCCCGATGACATTTTTGAGGCATATCGCACACGGAAGATCCTTCCCCATACATCGGCAACAAACGTTGCTGAATATGAGACACTTTTCAAGAAATATGTGGACGAGGGATGCGATGTCATCTGCATCAACCTCGGCTCGGGACTTTCTGCCACACATAATAACGCCCGACTTGCCGCCGAGTGCTTCCCCGGACGTGTGTTTGCGGTAGACAGCGGCAACCTTTCGACCGGCTCGGGATTGCTCGTTATCGAGGCGGCACAGATGATCGAGCAGGGCATGGCGGCAGCCGATATCGTCGATCGCCTTTATGAGATCCGCGGCAGAGTCCACGCTTCCTTCGTGCTCGATACCCTCGAGTACCTCTATAAGGGCGGCAGATGCTCCGCGCTCGCAATGTTCGGCGCAAATGCGCTGAAGCTCCATCCGGGCATTTTGGTCGATAATAAGAGTGGCAAAATGTCGGTCGGCAAGAAATATCGCGGTTCGATGGATAAGGTCGTTCCCACATATGCCGCAGATGCGATCAATTTTGATGACATTCAGACCGATAAGATCTTCATCACCCACTCGGGCGTTCCGCAAAAGCAGATCGACGCCGTGCGCGAGATGCTTGAGAAAAAGGCAAAATTTGACAATATATATGTAACACGCGCGGGATGCGGCATCACGACCCACTGCGGACCGGGTACGCTCGGCGTTCTGTTTATTACAAAAAGTTAATCCTTGTGCAACCTGCACAAATTCTGACATGTGAAATTGTTACAATCGCCGAAAAAGAGGCGGTTATAGCAAATTTACAATTTGTCAATTAACAAAGGGAAGAATTTGTGCTATAATGATCTGTGCAACAGCGGACGATAGTGTCCGCCGGATATAAATTTGCAAAACAAACATTGAAAGGAAAACAAAATGAAAAAGATCATAGCATTACTCATGGTTGCCGCAATGGCAGCAAGCTTTGCGGCATGCGGTGGCGGCAACAGCACGACGACGACCGATGCAGGCACACAGCCCCCTGCGGCAACGACCACGTTTAACACCACACGCAGACAGCCGAAACCGGAATCGTCCTTCAATAAAAAGGCTGAATCCGAGCTGGATGTTCAGCCTGTCGATCCGCTCACACTCCCCGTTGACCTGACCTTAGAGCAGGTCATCGGTCAGCTCCCCGAAAAGCTTTGGGTAAAAGTTCCCGCTACATTCTCGGGCAGCTCCGAAGAGCTCTTCAAGGCAGATTTCAGCTCGATTGACGAGTTCAAGACCCTTTGGGACTACTACGACCTTGACGAGGTCGTAACCATCGAGGGCGGCAAGGCAACAAGCATCGGCGGATCGACGAGATTCATGACCGCAGTCAAAGAGCCTGCATGGGGATTTTCGGACACCGATCACTTCACCAACTATGCTGTTAAGGCTACCCTTACCGCCATCCATGACCAGGAGGGCAACTTCGGTCTGACCTTCCGCGCTACCGACCTCACAGGCGTAGGCCCCGATAACTACATCGGCATGTACTTCGGTATTGATGAAGATCCTTCCACCGGACAGACCTATGTCAATGTCGGAAAGAGCAACAGCGGCACATGGAACGAGCTTAAAGGCACGACCATCGAGCACGCTACCGGCACTCCTTACGAGGTCGAGATCCTCGTTTGCTTCGATAAGTATATCGTTAATGTTGACGGTGAAAAGGTTCTTGAAGGCGATATCGATCCCATCATGAATCAGGGCTCGGCAGGTTTCCGTTCCTATGTCAACTCCTTCGAGTGCTCCGATTTCTCGGTTCGTTCGCTCGGCGCTGACGACTACGCTCTCTTCGGCGGCTACTTCGATGTTCAGCTCCACGATGTTAAGTGGTCCTGCTTCGATTACGAGCCTAAGAAGGGTAAGTACGGCTTCTTCGGTGATATCGAAGGTCTCGGCAAAACGGCTCAGACCAAGGCACTTATCACCATCGACCCGAAGGAAAAGCCCCTGACCACCGCTCCCACAACCACCGTTGCCCCCGTAACCACCGCTCCCGCAACAAAAGCAGAGCCTGAGGCATAAGGGAACTCTACATTATATTAATATATATACCTGAATTTGCCCGAATAACGGCAAAATGAAAAAACAGACCGTCTGCGGCGAGCATTCGGTCTGTTTTTGCACAAACGGAGACGATCAAACAATTATGAATTTGTTGCATATGAAATACGCGGTCGAGGTCGCAAATACCCGATCGATCAATAAAGCCGCCGAGACGCTCTACGTCGGTCAGTCGGCACTCTCAAGGGCGATAAAAGAGCTTGAGAGCACGCTCGGCACAAAGCTTTTCGAACGCTCGACCAAGGGCGTCACCCTGACCCCCGAGGGTGAGCTGTTTGTCAGATACGCAAGGACCGTGCTCGAACAGGTGGACGATCTTGAGGCGATGTTCAAGGTCGGCACGGTCGAGAGAAAGAGATTTTCGCTCGCCTCGACACGCGCAAGCTATGTCGCCGCCGCGTTTGCCGAATTTTCGAAAAGTATGACCACCCCTGCCGAGCTGATCTATACCGAGGTCAGCTCGATGCAGGCACTGCGTTCGGTCGCCGCCGACGAATATAAGCTGGGACTCGTGCGCTATGCCGATTGCTACGAGAATTACTACAGCTCGGTCGTCAGCGCACGAGGACTCGTCGGTCAGCATATCGGCGAGTTTCCGTATAAGATAGTGTTCAGCACCGACAGTCCGCTCGCAAAAAAGGAGACGATCACCCCCGATGACCTTTCGGGACTGACTCGGATCGAACACGCCGATCCCTATCTGCCCTCTCCGCCATCCGAGATGAAGAAGGTCGGTACATCCCCTTCACCCGAGCGCAGGATCTTTGTCTTCGAACGTGCAAGCAGGTTCGAGATCCTCTCCAAAAATCCGCACACATATACATGGGTCTCGCCCATCCCTGTCGACGTGCTCGACCGCTATAACCTCACCGAACGCTTTGTCGAAGGCGAGGATCGAGTCTATCGTGACGTCCTCATCCGCCGTGCCGATTACCGCCTCACCGATGTCGACCGCAAATTCGTCGAGGAGCTGATGAAGGCAAAGGAGAAATTAGGGGTCGGGAATTAGTAATCTGCGTGATTCGGGTGCTTTGGCGGTTCTTGTATGATTATCAGCGATATCACAAGATTTTCTCGCCAATTTCCAATTCATAGTTCGATTAACCACCCTTCCGAATGCGGCATATTATGAACTAAAAACATACTCGAAGGAGCTAACATATGTGTTCAATTGCCGCAACTTATCAAATGGCAGGCGGTGTCTGCTCGCTGATCTCGGACAAAATGACCCATCGCGGCCCCGACTCTCGGGGGAGCTTTCGTGACGGCGAGGTCGAGCTTTGCCACAATCGACTTTCGGTCATCGATCCCGAAAACGGCGCGCAACCGATGTCGCTGACCGTCTTCGGACGCTCGGCGACCATCGTCTACAACGGCGAGCTGTACAACACCGATGAGCTGACCGCCGCCCTCGCCGTGAAGGGGGTCTGCCCGAGGACAAGGTGCGATACCGAGGTCCTGCTTCTGTCCTATCTGACCTTCGGCGACGATTTTGTCGAAATGCTCAACGGAATTTTCGCCTTTGTCATTTGGGACGCCGATCGCCGTCGGATATACGCCGCACGCGACCGTCTCGGCGTAAAACCACTTTATTATGCAAAAAAGGGTGAAAGTCTTGCAATATCGTCCGAAATAAAGGGACTTTTGGCTCTGCCGACCATCTCGCCAAAGATCGGCATCGAGGGGCTTTGGGGACTGCTTCTCCTCTCGCCCGTCTCTCTGCCGTGTCGGACGGTCTATGACGAGATCATGCAGCTCCCTCCTGCAGGCAGGCTGATCTGCGATGCGAACGGGGTACACATCGACAAATATTGGTCGCTGAAAGCCGCCCCCGCACAAACGACAGACCCGATCGAGGCGGCAGAACACCTGCGAGAGTTGCTCTTTGACACCGTCCGCCGCCAGCTTCGCTCGGATGTTCCGCTCTGTTGTTTTCTCTCGGGCGGACTTGACAGCTCGATCTTGACCGCCATTGCAGGGAGGATATATGCCGAGAGCGGCAGGCGGCTGTCTACCTATTCGTTTGAGTACGAGGGCGGCAGGGACTCCTTTAAGACCTCGCTGTTTCAGCCAAATTCGGACGACCGGTTCGCTGCCGAGCTTGCTCGGAGCTTGGGGACGGATCACAGGGTGCTGACTGTACCGATCGAGACGGTGGCAGAACTGCTCCCCGACGCCGCATATTACAGAGATCTGCCCGGGCAGGCGGACATCGATTCGTCGCTCCTTTATTATTGCAGACAGGTCAAAAGGTCGCACACCGTTGCGATCTCGGGCGAGTGCGCCGACGAGATATTTGGCGGCTATCCTTGGTTCTATCGCCCCGAAATGCTCGAAAATCGCTATTTTCCTTGGATGCACGACCCGACCGCGAGATTGTCGCTCTTCCGTCCCGAGCTGACGCACCCGTCCGATGCGATGGACTATCTTGAGGATGTTTGCAAAAAGGCGGCGGAAAATGTCCCCTGCCTTGAGAACGATGACCCCGAAACGCTCGCCTATCGACGTGCGAGCGTCCTCTCGACCGAGTATTTCATGACAAATTTGCTCGAACGTAAGGATAGGATGAGCATGGCGGCATCCCTCGAGGTTCGCGTGCCCTTTGCCGATCACCGCATCATCGAATTTGTCTATAACCTGCCGAAATCGGTCAAGTTCGAGGACGGCGTCGAAAAATCGCTCCTTCGCCGTGCAGGGGTCGGACTGCTCCCCGAGAAAATCCTGCGCCGCAAAAAATCGCCCTATCCGAAGACGCATTCGCCAAAATATGAGCAGATCGTCTCCAAAATGCTCGATGATGAGCTGAAAAAGGACGGCTTTTTGGCAAATTGGCTCGCACCGGGTGCTGTAGATCGCCTGCGCGAGGGTAAGGACACAACATGGATGGGTCAGCTGATGTCCCGTCCCCAACTGATCGCATGGCTGCTGCAGCTCTCGCACTGGAGTCGGGGGAAGGAGATCGGGTAAACAGCAAGATCTTTGCCGCATGAAGATCTTGCATCTTGCAAGTAATTCCTATGTTGTTTAACATTTCCTATCCATTTTGTAAACTTTCCTGAAAACACTTGAAATTTCACCACAGATGGTATATAATAGAGCAAAATACATGAAAAGGATGTGTTCACATGAAAAAAATTCTTGTTATTACCGCACTGCTTGCAGGTATCGCCGCTGCGGCAACATATGTCATTCTGAAAAGCGAAAAGGTCAAGGCTATCCTTGCTAAAAAGCATGGAGACGACGAGACCGATCCCTGCGAGACCTGCGAGAACGAGACCTGCGAGGGTTGCGAACTTCTCGAGGATGATGACGAGTGCGAAGAGTGCGAAGAGTGCGAGTGCTGCGAAGAGTGCGAGACCGCTGAGGACGCAGAAGATACCGACGCTGAATAAGTCGAAAATATTGTAAACATTTTGTAAACATATAGCGCAAGTGCTTGCCAAAACGGCTCACTTGCGCTATAATATTTGAGTGGCGCAGATGCTTCCGATGTGCCGCCAAAAATATATAATGAAGGAAGCAAATTCACACTCGCGGACGCTTCGGTTCGGACAAAGACCGTCTGCTATTGCTCTGCGGGGTGGAATAAACCGAAGGAGGACATAATAATGTCAGTTTTGTCAATCAAACAGCTTCTCGAAGCAGGCGTCCATTTCGGACACCACACCAGAAGATGGAACCCGAAAATGGCTCCCTACATCTTCACCGAAAGAAACGGAATCTACATCATCGACCTTCAGAAGACAGTAAAGAAGTTCGATGAGGCGTACAATTTCGTTCGTGAGCTTTCCGAGCAGAACGGAACTCTCCTTTTCGTCGGCACGAAAAAGCAGGCTGCCGAGGCGATCAAGGAAGAGGCACAGCGTTGCGGCATGTACTACGTCAACGAAAGATGGCCGGGCGGTATGCTCACCAACCATAAGACGATCAAAAAGTCGATCGCTCGCCTTGTAAAGCTCGAGCGCATGAAGGAAGACGGCACGTTCGATCTTCTCCCCAAGAAGGAAGTTGCATCCCTTGTTAAGGAAATGACCCTCCTTGAGAGAAACTACGGCGGTATCAAAGAAATGGGCAAGCTCCCCGACGCCATCTTCATCGTTGACCCCCATAAGGAAGTCAACGCCGTTCTCGAGGCAAAGAAACTCGGCATCCCGGTAATCGCTATCGTTGATACCAACTGCGACCCCGATGACGCCGATTATATCATCCCCGGTAACGACGACGCTATCCGTGCGATCAAGCTCATCTCGTCCTCGCTCGCTGATGCTATCATCGAGGGCAGACAGGGTGAGGATGCGGCTGCCGAAGAGGAGACAGCAGAGCCTGTGACCATCGAGGAGACCGCAGAAGAAAAGCCCGTTGAGGCATAACTTAGATCAGGAGGACTTGAAAATGGCAGCAATTACAGCATCTCTCGTAGCAGAGCTTCGTAAAAAGACCGGTCTTGGCATGATGGACTGCAAAAAGGCACTTGTTGAGGCTGACGGCGATATGGACGCCGCTATAAAGATCCTTCGCGAGAAGGGACTCGCAACCGCAGCAAAGAAGGAAGGCAGAATCGCGGCTGAGGGACTTGTCGATATCCTCTCAAAGGACGGCATGACCGCAGTTATCGAGGTCAATACCGAGACCGACTTCGTTGCAAAGAACGAATCCTTCCGCACCTTCGTTAAGGGACTGCTCGCAACTCTCGTTGACGCAAAGCCTGCAAATATGGAAGCATTCCTTGCGACCCCCTTCAACGGCGGCGAAAATACCGTTTCCGCTGAACTCGTAAATCAGATCGCAGTCATCGGCGAGAAGATCTCCATCCGCCGCTTCGAGCTTGTCGAGGGCATCGTTTCCACCTATATCCACGGCGCAGGCACGACAGGCGTTGTCGTTAAGTTTGACACCGACGCCGCAACCGCCGCAAAGGCTGAGTTTGCTGAGTTCGCAAAGAATATCGCACTCCAGATCGCCGCAGGTAACCCCCCGAAGTATGTCAATAAGGACGAAGTTCCTCAGAAGGAAGTCGATGAGGAGAAAGAGATCCTCGTTCAGCAGGCAAAGAACGACCCCAAGAACGCAGGAAAGCCCGATGCCATCCTCGAAAAGATGGTCGGCGGCAGAATCGGCAAGTTCTATGAGAGAGTTTGCCTTGTCGAACAGCCCTATGTCAAGGACGATAAGCTCACCGTAGGTCAGTACGTCAAAGAGACCGTAAAGGCTCTCGGTGCTGATATCAAGGTCGTTTCCTTCGTTATCTTCGAAAAGGGCGAAGGTCTCCAGAAGAGAGAAGAAGATTTCGCAGCCGAGATCGAAAAAATGGTCAAAGGCTGATAAACCCTATAAAAACCCCCGCCGAGAGGCGGGGGTTTTTGAAATGATATATCGGCGAATATAAATCACGCCCATCTTGCATCTGCTATCTCACTCGACCGTTACCGATTTTGCGAGGTTGCGGGGTTTATCAACATCGAAACCGCGCACTTTTGCCGACTCGCAGGCGATCATTTGCATCAAAACGACTGCGGCAAAGGGCGCAAAGAGGGGTGCGACACCCGGGATGACGAGCGAAAGATCGGAAAGTTCGAGGAGCTTTTTGTTGTCCACGCCCGTGATCGAGATGATCTTCGCGCCACGGCACTTGACCTCTGCGGCGGCGACCGCCATTTTGTCGTAAAGCCTCGGCTGTGTTGCCAAAACTACTACCGGCGTGCCCGACTCGATCAGCGCGATCGAACCATGCTTTAGCTCACCTGCGGCGTAAGTCTCCGAATGAATGTAGGAGATCTCCTTTAATTTGAGCGAACCCTCGAGTGCGGCGTACCAGTCAAGACCACGACCGAGATAGAAAACATCGTGCGTGTCGCGAAGTGCCTCGGCGACCTCTTTGGCACGCGGAAGCTCGGGAAGGGATGCCGCTATCTGCGAGGGTATCTCGGTTATCTCGTGCAACAGCGATGAAAGAACCGCCTGCTCGATGACACCCTTGGTGTAGCCGAAATAGACCGACAGCAGAGCCACAAGTCCGAGCTGTGCGGTGAACGCCTTGGTCGTTGCGACCGCGATCTCGGGTCCTGCCTCGGTGAAGATGACATAGTCAGCCTCGCGTGCGATCGTCGAACCGCGAACGTTGACTATCGCCAGCGTGCGTGCGCCCTTTCCCTTTGCATAGCGAAGGGCGGCAAGCGTGTCTGCCGTCTCACCCGACTGGCTGATGACGACAAAAAGCGTGTTCTTTCCGATCAAAATATCGCGTGAGCGGAACTCGGATGCGATCTCGACCTCGACCGGGATCTTTGCGAGTGCCTCGAAATAATATTTTCCGCACAGACCGACGTGATACGCCGATCCGCAGGCGGTGATGAAGATCTTTTGCAGACCGTCAAGATAGATTCCGTCGAAATTGTTGATCTCGGGGAAGGATATCCGATCGCCCGAGATGCGGCGGATGACCGTCCTGTCGAAAACGTCCGGCTGCTCGGCGATCTCTTTTTCCATGAATGACGAGTGATCACCCATGCCGACCTGCTCCGCACTGACAGAGAGGGGCAGGAAGGGGCGTGCGACGGGGGTCAGCGCACGGTCGAAGATCTTGACGCTCTCCGGGCTGATCTCGGCAATGTCACCGTTCTTGATGAACGCCGCCTCTGTGCATTTGCCCGCAAGTGCGATGGCGTCGGATGCGCACAGCCCGGGCGATACCAAAAGCGGCGAGTCCCAGCGCGCGACAAAGAGCCTGTCGGGATGGTCGGCGAAAACGACCGCAAACGCATATGAGCCGCGGATCTCGGCGCAGGATGCCGCGATGGCGTCGAGCGGATCTCCGCTGTAGTGCGAGTGAATGAGCAGAACCGCCGCCTCGGTGTCGGTCTGCGATTTGAAACTGTATCCTTTTGTGATAAGCCCTGCCTTGATCTCGGCAAAGTTCTCGATTATTCCGTTGTGTACGAGCGCGATCCTGCCGTCGGGTGACGAGTGAGGATGCGCATTATCAACAGACGGCTCACCGTGTGTCGCCCATCGCGTGTGACCGATGCCGCATCCGCCGCCAAGGTCGGGATCACTGTCGGTCAGAGAACGAAGCTCCGAGAGCCGTCCCTTCGCACGGCGGATCGCCAGCTCGCCGCTGTGACTTTGTATAAGTGCAACGCCTGCGCTGTCGTAGCCTCTGTATTCGAGCTTTGCAAGCCCGTCAAGCAGTATCGGGAGTGCCTTTTGACGCCCGGTATATCCGATTATTCCACACATATATCTGCTTTTGTCCCTTTCGTTGTTTCGTTGATTGGCTTGTCGTTTGACTTCATGAGTTCATGGTCTTTATTTGTCGGCGGCTTTTATTGCGTCGGCGACCCTTTGGCAGACCGATCTGCAAAGATCTCCGTCAAGAGATTCCACCATGACCCTCACAAGCGGCTCGGTGCCGCTCGGACGAACGAGCAATCGCCCGCTCTCGCCAAGATCGCGCTCCGCATCGGCAATGGCTGCCTTCACATTATCGCTCGAGAGCGCACCATCACGATCGTTTATGTGCAAATTGATAAGTTCTTGCGGATAAATTACCAATCCCTCGCTGAGTGCCGAGAGGGTGGATTTCTTTTCGAGCATGACCTCCATGATCATGATCGATGTGAGCAGGCCATCTCCCGTCGTCGCATAAGACGAAAAGATCACATGCCCCGATTGCTCGCCGCCCAGACGGTAGTCGTTTTCCTTCATGCATTCGTAGACAAATCTGTCACCGACCTTCGTTTTTTCGTAGCCGATGCCTTGCTTGTCGAGTGCCTTGTAAAGTCCGAAATTCGACATGACCGTCGTCACCAGCTTGCCGCCTGCAAGCTTGCCGCGCTCTTTCATATATTTTCCACAGATGTAGAGGATATGGTCACCCGTTATGACATTTCCGCGCTCATCCACCGCCAGACAGCGATCGGCATCGCCGTCAAAGGCAAATCCTGCGTCAAGTCCCTTCTCGACGACCAGCTTTTGCAGTGCCTCGATGTGCGTTGAGCCGCAAGAGTCGTTGATGTTCGTTCCGTCAGGCTCGTTGCCGATGACAAAGGTCGTCGCGCCAAGTGCGTTGAACACGCTTTGCGCGATCATCCAGGATGAGCCGTTTGCGGCGTCAAGCCCGATCCGCTTGCCTCTGTATGATCTTGTTGCCAGCGAGATGAGATAGCCGATGTATCTGTTTCGCCCTGCAGAATAGTCGACGTCGATGCCCACTGCGTCGCGTTTAGCAAGCGGCGGCTCGGGGAGCAGACCGTCAATATACGCCTCGATCTGCTCGGTGATCTCGTCGCCCATCTTCTCGCCCTCGGGCGAGATGAGCTTGATCCCGTTGTCATAGTAGGGATTGTGGCTTGCCGAGATCATGATACCGCAGTCAAAGTTCTCCGTCCTCACGACATAGGCGACCGACGGCGTCGTCGTGACGTGGAGCAGATATGCGTCCGCGCCCGATGCGGTCAGCCCTGCGGCAAGCGCATATTCGAGCATGTAGCTTGAGCGTCGGGTGTCTTTTCCGATGACAACGCGTGTTTTTTCGCCGATCTTTCCTATGTTTGCACCGAGATAACGCCCGATCTTGTAGGCGTGCTCGGCGGTAAGCGTGACATTGGCCTCTCCGCGGAAGCCGTCTGTCCCGAAATATTTTCCCATTTGAGTTCCCTTTCGATTTGCTGTTGTGTATTTGCTTTGATGTTTGGTGTGCGTTTCTATTATAGCCTGAAATCTGACAACGGTCAAGTAAGTTTCTGTAAATTTAGGTCAAGCGGTCGGCTTTCGAGCCAAATTCGTCCCTGAAGAATGAAATACAGTCGGATGCCGATATCTCACAGCTTTCGAATGCACTCATGCCCTTTTTCGAGGGCGCAAAGCTGTCCTTTATCGCAAGGATCTTGCAACACCTTGCCGCCGAGTCGATGCCGCCGTCGATCAGCCGCTCGCGAAGGAGCATGGAGATCGACCCTGCGTAGATGCCCTCTTCAAGAAACAGGAGCGGAATGTCCGCATTTTGAAGGAGTTGTGACGCAAAACTTGCCGCTGTGTCAAGCGGTTTTAACTGCTCGAGCAGTAGGATACCGATCTTTTTTTCATCTTTTGCCAAAAAATCTGCGGCGGCGATCGCCTCGGAGACGATTCGACCGTAAACGACGATCAGACCGTCGATCGGCTCGTCGGGGGCAAAATCGGTGCGATACAGCCCGTCGATGCCATGGGCAAATCGCTCACGCAGACCACTTATCTCGCCCGAGCTCGGGTATCTGACAAACGTCGGCTCGCTCGCCGTCGCCGCACGTTCGAGACAGTCTCGGAGCGAGGCAAAATCGTAGGGCGCGTAGAGCAGAATGTCGGGGATCTCGGACAAAAATGCGGCGTCGAATATGCCGTGGTGGGTCGGGCCGTCATGCTCGGCAAGATTTGCACGGTCGATGCAGACGACAACGGGCAGATGCTGGAGTGCGATATCGTGGATGATGTTGTCGTATCCGCGTTGGAGAAAGGTCGAATAGACTGCGAAAAAGGGTCGCATTCCGCCGACTGCAAGCCCTGCCGCAAAGACGAGTGCATGTTCTTCGGCAATCCCGACGTCAAAAAATCGGTCGGGGAAGCATCTCGCGAACTCACACAGTCCGCATCCGTCAGCCATCGCGGCAGTGATTGCGACGATCGAGCTATCCCTTTCGGCGATCGAGCAGAGAGTCTCGCCCATCTCCGCCGAATAATTGCGCGGTGAGACCTTGCCCATTGGCGAAATACCGTGGTATTTGCCCGGCTCAGCCTCCGCAGGCGCGTATCCCTTGCCCTTGGTGGTCTTGACATGCACGATAACGCTCTGGTCAGCGCGTTTTGCCTCGGTCAACATGAGTTCGAGTGAGGGAAGATTGTGCCCATCGACCGGTCCAATGTAGTATAGTCCGAGATCTTCAAAATAATTCGTGTGGTAGAGCACACCTTTGATCGATTGCTTGATGCGGCGCACCGCTCTGAATGTCGGTTTGCCGATCAGCGGAATCTTGAAGAGAACCGATCTGGTGTCACGCTTGATCTTGTGATATTTGCCCGAAATTCGCACCTTTTGGATGTGGCTCGCAAACCTGCCGATGTTTTTCGAGATCGACATCTCGTTTTCGTTGAGTATGATTATCAGCCGCAGGGACTTGTCCGAATTGTTGAGTGCCTCGTGGATCATTCCGCCCGTGAACGCGCCGTCGCCGAGTACCGCAACAGTGTATGACGGGTCGCCTGCGAGTGCTTTTGCTCTGGCGATGCCGAGTGCCGCCGAAACCGAGGTCGATGAGTGTCCTGCTCCAAATGCATCGTGCACGCTCTCCGAACGCTTCGTGAAGCCCGAGAGTCCGCCGGGGGCGCGGAGATCTTCAAAATCGCCCGCTCGCCCGGTCAGCATCTTGTGTACATAACTTTGGTGACCGACGTCCCAGACGATCGTGTCGGTCGGCGAGTCGAATATTCGGTGGAGCGCGACGGTCAACTCGACAACGCCGAGATTCGATGCAAGATGTCCGCCCGATCTTGTGACATGATCGATCAGAAATTCGCGGATCTCGCCGCACAGCGCGGGAAGATCGCCGGGGTCGAGCTTTTTCAGATCGCTCGGTGAGCAAATTTTGTCAAGCAGTCGCCCCTTGTCCATAATATTTCTCCTCGCAAATTCGAATTTTCGTGCGTATATTATACACCATCACGGCGTGTTTGTCAAGTGCCGAGGGAAAAAGAAGAATCTTTTGCGTGTACTATATAAATAAAATGAAGAAAATCGATCGAGCAGATACGGATAAAAAACTTTTTTCCAAAAAAACGAAAAATTTTTGCAAAACCCCTTGACAAAAGGGGAAAGATGTGATATA
>CAZORL010000022.1:0-24300 GCA_964582375.1 uncultured Lachnospiraceae bacterium
GACAAGCCCGTTGATGACAAGCCCGTAGCACCGAAGACCGGTGAGGCTACATCCATCGTAGCTCTCGTATCCGTTCTTTCGCTCGCAGGCGTAGTTATCGCTTCCAAGAAGAGAGCATAATTATTACATTATCAAAAAGATCCTCACCTTTCGGTGAGGATCTTTTTTGAAGCAAGAAGGAAAAGGTAAGGGGCAAGATGTGCGAACCATCAAAAAGACAATTTGCAAAAAATCGATTTGATCATCGTTTTAGCACAATGATCTTTATTCATTAAAAAATTAACAAAAAGCTCTTGACATTTCGTGAGATATGTGCTATCATATGTCCATCAAATCAAGAGGGAACTAAAATGAACGAAAATAACAAAAAAAGGGCAGCATACGAGGTGCCGATCGCCGATGTTATGATCGACGAAACGCTTGCAGGCGAGATACTTCTGTACATATCGGACTCAACAGGCAATGCGACGACGATCGATTGGTAAATTCACATAAAAGCGAATAAATTCACCCCTTTTTGCGGACAATATCCGAAAGAAGGGGTAATTTTATTTTCCTCTCAAGGGCAAGGAGATGATAAGCTTATGAACGAGATCGAACTCACAAATTCCATCAGAAAAAATGTCGAGATGGGCATTGACGGCATAAAAATGGTGCGTCAATATGTCAAAAAGGATGATCTTGCGTCCGAACTGGCAGATCAGATACGCGAGTATCAAGACATTCATCAAAAGGCAGGCAAAATGCTTGAGGGCTACGGCGGCAAGGCAAAGGATGTCCCGACGCTGACAAAGCTGTCGGCTGAGGCGATGAGTGTTATAAAGAATCTCAGCGACACATCGGACGAAAAGATCGCAGAGGATATGGTCAGATCGACAACGACCGGCTACGCAAAGCTTACGCGTGAGCTTGGACAATACCAAGGCTCGGACGATGCCCTGCGTGCATTCACCGAAATGGTCATCGCAACCGAGGAGCAAAACTGCGAGAAGATGAAAAAGTTCCTAAAATAGCCGATTCGTGCGGTATTCTCCTGCATTTGGGCAAATCGAGCGAGAATGGTCGAAAAATGCTTTTTTCGACCAAAAGCAGCAAAAAACATCCCCGATGCGATAGCATCGGGGATGTTTTATACCCTTAATCAACAGGGGTTGCCTTAATTGCCGAAACTTCAAACTTGGTATTCGATCCCGAGAAGCCGAAAGCACCCTGAAGATGCGGCTCGGGGTCGGTGCAATCGATCACGAGTTCGTCGTTTACATAGACGAGTATCCGTCCGCCGTTGACCGTTATCTTGAAATTATAATCGGTCTTGGTATTGATCTTATAAGATGCCTCGGCGATATCGGTCGCGCCGTAGTTGATCTTGCAAAGTCTGAGTTTATTTCTCGCGATGACGAGATAATATCCCTGATAGAAAACATATCCGCCTGCGGGACTGTCATTCGCACCACCGATTGCGGGATTGGTCACGCGGAAGAGAATGCCGCCGTTGATCTTGGTCGTTGTGAACTTAAGGGTGGTCTCGATGGTGTAATTATTCCAATCGTAAGAGCCGTAAAGGAGTTTACCTGCGGTATCGATAGAGTTGTGGGTTATCGTGTCCTTATCTATAGTCCAGCCGTCGCTGTCTTTGTAGAGAACCTTGAGAGCCTTAAAGCCGTTCTTATCGCCGACATTGAGATAGGTCTCGCGAGAGGAATCGATATCGTAGCTCAAAATATTGGTCTCGCCCGAGGAAACTCGGACTGTTATGATACCGTAGCAGGTATTCAGCTCGACATCGTTCAAAATCGCTGTTGCGATATTGCCGCCGGATGCGGGGAGCATGACAGAGCCGAGGTAGGTCTTATTCTGATAAAGATCGACTCTTGCGTCGCTGTCCGAATAATACTTGACCGCAAAATCGTATGTGCCCTTTGCCATGACATTGACACGATAGTTAAAGTAGCTGTCGCCCTTTGCAACGATCGCTTTTGCGCCGAACTTTTCGTCAAAGGTAAGTCCGTCCTCAACGCAGGTCAGAGCGTAGAAGTCGGTGTTTGTGGGTTTATAATAATCCTTAACAGAGGACTGATTTGCGTAGGGGTTGATCGCACTAAAGCCGATCTTTGCCTCTCCGCCCTCAGCGATCGCGCCGAAGCTGCCGCTCGAAAGTTCGGACTCGATCGTGCCGAGCTGAATGTTATTGACCGAGAATGTGTAATTCTTGCCGTCACGGACGACCATGATCTTCTGAAGGCAATCAAAGCGTACATCCTCATCAAAGCTCTTTGTGAGCGGGAATCTCTGTTCGGTCTTATTGCCGCCGACAACGAATCTGACGACAAGCTCCTGTGCCGCAGGGTCAAAGAGAGCCGCACCGTAGTTATTATCATCGGTATAGCCAAAGAGTGCACCCGCCATGCCGCCGTTTATCGAGAGAACATTAAGCTCGGCGGTATACTTGTCGGCAAAGGTATCCTTTGAAAGGAAGCGTCCGCCGGACGAGAGCACCATGCAATCATCGCCGAGTGCGGCTGCGTCATTTAAGTTCCACGAGGAGAGGTTGGTGGATGTAAAATACGAATAGACCTGAGGCATTGACAGTGTCTCCTGCGGCTTTATCGTAGGTGCCATAACATTCATCTGCTGTCCGTTGAAACAGATCCTGTCGATATGGGTCTCACGGGGTCCGCCCGTATCGGGCATGGAGTGATATACAAGATAGTAGGTGTCGAGATCGGGACCGAGGACGATCGAGTTATGTCCGATACCCTTTGCGGCGGTCGTCGTATCAACGAGCAGGGGATTACTGCTTGCTGCGGTAAATTTCTTGGGATTTGTGGTGGATGTCGCATAATTGATACGGTATCCGGGGGAGAGGAAGTGGTTGCCGCTATAGGTCATGAAATAGACGCCGTTATACTTGACAACACCCGGACCTTCTGTCCAGCCGTCCATCGAAGGAGCGGAGACTCTCGTCGCAGACTTTATCTCGGAGGGGGATGTCATTTCGTGGATCATAATGCCCTCGGTTGAGGCACGATAGAAATACCACTTGCCGTCATCATCGATAAATACCGTACCGTCGATCGACTTACCGATATTACCTGTTATCGGTTCGAACGGGCCTGTCGGGCTGTCACTGCGCAGAACATAGTGTCCATCGCCGTCGGGAGAGGTATACATATAGAAATATCCGTTGTAATAGTAGACCTCTGGAGCGTAGGGCGTGCCCTCGATATTGGCAACTCTGCCGACGCGCTTCCATTTGACAAGGTTCGACGATGTCCAGCAATCGACGCCTGAACTCGTATAATAGAGGTAGTATGTGCCGTTATAGCGCATGACAAAGGGGTCACCTGTATCGAGATTGCTTGTTACGGGGTTTTTGAACTCTTTTTCGGGATCGTAATTTTCAGATAGCAGTTTGGACTCATCGACGCTTGAGGGAGGGTCAAGCTTTATGTTATTTGACGGGGTGGTGGGGTCGGGCGTGGTAGGCGTCACGTTGGGAGCGGTTGTTGTGTCGGGAGCAGACGTTGTTGTTATAGTGCCGTTGCCGCCGTCGCAGGCAGCAAAGGTTAGCATCATCGCCACCGCAAGGATCGCTGAAGTAATCTTTTTCACTTGGTTTCTCCTTTTTTATAGGTTTTTGTTTTCGCATTTGTCTGTCCCCGCCGCCCGTTAACCGCAGGCGGCGGAATAGCTTTGGATCATCTCGAAAGCTCGTCAAACGGGCAGACATCGCCGATCTTTGACGGCATGAGTCTGAACGAGAAATCGATCTCACGCTCGGAAAGTGCGTATTTGGGATCAAGCCTCGGGCCGCAGGAATTTGTTCCTATGCCGTTTTGTGCGTAATCGATATTGACAACGGTGTCATGAAGAGGGGTAAGCTCGAAATCGTGCGCAGTATCGGTCAGCATATGCGGTGTGAAGTGCGAGCAGTTGAAGCTGAATTTATCGCCGAGTGCGAGCAGTCCGCATCCCGAAATGTCAGCCAGATTTACAAATCTGCAATCGGCGTGCGCCATATTCTCCTGTGGGCGGATATAGTGCTCGAAGTGATCGGTGACTGTCGTCTGATACAGTCCGAGTCTTGCCGCTCTGCGCTTATCTTTATAAGATTCGGTCGGACCGAGTCCAAAGTAGGCAAGCCTCTCAAGATCGCCGTCGGTCGTGAACTGCCAGCCGAATCTCGGAAGAGGCGGCATTTTGTCGCGAAGGGATGCATGACAGGAAATATTAATTCCGTGTCCCTTTTCGAGCGTATATGTGACATCGACGCTCGCGATCGGCTCTCTGCCTGCGGTCGCGAGCCGCAGGGTCGTCTCGATAACGGCGTGCGTGTCGTCGGACTTAACAAGGCGAACTCCTCTGCAGTCTGTGTACGCATGATCAAAGCGTTGCCATGCCCAATCCTTTCTGATGTACATATCGTTATCGGTGGGAGCACGCCAGATCGCAAGATCGATCTGCGAGGTCAAAAGCTCTCTGTCGAGCACCGAGATCGAGCTTACAAGACCGGTAGTCTTATCGACGGCATATGTATTGTCGCCGTCAACGATCAGATATTCCTCCTCGCCGTCAACAAGTTCGAAAAGCGATGCTTTCGGCTCGACTGTGGGTGCATCAAGAGTCTCGGAGAGAATGATCTGCTCAAATCCGACCTCATAGCCGACATCCGACCATGCGTGTGCCTTGACCGAGCGGAAGGAGAGATCGAGTGTTGCGATGCCGCAAAGATCGGCAAAAAGCTCGGGGGAAAGTTTCACGAGAGCAAGTCTTCCGGGGGCGGTCTTCGGGAATGCCATGCTTCCCTGCTCTGCCGTCTTGCCGTTTACCTTGATCTGCCATATAAGGCGCAGATCGGACAGATCGGTGAAGGTTCGCATATTGCGAAGCTTGATAATGCCCTTTTGGCGGTCAAATTCGACCAGTCTGACCGGGCGAAGCACCTGCTTATATTCAAGCAGTGAGGTATGCACGCGGCGGTCGGGATATACCATGCCGTCAACGCAGAAATTGCCGCTGTGAGGATCTTCGCCGAAGTCGCCGCCGTAGAGATATTTTGCCTTGTCACGATCGCCGACATCGACCGAATGATCGGTGAACTCCCAAATACAGCCGCCGAAAAATTTATCGTAGCCGTAAACGAGATTCCAATAATCCTCGAGATCGCCGCAGCTGTTGCCCATCGCGTGCGAATACTCGCAAAGGAAAAGCGGCTTTTTGATGTTCTTATTGTCGAGATAATATTCCTTTATCTCAGCGGGCGAGGGGTACATCCTGCTCTCTACATCGGTCGCAGGCGATCCCGTGCTCTTTTTATCCTTTGAAAGGTGGTTGTCAAAATAATTTCTCGATGCATCCTCGCAGTGAACGATAACCCCCGGGATCAACTCGTGGAGGCGATCGTACATTGCCTGCTGATTTCTTCCGTAGCCGTTTTCATTACCGAGCGACCACATAAGCACCGAGGCGTGATTTTTGTCCCTGGCGACCATACGGAAAAGCCTGTCCATGAACGCACCCTCCCATTCGGGATCGTCGGTAAACAGATTCCATCTGCCGATCTCGGTGTTGCCGTGGCTTTCGATATCTGCCTCGTCGCAAACGTAAAATCCGAGTCTGTCGCAAAGCTCCAAGAAGCGCGGGTCGTTCGGATAGTGACTCGTGCGCACCATATTGATGTTATGCGCCTTCATTATGTAAAGATCGCGAAGCATATGCTCGTAAGGGGTCGCATAGCCGAGTATCGGATGGCTGTCATGGCGGTTCATGCCGCGTCCCTTGACCTTTTTGCCGTTAACAAGGATGACGCCGTCCTTTATCTCGAAGCGACGCATACCGATCTCGGTGCGGATATGCTCGCCGCCCATTGTCAGGTAAAGCTCGTAGAGATAGGGCGTCTCGTCGTTCCAAAGCATGGGGGACGGGACTGTTATCTCGACCTTTGCGGCAGTGTCGCAGTCAAGGCTGCCCGTGGCGACATTTTTGCCATTCGGATCGACAAGACGATAGCCGACATTGCCGAGAGCGTTTGTCGAGACCGAAAGTGAGAAAGATCCGCTCAAAAAATCATCCGAAAGCAGAGGTGTCACGGTAAAGTCTGTTATATGTGTCTTGTCTCTGAAAAGAAGATAGACCTCGCGGAAGATGCCCGAGAGTCTGATCTTGTCCTGATCCTCGAGATATGTACCGTCGCACCACTTCATCACGATGACCTTGATATCATTCTCGCCGACTGTGAGATATTCTGTCAGATCGATCTCGGATGTCATGTGACTGACCTGGCTGTAGGCAACAAATTCGTTATTGACAAACAGGTAGAAACAAGAATCGACGCCCTCGAATACGATCTTGACATCTCTGTCCGACAGCTCGTCCTCGGTCAGAGTGACGCAGCGTCTGTAAAGTCCGCATGGATTTTCGGAGGGAACATGCGGAGGGTCGATCGCTATCGGATAGACATGATTTGTGTACTGCGGAACATCGTACCCCGCATCGGTGACAGTCTGCCAGCTCCTCGGAACGGTTATGCTGTCCCAAGGCAGACACTCGATCTCATCACCGTCGATATCACCGATCAGGCGATAGCTTTCGTAAAATCTGAAATCCCAATCTCCGCAAAGCGAGCGAAAACGTGCGGACGAGGCACGCATACCGCTCTTTGCCGCTCTGTCGCTCTCGAAGGGAACAAAGTACGCTCTCGGCTTGTCGCATCCGACGTGCAGATGCTCAAGGCTTTCGTGAAAACAAAAATCGTATGCCATATGTTTTCTCCTGTTTTTACCTTTGTTATTTATTTGTTTTTATTTTTTATTCTTCTGTCCTGTTTCGACACCATCGTCGTCACGCAATATACCAACATGGATTTTACCATAAATAAATGCTTTTGTCAAGCCTTTTTGTGTAAATACCTACAATTAAAAGAAATTTTAACATTGCAAGGACCGCACACGAAAATTTCGTGTGCGGTCCTTGCAAAAATATCGATCTTTGAAGTCTGATCAAGACGGCTCTATCACGAGATTGTCGTACTCTGTGGTAGTGCGATATCCGCGCATACCGGCCATGCCGTGTGCGTAAGGCTCTTTATCGGTATACTCGATGACAAGTTCGCCGTCGAGCCATACTCTGATGGTGTCATCCTCCGCCTGAACCTTCAAATTGTGCGTTTCGCCGAGCTTCATCTCTTTTTTATAGAACTTGACCTCATCAAACTCGTAGTTGACCTTGGCAAGCGAGACGCCTTTTGCAGTCAGGGCAATATAGTAGCCCTCGTAATAGCTCGAACCCTTGGAGAGGTTATTGCTCTCACCTGTTGCGGGATTGGTGATGCGAACCGCAAGACCTGCGTCGTGGTTGCCCTCGGTCGGGGTTATATCAGCCGAGATCGTGTAGTTTGCCCAGCCCTTATCGCCGTAGAGAATTTTGCCGAGTGCGCCATGGTCGCCTGTTGTGCCGAGGACGAGCTGACCGTCCTTGACCTTCCAGTTACCGTCCGAATAAGCGGTTTTGCCCGCACCTTTTGCGAAATCAAGGCTCATGGCGGTGACCTCTTTGGTGAGCGTGAGGTCGTAATAGAGCACCTCGACACCGTCGCCGAGATAGCGGAAGGAGATAGTTCCCATGCCCTTCTCAAGCTCGATATCGTGTGCGATGAATGCATGCGTGCTGCCCGACTTGGTGAGCTTTACGGTGGTCAACAGCTTGCCGTTTTGATATATCTCGACATCTGTGTCATTTTCTGCCGCATATTCGAACATAATGTCGTATTTGCCGGTCTTCGAGACATTTACGGTATAGTTGAAATATTTGTTTGCCGCCGCGACGAGTGACTTCTCGGTGTTTGCCTTGCCATTGGTCTCGTAATCGGTCTCCATGCAGGTAACAGCCTCAAGACGACCCTCGATCGGCTTAAAGTAATCTCTGATCGAGGACTGATTTGCCTCTGCCGAAACGCCGGTAAATCCGACGACCGTGTCGCCGCTCTCGGATGTGACGCCGCATTTTCCGCCGCCAAGCTTGCTCTCGGTAATGAGCAGCTCGCGACCGTTTACGAAGAAGGTGTAGCTGTCGCCGTCACGCTTTACGGTGAGCATCTGAAGTGCATTGAAGTTGTATTTTTCTCTGAAGCTCTTGACAAGATCGCTTTCAACCACGGTAGGCTCGCCGTTTACGACGAATGTGACCACAAGCTTGCTCTTTGCGGTATCAAATATCGCCTTGCCGTAGTTGTTGTCGTCGGTGTAGCCGAAGATGATGCCCGCATTGCCGCCGATCGACATGAAGTTTGCTTCCATTGTGTATTTATCGGCAAAGGTCGCTTTGGTGAGAACCTTTGCGCCCGAAGAAAGAGCAAGACCTCCCTCGGTGAGTGTTGCCGAGCCAAGATCGAATGCGGACGCATCAGAGCCTGTCGTGAAATACGAATAAGCGTCGGGCATCTCGGGTTTCTGCTGAGCGTCAACCGTCGGGCCGAGAACTTCCATGTGCTTGCCGTTGAAAACAAGGCGATCGATCCTCATGTCACGCTGAGGAACGGCACCGGCCGTCGTATGGTAGACTATATAGTAGCTGTCAAGATTCGGCCCCATGACAGTCGAGCTGTGACCGATGCCGTAGCAGTTGTCCTCGGTCGATACAAGAAGCGGACTGTTCTTTGCTGCAGCAAAATTGCGGGGATTTTTAGCCGAGGTTGCATAATCTATACGGTATCCGCGACTCCAGACATGGTTGCCGGTATATGTGAGATAGTACATTCCGTTGTAATAGATAACCATCGGTCCCTCGGTCCAGTCGCCCATATACGCACCGATGGTATCACCGCTGTCCGAAACCTTTGTGGGGGAGGACATGGTGTACATCATGATCCCCTTGGTTCCTGCGGAGTAAAAATACCACTTGCCGTCGTTGTCGATGAAAATGTGACCGTCGATCGAGTGTCCCCAGTTGTCGGTGACTATCTCGAACGGACCGAGCGGAGACTCACTGCGCAAAGTGTAATGTCCGTTTCCTGCAGGAGAGGTGACCATGTAGAAATATCCGTTGTAATAGGTGACCTCGGGAGCATAAGCACCCGTTGTCTCTTTGTCACGATTGCAATATCCGCCGTATGTCCACGTTACAAGATCGGGAGAGGTCCATACCTGTATGCCTCTGTTTCCGTCCTTGGTCGAGCAGTAAAGATAATATGTACCGTTCCAGCGCATGACGAACGGGTCGCCGACGCCGTAGGATGACCATGCTTTTTTGGTTTTCGGAGTGATCAGCGGATTTTTGAAAGTCTCAACATTGCTCGTATCGACCACTTGAAGCCCGTTTTTTTCGTTTTCCATGCCAGTCGGATCTCCTTTCGTTTGTACCGCCGTGGTAGTCGTCGCACCGCTTTTGTCGTTGCAAGCCGCAAGCGGCAGGATCATGAGGGACGCAAGGATCAGCGATACGATCCCTCTTGCTTTGAATTTTTTCGACATTTTGTTACATTTGTTCCTTTCGATCACAGGCGTCATGTCGCCTTTGATGTTTTTGTTGAAAGTGATGTTTTCCCCACTTTCTCTTTACCATTGATTATACCACATTCAGCCTCTTTTTCAATGGAAAAATCGGACATGATTGTGTATGGTTCGGACATGATTTGAAGATGATCGGCAATAATTCAAAAAATCGCCAAAAATGACAAGAAAATCGAACTGTGATTGTATATCGAGAGCCGAAAAGCATGGTTTACGATCATCTATTGTGCAACCTTACCAAAAAGATATGTAAAATTTCGGTAAATCTTTTGTTATTTAGGGGTTTGCATTTTTTGAAAAAATGTGGTACAATAGAGCATCGGACGAGATGTGTCGATTTTCGATATAACCAATATAAATTCGAGAAAACGGGTCGAATGTTTCTACCGTGCCCCCAAGGTCGCGACTATTGGCATCTGCCGCAAATTTTGCGGTATCTTCCCCCAATTTTCTCATTTTATGGGTACAGTTATGTCTTGAATCAGACCTCTCGAGGTCTGTTTTTTGCATTTTTGCGGCAGACTACGCTTGAAAGGACGCTCTCAAAAATGAAGGAACTTGAAGAAAGAATCATAAAGGACGGCGTTGTACTGTCGAAAGACATTCTCAAGGTCAATACATTTTTCAATCAACAGCTCGACACGCGCCTTGTCATGGATGCGGGTCATGAGATCGCACGCCTTTTTGAGAGCGACAATGTTACCAAAATACTCACCATCGAAGCATCGGGGATCGCCATAGCTACGGCAGCAGCCGTATATCTCGGCGTCCCCGTTGTTTTTGCGAAGAAGCACCAAGCATCGACTCAGGTCGGGCAGATGCTCACCGCCGAGATAAAGTCAATGACGCACGGCAACAGCTACACTGCCGTTGTTCCCGCGTCGCTTATCTCAAAGGAAGATCGCATTTTGATAGTTGACGATTTTCTCGCGCGCGGCGAGGCACTTCGCGGACTCATCACGATCGCAGAGTCGGCAGGGGCACATCTTTGCGGCTGTGCGGTCGGAATCGAAAAGCGTTTTCAGGGCGGCGGAGACGAGCTTCGTGCAAAGGGTATTCGCGTTCTGTCGCTTGCAAGCATTGAAAAGATGTCGCCGGATGAGGGCATCGTCTTTTCGCACTAACCAAGTTCCCCAAAAAAATTATATATATAAAGAGGAGAAAAAAATTATGTTCAAGAAAGTACTGTCAGTTCTGCTCACTGCGGCAATGCTCATTTCGGGCACTGTGATGCTCGCATCCTGCTCGGATGAGGGCGACGCAGACCTCAAGGTCGGCGCGATCATGGTCGGCGACGATAGTGAGGGCTACACACTCGCACACAAAAACGGCATCAATGCTGCTGTCAAGGCGATCAAGGAAAAGACCGGCAAGGTCGTTTCGGTCTCCTGGAAGGAAAAGGTCGAAGAGACCGATGAATGCTCCAAGGCTGCCGAATCTCTTATCGCAGGCGGCGCAACGCTCATCATTTCCA
Organism: uncultured Lachnospiraceae bacterium; assembly: GCA_964582375.1. Lineage (GTDB taxonomy): Bacteria > Bacillota > Clostridia > Oscillospirales > CAG-272 > CAKSQF01. Next base: position 10,981 of record CAZORL010000022.1, read on the forward strand.
ACTCCTACGGTCATCAGGACTACATGAAGTCTGTTGCCGACAAGCACGAGAAGGTTCAGTTCGTTGCAATGACCGGTGACTTCGCCGCAATCTGCGGATCGAAGAACCTCCACAACGCCTTCACAAGCGTTTACGAGTCTCGTTACGTATCGGGTGTCGTTGCAGGCATGAAGCTCAAAGAGCTCGTTGATAACAACGAGATCAAGGACAACAACAAAAACGGCGATAACATCAAGATCGGTTACGTCGGCGCATTCCCCTATGCAGAGGTCGTTTCGGGCTACACCGCATTCTACCTTGGCATGAAGTCTGTTGTCGAGAACATCACCATGGAAGTTGTTTACACTCAGTCTTGGTTCTCCGAGTCTCTCGAGGGCGAGGCTGCAAAGTATCTGATGAGCCAGGGCTGTGTCATCATCGGTCAGCATGCTGACTCGACGGGTGCTCCCGCAGCAGTTCAGGCTGCTCGTCAGGCAGGCACATACACCAACGTTTACAGCGTAGGTTACAACGTTGACATGCTCACCGCAGCTCCCGATGTAGCTCTTACCTCGGCTGCAAACAACTGGGAAGTTTACTACGAAGAGCTCTTCACCCTCGCACTTGAGGGCAAAGAGATCCCCACCGACTGGTCCAAGGGATATGCTGACAACGCCGTATCGATCACAAAGCTCGGCAAGGCATGCGCAGCCGGCACTCAGGAAAAGGTTGACGCTACCATCAATGCTATCAAAGACGGCTCGCTCAAGGTATTTGACACAAGCAAGTTCACCGTTGGCGGTCAGGCAATAACCGAGGCCAATGTCGATCTGTCCTACATGGACTTCTCGGGAGACGCTCCCAAGGTAGTCTACCAGGGCGAGACAAAGAACGCGCTCGTTACCGAGAACGGCATCACCTACTTCAGTGAGTCCACTCTCCGTGCAGCTCCTTACTTCCAGCTCCGTATCGACGGCATCGTTGAGAACAGCGATCAGAAGTTCGAATAATCGAAAAACATTTATTTACTATTTAACCTATCAACCCGGAGGAAACGGCGAAAACCGTTTCCTCTTTGGGCTTATTTGACCGAAAAGACCGAAGAGGGTCAGATCGGTCCCCAAGATCGACAAAAAAGTCGGATCTATATAATTTCTGCAAAGGAAAACAAAGTGATGAACGAAACGCTCGCTATCCGAATGGAAAACATAAGCAAATCGTTCGGCGAGGTCAAGGCGAACAGCAATGTTAAGCTTGAACTGCGTCGCGGCGAGATACTTTCACTTCTCGGCGAAAACGGAAGCGGAAAGACAACGCTTATGAACATGCTGTCGGGAATCTACTACCCCGACGAGGGCAAGATCTTTATTAACGGTGAGGAAAAAACGATCCGTTCCCCCCACGACGCATTTGCGGCGGGGATCGGCATGATACATCAGCATTTTAAGCTGGTCGATGTCTTCACCGCTGCCGAAAACGTCGCTCTCGGTGCGGAAGGTGAAGAATACAATCTTAAGGCGGTAAAAGCGAAGATCAACAAGATCTGCGCACTCTACGGATTTGAGATCAACCCCGACCAAAAGGTCTACAACATGTCGGTCTCGCAAAAGCAGACACTTGAGATAATCAAGGTTCTCTATCGCGGAGCGGACATACTCATTCTTGACGAGCCGACCGCCGTTCTCACCCCTCAGGAGACCGACAGACTCTTTGCCATCCTCCGTGCAATGCGCGCTGACGGCAAGGCGATAATCATCATTACCCACAAATTAAACGAGGTGCTTGAAATATCCGACCGCATCATGATAATGCGCCGCGGCGAATATGTTGACACCATCGACACAAAAGACGCAAACGAGCAGATCCTTTCCGACATGATGGTCGGCAAGAAGGTCGAGCTGAACATCGCGCGCTCGACCCCCGAAAATGTCCAAAAGCGTCTTGAGGTATCGCATCTGACCTGCCTTAACGAATACGGGCTTCCCGTGCTCTCGGATGTCTCCTTTGTCGCAAACGGCGGCGAGATACTCGGCATTGCGGGCATTTCGGGATGCGGACAGAAAGAGCTTCTCGAATCGATCGCGGGACTTCAAAAGACCGAGATCGGCGCATCGATATCCTACTTCCCTCCCAATCAATCGGAAACCAAGGAGCTTATCGGCAAAAATCCTAAGCAGATCCGCGAATACGGCATCTCGCTCTCATTCGTCCCCGAGGACAGACTCGGTATGGGACTTGTCGGCTCGATGGGCATGACCGAAAACATGCTCCTCAAAAATTACGGCATCGGGCATTCGCTTTTTGTTGAAACAAGTGCTGCAAAGGCACTTTCGGAGAAGATCCTTGACGAGCTCGGAGTCGTCACTCCGAGCATCAACACCCCCGTCCGCAAGCTGTCGGGAGGAAATGTTCAAAAGGTGCTCGTCGGACGCGAGATAGCCTCCGCACCGACAGTACTCATGACCGCATATGCAGTGCGCGGACTTGATATCAATACCTCATATACGATATACAATCTGCTCGAGGAACAAAAGAAAAAGGGAGTTGCCGTCATTTATGTCGGCGAGGATCTCGATGTTCTCCTCGCACTCTGCGACAAGATCTTAGTCCTTTGTGCAGGCAGGGTCAACGGCATTATTGACGCAAGGACCGCAACCAAGGAGCAGATCGGTCTGCTTATGACAAATCTGAAGGAGGAACACGGCAATGACTAACAAAGAAACCGCAAAGGTCAGAGAACCGCTCTTTCGCGTAATGCCCCGCACTGATATAAAGCCCTCGCTCGCAATGCTGTTCAGAGCAATATCGGTAGTCGGTGCGCTCATCGTCTGTGCGCTGTTTATACTGTTTACGACAGGCATCAACCCGATCGCCGCACTCGGAACGATGGTCAAAGGTGCTTTCGGCAACAGCATATACATTTGGTCAACGATCAACACGACAATAAAGCTGCTCTGCATCGCAGTCGCACTCGCTCCCGCATTCAAAATGAAGTTTTGGAACATCGGAGCAGAGGGTCAGGTGCTTGTCGGAGCACTTGCGACTGCATTCGTAATGATCAATTTCCAGGAGCTGCCGTCGGTGGTACTCTTCATTCTGATGTTCCTTGCCGCCGCTCTTGCAGGCATGATATGGGGTGTCATCCCCGCGATCTTCCGCGCAAAGTGGGAGACTAACGAAACGCTCTTTACGCTTATGATGAACTACATAGCGATGCAGCTTGTCAGCTATTTCTACAATCAGTGGAAGGGCGATCATTCATCGCTCGGTCAGCTCAACAAGATCACCCAAGCGGGATGGTTTCCGCCGATCATGGGCGAGCGCACTTTTATAAGCGTTATTGTCGTCGCCATCCTGACCGTGTTCATGTTCTTTTATCTTTCCAAGACAAAGCACGGCTATGAGATCTCGGTCGTCGGCGACTCGCAGTCAACCGCAAGATACGCGGGCATCAACGTCAAGGCGGTAATGATCCGCACAATGGCATTGTCCGGACTGATCTGCGGCATATGCGGATGTTTGACCGTCGCCGGAGAGAGCCAAACGATCAGCGCAAACTCGGCAGGCGGATACGGCTTTACCGCGATCATCGTCGCATGGCTTGCAAAGTTCAACACCTTCTACATGGCAGGCATATCGCTCTTTATCGTCGCCCTCGAAAGAGGAACGACCCTCATATCCGATACATATGCGACCTTCAACAAATCGGCTTGCGATGTTGTCGTCGGAATCGTTCTTTTCTTCGTTATCGGATGCGAATTTTTCATAAATTACAGAGTATCACTCAGAAAAAAGGAGGGCAACTGATATGTTCAATACCTTCTTGACATGGTTTCAGGCGGCGATCCTTTACGGCTCGGTGCTTCTCTACGGTGCGATCGGCGAGATAATCACCGAAAAAGCAGGGCACTTGAATCTCGGCACGCCCGGCGTCATGGTATTCGGCGGTGCGTTCGGATTTATCAGCGGATTTGTTTATGAAAACAAGTGCATCGAGGCAGGCACCGAACCGAATGCGGTTCTGATGCTCATTCTGACACTTACGGTCTCCTTCCTTGCGGGAATGCTCGCAGGTCTGATCTACGCAGGACTCACCGTTTCCCTGCGCGTAAATCAGAATGTCACAGGCCTTACGCTCACGATCTTCGGTGTCGGTGCGGCGAAATTCTTTGCGGCGTTCTCGATCCCCACCGGTCAGGTGTCCATCCGTGCGGCAACTGCCAACAAGCTGTTTTCGGCAAAAATTCCCTATCTCAGCGATATTCCGATCGTCGGAAAGCTCTTTTTCTCCTACGGATTCATGGTCTATGTCGCGATCGTCATCGCAGTCGTCGCACATATAGTTCTTACAAAGACTCGCGTCGGACTCAATCTCCGTGCGATCGGTGAGAGTCCCGCGACCGCAGATGCGGCAGGTCTTCCCGTCACACTCTATAAATATGCCGCAATAGCGATCGGCTCGGGTATATCCGGACTCGGCGGAGCGTTCTATCTGCTCGATATAAACACGGGCAGCTGGTCGACCGCAACAGGCGATGAACTTAAGGGTTTCGGATGGCTGGCAGTCGCGCTCGTTATCTTTGCGGTTTGGAAGACAATAAATGCCATTTGGGGCTCCTACCTCTTCGGGCTCTGCTATTGGGCGTATCAGTATCTTCCCGTCCTGCTCGGCATAAATATGTCGACCGATCTGACACGTATGCTCCCCTATATCGTAACGATAATCGTCCTGATCGTAATCAGCCTCGGCAAACGCCGCGAAAATCAACCCCCTGCCTCCCTCGGACTCTCATACTTCCGAGAAGACAGATAAACTTTCAAGCAACAAAGCAACCGATCGCACAACGCGATCGGTTGCTTTGTCCGGAAATTGAACGAATATTTTTTTGATAAATTTTCGAAAACCTATTGCATTTTTTGAAATAATATGGTATAATAGATTTGCTTGCGACGGATGTGTTCGTCGAGGCAAAAATTTATATTGGAGAGATATCGAAGCGGTCATAACGGGGCTGACTCGAAATCAGTTTGTGGGAAACCACACGAGGGTTCGAATCCCTCTCTCTCCGCCACTTAGAGCCGAAAATCAACGATTTTCGGCTCTTTTTCTTTCGATTTTTTTGATTTGTGGTGTTCATTCCCAACTATCGATATCACCGAGCTGAAGTGCAGGAGTGGCAAGCTGTATGTTTGCGGCATCATCGATGTGGCTACGAGAAGACTTGTCGGTTGGTCGTCGCAACGCCATCAGCGGCAAGATATCGTTCATAATGCATTTGAGATGGCAATCGAGGCGTAACCCGCACCGTCCTGTGGACGCTGTGTATCACAGAGGTTGTCAATATACAGCAAAGATGACGAGGAATTTGGTCGAGAGAAACGTTTCGGAAAAAGCACGTCGCGTCCCGGTGCACTGAGCGACAATCAGCCGATTGAGCGGTTTTGGCGGACGCTCGAACGTGAGACGCCCGATATCAGGCATCTCACATTCGAGGCAGGGTGTATGGTTTTAGCAAAAAACTTCGAACTATACCATAACTTCGACCGCCTTCATTCCGGCATCGATTACCAAACCCCAAATGAACTTTTGGACTGTTGACTATTTAATTTGTCTCATATTTCCGACAATTTTCGCTCCCGACTCATTGCCCCTGAAGATACAGCCTCTGCGATTTTAGAGGTGAGATATTTCTCCCACTTATTTCACGGCTGTACTCTTCAATGGAAAAAGGCACTAATTATTGTTGGCGATTTTGTCAGCTCAGCAGAGTGCGCCGTTTTGGTGGAGGCGGGTGCGGAGGGTGTTTATATCGATTGAGCGGATATCGGTGTTTGATTTCACCGAAAGTGCCGCTGCCGTGCCTGCCGCCTCACCGAGGGTGCAGACTATCGGCATGATACGTATCGATGCCTGCGCGTCGTGGTCGGTCGATATGCATCTGCCTGCAACGAGCAGATTATCGGCATTTTTGGCGATCAGCGAGCGATAGGGGACAGAATAATACTCGCCAGGCTTGAAATAATAGTGGCTCGTGCCTGCGCCGTCGGGACTATGTATATCGATATCGTAATTGCCGAATGCGATCGAATCCTCGAATTTCGTGCATGCCTTAAGGTCATTCGCAGTGAGAACATAATCGCCGATTATCATGCGGCTCTCTCTGACGCCGATCTCGCATGCGGTCGAGAGAAGCTGTGCGTTCTCGAATCCGGGCATATATTTTTTCGCGAATGCGAACAGCTCAAGCACCTGCTCGCGTGCCTCTATCTCGGCTTTAGTCAGATCGAACGGGTCGGTCGGGTTGAGTTTTATTACGCGCGTCGAATTGACATGGACGACGCCGTCAACAAATGTTGTGAACATCATGACATCCTCGCGCGGATTTCTGATCTTTCCCTCGGCTTGGAGTCCCGTCCAAATCTTCGTGACCTCGTCACGGTTTGTCCAGAGCCTCTTTCTTGCCTCCTCGGAGACACCTGCGATCCTGAAGCAGAGAGTCATCGGCTGGCAAAGTCCGTCATCTCTGCCGAGTCTGAACGGACAGCCTGCAAGATAGGCAAGATTTGCGTCGCCGGTCGCATCGACAAATCGATCTGCCTCGATCTCGAATGTGCCCGATCTGCCCGCAAGGGTGACCGACTTTATGTGCTCACCGTCCTTGTTTGCGGCGGTCACATAGGAGTGAAAGAGCAGTTCGACGCCCGAGGAAATGGCGATTCTGTTCAGTGCCGCCTTGAGATACTCGTCGTTGTAGTTCCAAAAACGGTTGGGGTCGGTCTCGATACCCTCGTACTCGCGCATGAGGGCCGAGGTCTCACGGCAAACATCGGCAAAGATTCCTTCAGACAGGCGGACGTACTTGCCGTCGATCTGAGTTCCGTTTGTCATAAAGGGCATGATGAGTGCGAGATTTAACGCACCGCCGAGTGCACCGCTTTTTTCAATGAGGATCGTTTTTGCACCCTCGCGTGCGGAAGCGACTGCCGCCGCAAATCCCGCAAATCCGCCGCCTATGACGGCAACATCGTATTTTTCCATGATAAAGTTCTCCTTTTTATTCGAAATTTTATTATTCTTCAATTTACTCAAAACAATTTTAGTTAATTCGTTTTGAGTAATTTTTATTTGCGTTCATTCAAAACATGTTGGAAAAATCTCTGTCTATATCGACGACGAGGACGGCGATCGGGCATTTTTCTCTGATCTTTTCGCCAAGAGCGGCGATAAGCTTGTCATCGGGGGTCGGGAAATCGGTCGGAACAACGAGGTCGAATATCAGATTTATCCGCGATTTGCCCTCGACTATTCGAAAATCGTGGAAGTGGAGCTTATCCGATATCTCGCTTATCGCCGTCTCGGTGATTGCGTGCATCTCGTTTGTCAGCGGATCATCGACAGATATCGGGTCGAGATGTATGACCAGCCCGATCCCCTGCTCGAGCGATACATCATGCTCGATCTTGTCGATCAGCTCGTGCGAGATCGTGACATCCACTCGCCTGTCTACCTCGACATGGACAGAGGCGAAGATCTTTCCCTCGCCGTAGCTGTGAACGATCAGATCGTGCATACCGAGCACGCCGTCGTATGACGAAATTTTCTCGCAAAGACCCTTGACAGTCTCCTTATCGGGTGCTTTTCCGAGCAGTGTTCCTGCCGATTCGGCAACGAGCTTTGCACCCGAGATCAATATAAAACCTGCAACCGCAATGCCGATGGGTGCATCGATGTCGATATTTGTGATCCTTTTCACGATTGCCCCGACAAGGACGGCGGCGGTGATTATGCTGTCACCCACCGAGTCAGCCGCCGATGCGGCAAGCGAGGACGAATTTGTCATTTTGCCGATCGCTCTGTAAAAAAGTCCCTGTGCGATCTTTGCCGCGACCGAGACGGCAAGCAGAACGAGTGCCGTCGTCGAAAAGGTCGATTCCGCCCCCTTGACGAGTGCCTTTATCGAGTCCTTCATGAAGGTCGCACCCAGCATAAGCACGAAGACCGAGATGCACAGCCCGGTCAGATACTCAAATCGTGCGTGCCCGAAGGGATGCTCGCGGTCTGCCGGCTTGCCCGCAAGGCGAAAGCCGACCAGCGTAACGAGCGAACTGCCGCAATCGGTCAAATTGTTGGCGGCATCCGCACTCACCGATACCGAACCGGACGCCATTCCGACGAAAAGCTTGCACGCGGCAAGGGCAAGGTTCGTGACAATGCCCACCGCACCTGCAAAGGAGCAGAGACGAAGCCGCCGCTCGGGCGTAAGCTCTCTTTTTTTGTCATTCATCGTCGTCATCCTCCTCTTTGCCGAAGATCTCGATCGCATGTGCGATCACCTCGGCGGTATCGGCACCGCATTCGATGATGATCGCCTGCTTTGTCTCTCCCGAATTAAAAATGTACATGTATTTTTCGAGAGGAAACGCCGATGAGCAGTAGTTTTCTTTTCTCGATATTCTGCCAAATCGCGACAGATCGGTGTCACGATCGTATTTTATGATCATGTCGCCCTGCGATATCTGCAGATCGACGAGCAATCTGTTGTTTTTGCCGTAGACACGCCTTACCGAAAAAAATCCGTGCTCGTTTATCGTGTAAACATAATCGTAGAGTATGTAGCGCATCAAAAATAGCAGATCGGCGGTCAGGGCAACGACGAGAAAGAGCTGGTTCAGCCATACAAGCCCTATCGAGAAGAGCGAAAAGACATAAAATATCACCGCGATCGATGAAATGAAACCAAATACCATCCACGCATTTTTGCGGATCTTGTTTGGCGTGTAGTTTAGCATATCGATGCCTCCTTGGTTTATATTGAGTTGTTTTTCGGCGGTCGAGAGGAAACCCTCGGCAAAAATTGTTTCTCTTATCTCAAATATCTGCTTCCGTCTGCGACGCCGCAGAGGATGCCGCGATCGGTCAGCTCGACAACACCGTAGCTGCCGCTCATGCCGATACTGCCGGGATTGAAGAGCGTCATGTATTTGCCGTCCTGCTCGACCGTCTTTTCAAGAGGGGTGTGCGTGTGCCCGAAGAGCACAAGGTCAGCATTGCGTGCGTGACCCTCGTCAATGAGCGCAGACAGACTCGTCTTTGCCGAGAAAAGGTGTCCGTGAGTGAGCATTATGCGATATTTGCCAAGCTCCAATGTGGCAGTGTCGGGGACGCCCGAGGTGAATAGATCACAGTTGCCGCGTACCGCAAAGGTGGGAACGCCAAGTTCTGAGGCGAGATAAGAAAATTCGCTATTACCGTCACCGAGGTGGACAAACAGCTCCGCATCCGATCTGTCGAGCATCACGCCGCGCATGATCTTCGATTGCCTGTGCGAGTCCGAAAAAACGATTATCTTCATTTGTGTCTCCGATTTTTGTGTCAAAGGTTGTGCTTTCGTATATAATGCTAATAAAAACGATATTTTGAAGGGAAATGCATGATGGATATACCCGATAAGATAGATAGGGACAAAAAAGACAAGATCGCCGCAATGAGCGATGATGAATTTGCGGCAATGATCAGACTTGCCACTGCCGCAATGGGACTTTCCCCCGAGATGGCTGCCATGGCTGTGGGCAATACCGACAAGATAAGAGGACTGCTTTCGGGGATGAGCGATGACGAGATCAGCAAAATGATAGCCATGCTCGGTCAAAAATAAGGTCTGATATAAACAGTTTGGCAGATAAACGGTATCGGGCAAATTCGGAAGGGAGCGATAATGATTGACCGAACAAGAGAGACAAGGCTTTGGCGGTATGGGCGATTTGCTGAAGGGGATAAGCGAAAACCCCGAGATGTTGTCAAAGGCGATGAATTTGGCGTCGATGCTGGCATCGTCGGGCGCGCTCGACTCGATGATGGGGAAAAAGCCAAAGGAGATTCCCTCTCGGGTAGCAGAGGAGCAGTCGAAGTCAGTGGGGAAGAAGGGCGGGTACAGGGAACGTATAGCTCTTTTGGAGGCAATGCGACCGTTTATATCGGACGCCAAGAAGGATCGCCTCGAACTGCTGATACGGATACTCGGGGTGATGGAACTGTACGACGGAGTGAAGTCGAGCGGCAGAACGACCTGATCGGAGGCGATGATACGTACAGCAGATACAAGATCAAAAAGCCGATAGCTCCACCCGATTACGGCGGAACGGCGATCGTTGAGCCAAAGCCCGACGAGATCATTGAAAATGTCGAAACTTTCGAAGAGGTCGAAAATGCCGAAAAGCCCGAAGAGATCGAGGATGTACAGGTCGAAAATGGCGAAACTGTGCAATCCGAGCAGAAAATGCCGAAAAATGAGGGCTTGTCGATCGATGATCTCACCCTTGACGATCTGCTCTTTATGGGTGCCGCCGCACTTCTGATGTCGGGCAGGATGGGCGATGAATCCATGCTCCTGCTCTCCTACCTGCTCACCTGCGGACTTTGAGACGCTTCAATATGCCGGATCTTTCGAGCGTGCGAAGGAGCGGTCGTGCGTTGAGAAGGCAGAGTGCGCAAAGGAGCAGAATGTCGAGCAGTACCCACCCGACAAAGGAGATCGATGTCGTGATGACGATAAGGAGCATCAAAATGTTGTTGGCGATCATTCGGGGCAGCTGTATGACTATCGAGTCACGAGAGAGTCGCGCACGCATCAAAAATGTGACATTGTAGCTGATATATGTTGCGATCGCCGCACCGTATGCGCCAAGCCCTGCCACCTTGATGAGCAGAAAGTTTAAGATAATATTCGTCAGTGCTCCTGCAAGAGCGGTGAGCATTGTCGGCATACTGCGCAGACGAACCATGTTGTCGCTGTCGAGAAATGACGAAAAATTGTGGATGACCATCGCAAAGGTCAGCATCGGAATGTATATCCACGCGCTATGATAGGAACTGTCGAACATCAGCATGGTGATGACCTTTGAAAAAACGGCTATCGCTCCGCCTGCCAAAAACATCAGCGAGGCGTAGCTGTCGAAAACACTCGAGAAAAATCGCTTTTTGTCCCGTCGCTCGTCCATTGCCGATATCTGCCATGCGTAAATGAATATGCTGTTCATCACACCAAGAAGGGTGGGGATCTTGTAGGCGGCGGTGTAAAGACCGTTTGCCGCATCTCCGCAGAAATAGGTCACCATGAATCTGTCGGATATGTTGACTATCCACATAAATATCGTGGTCGGGATGAGTGGCAGACTGTAGCGAAGCATCGATCTTATGTCGGCGATCCTTATCGATCGAAGATCAAGATCCTGCCATAGCTTTGCCGCGGCGATGATAAAAAACGTGACCGTAACATCGGCGATCGGCACCGAAAGGACGTATCCGACAGCCGACATTTTCAACGGGATAAGGAATATAATGTTCAGACAGATGACGAGCGCGGTGTTGATGATGCCTTGGAGCGCATACAGACGCACCATGCCTTTTGCCCTTATATAATTCGCAACAAGCGAATGGAAGACAGACGCAACCGTGTAAAAGGCGATCAGCGCAATATAATCGTGGAAATAGGGTATCGCCGACAGAATGGGGAGGGTCAGACCGAGCAAAAGTATGCCGCACAGAAAAACCGCAAATGCGTCGCTGAACACCTCGCGCTTTTTGTATTCGTTACCCTTGGCAAGCCTGAATATCGCCTCGCCGAAGCCGAGTGAAACTATGGGTACAAGCAGTACCGCAATGTCCGAAATGTTGGACGCTATCGAGTATTCGTCCTGCGAAAGCAGTGATGTATATAATCTTGTTAAAAGATAAACAAGTATTTTCGAGCCGAATTGCCCTGCCGCAATGACTGCGGTGTTGCCGATCAGCTTTTTTGTACGGCTTTGCGCCATCGGTATGTCACTCCTTGTGAAATCTTCGTTTTATATGATTATACCACAACTTGCCGCGATATTCAAGCCTTTTCGGCAAATTTCAAAAACAAATAGTATATACAAAAACCTCCTCGACTCAAAATGAGTCGAGGAGGCTCGTTGCTTCGTCATATCAATCATTCAAAGGGACATAGACATAATATTTACCCGCTATTCTGTCGGTATAACGACTTTCTTTCAAATCATCATTTCCAAACAAACTTTTCGGAGAGAATCCGCTTTTCATGTAGACAATAGCAAATTTGCCCGCCCCATAAAAAACGACACGATCATCGTAAACACGAACGATGCGAGCCCACTTAAATGAGGTCACACTCCATGCCGCTTCTTTTTCTTCGTCGGATTTGGGGACGATTTTAACGATATCCCGCTCCTCGACAACAACTTCCCAATTGTCGCCGCCTTCTTGATCGATAAATACGCAATCTATATCGCCGTTTTCGTCCTCTACACTTTCGTAAATCTCAAAGAAGCGTTTGGTCAGCAGGTCAATATTCTTTTTCTCCGACTTGAAGGTGTCGTAGTTTACATACTGAGACGGCATATATTTCAGTATGCCGCAAACCTTGTATATGTCAAAGGCAACATACAGGACAAAAAGTATAAAACACGCGAGTGTAATATAGGGGTGCGGCTTTTTTGAGCTTGGATTTTACTTGTTGTAAAGCGGTTTTATAATTCATAAGCTCCCTCCAATTGCAATGTCAACTGAAACGACCGTAACAAACGGCTTTGGCTGAACAGTTGCTTCCAACTCGCCCAATGCTGAATAATGAACCACTGTCTAAATCCGGGCAACTTTCCGGCAGTTAAGGAACCGTATTTTTTATCACTCAAATCAGAGGTATCCAATCCAAAATGATCATAAAATGTGATCCTCAAAACCGCCGAGTATGTTTCTTCGTCCGTTTCATACCTAACAATTTCGATCTTGTCTCCAAGCCATGAATCAATCGCCAATGTTAGTCCGGGGACACCATTATTATATGAGTAGCATGGTAAATAGAGTGACTCATCACCCGAATCTAAAATTTTTTTCATAGCAGCAACCACTATTTGCTTTGCTCTCTCTGTAGGATGAATCCACAAGTCCTCCGAGCAGAAACTTACGGTGGCTTGTGCGCTGACAAATGAAGATCATAAGATTAAAATGAAACACGTGAAGCGTGACACCGTAAGGCATATTCGTTTTCACAATATCCCATCCGGTATTTTATTTTCGGGTCTGTCGTCAACTTCAGTATAGCATATATTTCCTGCTTTGTCAATAAAAAAAGTAAATAATTTGTGAAGCAAAAAACGAGTGCCCCTCTCAACCGTCTGTCGGCTGAAAGGGGCTGTTTTTAGGTCAGTCTCTGAAAAGCTTGTCAATGGTCACGCCAAACATATCGGCAATTTCGGGTAAAAGACAGAGATCGGGGAGATTTCTGCCGCACTCCCATTTGGAGACCGCCTGTGCGGAGACGCCGAGCTTTGCGGCAACGT
>CAZORL010000023.1:0-23749 GCA_964582375.1 uncultured Lachnospiraceae bacterium
TCACATCTTTCTCCCTTTGTCAAGGGGTTTTGCAAAAATTTTTCGGTTTTTTGGAGTTTTGTCAATATTTGACAGGTTTTAGCAAATAATGCAAAATTTTATGCTCACAATGCACAGTTTATCAAAGTTTGTCCTTGTATTTATCGACCATTGCGAGGAATTTTTGATCAAGCTCGGTCAGATGATAGCCCTTACGATAGATGAGCACGTCTTTATAGCGTTTTTCGTTGTCAATACATTTCAGCTGTGCAAGGCTATACTTATCAAGAGTGCTTCTCGGAATAGCCGACACCCACATAAACGAATTTTCAATGCTCTCGAGCAGTTCAAACTGCGACGCACGCTCATAGACATATATATGCTTATCGGTAAAGTCCGATTTTTCCGCCTTGATCGCATCGGCAAACGGGAGGGACGGGACATAGTGGTCGGGATTTGCTATCTCGGTATGATCGGTCAGATCGGCAAGCGACAGTTCGTCGCGACCTGCAAGCGGATCGTTCTTACTCATAAGTGCAAGGCAGGAATACTCGGCGATCGTTTTTCCGACAATTCCCTTTTCGTGGAAAAGCGCCTTAAAATACGGTTCGAAGACAGTTTGAAATCTGATAATTCCGAGTTTATAGTCGGACTGCAAGAGATTATCGATCGCGCGTATTGAATTTGTTTCCTTATAATATATCTCCGCCTGACGTTTCGGGTCGAGCGATGCCGCAAATTCGGCAAATGCGGAGCAGATATAGCTCGCTCTCGGAACGGATACCGAAAATTTTTGAGTGCCGCCCTGCCCGCTTTTGTAGAGTTCTTCGACCTCATCTATCTGTGCGAGAATATTTTTTGCACGCGTCAAAAATTCCTCGCCCTGTGGAGTCAGTGTGATACCCTTTGATGTTCGTTTGAAAATAGTTATGCCGAGTGAGCTTTCGAGTTCTCGTATCGCTCTTGAGAGATTCGGCTGTCCCATAAAAAGATTTTCCGCCGCTTTGCTTATCGATCTGGTCTTCTCGACCTCGACGGCGTATTTCAAATGAAGTATATTCAACATCTCACCTCAAATAAGCTTTCCTCTATTATACTACACCCAAGGATAAATTTCAATAAAATTCGAAATTTTACTTGAAAAAAATTTTTTATGTGGTATAATAGTACTCAAAAAGAGGATGGGACAGGATGATTCAAGATAAATTCGTGCCTGACGCTTATCGAAAAAGTCGCGGCAACAGTTTTATATATGACACGGTCGAGTCAACAAATTTGACCGCACGAAAGATTTTTTTGTCGGGTGAGGGCGGACACGGAGCATTGATTGCGGCAAATTGTCAAACACACGGCCGCGGCAGGCTCGGCAGAGATTTTTTCTCGCCGCAGGGCACGGGCATTTACATGAGTGTAATACTCGAGCCTCGCGAGACGATCTCGCCGGTCACCATGATCACATCCGCCGCCGCAGTTGCCGTCTGCGATGCGATAGTTGAGCTTGCGCCGGAACTTGACCCGAGGATCAAATGGGTCAACGACATCTTGATCGGCGACAAGAAGGTCTGCGGCATACTTGCGGAAGGGATAATCCCACCCGGATGCCAACATCTCGCCGCGATAATCGTCGGGATAGGAATAAACTGTCAAACATCGGTCTTCCCGAGCGAGATCGCCGACATTGCGGGGTCGCTCGGTGCGACGGTATCAAGATCAGCCCTTTGCGCGCGGATATGCGACAGACTGCTTGAGATCTACGAGAATATCGATGACGGGTCGATGATCGAGCGCTATCGTGCACGGTCGGCAGTTCTCGGCAGAAGAGTTCGCTGTTTCGGAGACGGATGCAAGACGATCTTCGGCAAGGTCGTGTCGATCTGCGATGACGGTGCACTGTTGATCGATGAAAAAGGCGGCGAGATCACCAAAATCTCAAGCGGCGAGATCAGTCTGCGACTTGACGAGTAAGGAGGGGGAGACAATGGGGAAAAAGATCGTCCCGAAAAAGATAAAGCCATCCTGCGACATATGCGAATTCTATGACTATGATGACGAGCTTGGCGAAAATGTTTGCTCTGTTTCTCTTGACGAGGACGAGCTTGCCGGATACATCAGCGGTGCGGATTGTCCGTATTTCAGATATTACGACGAATACAAGAGCGTCCACAAGCAGCTATGATCAAAAAAACGAGCCTTTCGGAAACATCCGAGAGGCTCGTTTTTATGTAAAAACTTATTATTCAGCTTTGTATTCGATATCCCAGTACTCAGCAAGAACATTCTTGGTGCAGATGCCGATCCAGTTGCCGTAGCCTGTCATATCAACAGTCCATTCGCCGACATACTGGTCGTTCAGCGACGCCTCGACGATGCCTGTATCGGTATGGATAACGACGGTGAGCTTTACGGTATCATCTTTTTCGATGCCGAGATTGCTGTGATCACGAAGATCCCAAACATTACCCCAGCCGGAATCGTTTCTGAGCGCATACGCAACACTTCCGTTGGCGAGAACCAGGTGGTAAGTATCAGGGCTTGGATCGTCAGTGATCTTGCCGTCACCGTCAACATCTTTTGCCGCGAACATAACGCCGCAACCTCTCATTGTATCCCAAACATATTTTACCGAGATGGTATATGTTGTCTTGCCCTCTTCAAACTGACCGACGGGAAGGATCGCGAAATCGGGATCTGCGTAATCGCACATATAGCGTCCCTCGCTGACCTCAAGCCAATCGCCGCCCCAAACTTCACTATCGGGAACTGCCTTCGGATATTCGGGCACTGTAGCGGGAGTTTCGTTCGTAACCGGTGTCGTGGTCGTTGCCGCCGTGGTGGTGCTGTTATTCTGCGCAGTCGTGACAGTGGGCTTTGCCGTGGTCGAAGCAGGATCGGTCGTCGTCGCCGAATCATCGCTTGTGCATGCGATCATGCTTGCCGCCATTACTGCCGCGAGAAGAGCGGAAATCAGTGTTTTTGTTAATTTCATTTCAAAATTCTCCTTTTGATTTTGTCATTTTTTTACTTTTTTGTGTAAAAACCTTTATTTGACCGACTCATTATACCACAAATGATCGATATTGTCAAGTCTTTTTTCAAAGTTTCAAAGTCTGTCAACCGTTTCGGAAAAGGAAGGCAAAAATTCGGCAATAAAGATATCAAGCTCGGGACAATGAAGATCGGACATTGCTCTCGCTGTCGATTCTTTTGCGTCGGCAAATTCGCGGTTTCCGCAGTTTATTTCCTCGACACACTTAAGATAGGCACAAAGCTTATCAGCCGCCTTGACAAGTCGCTCGACATCATCGGGCGGCTCAAGGCAAGCGCGGTAATCGCCTTTAAGGTCGTCGGGAAGATTTTCGAGCAGTTTTTCGATCGCATTTTTCTCTATCTTTTTATAGCTGTCGCGGATAGAAGCATCGAAATATTTGATCGGTGTCGGAAGGTCGCCCGTATAGACCTCGGATGCGTCATGATAAAGAGCGGCAAGCGCGACGGCATCGGCATCGACAGATCCGCCGAGGCGTCTGTTTGATATGAGCGCAAGCGCGTGCGCGATCATTGCGGTCTGCGCCGAATGCTCGGCAAGATTTTCGTCCTTGACATTGCGCATAAGTCCCCAGCGTCTGATATATCTCTGCCTGAAAACAAGCGCAAAAAAACTGTTCTTCGTTTTATATGTTTTATCCATGTTGATCTGTCCTCTTTATTTCTGCGTCGATGCATCGATCGACACCATCGGGCGTGAGATCATCTTCCCCGAGTCGATATCGAAATCGTGCATGTTTACGGCGGATATACCGAGAGAATCGTAAGTTTTATAGTAATAAATGCCGCGATCGGCGTTTATGCAGGATGTGTAGATCGTATACTCATATTTGTCACCGACCTTGCAGCATCCCTTTGTTTGCTCGACCGTGCCGAGTACGTGAAAAAATCCCGAAAGGCTCTCCTGCTCGCCCTCACCGCAAGACAAGTTAAGCTTCGTGAATGCCGCTCTGGCAAATCTTGACGGTGATGACAGATCGCCCGGCAGACCGACAGCACCCATTCCGCGGCTGTAGAGCGAAAGTTCAACATCACCGCCTATTGTCGCCCTCGGCTGTTCGGGAGAGAGTCCCGAATGGCCTGCCAGCATGAGCATCTGAACGTCAAACGGCGGATTATTGGTCAGCACGCCGATCTTATTGTCAAAAATCTTCATTCCGCCGATGCCTATCTCGAGCGTGATAGCGGAGTTTTTATCGGCAACAAGCCAATGGAGCGGTGATGGCGGCAATTTTTCAGAAAACGGGGTGTTCACGACCTTGGTGTGTGACAATAATCTTTTCGCATCATCGATCGTGCGACAGTTTGAGAGCACCCAAGGCAACAGTTCGAACTGTGCGATCTGATCGTTTTGGTGATCGTTTTCATCAAAATCATCGTAAAGAGCGTTTCCGACGAAGTTCAGCCCTGCCATGCACAGTCCAGCCTCGTTTGCGGCGTCATAGAAGAGGGGATAGCCGTCCTCAACATGCGCAGTGCCTATCATGGCAAGATGGTGTGAGCAGTCTCCGCCATGACGGTAGGCAAACTCAAAGGCGCGCGGAACGATCACCACCGACTCGCCGTAGGAAAACTCGTAATCAAGCGTTCTTCCGAAGTAATGGTTCGATGTTTTAAGCGATATTGCGGTACACACAGTTTATCTCCGATCGTTTTTGGCTATTATTGGTCAAAACCGGCGATCTCATTCACCTTTTTTATTTACGATCTTCTCGCCGTCAAAGATTATGATACCGTATCCCCAGCCCGCGCCGCCACCATTTTTCAGGTAATCGATAAAGGCGCGGCGAAGCGACGTGTCGTTCGGAAGTTTTGACGGATCGGTGCCGCAGGGCATGTTGAACACGCGCGGCAACTCGTAAAAGCGATCTGTCTCGCCCGATTTTATGATGTCAAAATCGTCATAAAAGGATCTGATGTTCGATCCGCTCGGGAAAACGTCGCGATATTTCGGATATATCAGCCAAGAGTTGCAGACGAGCGGTATATAGCCCTTTTGCGCACCACCGAAAAACTCAAACGCGCGCCTGTACGAGTCCATACGAACATCTGTCGGAATCGGTCCGCATGAGGGAATATGGAAATTATAGACTCTGTCCCCTCGCGAGACAACAATATCCCCACAGACATAGCTGTCCGCCTCAAAGTCGGCACTCTCATACTGAAATCTGCCGAGTGCAAATCGATCGACGAGGAAATGTCTGTGAAACCACCAAAAAACGGTCGTTCCCCATATGCCGTAAAGGCTGTGGCACTCGATCAGTTTGCACCGAAAATCGACCGAAAGATCCCAAAACATGGTCTCATCAAGCCCTTTTTCGAGATAAAGGTGATAAAGCCCCTCCGAGCAATGGAGCAAAAACAAAAACTGCACGGTCTTTAGATCGATACCGATAATTTTTGCCGCATCTTCAAGCAATCTCCCTGTTTTGTCCTGATCAATCGGCTGAAAATAGAGTTCTTTTGCTCTTTGAAAGAGGGATGCACACTCGGGGTCATCGATCAGGCGTTCGTAGTCGAAAAGGAGCGGCTCTCTTGACTCGATCGGAAAGCCCGCCTTGTCCATTAAGAGGGTAATAAAGCTTTTGTCATTTGTCATCTTTATGGTCTCCGTTTTGCTATGCATCACCAAGGGTACAGCGACAAGGGCGTAAGGGGTCCCCAAGAGCCTCCGCTGCTTCCACTTCCGCTTCCGCTGTCGTCCCCGCTTGTCAGAATAAATCTGTCCTCATCAGGCACGAGCAAGACATTTGCGGTCGGTGTCTCGTAGGCGATCTTCTTGTTTTCATTGTTTTTTTCGCTTTTCATTGAAATTCTCCTTTTGATCTCTCGAAAGCAAACATAATTCAAACCGAAATTAATGTAAATATGCGATATTCTCGGGTCATTCTTTGCGGGTGATCTTTGCTATGAAAAATCCATCACTCGAAACCGTTCCCGGGAAAAGGGTCAGCATACCGTTATCCGTTCGTAGTGTCCCAATCTCAAATGGCAGAAGCTTGTATTGCGAATTTTCTTGCAAAAATCGTGCAACATTGTCCTCATTTTCGGCTTTTCTGAGCGTACATGTCGAATAAACGAGCACACCTCCGACGGCAAGATATTTCGATGACGCCGTGAGTATCCTATATTGCAGATCGCACAGTTCGCGTGCGTCCTCTTTGGCATTGTAGCGCAGATCGCTCTTTTTTGATATAACGCCGAGTCCCGAGCAAGGAACATCGCAGATCACGCGGTCGGCTCGCCCGATCATTTCGGCAATCGGCTCTGCCGAATCGTGCGTTGCCGTCTTGATCGTTGAAAGCCCAAGCTTTTTTGCCTCGTTTTCGATCAGCGACAGTTTATTCTCATGGACATCGAGCGACAGAACACTGCCGCTGTCGTGCATGAGCAGTGCGGCACCGAAGGATTTTCCGCCCGGTGCGGCGCAAGCATCGACAACCGTATCTCCGTCTCTCGGATCAAGTGCAAGCGTGGCAAGCTGTGACACTTCGTCTTGAACAAAGCATTCGCCATCCCGAAGCGGGGCGATATCGCCGATCGGGACAGATCTTGTAAGTCTTAAACCAAATGGCGAAAACTCGCATGGTTCAAGATAGTCATATTTTTCAAGCAGTGTATCTCTGTCGGTCACTTTGGTATTGACACGCAGGGTGATCAGCGGCTTTTTTGACACTGCCTCAAGCATTGACTCAAGCCTGTCGGGGTAATCACTCTCCCAAAGCTCACAGATCCAGCGCGGGATCGAGTAGAGTACCGACAGATACGAAAGCCTGTCGGAATTTTTATCGGGATATGGCAGACTGTCCTTTTGTGCGCAGACCTTTCGCAAAAGTGCGTTTACAAAGCCTCTGGAGCGTGCCGAGTATCTCGCAGCAAGCTTAACCGTTTCATTGACTGCCGCACTGTCGGGGATCTTTTCGGAAAAGACTATCTGATATATGCCCATTCTGAGCAGTATCAGGGTCGCCGTATCGAGCCTTTTTATCGGTTTTGATGAAAAAAATGAAATAAAACAGTCAAGCGTGATCGTTTTTTCGATAACGCCGTAGAAGATCGATGTATAAAGTGCTCTGTCGGCATCCGAGAGATCACCCTTTGCGATACTGCTCGAAAGCTCGATATTTGAGTATTTTCCGCTCTTTTCGGTTGAGATCAGCGACTTATATGCCGCCTCTCTGGCGGTCATCGGTCAACCCCTAAAATGTCGCCGACCGCTATCTGTCTGCCGTTTATATAATCGGCAACCGACATCGCGCGCTTGCCCTCGGGGGTCACGCGATCTATGAAAATACTTCCCTGTCCGCAGGCGACCCTTATTCTGCCGCCATCGATCGAGAGCACCTCGCCCGGAGCACCGAAGACGCCGTCGTTGTCGCAGATAGTCGATGATATGACCTTGAGCAGTTTGCCTCTGTTATGCGTGAATGCGAGCGGTATCGGGGAGAGTCCGCGGATCAAATTGTGTATTTTTTCGGCAGAGTTCGCAAAATTTATCTCGCAATCGGTCTTTTCTATCTTTGCGGCGTATGTGGCAAGTGTGTCATCCTGTTTTATCGGCGTGATCTCACCCGAGTCAAGCTTTTTTATCGTTGACACGAGAAGTCCCGCACCGAGCGATGATAGGGCGTCATGGATCACCTCGAAATTGTCGTTCTCGCCGATCTCAAGCTCGGCTGTCTCGAGCATATCGCCCGTATCAAGTCCCTTTGCCATATACATCGTGGTAACGCCCGTCACTCTCTCGCCGTCAATTATCGCGCGTTGCATGGGTGCGGCACCTCTGTATTTCGGCAGGAGCGAGCCGTGAAGATTGATACAGCCGAGTCTTGGATAATTCAGCACATATTCGGGGAGTATCTTTCCATATGCTACGACCGCGACAAGGTCGGGGGCAATTTCTGCAAGCTCATCGGCAAACGCCCCGTCTTTGAGCGTTGTGGGCTGATAGACCTTGACCCCCCGTTCGAGGGCAGCAAGCTTTATCGGCGATGGTGTAAGCTCGTATCCGCGTCCGCGCGGCTTATCGGGTTGTGTAACCGCCCCGACGACCTCAAAGTTGTCGCAGAGTGCCCGAAAGCTTTCGAGTGCGAAGTCTGGTGTTCCCATAAACAAAACTCGCATCAGTCATCACCTCGCTCGATCTCCTCGTCGGTCAGCATCCTTTGGGCAACATCGGTATAAAGACGTCCGTCGAGATGGTCTATCTCATGGCAAAATGCTCTTGCAAGCAATCCCTCGCCGGTGATCCTTCTGCGCACGCCGTTTCGATCGGTTGCCTCAACAACAACTCGCATGGGACGCTCGACGATGCCGACTTTGCCGGGGATCGAGAGGCAACCCTCTCTGCCGACCTGTGAGCCTTCTCTTTCGACGATGATCGGATTGATCAGCTCGTACACCTTGCCCGGCTCGCACTCGACAACGACAATTTTGCGAAGCACTCCCACCTGCGGCCCTGCAAGTCCGACACCATCGGCGCGGCGCATCGTCTCGACCATATCGTCAAGAAGGGTAAGCGTTCTCGTTGTGATCTTATCAACATCACGACAGCTTTTTCTGAGTGTCGGGTCGCGATCGGTAAGTATTTTCAGGTATGCCATGGCTGATATCTCCGTTTTGTTTTATTTTTTATAATGGTACAGTTTATTCCGCCTCAGACGGAAGACGGGTTCATATCTATCGTAAATGTCACTTTTTTTCCTGCTTTTTGGGTAAACTCAAACATAAGCGTTGAAAAAAGCAGTCGTGTTCGCTTATTCGAGCGGCATTTGGCGATAAACCTCATCCTGTAGGTCTCGTTCATTTTATATATCGGTGCCTCAAACGGTCCGAACAGCTGCAGAGCGACATCCGCAAACTCACCCTGCCCCAGCTCACTCACTCGTTTTGAAAAAGCTATCGCCGTATTTAAAAGAATGGTCTCATCCGCGCATGTCATCAGGATAAGTGCGATATCGCAAAACGGCGGAAAGACGAGCGAGCGTCTCAGAGCTATCTCGTTTTCGTAAAAACAGGCATAATTTTGTGCCGCCGCCTCAAGAAGTATCGGGTTATCCGGCGAATGGGTCTGTATGACGGCGATGCCGGGCTTATCTCCTCGCCCTGCCCTGCCTATGACCTGCGTGATAAGTGCGAATGTTCGCTCTCCCGCGCGGTAGTCGCTTACATAGAGCGAGTCATCGGCAGAGAGGACACCGACGAGCGTGACACTCGGGAAATTGTGCCCTTTGGTCACCATTTGCGTGCCGATCAAAATATCAGATTCTTTCTTTCGAAAGCCCTCAAGCAGTTTATCGGACGAAAACTTTGCGGATGCGGTATCGGCATCAAGCCTTGTAAGGCGTGCACTCGGGAACAGCTCGCTAATGTCGTCCTCTGCCTTTTGCGTGCCGAAACCCATATGGGTAAACTTATCAGATCCGCATTCGGGGCAGGTCTTCGGAAGGCTCTCGCGATATCCGCAATAATGACAGCTGAGGTAGCCCTCACCCTGCCTTGCCGTGCCGCGATGGATCTGCTGTATTCCGTTTGTGTGATATGTAAGCGACACACTGCAATGCGGACAGGTCAACACATTTCCGCAAAGTGGGCAGGACACATAATTATTATATCCGCGTCGATTAACAAAAAGTATGCTCTGCTCGCCTTTGTCGAGCGTATTTTTTATGGCATCCGACAAGAGCGAGCCGATGGGCGAAAATCTTCCCGCAGCCGCATCGGTTCGCATATCGCAAATGACCGTTTCGGGCAATTTCGCCTCGTTATACCGCTTATTAAGCTCGACAAGGCTGTATATACCCTGTTTTGCACGATAATAGCTTTCGACCGATGGGGTTGCCGACGCCAGTAGCATAAGGCAGGAGTGATGTGCGCACCTGAATCGGGCGATGTCGCGTGCGTGATATTTCGGCGATTGATCCGACTTGTATGTATGCTCGTGCTCCTCGTCGATGACGATCATGCCGAGTCTGTCCATCGGGGCAAATACCGCCGAGCGCGTGCCTATGCAAAGGTCGACCTCGCCGCTCTTTATTCGCCGCCACGCATCGTACCGCTCGCCTCTTGAAAGAGACGAATGGATGACCGCTATCCGCTCGCCGTAAAATGACGCGAAAAATGACACGGTCTGCGGCGTGAGAGCGATCTCGGGGACAAGCATTATCACCTGTTTTCCCTTTGCGATCACCTTGTCGATAAGTGCCTTTATGACCATCGTTTTGCCGCTTCCGGTCACTCCGTGCAGTAGTGCCGCTTTCGGCTCACCCATATCGACAAGTGCGGCTATGCTGTCATATGCACACTTTTGTTCCTCTGACAGCTCGAAGTCCTGTTTTTCCCCCGCAACACCGAAATACGGATCGCGATAGACCTCTTTTTTCTCGAGCGTCAAACAGCCCTTCTCGACAAGCGTGTCAATGCTCGGTCGCAGTTGACCGAGGACATCGCGAAGGGTGTCTGCGTCGGCAGAGTTGACATTTTTCAAATAATCGATTATCGCGCGCTGTTTCTTTCCCTTGATCGACTCGATGATCTTTTCCTCATCGGGATCATCCGACAGGGCGTATCGATATATTTCTTTGGTTACGGTATTGCGGCTCTTTGTCTCACTCGCCGCTCTTTCGAGATATCCGTATTTGCAAAGTCCCGGGAGCAGTTTGTCCGCACCCTCACCGAACTTTGAGATGATCTTCTCGACCGTGTAATCACCGCCGCTTAGTATCTCCTCGTAAATGACCATGGCATTCTTACTGATCGAAACACGGTCATCGGAGGGCGGACAGGCACGATAGACTGTTGTCAGCTTTGTTATCGCCTCGGCAGGGACTATCTGCTTTATCACATCCGCAACCGAACAAAAGCACTGCTCTTTGACAAAAAGCGACAGTTTCAGTTCCTCATCCGTCATGGACAGCTCGGTGTTTACCGATTCGAGCGGTTTAAGATTTGACACATCATCCTTTTCGGAAAAGGCATAAACGACAGCGTTCATGCGTTTGTTCGAGCCGCCGAATGGCACGATGACAAAGCTGCCGATCTGCGTGTCGGCGATCAAATCGGGCGGAATGAAGTATTCAAACAGCCGATCTGCGAAAAACGGAAGGGATATTATGTGAACGCCCGCTGTTTTGTATATCAATGTCCCATCCCTCCCGTTTCATAAGATTTTTGTCTTTTTGCCTTTTACTTGTTGTCCTCGTTCTTTCCATCGACCGTTCCGTCGATGCTCGGAGCGTTTTTGATGACAAATTCGCCGCTGTAAAGACGGTTGATAGACGATCTTACCGCCTTGTCATCGCAGAACTCGCGTGTAACGAGCTGAATGATCGGCTTGTCGGTCTCTTTGCCGGCAATAAGCTTTTCGGCGACCTCGCGCTCTCTCATATACTCATCTGTGATCATGCGTGCACCCTTGGCAGTTGCCTGAACGAGCGTGTAACGGTTGTACTTGCCTTTCGAAAGCTGGTCGATCGTAGGTTTGATAATCATTTTATTCTCTCCTCATCTGTTTTGTGTGTTTATCGTATGTATTTGAGTTATTGTCAATATTTCAGTCTTTATTCGAGTCTGCGAAAAAATCGCTTGGGACTTTGGGGTTTCGCAGGGTTCGATGTCTTTCCGCAAAGAGTATTTGCAGGATCTCGTCAGCCGCATCCGCACTCTTGCCGTCATCATTTATAACTACGTAATCGTAGTCCGAAAAATGTCCGACCTCGGTCAGGGCGCGATCGAGCCTGTTTCGAATATCGTCCTCGGTATTTGTTCCGCGTCCGCGAAGCCTTGCCTCAAGGGTCGCAAAATCGGGCGGAAGCAGAAGAACGCTTATCGCATCCGGGCAAAGGCGTCTGACATTTAGCGCACCCTCAAGCTCTATCTCAAGTATTACCGAAATGCCTGCCTCGAGCATCGTCGTCACGCTCTTTTTGGGCGTACCGTAATAATTGCCGCAATAGTTTGTATACTCGAGCATTTCGTCCGAGTCGATCATTCTTTCAAAATCTTCCTTTGTGACAAAGCTGTAATGCACGCCGTCGATCTCACCCGGTCGCGGCAGACGTGTAGTTGCGGACACGGACAATTTTACCATGCTGTCCTTTTCGAGGATGCTTTTAACGACAGTTCCCTTGCCCGTTCCCGCAGGTCCGGAGAGCACCAAAAGAAGTCCTTTACCTGTTATAGCCATATGTTGTATCTCCTTATTTTAACCCATGTCGTCTTCACGGTCTTTTTCGTGATGCTGTTCACCCTCGGGAGCGTCATCCTCGCCGCAGAGCCTTGAGGCAATGACATCTGTTGAGAGTGCGCTGAGTATGATATGTCGGCTGTCGGTCACAATGACCGATTTCGTCTTTTTTCCGCAGGACACATCTATGACCGATCCCGCATCTCTCGCATCCTGCACGAGTCGCTTTATGGGGGCGGATTCGGGTGAGCTGACATTTATCACTCTTTGCACGGCAACATAATTGCCAAATCCTACGCTTATAAATTTAGTCGCCAAGCCGATCGACACCTCTTTTCATAAAAACCGTAAAAAACATCATTTTACTCGATATTCTGTATCTGTTCGCGGATCTTTTCGATCTCGCTCTTGATATCGACAACAATTCGTGCGATCGAGCTGTCAGTACACTTAGAGCCTATCGTGTTCGTCTCGCGGTTGATCTCCTGAACCAAAAAGTCAAGCTTGCGTCCGATCGGCTCGCTCTGGGCAAATATTTCGTCGAAAGCAACGAAGTGACTGCGAAGCCGCACTATCTCCTCATCGATTGCCACCTTGTCCGCATAGATCGCGCACTCGGTCAAAATTCGAGTCTCGTCTATCTCGACACCGCTCTCGCCGATGAGCTTTCTGATCCTTGTCTCGAACTTTTCTCTGTAGCCGTCAACCGAGGATGCGCTCATCTGTTCAACGCAGTCAACAAGCGAAAGTATCTTTTCCTTCTTGCCGACAAGATCAAGGTGCAGTCGCTCACCTTCTGAGGCACGCATGCGGTCGAATGATTCAAGTGCTTCGTCGAGCACCGGCAGGATCTCCTCCCAAAGGCGGTCAAGATCCGCCTCGGCAAGCGACACACTGAACACATCTCTGTTTTGGGCGACTGTCATCACCGATATGTCATCCGAGAGCGAAAAAGTATCGCGAAGCTTTCGAAGTGCATTTATGTAGCTTTCGGCATATGCTGTATCAAGCTCGACTGCGGCATTTTCCTTTTTCGTCTGATCGACCGTGATCGACAGTTCGACCTTGCCGCGTGAGAGTGCCGCACTGACCCTTGATTTTATCCTGTCCTCGATCGGACTGCATATCCTGCTCGTTCGTATCTGCAGGTCAAGATATCTGCTGTTGACGCTTTTTAACTCGACCGTTACCGTCTTGCCGTCAAGCTCGCGGCGCGCTCTTCCGAACGCAGTCATGCTTTTTGCCATGGGCAACCATCCTTTCATTGCATCGAACATCGTGCAAAAAGGCACGATGCGCCATTATCTTACTATTTCATTATATTTTACATCATTTCGGCGGTTTTGTCAAGATGTTAGAAAAACTTTTTGTAGAACGTTAATAAATTTGAAAAAATTCAATATTTTTTTCGTTTTTGGGTTGACAAAACCGAATTTTTTGTGGTATAATAAGCATTCAAAGAAAAAAATCCAAAAGGATGCCGCAAAAAAGCCGCACCCTGCAAGAAAAACTTGCACGAAAGGAAATAAATCATGCAAAAAAAATACAGAGTCGGCGTCATAGGATGCACCGGAATGGTCGGTCAGCGTTTTCTCACGCTTCTTGAAAATCACCCTTGGTTTGAGCTTACCGCTCTCTTTGCCAGCCGTCGTAGTGCGGGGCAGAAATATTCGGATGCGGTAGCGGGCAGATGGAAGATGACCTCCCCGATCCCCGAAAAATACGCCGACATGACGGTCTTTGACTCAGAGTGTACCGACATTGCGGCAGAGAATTGCGATTTTGTTTTCTGCGCTGTCAATATGCCCAAAGCCGACATCCTCGCGCTTGAGGAAAAGTACGCAAAGGCAGAGATCCCGGTCGTTTCTAACAACAGCGCAAACAGATGGACACCCGATGTTCCGATGGTCGTGCCCGAGTTAAACCCCGAGCATCTTGAGGTAATTGCGTCTCAGCGAAAGAGACTCGGTACAAAGCGCGGATTTGTCGCAGTAAAGCCTAACTGCTCGATACAAAGCTACGCGCCCCTTCTCACCCCCCTTCTCAAATACGAGCCGACGACAGTCGTTGCGACAACATATCAGGCGATATCGGGTGCGGGCAAGACATTTGCCGAGTGGCACGAAATGGTGGACAATGTCATCCCCTACATCGGCGGCGAAGAGGAAAAGAGCGAGAAAGAGCCGCTGCGCATTTGGGGCAATGTTGTCGATGGTAAGATCGTGCCCGCAAGTGCTCCGCTCATCACGACACAGTGCATAAGAGTCCCGGTCACCGATGGCCACACGGCGGCAGTGTTCGTAAGCTTCAAGAACAAGCCCTCAAAAGAGGATATCCTTGCCGCGTGGAAGGATTTCAAGGGATTGCCGCAAGAGCTGTCTTTGCCGAGTGCTCCCGAGCAGTTTATCACCTATTTTGAAGAAGACAACAGACCGCAGGCGGCACTTGACCGCGGGCTTTACAACGGCATGGGTATCTCGGTCGGCAGGCTTCGCGAGGACACTTTCTTCGATTACAAGTTTGTCGGACTCTCCCACAATACCCTCCGCGGTGCGGCAGGCGGCGCAGTCCTTATCGCCGAGCTTCTCTGTGCGCAGGGATACATGGACTGATCACTGATCACTTATTTAAGACCGTATCAAATGCTCCGATGTGGCATTTGATACGGTCTTGATTTTCATCATCCGTCGCCTTCAACCGTTTATTTCGGAATTCCGTATATTGCCGATCTGCCGAGCGATTCTTCTATTCTCAGCAGCCTGTTGTACTTGCAAACACGCTCGCCTCTTGCCGGTGCTCCCGCTTTGATCTGTCCCGTACCGAGTGCCACGGCAATATCGGCAATGGCTGTGTCCTCTGTCTCGCCGCTTCTGTGCGATATGATCGCTCGATATCCGCCCAATGCGGCAAGTCTTACCGCATCAAGCGTCTCGGTCAGCGTTCCGATCTGATTGGGCTTTATCAGTATTGCGTTTGCCGCACCCACTCTCATTCCGTCACGCAGTCGCTCTGTGTTTGTGACAAATAGATCATCGCCGACGATCTGCACATTTTTCATACGCTCGGTCATCATCTTAAAAGCGTCCATATCATTTTCGGAAAAGGGATCTTCTATGGACACGATCGGATAGCTCTCGCAAAGCTCGGCATAGTATGAGAGCAGCTCTTTTGCATCGACACTGCGACAGCTTTTCGGGAGAAGATATTCCCCACTCTTTGCCCACTCGCTTGCGGCGGCATCTATCGCGATCGACACATCACCCCCCGGCTCATATCCCGCCTCGCCTATGGCGCGAACTATCAGTCTTAGCGCATCTTCATCCGAGGCAAGGCTTGGCGCAAATCCGCCCTCGTCGCCGAGCGAGACCGACATGCCCTCGGACATCAGGATAGATTTAAGCGTACCGTACACCTCAGAGGCGATCTTCATAGCGTCGGCAAAGCTTTCGGCGGCATGCGGACAGATCATAAATTCCTGAATTTCAAGATTGTTCGATGCATGCACACCGCCGTTTATAATGTTCATCATCGGTATCGGCATGACCCTTGCGTTCCTTCCGCCGAGATAAAGATAGAGCGGCAGACCGTATGATGTTGCGGCGGCGCGGGAGATGGCGAGTGAGACGGCAAGCAGTGCATTTGCGCCGAGAACTCTTTTGTTTTTGCTCCCGTCAAGGGCGATCATTTTCATATCGGCGCCATACTGATCGTCCGCACACATCCCGACAAGCTCGGGTGCGATCACGGAATTAATATTCTTTACCGCTCCGAGGACCGATCTGCCGAGATAGCCGCTCCCACCATCGCGAAGCTCGTGTGCCTCATACTCGCCTGTCGATGCCCCCGACGGAACGGATGCCGTGCCGATCGTTCCGCATGCAAGCGTGACTGTCGCCTCAACTGTCGGCAGACCTCTTGAGTCAAGTATCTGCCTTGCACATATTCTTTTTATCGTATGGTCGGTCGTTTTGATCATTTTTAAGTTCTCCTTTTGCTCTTATCGAATAAAAACAGTATTTATGTGAACATTATCCCCGCAAAATGAAAAATAATTCAAAAATCCCTTTACATATTTTGAAAATATGGTATAATAGATATACTAATTATAAGGCACAAAGCAAAACGGCGGAATGACAATATCCGCTCGGAGGTGATCTGATGAATAAAAAAAGGCTCGTAGACTTTCACGCACACATACTCCCGGGGGTAGACCACGGGTGCGCCGATATCGAAACATCGCTACGCATGATCGAGCGTGCAAGAGAGATCGGCATAACCGACATAGTTGCGACACCGCACTACTATTTCCATTGTAACCCGATCGACGATTTTTTGAGACGGCGCGACGAGGGATACGATCTGCTTACCTCGACGCTTGCATCACTTGGGATAGACGACATCAAGATCACGCTTGCCGCCGAAGTCTCGCTCGAACCCGACATGATAAACGAGCTTTCACCAAGCAAGCTCCGTGCACTGTCGATCGCAGGGACAGATTACATGCTCACCGAGATGCCGCTCTTTGACTCCGGATGGTCAAACAGGATATACGATGCACTGTGCGAGCTTGAGTCGCGATACAAGATCATCCCGATAATCGCGCACATCGAGCGTTATGCGAAAAATCATTCGGAATATCTCATCTCACAGGGGTACATCGCACAGGTCAATGCCGATCTGTACGCATCGGGCATATTCGGCAGATCGCAATTTTCAAATCTCGTCAAAGATGATGCCATACATCTGATCGGAAGCGATCTGCACGATCCGACCGAGCGAAATTATGACAATTTCAAAAAGCTTGTGGCAAAGCTGTCGCCCAAAATACTCGACTGCTTCTGCGACAACGCATCAAGGATACTTGAAAACAAGAGGC
This sequence comes from uncultured Lachnospiraceae bacterium, assembly GCA_964582375.1. Lineage (GTDB taxonomy): Bacteria > Bacillota > Clostridia > Oscillospirales > CAG-272 > CAKSQF01. Next base: position 17,085 of record CAZORL010000023.1, read on the forward strand.
TCTTTTATGACTGATAACAATACAAAAAAGATATGGAGCAAGCTGTCGCCGATAAGCATACTGCTGTGGGTGCTGGTCATCGTTTGGATGGGCGTGATATTCAGCTTTTCGGCTGAAAATGACAAAAAATCAGCCCAAACGAGCGGAAAGATCACCGAAAAAGTCACCTCGGAGATAGTCGATAACTATGACAAGCTTGAAGAAAAAGAGAGGGTCGCCGCACTCAGCGTGATGGGCACGATCGTGCGCAAGGCGGGGCATTTCACCGAGTTTTTCATCCTTGGCGCACTCCTGATGGCGGCATTTTCATCAAACGGCGGCATCCGACCGATAAAGATCGGGCTGTCACTGCTCGTCTGCCTTCTCTACGCCGCATCCGACGAATTTCACCAAAAATTCGTCGATGGCAGATCTCCCGCACTTTCTGACGTCGCGATAGACACACTCGGCGGAGCCCTCGGCATTCTGATCATGCTCGGCGTCCTTGTCTTGTTCCATGCGATAAGAAGATCGATCAAAGAAAAAAAGGGATATTCTAAAGCGAAATGAGCCACGAGATGAAGAGAGTATCTGCGTTAGCTATTTGTTTGGTGCTTGTAATGCTATGCTTTGCAGGTTGCCAAGAGAAAAATGAATACACTCCCACCGGCGAGTTTTATATTAAGACATCTCCATCTCACGGTGATGGCGGCGTTGCAGATGTTATCAGCCTTGAAGCTGATCACAAGAACTACGAAGGCGATGGTGACATTACCATCCCGATGTCGGTAGGACTCGGCCATCTTCCCGGTCATGATGAATACGGTGATGATGTTCACGACACTTTCTATGTGCTGTATAAAATCATTGAGTCACCTTGGCAGGCCGATAAAGAACCTGTTTGGGAAAAGAAAGTAGAGTATACCGACTCTTGGCACGACTCCAAGTACGATTCAACCGAACAAGAAAAACGCTCGTTTCAGATTTTCCCTCATTACGGAGAGTTCTACCCACTGTATAAGGAAACAGTTGACATTGTCTTCCCGGCAGACGTGGAAAAAGGTACTTTATACGTTGAGCTGTATACTGTGATAGAAGGACAAGAGGATCAGCAGTTTGCTGAACTTAGTTTTTACTTCAAAAGAGAAAATGGAATCTTAACCTTGGATCCGAACGATCGATAAAAAGGAGGCGCTTCAGATAAAAAAACGACTGATAAACATTGGAGAAATTTTGGTGTCTCTCGGATTGATTCCGCTTTGGTTTGTCAAGTTCTTTCATGTGGTAGGTCATCTGCCCGGCCAAAGCGATCCCGACACAATTGTGCAAGTGGATTTTTATCACAGTATGTATGAGAATGTAAATGCTGATGTATTCGGATTTATGTTTCCGGTGTCGATCGGCTTGATTGCGATTTCTGTTATCTTTTCCGCAGTCTGTTTGAAGTTTACGAGCAACAAGAAAATGCAGACTGTTGGACATATTATCTTTGGAGTCACAGTGGGAGCATTCTTGTTATCGCTTCTCCTTGCCTCGACCGTGAGAAGAGGATACTGACAATTAACCACGTGTACGAAATGCTTGTTTGCTGAACAATCCCAAGATGTCGACACACGATAATCCCGATATTATCATGCCGACAGGAATACAACTGTAGGAGGTTCAAAATGCAACAGATAAAATACTTCTCTCTATGCTGTTCTACAATCTCACCGAAAACGCAATCAAGGCTTGCTCTGCCGGCGGCAAGGTTAAAATATCATGTTCAGAATGTCAAGCAGTTATTGAGGATAATAATGAAATATCGTGGTTTTCGGCTGGAAAATCACCAAGCGAAATGATTGCAGACGCAGAAAAATTCACTGAAACCACTATGTATAAAGATTACTATGTTCTTTCAGATGCACCCTACAGGGTAAAAATTGGTCAAGGGCAAGTTTTGAAGGATGAGGGAACTGACATTCCGCAGTATGTACAAGACATCATTGCGTTAGCTGATCAAGTGGAAATCAACGGAAATTTGTCTGCGGTGACTGGCATATATTGTTTCGACGGAAACAATTCGCATAATGGTATTATCGTATATATTCTTACACCAGACGAAGCGTTGATAAAGTATTACGACCATCCATACGCTGAAGCACTGCTCTTATCTGAAGGTAATTTCAAAGAATACGCAAACGATTACTATGATTACATTACGTCATATGAAAACAACTATAATGAATTTGGCGAACCAATCGGTGGTGGAATGCTGTCTTTTAAAGATTTCATTGGAAGTGAATTGGTGCATGGTGATGCTGGCAAAGTAGACATTGATAAAACTCCGGTCAATGACAGTATTAACAGCAACGACATAAAGCAAACCAAGAGCACATCGTTTTTCTCCAAGTATGGCACTATACTTCTTGGGATTATCTTTGGAACGCTTCTTTTAACTGGTTTATCGGTAATTGGCTATAAGTTTTATAACAGAAGAACCACTCGATAATTCAATGTAAATAAGTAAGGAAGCCCGAATTTCACAGAACTGTATGATGTAATCGTCAATTTTTATAACGCATAAAACATGCCAGCTCTGAGTGCAAGCTCGGAGCTGGCATTGTATTGGTATCAATCTCTATAATAGTATCAATTCCACTGATTGATCAATAACGATATCTTCTTTGATAATAAAGAAAAGCATTGATCTTAAATCCGATTGATCAATATGCATCAGAACCACCGATAAAACCATACACCGATCGGCATCATTTTCGAGTTCCGGGTAGTTTTCCAGATCCTCCGGTGAATAAGTAAGGATCAAATTTTTTACAGCAGAATTGAGTGTTCCATTCTTAATTTCAAATTTGATACCGACTGTTTCGCCATTAGCCAGAGAATCCTGTACTTTTTCGATAGCGCTGTCAATATACGTTTCAAGCATATTGTCAGGAATATCCTTTGAAATTCCTGCCCGATAATCGTCAATGACAGATAAATATAGCTGCACACGCTGATCTTCGCTCATTCCGGTTTTACAATGAGGAAGCTCGGTTCGCTGATTGGTATAGTTGTGCTGGCAAAACATTTCGACTTCGCCTGTCATGCCCCAGGAATTATTACTTGCGAGAGAGTCATATCGTTCTTGTGTGCTGAATGCGAAATAATCCATATTGTCGTGGGCAAGGAGTGGTGCCTGCCAACAAGCATCAAAGTGATACCACTGTCCTCCTATGCAAATCATCGACCATGCGTGGTCTGCTCCTTCGAATCCGTCTTTCCCAAAAGAGCTGGCCAAGATTGTTTCGAATCCGATCTGGTTTGCAAGCATATTCAGATAGCAGGCATATTCTGCACATTCGCCAATTTTATAGATGATGCAGTTATACAAATCGGGGTGAACACCGTAAGTCTGGTAGGGGGAGCCATAAACCATGTGCTCTGAAACATACAAATACAGCTTTGCAATACGTTGCCAAGGGCTGTCGTCTTCCCAAATCAGCGACAGCGCTTCGTTCATGATTTTTTCAAAGGAAGCGTAATTTTCCCGGCAGGTTGCTTTGTCTGCTTTGAACTTTAGCGTTACAGTACCGTTTTTATATAAAAACGGTTCGCTGGAATCAGCGTATGTTTGAATCATGCTTCTTGCCGGAACAAATTCGGAAAGCAAAAACCCCCAAAGCTTCCATGCTTCATCTTCCGATACAAAGCCCTCCACAACGCCGTTGTATGACAGAAGGGAATCTATCATTTTACAGTAGAGAGAATATTCCCGCTCTGTATAATATGACTGTGCATCGGCAGATACCATATATTTATCATATTGGAATAACGGATCATTATCATCTATTGGAGAATCAGTGGTAGTTGGCGTTGTGGGTAGAGACGGTTCCCGCGTTGGCTCGCTGCCTTGAGATTCGTAGCTGGAAGAAGGGCTGCTGCTCATTTGAGAGGGCTCAGAATCGTTTGGGGGATTGTTGATTTGTACACTAGTGCACCCCGTTACAGATGCAAAAATCAATATAAGGGATAATATCATTAGCGATTTTTTTCATAACTACACCTCTCAAGATATCCGAATCAAAATGCATTTCTTATACAATCTATTGTGTACTCATGTTTTATCATTTGCTGCTCGATCTATATTATGCTCTACAATCGGTTTCTTTGTAGTTAACGATAACATTTGGGGTGTATTCTGCAGGGTAATAACAATATCAGAGTAATATTCACGCTCATTTTCTCGAAGTGCCGAAAACAACTCATTACTGGCTTTGCTAATTTTCAAGCAGTTTAATAATCCTGTCTAATCCTTTGGGGTCAATTCGAAAAATTATATCCGTTTTTTAGTTAATATTTTTGATATTCACATAAAAATATGCCAAGGCTTCTCTTTTGGAACAAAGACACTTGACAGACTATACAGTTCCACGCAACAATGTTGCGTGGAACTGTAATTAGCGCCATAGCAGTTTTGCTACCATAGTCTATGTGTCTGAATTTTTACAGCTAAATCGCTTTGGGTTAATTTTTAGTAACATGATACCACCCACCTTGAATTGATTTGACTTTCACTTTTGAATTTTCGCTTGGGGAATTCACCCACGATGGCTTTTGGTCGGGAGAATATACAAGAGCATATTCTCCGTTAGAAATACAAAATGAAATCCGATTCTCATGAATCCTAATGGTATCCAAAAGCGAATCCTTGTCAGGAAATGCATTGTTGCGTATTGAAGTAAGAGATGATACGACATCACTTGGTAAGATTAAATAACTTTTAGTTTCCGGATCAAATAATGTAACTTCTCCATTCCCATCATTTGAAACAGATAGCCACTTGTCAGATTTGTCAGGAAATGCTTCGGTAATATAATTTTTAACCAAATCAAAGTCATTTGCAAAATTCCCATAATCAGCAGAGTATTTCCAAAAATGATTATAATCGACTATCATCAATTCAATACCGAAAATCGCAATAACGCCTATTATCAGCGTTGTTAAAATCCATATTATGTTTTTTTTCATAGAAATATTGGTCCTTTTCCATATTTGAATTTGTTCATATTTGTAAACACTTATGAAATTGTTCCGGATACCGTGACATCAAATTCAATCATAGTTAGAAAAGGTTTGTATGCTGAGTCATATGCTGCATAATGTTGTAACACATACCACGAGCGAAAACCAGCCAATGGACCGTATTTTTCCACATCTGCTTGATCTAAACCAAAATGGTCATATAAGGTGTAGTGTAGCGTATATGAATAACTGTTTCCACTAATGTTGTACGAAGTTACTTCAATTTTGTTGCCCCACAAACCATCTATGCATATAGTCAATCCGTTGATTTTATCAGATGCAGTATTGTAAACCGGTTGATATACATTATTAGCTTTTAGTGCTATAACTAAAGGATTTGATGCTCTATTGTTGGCGGTATATGCAAATTCTGATATATCTCCATCATATGTGTTAAGCAACGTTTCAAGCTGTTCCTCAACATTTTTAATGTATTCCTGAGTAGAGTTATGTTCATAAGCTTTCTGTGTCAAAACACTATTACTATACGCTGAGCCAGTTCCATCCATAAAATGGTCAATCATATCAAGAACAACTGTTTGAAGTTCACCCGTAGAGAAAAGCGAAGTACACATATATTCCCAATCAGCTCTGTGAAGCGCAGGTGTATAGCCGGTGAAATCAATCCAGCTGACCCAGTCTAATGCACGAAGCTCGTCCTTCGTCATATCACCGCACGTTAAGTCTTCTGCATAATTACCATTTGCATCATGATAATATGTGTTTTCAGTTTGATATATTAGCAAAGCAGAAACATTTACCGTATAACTAACATAGTGATATGCGCTGTTTCTGTACACACGACCAGTAATGGTTGCTTTACCAGTGGAAACACCTGTAACGGCACCGTTAGAATCAACTGTAGCAACGGTGGTATTACTGGAACTCCAAGTAAAGTTTTGACTAAGATTTGTTCCAGAGTAAGCAACAGCACTCAACTGTAGTGTCGAAAGTTTTTTGTAGTTCCAACATCAACAGTTCTTGTTGCAGTAGTGACAATTGCTTCTTTCGCCGTGTCATATAAATATACTCCGGCGGGAGGCGAGGAAATTTTTGTCAAACTCCAACGACAATTTGTACTGGTCGAATATGTAGAGGCGACAACGGTTGCTCCAGACGAAGTAGATGCATTTTCAATCTGCATTGTCTTGCTATCGCTGCCATTATTCTTGAAAACATATCCTGTAGAATACCAACTAATTGTCCACTCACCATAGGACGGCACGCTGTCCAATGTATCGGAAGTACCGATGTTGTAGATATCGACATTACTACTGGTAACATCTAACCCCTTGTCTAATTTGTTCAAGGGTCTAATGCTATAACGACCATTCCCTAAATAATACGTTTTCCACATCTGTCGGATTTTATAATTGTTACTTGTGGAATCCGAATACTTTGAATACTGATATAGAATTGATTACTTTTTTACGCATATATTATACCACACGACACCGATGAATGTCAATATATTCAGGACAGATTTTCTGTGAATTTTTGTGAATAATCAAAAAACAAGTTTACCATTCAGTAGAAAAAGTCACAATTTTATGATATAATATTATAAACAAGACCTGTGTACTGATTCATTAATTGTTCCATTCCGTCGTTCGGGTCTTTAT
>CAZORL010000024.1:0-23623 GCA_964582375.1 uncultured Lachnospiraceae bacterium
GGTCGTTTTATTAATCGGGAGGAGCAAGCCCACACCTCGGGCGGCAATCGTGTGTTCGGCAAGCAATTTATCACACACCATCCGTCAATGAGCGGCGGTGCGCAAAAAAACCATGACCGATCTTGACGATCGATCATGGTTCATCGGCGGAGACTGCAGGAACTATGGTATTATTTTCGAAATATCCGGTATAATCGGGGCGGTCGCCGCTTGACCAGTGGTATGTGCCGTATCCGGTGATGGTGTTTAGGTAAAAATCGCCCTCATAAGTATCACCCGAGGCGAAGACATATTTGCCCTTACCGCTGCGCATATCATTCTTGAAGTCGCCCTCATAATATTCGCCGTCGGGGAAGGTGATCTTACCCTTGCCGTTTTTGGAGTCGGCTCTGAACTGCCCGACATAGATCGTTCCGTCGGCGTAGGTATATGTGCCCGTGCCGTCGCGCAGGTCTGCTTTGAACTGACCGACATAGACATCGTATTTGTTTTTATCGACTGCCCACTTATATTTGCCCTGACCGTGCTTGACGCCGCCCGAGAAATCGCCTGCGTAGACATCGCCGTTTTCATAATAATATATACCCTTGCCCGAAAGCTCGCCGCAGACAAAGTCGCCCTCATAGAGGTCACCGCCCGCATATTTCATCGAGCCTTTGCCGTCGGGGAGGAGTGCGGACAGCTCGCCGACATAGAGTCTGCCGTCCGAATACTCAAGGCGCATCATTTTCCCTTTTTCGGTCGAGCCGTCCGAGAAGGTGACCGACCCTCCCTCGGGGGAGAGATCTGCCGAACTGCCGTCCGAATAGAAGACCTTACCGCTCTCGGGTATGCCGTCATCATCGACCTTGCCGACAAAGCGAGCCTTGCCGTGTTCATCGGTGGAGAGGGTAACGAAGCGAAGACGGGAGAACCAAAGGGCGCAAAAGAGAGCCGCGACAAGAACTGCCGAGGTGAAGAGTATTAAGAGTACGAACTTAGCAAATGATGGTTTTTTTCTTTTAGCCATAGGTTTCTCCGAGAAGGTCATTTACCGATCGAGCCGAAAAGGTCTGTGATATAGGGAATAAACAAAAGGAGCGCATACGCTGTGACGAAGAAGACGACAACTGCGATGATGAGGGTTATGACATCGGTGCCCTTTGCCGAGTAGCGGAGATCGGCTTTTACGCGATTTTCCTCATCGATATAAAATCTTGCGGTATTTATATCCATTTTTTGGGTACGCGCGGAGAAGCGAAATCCCGAGGCGTCGGCGGTATAGTTATCGCTTGCCTCCCAGACCATCTTACGAAGGACAGAGCCGTCGCGCAGTGCGTGGCGGACGAAGATGTTTTTTTCGAATCCGAGTTCCTCGAGGGTCTTGGCACTGTCGGGATCGGATGCCGAATTTGCGATCAGGCTGCGCACGAACGCACCGACCAGCCGCTTATTATAGAAGATGGAGCAAGCTCCGATCAAGATACCGAGAAAGATCGACCAAACGACCATTTCGGCAGTACTGAGTGCGGCAAAAAAATCAAGCATAAGCAATTTCCCATCAAAATCAATTTCTTTGACGATATTATATCAGAAATTTCGCCAAAAAATATAGCGAACCTGTGAAGAAATAATAAATTTTGGAGGGAGGTTTTGCCGAAACGAATAATTACCCACCGTGTTGGCATCGGCGCATCTTGTATCTTATATCACTCTATTTCCCCAGCAGAATATCGCCGACCTTGTTTGCCTCGCCTGCGCCCATTGTGACGACGAGGTCACCGCGTTTGGCGTTTGCTTTGACATAGGCGGCGATCTTATCGAAATCTCCGACGTATGTTGCACCGCAGGCGGTGGCGAGGAGGTCGGATCTTATTTTGGGGACGAGCTTTTCGCGTGCGGCGTAGATATCGGCGAGGATGACATTGATGCCCTGCGACTTTGCCTTTTTGAAGACATCGACGAAGTCTTTCCAAAGATCTGCGGTACGCGAATAGGTATGCGGCTGGAAGACTACCCAGATATTGGTATATCCGAGCGAGGGCAGGGTGGAGAGGGTGGCACCTATCTCATCGGGATGGTGTGCGTAATCATCGTAGACCGCAATGCCTCCGAACTCGCCCTTGAACTCGAATCTGCGTTCGACACCGCAGAATGACGAGAGTGCGGAAGAAATGATCGAGGACGGGATATTATATTTATATGCGACGGCGGCGGCGCAGAGGGCATTTGCGACATTGAACTCGCCGATCATGGGCAGATCGACCTTCACGATCGGTTTACCGTAGTGGGTGATCGTAAATTTCGGCTTACCCTTTGTGAATTTGAGTTCGCTGATGCCGAATTCGGCGGTATTGCCCTTGGTCGAGACGGTGACGATCTCGCCGCCGTAGCCCTGTGCGGCTTTGAGTGCGTACTCGTTATCGACGTTCAGATAGAGCGTTTCCGCGCCTGCGATCGATTTTGCAAATGATGCGACGACGGCGTCGATATCGGGGAAGTAGTCGGTGTGATCGTACTCGATATTGGTGATGATCGCATCTGTCGGAGAGAAGGAGAGGAAGGAGTCGCGGTACTCGCAGGCTTCATATATAAATATGCCGCGATCGCCGCCGACACGGGATGCGCCCTTGATCGATGGGACGACCGCACCGCACTCGATGGTGGGGTCTGCACCGGCAAGCATGAAGATGCTCGAGATCATTGCCGTCGTTGTCGATTTGCCGTGCGTGCCCGAGACGCCGATGCGTGCCTTATAGAAGGACATCATATAGCCGAGAAATTCGGCGCGGGTGATGCATGGGATGCCGCGATAGTTTGCGGCGATGAGTTCGGGGTTGTCGGGGTGCAGGGCGACCGAGTAGACAACGACGTCCGCAGAGGCGATATTGTCGGAGTTATGACCGATCTTTACCGATATGCCCTCGCCGATGAGCATTTGGGTGCGTTCGGAGGAGGCACTGTCCGAGCCTGTGACCTTATAGCCCGCAGTCCTTGCCCAAAGAGCGAGCGAGGACATGGAAATTCCGCCTATCCCTGCGAAGTGGACAGTCTCGGCGCATCCGAGGACGGTACTGATCATTTGTTTGCGGTTGTCTTGATTTTCCATAACAAATTCCTTTCATGACTAATACCAAAAATCAACTTAAATTATGATATAGTTAGAGATTTTTGTGAATTTTATCGAAAAAAGCGGTGTGTCAGTTTTTTTTAATTTTATTAAAAGAAGATTTGCAATTTCGTCCCACTACCGTAAAAAAACTGATTTATAATAAAAATCGGTGAGACGAACATCAGACCTACACAGAAAGTCTCAAAAGGAGAACCAACAATATGAAAATAACAGATATCAGGGTCAGAAAGCTGTTTGACGAAGGCCCGATGAAGGCGGTAGTATCCGTCACCTTTGACAACGAATTTGCTCTTCATGACATCAAGGTGATTTACGCAAAGGAGCATTACTTTATTGTAATGCCGACAAAGAAAAATGCCGACGGTACATTCCGTGATGTCGCGCATCCGATCAACGCCGCTTTCCGCGGAATGCTTGAATCGGCGGTTCTCGATGCATACGATCGTGCCATAGAAGAGGCGACAGCCGAGTCCAATGAGGACAAGCAACCCGACGAAATATAAAAGATAACGATCAAACGATTTTGTGTTTTTTCCTCCAATCCCCCGATCGATGCCGTAAAAGGTGTCGATCGGGGACTTTTTTGAAGTAAGAGGTAAGAGGGAAGAGGTAAGAAGTAAGGAACATTTTCGTCCCGAGGACGAAAATGGATTTTATTTGAAAAGAGAAAGCGGCGATATATCACACATTCTTATGCCATGGTTGCAAGCATTTTTTCGGTGACCTCGTATTTTGTACTGTTGCCCGAGATCAATTTTTGGCACTCGTCTTCCATGTAAACTGCCATGCGGTGAACCTCATCGCCGATACTGCCGGCAATGTGGGGGGTCAAAAAGCAGTTCTTCAGTTCGAAGAAGGGGTGATCACGGCGCGGCGGCTCGGGATATGTGACATCGAGGAGGGCGGTCAGGTCGGGTCTTTCGGCAAGTGCGCGCACCAGATCGTCCTCGACCACCTGCGCACCTCTGCCCGTATTGATAAAGGTCGCATAGGGGAGCATCGACGAAAAATGCTTGTAGCAAAGCATACCCTTTGTCTGCTCGTTATTGGCAAGATGGTTCGACACGACATTGCAGGTCGAGAACAGCTCATCAAGCGAGCATTTCGTGACGCCCATGTCCCTTGCCCGATCATCGGGGAGGAAGGGGTCGAACACCTTTGCGTTGAGGTTATGCTCTCTCAGCATCGTGACAACGAGTGAGCCGATCATCCCTGCGCCGATTATACCGACATCCGCACCGTAATTGCCGCGGTAATGTGACTTTATCTCCTGCGCACTTCGGTAATCGCCGCTTGTCGAGAGGGTCGCACTTGATGTGAAAAAGCCTTTGTTGGCAAGCAGGATCTGCGAGGTCGTGTACTCTGCGACAGGGTAAGCATTTGCCGCCCATGCCGAGAAGATCTTGATCCCCTGTGCCAAGAAGGGGCGTGCGAATGCCTGCACCGTCCCTGCGGCGTAGAAGATCGCCCTGAGAGATGGAAAAATTTTCGCTATTTCCTCCTCGTCAAGCGTCGGCATGCCCCATGTGGAGAAAATTATTTCGACATCCCCGAATTTGTCGGGAGCGGCAGTCAGATCGGCGGTCGAATAGACAACATCCTTTTCAAGCCCGACAAGCCTCTCAAGACGCTTGCGGACATCGGTTGCAAAGACGCGATCGACATTTGCACGGTTATCGCATAAAAAGATCGATCTCATATTAGATTGACCCTCCGATCGTAAATTTTTCGCATATCACTCGAAGTGTGTGCGCCTCGCGCGGCAGTTCGGCGATCGTTCCGTGCGGCATAAATTCGAGAAGAAGGTCCTGACTGCCGTCGAAACATGCGAGATATTGCTGCCATGTCTCTATCGCGCGCTCAAGCGGCAGGCGATCGTCCCTTTTCCAATTGAAAACATGAATTTTGACGGTGTAGGGTGCGGCAAGTTTTGCGTATTCGAGATTTTCCTCCACACTTCTGAACTGATTTGGCTGCCAATAGGTCAAAAACGAGGTGGAGTTTACGCATTTCATCAGATCGAGCAGACCTTCTTTGGTCTCGGTGTAGCTGTTCCGATGGCACTCGGTGCAGAGCGTGACGCCCTCGCCTCTTGCGATCTCGGCGGCGGCGATGCAGTCGGAGATCAGGCTCTCACGCTCGCCCTTTGCGTATTTGTCGCATGAGCGGTCGCCGCACCAGATCCTTATGACATTCGTGCCCAGGATGTGCGCAGCGTCGATGTATCCTTTCAGGGTGTCGAGGTCATCAGTCCCCGACCTGAAATAACTGCCGTATGACGAGCAGGCGATGCCGTGCGAGTTTTGGAGGTTTGCTATCTCGGCAAGGCGGGACTTGTCGTTCGGTCGTGCGTGGACGTCGCTCCCCCATTCTATTAAGCCAAGTCCTGCCGCCGATGCGGCAGAGCAGATCTCTTTTGGCAAGTTTGAGCGAAATGAGACTGAAACAAGCCCGTTGGTAAACATTTTTGGGTATCCTTTCAAAAAACGAAAAAAATTATATTCGTCGGAAGAGGTGATATGTTCGCATCTCGCTGTCGTCCGACGGTGTCATATCTGTGTCGGAATACGCCGCGACAGGCTCAAAATCGCCAAGCCGTGCCGCCGCATAAAGCTCATCTTTTGAATAAAACCGCTCGCGCTGATGCTCCTCAAGTCGGCGATAGAGTCCGCCTTTTTCTCTTACGAAGAAGGTGAGATCGAAATCGCAGAGCGAAGTTTTTTCGTCAAATCCGTTCTGCCAGACACAAAAAACGCCGTCATCGTCGTATGTGTAGCAGTTTTCGGCATAAACTTCCGAAAATTTTCGCTTTGTGTTGACATCGAACAAAAATATGCCGCCGGGGGAGATGAAGTTTTTCAGATTTTTGAAAAATCGCTCAAGCTCGCCGTCCTCGGTCAGATAATTGACCGAATCAAGCGCGCAGACAGCTCCCTCGACCGTTCCGTAAAGATCGAGCGAGCACATGTCCTGGCAAAGCAGCAGCGGATTGTACCCTCGCTCGGCACAGGCATCCCTGCAAACGCCGAGCATCTCGGGGGAGAGATCGACGCCGATCGTGTCAAATCCGCGCTCAAGCATGCGGATCGTCATTTTGCCGGTTCCGCAGGCGAGATCGAGCAGGAGCGCACCCTTTTGCACGCCGACATTCCCGAGAAGTTGCTCGAAGAGGTCGGCGTATCTGTCATAATCGAAGGATGATTCGTTGAATTTATCGTAAAAGGGCGCAAGAACCGAATATTGTCCGTTCACTGTGCCTCTCCGTCCTCTTCTTGAGCCTTGCTTGCCTCATTTTCGCGGCCGGCCTCGACATTTTCGATCTTTTCGATGGCGTTACGCGAGTGGATGTGGTGGCGTTTTGCGCGAGATACGGAGACGATGCGGTCGAGAGTTATGAGCGATGTGCCGAGCAGGGCGAACGCACCGAACAGATCGGTCTGAAACATCCTGTTTGACACACAGCAGATGATCGTCGGAACCGACGAGACGGTGGTTGCGAAAAATGCTATCGAGCCGAGGATGACGGCAAGCCTGTCGGTGAGTCTTTGAAGTCCACCGCGCGTTTCGAGGCAGTATGCAAGTACCGCACCCGCAAATCCGACGATGCGAAGCAGGCGGATGGGATCGTTCATCGGGGCATCAATGTCGAAATAGGAACGCAGAGCGACCGTCATTGCCCAGACCGATGTGAAGATCGCGGATATCGGGTTCGCTTTGTTCGTTATCAGCATGACGGCAGGGAAGACGGCGGCAAGAATTGCAAGATATGCACCGTATTTCGCAAGATATGTGGCGAAAACCATCGAGCGAATCTGCCCCGAGCTGTCCGACACTTCGGAGATCAATGAGGGGACGCGGTCACCCGAGATGTTAACGAAAAGTGAGAATACACAGAAAGCGATCAGCGCGGGGACAAGTATCGATGCGCCTGCCCACGAGATCGGGGACACGAGCTTTGGCTGTACGTTGCGTCCCGATTTGATGGTCAGCGAAATGCCGATCGAGGCGGCGAGCGTCAGGGCAAACAATACCCACACGATCGTTTGGAGTGCATCGGGCATCGAATGCTTATAAAGGGATACGCTCTTGTCGTAATAACCCACAAGCAAAAATGTCTGTATAGCCGTGGCGATAAGTGTCAGAGCGAGGACGATCGGAAGAGCGTATTTGCGCAAAGATTTGTTTTTCATTGAAAATTCTCCTTGATCTAATAAACTTGTGATTTTGTCGCAAAATCTCTGTTTTGTTGAAAAATCCTGCAAATTTGTGGAAAAGTCTGTGGAAACTGTGAATAACTTCAGTATGCAAAAGCGTGCATGAGTTAGTAAAATGTGGAAAAAGCTGTGGATTATGTGGAAAACTCGCAAAAAAAGCTTGTTTTTCCCAAAAAGCTGTGGAAAAGTCGGAGCAGATGCCGCGTATCGATAAATGTTATCCACAGAGGGATTTCCACAGGTAAGAGGTAATGGTGAAGAGGTAAGAAGTGAGGAACATTTTCGCCAAAGGCGAAAATGGATTTTATTGGGAAATTCCCCACCATTCACTTTTGCTCACGGCGAAGCTGATTGATCGCTTGCAGAAATGTGTCGATATCCTTGAACTCGCGATAGACCGAGGCGAAACGGACATAGGAGACCTCGTCGAGTGCCTCAAGTCTGTCCATGACCATCGAACCGATGTCGCTTGAGGATATTTCGGTCTTCATCGAGTTGACAAGCTCACTCTCGATCGACTTGACGAGCTCTTCGAGCTGTTCGGGTGTGACCGGGCGTTTGTAGGTCGATTTTATCAGACCGCTCATTATCTTGTTGCGATCGAACACCTCGGTCGAGCCGTCCTTCTTGCGGACGAGCAGGGGCAGGACCTCAACGGTCTCGAATGTGGTAAATCTGTATTTGCAGCCGAGGCATTCACGGCGGCGGCGGATGGACGTGTCGTCGGGTCGTGAGTCGATAACTCGGCTCTCGGTGTATCCGCACGATGGACATTTCATGATGATTTTCTTCCTTTTATTTATATATGAGTTATTGCAATTCTCTCGCCTTGATGCGTCGCAGGGCACTCTCGTATAGCTTGCGTCCGCCGAGGCTGTTGATCGCCTTGATCAGCGATGAGGTTGACAGATTTGTCGGCAGATGAAGCTCGATCTCAAGCTCTCGCCGCAGCTCCGACGAGCCGTCAGCCCCGATAAGTCCGTCTTCATAAAGATCGACATTTGATATCGGGTCGCCCGTGACCTTTGCCGTGCCGACGATGTAGGGAGCAAACAAGGCTCTGATCGTGTCGGCATCTATCCCCTCAAGCCCGAGCGTGCCCTCCTTGGACGGGGCACTCTTTCGTCGCTCCTTGCCCGGGGTGGGAGGAATGAGGATGTGCTCGATCTTATCAGGCGGAATCAGTCCGCTGAGAAATCCGCGGATGACCAGCCCTGCGCCGTCCGAGTCGGTGGCGGTCAGAATTTTTCTCTTTTCGGCAAGCTTTTTTATGTACGCTTTCTTTTCGTGATCCGAAAATATCCCGAACCCGTCAGTCGTGACGATGTCGGCATCGAAGAGCGAATCAAGCTTTATTTTGTCGTATTTGCCCTCGACTATGATAATATGGTCGATCCTTGGCTTTTTGTCGAATTTTGTCATTTTTTTAATCTCCGAACAGTATCAGTTGTTCGATGAGCAGATATCCGTCGGAGGCGGTCGTTTTGAGCTTTTTGTCAACCTCGTTTACCGCATGAAGGGATGCGGCGAGCTTTTCTGCGGTCGATCTTGCCGCCGCTTTTATGCGAAGTCCGAGCGGATAATCGGCAATCCCGAGTATGCGCCCGATCCGCTCGCGCGGAACACCGCCATCCGACAGTGTTTTGACCGCAAGCAGCTCTCCCGAGATCTTTGAGATGGTCGCAAGTATCCGCTCGGGCGGCTCGCGTCTTTTTTTCATTGCCGAAAATGCGGCAAATGCGGCACGCCTGTCGCCCGAGATCAGCGCATTTGAAAAATCGAACGCACCGAAGACCTTGTTCGGGGAGCAGACAAGATCGACCGTCTGCTTGTTTATCTCGGCAATACCCATCGATTTTGAATATGCCGCCAGCTTTTCGACCTCGTTTGCAAGGATGTACATGTCAGCCGAGCAAAGATCGATCACATATCGGCAGATGTCGTCGGATGCCTTGACACCCTCGGCATAAAAGTGCCGCTCGAGCCAAACGACCAGCTTTGCGGGCGTTTGCCGCTCGAATTTTAATACATTTGCCGCTTTCGTCAGTGCGGAAAGCTCGGCGGACGGGCGTTTTGCCGTCCCCTCGGAAAGTTCTCCCGTGGCGGTGTCGATCAGTGCCGTGACGCCCTCCTCGACCTCGGACAGCGCATCGCAAAGCTTTGCGAGCGTTTCCGCACCAAGCTTTGAAAAGTTCACGCCGCGCAGCTCGATCAGCCTGCTCATGCCGAACATTGCGGGGGCAGACAGCTCGATGATAAATCGATCGATGTCGCCGTCCTCTATGCGCACATGGTTGAACACCTCGAAATCGGGGTCGGGACAGAGAGTTTCGCGTATCTTTTTGATATAATGCTCTTTGAGATAAGGCTCGTCGCCGAAAAACAGATAACTGCCGCTCAAAAAGCCGTTTTTGATTTTTTTGTCAAGCTCCTTTGCGGTGATCTGCATGTTTTTCTCCTTGGTCGTCCTATTGCCGCTTTTTCTTGCCTGTCAATTGGTATCTTCACTGCCGAACTCGCAAAGCTCAAGTCCGGGGTTTTTGTCGAGTGCCCAGTCGATCTCGTATTCGCCGACGAATATCAGCAGATCGTTTCCGCGCAGATCGCAGACGTGACTTGTGTTTGACATGAGATTTAGTTCGGATATCGGACGTGGGGTCGCCTTGACGTAGCGTATATAGCTGTGCGGGAGATTTTCCTGTCTGTATCCGACGCCGTATTCGCTTTCCATGCGGAATTTCAGCACGTCAAATTGCAGGACGCCGACAACTCCGACCACCAGACGCTCCATTCCCGCGCCCGGGAAGGTGAACATCTGTATCGCACCCTCTTGGGCGATCTGGTTCATTCCCTTGGCAAATTGTTTTCGTTTCATCGAATCGATCTGCTCGACGATGGCAAAATGCTCGGGAGCAAAGGTCGGGATACCCGAGAAACGAACCTTTGCCGATCTGTCGCAGACCGTGTCGCCGATCGAGAATATGCCCGGATCGAAGACGCCGATTATGTCGCCGGCATATGCCTCGTCTATGACCTCTCTCTCCTGCGCCATCATCTGCTGTGGCTGTGATAGTTTGATCTCCTTGCCCTCTTGAACATGGAAATATTCCTTTCCGCGCTCGAATTTACCCGAGCATATGCGCATAAATGCGATCCTGTCGCGGTGCGCCTTGTTCATGTTGGCTTGGATCTTGAAGACGAATGCCGAAAATCCATCGTCAAACGGCTCGACCGATCTGCCGCTTGCCGCATCGATGTGGGGCAGGGGGTGGCTTGTCATTTTGAGGAAGCTCTCAAGGAAAGGCTCGATGCCGAAATTGTTGAGTGCCGAGCCGAAGAATACCGGCGAGAGCTTGCCTGCGCGTACCTTCTCAAGGTCAAATTCGTAGCCCGCAACATCGACAAGCTCGATCTGATCGACAAGCTCTGCGGCAAGCGTCTCTCCGATAAGCTCGGAGAGCTTTTCTCTGTCTGATATCGGACACTCTATTGCCGCAAGACGCTGTCTGCCGCCGTGGAAATTGTCAAATGTGAGGATCGCCTCTTTTTCGCGATCGTATACGCCTTTGAAGGACGCACCGCAGGAGATCGGCCAGTTCATCGGATATGTGCCGATGCCGAACTCTGTCTCAAGTTCGTCGAGCAGTTCGAACGGGTCGCGCGCCTCGCGGTCAAGCTTGTTTATAAATGTGAAGATCGGGATGCCGCGCCTTGCACAGACCTTGAAAAGCTTGCGTGTCTGCGGCTCGATACCCTTTGCGGCGTCGATGACCATGACCGCACTGTCGGCAGCCATCAGCGTTCGGTATGTGTCCTCCGAAAAGTCCTGGTGACCGGGCGTGTCAAGAATGTTTATGCAGTAGCCTTCATACGAAAACTGCATTACCGACGAGGTGACCGATATTCCTCTCTGCTTTTCAAGCTCCATCCAGTCGGATACCGCATGTCTGTCGCTTGCCTTGCCCTTGACCGAGCCGGCGGTCTGTATTGCTCCGCCGTAAAGCAGAAATTTCTCGGTAAGTGTTGTTTTGCCCGCGTCGGGGTGCGATATGATCGCAAATGTTCGGCGGCGGTCGATCTCTTCTCTTACTGTCATACTTGGTTATCTTTTATCCTTTCGATTGTGGATTATGGGTATTATAGTTATGTGTTATTTGATTTGGCAAAATATTTTTCCATCCACGCCGACCGCTCGTTGATCCATGTTCTGAGTGCCTCGATCGAGCTGTCAAGATCGGGCAGGGTCGCGACAGAATCGGGGCAGGGATATACACTCGTCCCTTGGAGACGCCAAATGTCGAAATTTGCCGAAAATTCGTCCTTGTAGGCGGCAAGCACGCGATCCATCTCGCAAAGTGCGGCATCGACCATTGCCTGTCCGTATTTTTCCCATGCGACACTGACGTAATCGCTCATAAAGAAATCAAGCGAGCAGAGCAAAATGAAAAAGGGATTTGCGTTGTCCGAATTTGCGTATCCGTCGTTTGCGACAAACAGTCCCGACGAATACCTGCAGTTGTAAGCGATATAGTTGCCGAATGCAAGGTCAAGATCCCACGGGCAGGTGAGACTCAGCTTGCCGCCTGCACGCTTGACAATGAAGAATGACGACCATCCGACATCGGGATTTTTGACAAATTCCTGAAGGATATACATCTGCGCAAAGGACTCGAGATCGAAATATTCCTCGATCACTGCCCGATCGCCGCCCTTTAGTGCGGCAAAGGCACGGTCAAAATAGTCCTTTAAGAAAAGTGCCGCACCTTCGTGATATTCGTCGTTTTTGATGACGAAGCTCCGACCGCCCGAGGTGAAATATTCAATATTTTCCTTTTTGCCCTGCTTTGCGGCACGGCTGTCAAGCTCGACAAAGTAGTTGCCGTCAAGATCGCGTGCATCTTCTCGTATATCGATCCGCCATTTGCCGATCTCGCTTTGCGCACAGAGCTGATAAACTCCGCGATCTTCGCCGTTTATGACAAGCCGCACCCACGCGGACGGCGAGACATAGTCGATATCGTCAAAAACTCGTGCCGCCGCAAGTCCGCAGGCATTGCGGAGAAGACTGTGGTCAACATAGTTGGCAAGCAGTACCCAGTCCTTGTCTGCCCCTCTGCCGATACCGAGGAGATTGATCTTTTTGTCAAATTTCAGTCGGTAGGCTTTTTTGTCAAAGCCCGTGCCGACATACGACCAGTTCCCCCTGCAACGTATCTTTGCCGCAAGTCGTTCAAAGCCGTATTTGCCGAGCGGCTCGTCAAGAGAGACGCTTGCGGTAAGATAATCGGTCTTTGACGTGATCGCAAGCGAGCCTTGCGTGCGGATCTCCAGTGTCGGCATTTCGTCGGGGAAGGTCTGCCACGCCTTGTATCCGAGCGTCGGATCGCTCTCACCCGATGAGGTGATGGGCGATGTCGCATTCGGTACGTCCGAGGCAGTCGTTTGTGCGTCCGTGATCGGTGCCTTGCACGAGGTGAGCAGACATGAGAGCGCAAGAACGATGGTCAGTGCCGCTTTCGGTATCTTTTCTTTCTTTTTTATCTTCTTTGTGTTTGCAAATTGCATTTTTTGTAATTTTCCTTGCTTATCGGTCGTATCTCGAAACATCGGGCGCACCGTATCCTGCCGATATCAGCTTGCCGTCCGATTTCTGTGCGACAAATCCGAAATCGCCTGCATATACTTTGACAACATCGCCGATGCCCGAGGTGTCGATGTCGCCTTTGCCGATGACACCGCCGAGAGCGACAACACTGCCGTCCGATCTTACGCAGACGGTCATGCTTTTTCCTGCCGATATCGAAACAATGTCCGAGAGCGAGCCGACGTCGCATCTGCCCGTGAGATCACATCCGACCGCAACGACCTTGCCGTCCGAGGTCAGACCGACGCTGTGAATGTCGCCTGCCGATATGGAGCGGATGTCTGTCCAAAATCCGGTCGAGCACTGTCCGTCGCCGTCGTCACCGCAGGCGATGACCTTGCCGTCCGAGGTCAGCGCAAGCGTGTGCCTGCCGCCTGCCGAGATCATGACCGCCGATTTGATCGACGATACCGATGTCTGTCCTTCGCTGTTTCTGCCGACCGCAACGACCTTGCCGTCCGAGGTCAGACCGACAGTGTGATTTGCGCCTGCCGAGATCGCAACAATGTTCTTCCAGCCCGACACATCGCACTGACCGTACAGATCCGAGCCGAACGCCTCGACCCTGCCGTTTGAGAGCAGGATGACCGTGTGCGCATCGCCGACCGATACCGAGATCGCCTGCACGCCCTCGTCGGGTGTGTATGTCTGTCCCGCACCGTAGCTGACCGAGCCGTCATCAAGGATCACGGCGAGATATCTGCCGTATGCGACACGCTCCGCCAGAGCCTCGCGCTTTTTGTCTGCCGAAAGATATGAAAAATATGCAGGCATATTCTTTCTGAGTGCTGCGGTTGACAGCCCTTCGACAGTGTTCTTTATCAGATCGGCATCGCCGACCGATTCGACGTAAACGATCGCACGATCAAAATCGCCGATCGAGAGATAATATTTTGCCGCATCCTTCTTGATCTCGATCGCAAGCTGCTCCGCACCGCTTGCCTTTGCGGCAAAGGTGAGCGCACGCTCGAAATCGCCGAGTTTCGAATAATACTTGATCGCCTCGGCAGCCACGCTGTCGATCTTCTCGGCACGCCTTGCGAGTGCGGTCTGCATTGCCTTGTCAAAATCGTTTTCGCGTATCGCCGCACCGATCGCACTGTCGGCGGCATCGTTTTTCTTCGCATCGTCGCCAAGCTTTGTCGCAAGCTCCCATGCACGCTCGTAATCACCCGAGACAAGGGCGGCACCGTATGCCTTGGTGCAGAGCGGAACGAGATCGTAGCCCTCGATCTGCTCGGCAAAATAGAGCGCATCGTCATATTCGCCCTTCGCACCGTGGAAGGCAACCGCATCAACAAGTATGCCCGTTATAAAGTCCTCGGGAAGCGAATTTGCTCTTGCAACATCGAGTGCGGAATGGTAGTTGCCAAGCTTTATGTATGCTTTTGCAAGCTCGGTCGGATCGTCCGAGACAACGGTCACGGGCGGCGTCGTTGTCACCGGAGGGGATGTTGTCACATCATCGCCGCTTGCCGCATTCCTGATGCCGACTATGATGCCGAATATGCAAAGCTCGATCAAAACGAGCGCACCAAGCCCGATCAGCGAGTAAAGGAGGATCTTTTTTATCTTTTTGTTCGGGGACAGCATGGTTGCCGTGTCACCGAAATAGGCAAAGACGTCGGTGCGAGAGAGCGAGCAGGCAGGACAGACCTCGTCCTGACAGATCTCGCCGCAGGTACATCTCCAGACGATCGGGGAAAACTCTTCGGGCAGATATTCGGCACTCTGACCGAATTTGCCCTTTATTTCGCCGATGGTCTCGGATCTGAACACCTTTGAGAGCGGTGTCGGCGGCGCGGGACGGACGAAAAATTCGCCGTGCAGATAATCGACCACCCTGCCGTCACCAAATACGGCTGAGGTTATCGACAGCTCGGGGACACTCGGCACTTTGTCACTTGGCGCAAGAGTCGATCTGATGTTAAGCTCGATCGATTCGCCGATCGACAGTCCGTTGCCGTCAAATTTGATCCCGCGAACGAGCGAGTCGCCTCCGTCCGATGTCGGGATGGGCTGACCATCCTTGTCCTTTATACACAGAAGTATCGCTATCTGCCGCACCGATTGCCGCTCGGTCGCATTCTCGGGATATTCGAGTTTGACATCAAGCACCGGAACATCGCCGTCGAGCGTCATCGTCACCCTTTTTATGATCAGCGGACAGCGAAGTGACACAAGATCCTCGACCTTGTATATGACATCGCTCTTTGTGCGTTTCTCGACCTTTTCGACCTTTTCGCGCTCGTCGGTCTTCTCGATCTTTTCATTCTCTTTCGGCGACTCGTCGCTTTCGCCGTTCTCACTTGCGAGATCGGCGATCGCACTTAATATATCGTCAAGACCCTCGGTGTCGCCTGCTTTTTCGTTGGTTATTTCTTCGTTTTTATCGTTTTTTTCAATATTATCGGTCATTTTAACCTCACTTTTTGCGGCATCAGCCTCTTAAAACAAATATCGGAAGGTTCGACAGATCATAGTCAACACCGAGATAGGCGGTGTATCCGTCATCGCAGAAGGTGTTGTCAGCCCCGTCTACTATCGAAAATCCCGCATCGACCATTGCGGACGCGATCTGCGGAAGATCGGCAAGCGACCATTCAATGTTGCCCTGCCTGACCGACAGAGTGATGAGCGCACCCGTGTTTGACGGAATGCCGAATCCCGGATCGGACGATGACGGTGCGTATGCCGAGACAATCCGCAGAGTGTACTTGCCGTCGATCTTGTCTGCCGCCGCCTCGAGCTTTTCGAGCGTTGCACGCTGGATAAGCGTTACGCCGTCCCCACCGTTTACGAGCCTGCTGTCGCTCTCGTATATGTAGTAGTCAAGATCAACAAGATCGCTCACGAGTACATTGCCTGATGCGTCGATCTCCAATTTGTAGGGAACGTATCTGTAAACGATCGAATCGATCCCGACCAAACCGTTTGCCGAGCAGTAGCCGATCACCGATTCGCCCGAGTAGACGCAGTAGACACCGTCCGAGTGCTTCGATACGCTTATCGCCTCACCGCAAGAAAATGAGGATATCGCCCTTCCCGAGAGATCGGGACTTCCCATAATGTCAAGCTTTTCAGAGGCAATCAGCATCCTTTGCACCTCGGGTGCGGCAATCGACGGTGCGGAGCAGAGAAGTGCCGCCGCGATCATGAGGGAGAGCAGAGATAAACAGATCCTTGCCGAACCCTTTGCGCTTTTGTGTTTTTTATAATTCCAAGCCATTACAGCTCCTTCTCGGCAGAGTGCCGATACATCCTTGATCGTAAAATTTATACATTATATATTTTACACCATTTTTCTCTGATTGTCAATAAGCACCGCCGTATTTTAACAATACATTCAATATTTTTCGGGATGCGAAAAAAAGATCGAAACATTTTGGATTTTTTTGCGAAAATATCTTGACAAATGCGAAAAAAGCTGATATAATAACAACATAACAAGTATCTGCGGATTTAGCTCATTTGGTAGAGCGCCACCTTGCCAAGGTGGAGGTGGCGGGTTCGAGCCCCGTAATCCGCTCCAAAGCAAAACGCACCCCGACAGGGGTGCGTTTTGCTTTGGAAATGAAGCGCGCCTTTGGTGCATGAAAAATGAAGCAGGACTTCGCCCTATGAAGCAAGCCTTCGGCTTACTAAAACGGGAGAGAGTGCGCCTTGCTTCATGGCGAATGCCGCTTCATGGCACCCCACAGCAGATCTGCTGTGGGAATTTTTTTTCTGTTGGAGCACGGCAATGATCTGTGGTGACAGTTCATCGTGATACCGATAAGAGCGGGAAGAAAATCACCTCGCTCACAGCTTAACAAATTATTAATATGTTTTACTGCTAAATGCATTGACAAAACAGTTTATTTATAGTATAATATAATATAGCAGTTACGAATGACTGCATACTGATCAAAACCGGTTCAATCCATAGGGGTAATTTGGACGAAAGAAAGGAAAAAAGTATGAAAAAACGTTTCTTAACAGTGACGCTCGTTTTGGTGGTGATCCTGTCTGCCGTGTTGATTCACACGGTATTTGCAGCGAGTTCGAGCACCGAGGTTGCTTTAACCGCGGTCGAAGGAACGGCGGGTAACTCGAACGAGAATTACACCAACCTTTTTGACGGCAAAAACAGCAGCTCAAGTTTTAGCAAATGGTGCGTGAATAAACACACATCGACCACGTATGTTTTATTCAAAGCGCAAAACCTCGTAAAGCTCAACAGCTACACCTTTATTACGGGCAATGACACTGCAAAGTATCCCGGCAGAAACCCGAAAGCCTGGATTGTTTACGGTTCTAATGATTATAATGAAAACGACAAGTCGGGTACATGGGAAACCGTACATACTGTTTCGGACGGCGGGATGCCTGCGTCAAATTTTACGAGCAAGTCGTTTACTGTCAACAGCAACAAGGCTTTCATATATTATATGATCTGTATAACCGATATTGTCTCAACAAGTAATAATACTCTTTTCCAGCTTTGCGGTATAAAGTTTTATTGCGACACGAGTTTCAAGGACTACGGAATCGTGTTTAACGGATCGGTGATCACATCCGACAATCTCTCCGGAAACGGCTGGTCATACGACCCCGGCACCCAAGTGCTGACGCTCGGCGAACCCGGAAAAAGCTTTACTTTCAATAGCGATAAGCGACTTAGCATTGGTACTTTTAACGCATATACGGTCGATGGTAAGAAGTACACAAACAGGGCTATTATTCAGCCCACATGTTCGGATGTGAAATCTAATGTGGAAAATACTTATTTTAATCCTTTAGTTAACCCGAACAGACCGGAAAAACTGAAGGTCAAGATCAAGGGCAATGTTCAACTTGGTGATCCGGCATGGTGGAATGAGCAGTACATAGAAGCAGGCGGAATATATAATATATTCGGCGGGATCCTGTGGCGCAATAATAGCGAACCCGGAATTGAAATATCCGGTGACGGTACTCTTTCAAGTAATCTTCAAATCTATTCTCACGCTTACGGAATTCAAAGTGGTACTATAAGTTTTACCGACATAGCGGTCAATACGGAAAGCTATGGCACGTGTTTGTTCGGAGACTTGATAGCTGCCACAAATTCCAAGATAACAAATAAATCTCTGTCTCTCGGTGGTTTGTATACGAATAATAAAGGAATAAACGAATTCGACTCAGATACGGTTGCTCGTTGTAGTCATCTTAGGATGACCGGATCTTATTTACAAGCACTTGGGCTTTATAACAGGAACAACACGACCTACATGTATCCGGAGTTCCAGTCGGTTTCAGCAATATATGTTATTTCTGAGATAAACTTATACGGTTCAACCATTGATGGAAGGATATTGATCGATGACGGATGGCAGCTTTACTATAAAGAGGTCAAAGACAAAGAAGAAAGGAATACGATAGCGGGGGTAAACTGTGGCCAAGTTAATTTGTATGACGGCTCGTTTATTGTTGGTACCTCAAACGGGACAAGCCAAGAAGTCGTTTATAACGGACTCAAATGCAGAAATGAATTAAGTGTTTACGGAAACTCGAATATACTTGCCTCATGTTCGAAAGGTGCCGAAGATACGCAAGCGATCTCCGGCGTAGAATGGGACGACGCTTCAGGAGCATTAAAAGGGAATTTTAATCTCAAAAACACAAATTGTGAATTTAAGTCATGGTTTTTTGAAGAACATAGCGGATTTCCGATAATTATAGACGGCGTTGAATGGGGTCGTCCGAGCCTCAGCCAATACAGCCTCAATGTCAGATTCTGGAAGAATGACATCCTTTATTTGCGCGAAAAAGATGGTAAGTTCCAGGCATCATGGAGCAGAGATTTCAGCGGCGACATCATCAATTTGAGCAGTAACACGATCGATCCTGCCGATTATCCTGCTTACGACGGCAAGCCGTGCAGTGTAGCGGTCTTGTCGGGTGAATTTAATGTGATACTGCCAAAGAACCCCGATTACGAACGTTATTATATAGCAAATGGCGGTCAGCTTAATGCGCAGATGAAGGATGGCGCAAATTACGGCAAAATACACCTTGTAGGGCAATTATCCGACAATTACAACGTTAAGCTCACGGGTTACGGTTACGTAGATGTTGTTTGCGAATCGGTCAAAGGCGGATTTCAGCCATTCTCCATCATGAATTGTGTTTACTCTCATCGCGACGGAAACGGTAAATGGATTAACGTGACCGCTAATGACGCAATCTTTTGGAGTTCCGGCAACATTTCGATTGACGGTGGTAATATAAACGAATGTAGGCTGGAACCCGGCTTTTTGAAAGATTATGTGCATGTCGATGGCGGCAATGTCAAGAATCTCGTTAACAGCAGCTTGACGAAACACGTTCTTGATTTTAATAAAATCAAGGACGGCACTGTAAATGCAAAAGGCGGAGCGGTATCATGCCTTGCCATGTCTCGCAACTTAACATGCGCGGATCCGTTCGACGGAATATATTATATCTATACAAACAACAATAACAATTGCTTCAACTATGTTTACGTGCAGTCGAATGACAGCTACAACTACTATGCAATTCCCGTGATAGAGTCAACGGGCGATCGTGTTGTCTATTACAAATTCGAGCGCTCTGCCGAAGTGTGGCGTTATGTACCTGTGATCAACAGCACGGGTGCGAACAAAAAGGTATATGTAAAGCAGGGCGAATCGGTCACCTTGTCGGACACAGGGTACTTTGCCAAGTACGCTGTTATCGAAAAAAAGGTCGCATCCGGATTTGACGGTGAGTTGTTTGGCGGACTGAATGTAATGCTCAGCGGAACCGAAACTCGTGATGTTCAGGACGGATTTTCTGTATATTGGGATCAACTTGATATAAGAACAGATGAGACAAAAACGGTTGTAATGTCGGGTACTCTTGATTATACGATCGATGAGGCAACACTCGACCATGAGTTCTACACCTATATTTGCGAAGTCTATGAAAACATGACGGCTGACAACAGCGAAATGGTAGGTAAAGTTAAGGTAGATCTGTGTGTTGTGCCCAGACCGGTCGTTCAATCCAATTACTTTGTAATGGTTGGCGATACGATCACCTTGTCGGCATCTTTCAACAGAGAGGGCCGTGATAATTGGCGCAATTACTACTCTATTGGTTGGCAAGTGAATAAGGGCGACGGCAACGGTTGGGCCTTCCTTGATGAATGGAAACCGTCCGAAACATACGAGTTGACCATAGAGAGCGAAGAAATGATCAGTTGGAAATTTCGTGCCGTATGCTATCAATTTATTAAGATGATCGATGGTCCGACTTTGCCGGAGAACAGTTCTGTTGAAGTTCAGCTTGTAAAGCGCAGTGGTCCAAGCGCATGGTGGAACACCAACGACTCTCAAGCAATAAGCGGAGAAAGATATTCCTTTTCGGTGGGCACGAGCGACGCATATAGCTCGTCTGTAGATTTGTATTGGGAATACAGTACCGACGATGGAAAAACTTGGGTCAAGACTACCAATTATTCGGGATTTAGTTTTTCAAACTTCGAGATGAATATGGGAGCGAGTGGCAAGTTAATTTTTGCTTCGTCCCTGACGGTAAAGAAACTTGAAAACAAGATGGACGGTTGGCAGATCCGTGTCGTCATGTACGATTTCATACAAGAGATGTATTTCTATAGCAGTGCAAAGGAAATTTCACTGCTGAAAATGCCCGAAATTTATCTTGATTCGGGAGATACGATAACACTGCTCGAAACCGATTATTCGGGGATTATTCCTTGCCTGATGACCGGTGAATCAGCGTCTAACATTAAGCTTTCACAGCAGTGGCAGAAAAAGGCAAAGGGCAGTGACGAATGGGTAGATATCGAAGGTGCGACCGGTGACGAATTCTTTTTGGTCAATCTGAGAGACCATGAACAGACCACCTATTATCGTTGCAAATTGACATATCACTTTACCGACGACTCTCACGACGATATCATTCGTTACAGCAGTGAAACTACGGTCAATGTTGTGCATGCTCCCGCAGTTGACGATGAAAATCTGAAAGACGCGATCCTTAAGGTCGGCGGACAGGTAGAGTTTAACATCGATTTTACTGCCAATGTCGATTATCCGTATTCCGTTCAGTGGCAATATTCTTTGGACGGCGTCACATGGGAAAACCTGGGGCAGTCAAAACTTGATACCGACCCTACATGCAAGAGTGCAACGATCTACAGTGCGGAGAATGTGGGTTATAAGTACATCAGAGCTAAAGTGACCTGCACGATAGATGAGCATTCTTTGGACACTTGCACAAAAGCAATCAAGCTTTACACGGTCAAGGAGTCAACCATATCGGTAGATCCTGCAGATTTTGTCATAGGCGACAACAACTCTGCAACGATCACGGTAACCGATCATTTCTCGGATGAACTGACAGCAAGCTACGAATGGCAATGGAGAAAGGGCACAGGCGATTGGCACTCGATCTCCGAGCTCGGATTCGACAGCTACTCGTTTGTCAAAACGTTTACCGTCGGCAGTGATGAGGCAGCATTAGCGGATCAATGGCGTTGCTTGGTCACCATATCCAATAGCGATAACACTGCTTCGGTACAGTACATTACCAATGTGCTGATAAGTGAGTATCGTCCTACCGAGACAGCCTTTGTCGGTTACACATTGACGCTTCGCAGCAAGATAGCGGTGAACTTCTATATGACGCTCTCAAAGGAATTTAAGAACAGCGAGAATGCATATGTCAAGTTCAGCGTAAACGGTCGCACGGTAACACTGAATGTCGATCAGGCAAGATTGGTAAACAATAATGGCACAGAGAATTATATCTTCACCGTGCCGGTTTGCTCGTATGAGATGGTCTATCAGATCGTTGCCGAGGCATATCTGGACGGTCAAAAGGTCGCAAACAACAGCAGCTCGGTGCGCGATTATGCGATGTACATCATCAATAATCCCGACGATTATGAGAGTGAAGACGTGATCTTTGCCAAAGCACTGCTCAACTATGGTGCCGCATCGCAGACATATTTCGATGAGATGATCGATGATCTTGCGAATAAAGAGCTTGATGAAAAGGATCGTCAGATCACACAGCTCACACCTGACGTGCTTGATAAGTACAAATTGACTGAAAGCAGTTCGGGCGAGTTCGGTACATTTACGGGCACGAATCTTTGCCTGGATTCAACCACCTCGCTTCGCGCATACTTCGAGCCTGCCGAGGGCGTTGATGTCAGCAAGATCACATTCACGGTGACCATCGGCGGCGTCTGCAAAAATGTCAATGCGACCCTGACATCCAATGGCTATCAACTTGCATATGATGACCTTATGGCATATCAGCTCGGAGATAATGTCACCTTTGCTGCCATTAGCGGTGATCAGAGCGTAAGCTTTACATGTAGTGCGATGACATACGCGTATAATGTTCTCAGCCGCGATGATGCCGAGGGCGACGAACCGCTTTACACCGATGAGCTGAAGACGCTGATGTCGGCACTCTATGGCTATATGGAAGCCTCAAGGACATACGGAGGAACAAATTAAATGAGAAGCGATAAGATCATAGAACTCTCCGAGACCGCCAAAGCGGCCTCGGAGGGCAGGAAAAAGTATGAAACGCCCATGGTGACGGTCGTTGATCATGGTGCGGAGGATATCATTATGGTGAGCCGTGAATCCGGCGAAACGCCGCTTGTACCGTTGCTTTTTTAGGTTGACGGTGGCTTTCGATATTGCTAAAAAAACCGAAAATATCGCCTGCAGGATGTACTCCTGCGGGCGATATTTATATGTTCGGCAGCGAAAGTTCTGCACGATTAAATGAATTTCGCAGATTACAAAATAAAGTTGCAATAGTAAGTTTTCAAAAAGAACATCCATAGTAACGACTCTGTGGCAGAATTGAAGTTTTCGAGACAACAATTCGAAATGATTGTCGCTATAGACAAATTATCAAGCATTGGAGACAGCCTCATAACGCCGCCAAGAACGAGATCAAGTGCAGCATTGTGTCGTTACAGAATGGAAGAAAGCAACACTACAAGGCTGACGAGAGCAAAAAGGATGAAAATGAACCTTGCATTTCTGAAAACTATTTATTTGGGTGCAAATGTTGGCAATAGTCGGCAAAACCAAGAAGATAACGCAATTCTTCCAAGTGGGTCTTCTTTGGATGCTGATATTGTGAAATCTTTATCGGAGAATCGTCAGACACACGAGGCAATCTATAAAGGAAATTTTGAGAATGGATTTTTTGTTGCAGTATCCGATGGCATGGGAGGGTACGCTACAGACAAACATATCGCCGAAAAAAACATTTTTCGTAAAAATCAACCAATGCGATATTGACAAAACACCGTAATTTGTGGTAAAATAGTATCGGACGGGTAAGTGCTGACCCGTCCGCGACAAAATATTTAAGGGAGGAGGCGATGTACAGTATGAACAACAGCTCTGCAGTATTACTCGCCTTTGTCGGCGAGTAATATCCAAAGAAGGTCACAAAGACCCTGCCTCAAAACAGGGTCTTTGCGATAACTTTTTCAAAAAGGAGTGCGGATTTGGATATTCACTTCAGTGAACGTTTCAAATGCTTGCGATCTCTTGCCAAACTCACTCAGGCGGACGTTGCCGCAAAGCTCGGCGTCTCCGCACAGGCGGTCTCCAAATGGGAGTGCGG
>CAZORL010000025.1:0-21816 GCA_964582375.1 uncultured Lachnospiraceae bacterium
TAGCGACCTTTAGCTCCCAAACCAGGCGCGCTACCAATTGCGCTACACCTCGATGTGTCCCTATATTGTATCACATTTTGTGTAATTTGTCAAGAGGTTGGGGGCAAGAATATTTCCGAAATCTTTTTTGATTTTTTCGAAAAAAATTGAAAAAGCTATAGACAAATGCTTATATTTATGATACAATGTAGCTTGCAATTTTTATCGAAAGGACTCTGACGCATGAACGAAGAAATATCAAGCGAGCTTATCGGTTACATAACAAGTCACACATCGATTGAGGAGAGCGAGATCACCGAAAATTCGACTCTCGACAACTTTCCCGACTGCGATTCGCTCGATCTTATAGAACTCTTATCATTCATCGAAGAAAAATACGGCTACTACATCCCCGACGACGAGCTGATAAAGCTTGACACATTCGGAGATCTGGTCGACAACATAAGCGCAAATATCTGATCAAAAATATCTCGCGGTTACCTGTGCCGCGAGATATTTTATTTTTGTCTGTCATTAATGAAAACGGTCTCACCGAATTTACAAAATCCGAGTTTACGCGCTGCTTTTTCGAAATATTCGGGGGTATCGCATATTTCAAGATCATACGCGAGTTCATCGACCTCGTCCGAATATCTCTCGACCTCTGCGTAAAGCTTTTCATACTGTTCGACAAGTTCATTTTGTTCAAGCTGTTGATCGATTATAGCGTAGAGCGTGACCACAAAAGCGACCGCAAGTGCGACCTTAAGCAGAATATGTCCGTGTTTTTTCATATTGTGCAAACGACCTTTCATTTATCATTTACAAATTTTTTCATCTTTATCGTGCCGAACGCCGTTGATGCTTCTTTCAAAGCAGACGCTGTTTGCGATGCGGTATATCTTTTCTTTTTGCGAAGTTTCCCTTTCGCAAGCATCAAATGCCATCTCTTGCTCGCCGATCTTATACAGTTTGCGATCGGGCGGACGAGCAAAAGTCGGATGATCTTTATAAAAAATCTCGCAACGCGCTCAAGCAGATACAGGGACAGTCTGCCGAGTGACAGCCGCCATGCGAGAGCTCCGCACCAGAAGCCGACAATACCAATGATTCGCACCTGTCCGCTGTTAAACGCATAAAACACAGCTGTCAAAAAAGCACCCGAGGCGGCGAAGAAGATCACATCCTCGACGGAGGTCAGCAGGATCGCCGCAATGCGAGCGTGCGGTGCAAGCAGGCGGCGGCGCAGTCTGAACAGATCATAGACGGCGGAAAACAGTACACCGAACAGCGTACACATCGAAAGCGTGGCAAACAGCTGTCCTTGCGAGACAAACCACATCATTCGGAACGCTTGCCGAAAAGACCGCTTTTTCTTACGGGTCTGTCAAGATAAAAAAGGCGATCGATCTTTCCGTCAAGGCTTATCTCGCCTTTATCAACAGACATATGCTTAATATGCAGACCCTCACCCTCGACAGACAGTATACCGAGCGATGTTTTCATAACGACCGAGGACTCGTCAAAGCCGAGCACGTCCAAGATCCCCGTAAGTTCAAGGGAGCGTCTGTCCTCGAGAGAAAGCGAATGCTTTTCGCTCGGGACATCCGATGCTCTGTCAACATTTTTACTAACAATCAAAGCGATCACCTCATGACATAATATGCCCGAGGATGCAACATTATGCAGGCGATCTTACTGTTCGAGCACCTCATACATTGCCGCCGCATCAGCCTTTGCCGCATGCTCGGCAACAGAGAGCACTTTGATCTTGAGCGTGCGAGAGCCGAATGTTATCTCGATGATATCGCCCTCTTTCACTTGGTAGGACGCCTTTACGGGTCTGCCGTTTGCGCTGACATGCGCATCATCGCAGGCATCGTTTGCAACGGTACGCCGCTTTATTATCCTCGATACCTTCAAATATTTGTCAAGTCTCATGAGAGATCTCCCTTTCTTTTGGTCATCCGCACGCATCATATATCCGTAAGTATATCACGAATGCGCCATGATAGCAACACTTAGCGTGTAAATTATTTGTTAACAGTCTCTTCTTCTCTTGTTGACCTTATAATATCCTCGCAAAGATCGTACACTTCCCTTTCGGCATCAAGTCCCGATCTGTCGCAGGCAGTGCAAAGCGAAAAGATCTGATTTGCGACCTCTCTCCCGTCCACATTGGCTGTTTCGGCTGTTTTGCCGATATTTTTACCTGCTTTTGCAAGCTTATGTGCGAGCTTTTGCGCACGCATAAGCGACGGCAGGGTTCGCGCGACGCTGTCAAGAGCATCAGCGGTAGAGGTCTGATTTTTGGTCTGCATCTTGATGGCGTCCCATCCGCTGAGCTGATCATCGAGGTTTTGGTAATGGGTGTTGCCAAACACATGGTCGTGTCTGACGATCATTTTGCGGCAGATATCATTTACGACATCGCCAAAATCAAAGAGACCGTTTTCCTCGGCGATGCGTGCGTGGAAGACCACCTGAAAGAGCAGATCGCCAAGCTCCTCGCGAAGGAGCGTCATATCAGAGTTATCGATAGCCTCGCAGACCTCGTATGTCTCCTCGACAAGATTTTTACGAAGGGATGCGTGCGTCTGTTCGATATCCCAAGGGCAACCGCCGTCCGAGCGCAAGATACGCATTACGGCAAGCAGATCGGCAATATCGAGCTTTTCTTTATTTAAGAGTTCTTCTTTCTCGTTCATTTTTGTTTTCTTCCTTTTTCATTGTTGTTTACTCTGCGATCGTCTGACAAGCGGCATCTCCCGAAGTCCCAGCTCGCGCAGACTCCCGAGCAGTACGCTCGCGGCAAAATAGGCGACAACGGCGAGTGCGATAGCGATCAGCACACCAACATTTGCGCCAAATATCGGTGCGGCAAGCTTATATGTGACAGCCGCCGAGAGCGACGATATTACGCCACCCAAAAGGGGTTTTATGAAAAGTCGCGAAAATGGCGGCAGATGGCGTGTCTTGACCGATAAAAAGGCAAAATTGACTGCTGCGATCAAAGTATAGCAGACAAATGTCCCGACAGGGGTGCCCGCTATCCCGAATTTTCCTATGGCAAAATAGGATGTCACAAGCTTTGCCGCGCATCCGAGCGACATTGACAGAAGCGGAATACCAACGCCGTCAACTGCCTGCAGGAGCGATCCGCTGACATTCGACAGAGCGATAAAAATAAGCGACGGTGCAAGAAGCGAGAGGAGCGGTGCGGCGGTACTTGCAGATGAGTCTTCAAACAGCAGTGTCAGTATGGGTCTTGAAAGTGTCGCAAGTCCAAATGCCGCAGGTGCGGCGATCATGGATGTAACACTCAGCGAATTATCGATGGTCGAAATGACACTGCCGACATCGCGACGCTCGACCGCCTCACTGACATAGGGGACAAGTCCCGTGGAGATCGGCGCAATAAGCACGATCGGCATATTTACGAGTGCAACCGCAAGTGCGCTGTAGTTGCCGTAAAGAGCGTTTGCCACATCGGCACTGTATCC
Source organism: uncultured Lachnospiraceae bacterium (assembly GCA_964582375.1). Classification (GTDB taxonomy): domain Bacteria; phylum Bacillota; class Clostridia; order Oscillospirales; family CAG-272; genus CAKSQF01. The sequence goes on from CAZORL010000025.1 coordinate 3,483, forward strand.
TATATCGCGAAGTCGATGCATAACGGTCGCAAGATCGACGATACCCGACAGGCTGACGACCGCCGACGAAAGTGTCACGGGAAGTGCGATACGCACGATCTCGCGAAGAATGGAAGACACCGACGGAAGGGTAAATTTGCCGTTTTTATCCAAAAAAAGATCGGAAGCTCGCCTTTTTCGCCTGCAAAAGCGAAACTTCATGAAAAGCAGAAGTATCATCGAGCAGGCAGAGCCGACAGTGATACCGAGGATGGCAAATGCGGCGACCCTCTCGGGTGCGTATCCCTTCTTTATGGCATAATTGGCAAGAAAAACACCTATCAGCAATTTTCCGAGAGCCTCCGTTATCTGAGACAGTGCAGTAGGCAGCATGACCTGATGCCCTTGAAAAAAGCCGCGTATCGCCCCTGCCGCACACACAAAAAAGACAGATGGTGCGATGGCAAGCAGTGCAAGGTCAGCCTGCGGATTGCCGACTGCCCTTGAAATGGGTGAGGCGACGATCAGCAAAACAAGCGAGAGTACAAACCCGATCGATGAAAAAAAGATCGTTGCGACCGTGTCGGTGCGTGCGGTAAGATGGTCGTTACCGACAGCCTCAGATCTTGAAACGAGTATCGAGAGTGCCGTCGGAATGCCCGCCGCAGAAATCGAATAAAATAGCAGATAAACGGTATATGCACCGCTGAAATAGCCCATTCCGTCATCACCGAGGATGTGCGTGATCGGGATCTTATAGAGAAGACCAACGATCTTTACGGCGATCCCCGCCGCGGAAAGAAGCGCAACGCCGAGTGCAATGCTGCCCTTTCTTTGTTTTTCTTTGTGTTTTCTGTGACCGACATTTCGCATATCGACAAAAGCTCCCCCAAAGCAACCTATCTCATATCGATCTTATGCGGTGGGTCGATCTTTTATCCGCAGGGGTGGTGATTATCTGCCTATAAATTCTCTGAAAATAGAGTCGGTGGGGATATAGGCGGTCGATATCGCCTCGATCTTTTCAAACTTTTCGGCAAGTTCCTCACCGATCTTGCGATATTCGCTGTCTGTCGGGATAAGATCAAGGATCGGGAGAAGTTCGTTCTTTATCGCCGAAAGCTCATACAAAAGTGCGGAATTCACAAAAACATCCGCCCTTTCGCGATTTGGGAAAATGTTTTTATCCTCATTTTCGGTAACGCTCTTCCAAAGATAGAGCGTGAATGCAGGTGGTGAGTTTCTGAATTTATAATCGCGAACGATACGCCGAATGAGCCTTATATCGCGACTTGAGAATTTTTCTCCGCCGACATCATATCCGTGCTCGACTGATGTGTACACCGACAGCGTCTTGTGTCCGACAAGCATTTTTGTAAACTCGGGATAGAGGACCTGTATGCCCTCGAAGAGCAGGATATCACCCCTTGAGCGTGTCACGGGCTTATACGAGACTCTTTTCCCTGTGTGAAAATCATAAACCGGGATATTTGCGGTGCGTCCGGCAAAAAGATCGCCCACGGCTTTTTCAAGGTAGTCAAAATCGAGTGCGGACGGGCTGTCATAATCGATCTTGCCAGAGAGTGCGCTCGACGAGCGGTTAAGCTCCTCTCTGTCCTTGAAGAAATCATCTATCGAGACGACAAGCACCGATCTGCCTTCTGCGGCGACTGCGGCGGTGATCCTCCCGCAGACGGTGGTCTTGCCCGAGCAGGTCGGTCCGCAAAGAGTTATCGCCTCAAGCCCGTCCGATGCTGTAACTATGTCGCAAAGCGAGTCAAGTCCGGCGAAAAAGCTGTGTTCGCTTGCCTCGACCATCGCTTTTTTCTCCTCCTCGCTCTCAAAAATGTACTTGACGCGAAGATATTTTTTCATTTGGTATGATCTTCCCTTCAATAAAAATTGTGATCTTTGTCACTCGGAGTCATGACCATCGAAGAATGCGTCTACCTTTTCGGTATACTCGCGTCTGAATTTTTCCTCACCCTCGGCAGACAGATACTCATACGGATATTTATCCATAAATACTCGCATCATGCGGTTTTTATCACGTTCGACAAGCTTGGTAACAGCTCCCGCGCCGACGGCAAAGATATGATGCAGCTCTTCCATAATATAAATATTATAAAGCCCCTCTGCCCCGGGTTTTGCGAAACCTACATTTTCGAGATTCGACACCGAATTTTTTTGTCTGTAAAGGTAATACGGAATATACCCGTTTGATTTTGCGCGGAGCTGAGAATAATCGACCGATTTTTGTGCATCTCCTCCGGGACCCGTATATATTCCCGCAGAATGTGCAAGATCGGCAGCCTTCTTGACGCAGAAGGTATGTACCGTGATATTGTCGGGGGCAAGCTTTACGATATTGTCCATAGTCTTGACGAACGAGCGGTGGCTGTCGCCCGGAAGTCCGACTATCAGATCGGTGTTGATATACTTGACGCCCGACTCTCTCGCCATTTCAAAGCTCTTATAGAACTGATCGACGGTATGATATCTGCCTATCTCCTTGAGAACCGCTTCATTAAGGGTCTGGGGATTTATGCTTATACGCGTCACTCCGCTTGCGACGGCGACGGCAAGCTTTTCGGCGGTGATCGTATCCGGTCTGCCTGCCTCGAGCGTAAACTCATCAAGAGAGGCGGGATCGATATGCTCGGCGATCTTGTCAAAAATTCTCGCAAGTTCCTCTGCCGAGAGCGTAGTTGGAGTTCCGCCGCCTATATAGACGGTCTTCAGTGACAGATCATGACTTTTGATCGAGTCAAACACGACATCAAGATCGCGAAGAAGTCTGTCAACATAATCGGGGATCATCGAGAGAAGGCGTTTAGTCGCAAACGAAACGAACGAGCAATAAGCGCATCTTGTCGGACAAAAGGGGATCGATATATACAGCGAGCAAGATTTTTTATCGAGTCTGTCGATTATTCTCTGCTCATTTATGGTAATATCGGTAAGTATCGCCGCTTTTTTGGGGTAGAGAAAATACTCGTCTCGAAGGACTTTACGTGTTTTGGCAGCATCCTGCGTCTGAGCGTAGATCTGTCTTGATATTTTGGAAGGACGAATACCGGTAAGTATTCCCCATGCGGGAGTGTAACCGAAGAATTTTTCACCTGCGGCAAAAACAGCCTTGCCGACTGCTATCTTTTGAACCTTTATCTCGGTCCTCGACGGCTTATATTTTTCGGTCACCTCTGCCGACGCACGCTGATCGCCTATCCTTATCTCGGCAACAGCGGTAGCGGCAATGTCGGTCTCGGTCAGCGATACGGTGACTATCGGTGTTTCGTCGGTGACCGTTTCATTTTCCGAGAACTTAGACCCCGGGAAATAGAGGAGGCAGAGCGATTGAAGATAATATTTGCTTATATTGTCGGTACAAATGAGTTTCATATGTTATCTCTTTCCTGTGTGTTTTTCTTTGTCTTCAATACATTGCTGTCCATAACGATGGTGACCGGTCCGTTATTTGCTATTTCATAGAGCATATCCGCGCCGAAAACACCCCTGCCGACACTGCTTCCTATAAGCAATGACAGCCTATCGCAAAAATATTCATAAAGCGGCTCTGCAATATTTGGTGCCGCCGCAGACATAAAATCGGGACGATTGCCGTGCTTATAATTTGCAAGCAGTGTAAACTGCGAAACAACGACAGCCGAACCGCCGATATCGACGATCGATCGGTTCATTTTATCATTTTCATCGCGAAAAACGCGAAGCTTTGATATTTTTGCCGCAAGAAGGTCGGCATCAAGCTCGCTATCACCGTTTGCGACACCGAGAAGTATGGCAAATCCCTCGCCGCACTCGCCCGTCACTCTGCCGTCCACGCTCACACGAGCGGACTTAACTCTTTGAAGGACTGCTATCATACAGAATATCCTCTCTTTACCTCGTTGACCTTCGGGATAATCGCAAGTCTTGCCATTATCGCCTTAAAATGTGACACATCGCGACAGCCGACGACAAGATTGACGATAAGCATTCCGTCCTTTGCACGCGTGTTTATTTGATGGAGCGTCACGCGCATATCGGCAAGCGTTGATGTAATATTTGCAAGGAGCATGAGGTCGTTTTCGGCAAATATCTGCACATATGCCTCGTATGTGCCGGGGGTATTCTGTGCCGCCTTTGTCGGCATATCGCCCCAACTTGCCGTGACGAATCGATCTCTGTTTTCTTCCTTTTCAAGTCCCTGTTTAACGTTCGGGCAGTCGCGCTTATGGATAGATATACCGAATCCGCGCGTTATGAAGCCGACGATATCATCCCCGGGAAGCGGATTACAGCATTTGGCGAATTTGACCTCGCATCCGTCCACGCCGTCAACGATGACTCCGCCGCTTGATTTCTTTGAATGCGGTTTTGTTACGATCTGCTCGGCGGCGATCGGGGTAGATATCTCTTCGGGCTTTACGATACGATCAAACTCATCATGAAGTCTGATTGCGACCTTGGCAATGGTCACGCCGCCGTAGCCTATCGTGCTGTAGAGATCGTCTGCCTCGTGATAACCCATGCGTGCAGCAACATTCGTGACGATCTCCTCGATCTGTGCCGCACTGCACGCTCTGCCGAATTTCGAGAACTCCTTTTCGATCTCCGACTTGCCGACGGCGATGTTTTCGGAGCGTTTTTCCTTTTTGAACCACTGTCTGATCTTATTGCGCGCCTCGCTCGTTTTGACAATTCCGAGCCAATCGCGCGACGGTCCTTTTGATGCGGAGGACGTGATGATCTCGGCGATCTCGCCGTTTTTGAGTGTTCGGTCTATCGGTGTGATCATTCCGTTGACCTTTGCGCCGATCATCCTGTTGCCGACCTGCGAATGAATTGCGTAGGCAAAATCGATAAGAGTTGCACCCGTTGGGAGATTGATAACATCGCCCTTCGGGGTAAACACGAATATCTCATCCTGGAAAATATCGACCTTGAGTGCACGCAAAAACTCATCATGGTCACGGGTATTATCCTCAGCCTCGATGAGCCTTGCGATCCACGAAAGTCTGCGATCTATCTCGCCGTCAACATGGTCGCCCGATTTATATTTCCAATGGGCAGCGACACCGAATTCGGCGATCTGATGCATCTTTTCGGTTCTTATCTGAACCTCGAACGGTATTCCCTCTTTTCCGATGACCGTCGTATGGAGCGATTGGTACATGTTGGGCTTTGGAGTCGAGATATAGTCCTTAAATCTGCCGGGGATCGACTTGAACGTATCGTGGATTATTCCGAGTGCGGTATAGCACTCAAGCTCGGTCTTGGTGATAATACGAACGGCGTAAAAATCATATATCTCATCAAGTGATTTATGCTGATTGAACATCTTGAAGTAGATCGAGTAAACGCTCTTTATTCTGCCGTCTACTGTGAACGAAAATCCGTTTTCGGCAAGCTTTTCCTTGATCTCTTCCTTGATATTGCTGATAAAATCTCGATTTTGACCGTATCTCTTCTCGACATCGCCCTTAACCTCGGCATAGCCTATCGGGTCAAGATACGAAAGCGACAGATTTTCAAGTTCGGTCTTTATACGCTGGATACCGAGTCTGTGCGCAAGCGGTGCGTACACATGCATCGTTTCAAGTGCGGTAAGGCGTCGTTTTTCGTCCTCTTTGGCAGAGAGAGTGCGCATATTGTGCAGTCTGTCGCAAAGTTTTATGAATATGACACGGACGTCCTTCGACATTGCCATGAACATCTTTCGCAGATTTTCCATCTGCTGTTCTTCTTTATCCTCAAACGGAATATGGACAAGCTTTGTAAGTCCATCGACAAGCAGTGCGACCTCAGGTCCAAACTCTTTTTTTATGGTATCAACGCTGACATCGCAGTCCTCGACCGTATCATGAAGAAGTGCCGCACAGATCGAATCGGTATCGAGTTCAAGCGAGGCGACGATCTCTGCGACCGCAACCGGATGGGTAATATACGGCTCTCCCGAAACGCGGAACTGTCCCGCATGATGCTCTGCCGCAAATTCGTAAGCGCGCTTTATTTTATCAAGGTCATAGCTCATATTGTGGTTTTCCGATATTATGCTTATGAGCTTATCCGTATTTTCGGGCAAGCCGAACACCTCCGTTTTATTTATATTGCTCTAACCGACACTCGATGTCAATCGGTCATGTTGCCCGCGATCTTTATATACACGGGCGAGCTTTCAAGTTCTGCTTTTTTATCAACTTTATTTATGGTATAGATCGCTATGTCGTTATCGGGAGATCCTTGTGCGAGCGACACAAGTCCGCGCTCGATCAGCACATCAATTATTATACGCACTTTTGCGTAAGTGATGCCGACACCCGATGCGATAAGCTCTCTGTTTGATATATATCTTCCCACACTGCGTTTCATGCAGGTATAGACTGCGGCAAAATCGGCTCTGCTCGGGAGGATCTGATCGTTTCCCGAAAAACTGCCGCCGCCCTTTATACGGCGATACTCTTGTCTCTCGCCGTCGGATATCCCCCCACCGCTCAATTTGTGGTCGCGACAAATCAACTGAACCGACGCGCAGCCTCTAAACTCATTTACCGAAAGTTCGAAAACTATATCTATCTCATCATCGATCAAAAGATCGAGATTTTCACGTTTAGAGTTAAACTTCAAGAGGGTAAAGCTGAATGTTCCCTTTCTTACCGTAAGTTTCGTATGCTTTACGGCAAGCTCGTTGATCTCGACGATCTTCACGCCTCTCATAAGAAAGAGCGGAACGGGATTCCCCGAACCGAACGGCTCGAAAAGCTCAAGCTCCTTTGCCTGGGCAAGTGTCATCTCGGGAGGGGCGACCTCACACTCGACATTCACACATGCTGCAAGCTTTGACCGATCGGTGCTGTCTGTCAGCAATGATCTGACATATTCGTTTATCCTTTCGTCGAAACTCTCGAAATTATCCCGATTGATCGTCAGTCCTGCCGCAAGCTCGTGACCTCCGAATTTTTCGAGCAGATCCGAGCAATTTGAAAGAGCATCAACGAGATCAACACCCGCGACCGATCTGCCCGAGCCTTTTCCGATATTTCCGTCGAACGAAACGATCACTGTCGGAAGATGATATTTTTCGGATATCCTCGACGCAACAATACCAATAACTCCGTTATTCCAACCGTCGCCTGCGATCACAAGAACGCCGCGATTTGGCACACCGCGACGGGCAAGCATATCGGTCGCCTCTTTGACGATGACATTCTCCTCCTCCTGGCGACGGCGATTGAGTGCACAAAGCTCGGCGGCGATCTCACGCGCGCGCGACCTGCTGTCGGTCAAAAAGAGTTCGAGTGCCAAAGATGCGTGCGCCATTCTGCCTGCGGCATTAATGCGCGGGGCGAGTGTAAATCCGACAGTTGAAGAATTGATCGCACCTTTGCGCGAGATCTTGCCGTCAGCTCTTCGATTTGCCTCCTCGACAAGCATTGAAACAGCATCGGACGGGGTTTCGTTCATCTTTTTGATACCCATTTTGATGAACAGTCGATTCTCATCGATCACGGGCATAACATCGGCGATCGTGCCGATGGCAACAAGATCCGAATAGCGTTTGCATATTCCGCTGAGATAGTCGCGATCTCTTCCGAGTCGGCTGATCTCAAGGGCGGTGATCAGCTTAAATGCGACGCCGACACCTGCAAGTTTATCAAACGGATATTTGTTTTTGGAGTCTTGCCTCTCGGGATCGACTACAGCTACCGCACTCGGCAATATTTCTCTGCAGTCATGGTGATCGGTAACAACGAAATCGATACCTTGCTCCTTAGCGTAAGTTATCTCATCTATCGCGGTCACGCCTGTATCGACGGTTATCACAAGATCAACACCGTCACGGATCAGCTTGTCAATTGCGGCTCTGCTGACGCCGTATCCTTCCTCGGACCTTCCGGGAATATAGCAGGAGAGTTTGTCATCCGTTACCCCGCGTTCCTTCAAATAGTGCCAAACAAGAGCGGTCGAGGTCACTCCGTCAACGTCATAATCGCCGTACACGGTGATCCTCTCGCCAAGAGCCATCGCACGCTCGATACGCTCGACGGCAAGGTCCATATCCGCAAGCAGATAAGGATCGTGCAAAACATTATCCGAGAACGAAAAGAAACGGTAAGCACTCTCGTAGCTGTCAATTCCCCTTGACATGAGCAAACGTGCCGTCAGCGAGCTTACCGAAAGGCTGTTTGCAAGCCTTACCGCCGCAGGATCGGCGGCATCGAGCTCCGATTTTATATTCCATATTTTTTCGGGCATTAATGTCGCCTCCTTTTACACAAAATAAAAAATAAAAAAAGAAAACTTCGTTTGCGGACTAATCGGCAGGGCAAAAGGCACTCATAATGCGAGTGGCACAGTTTATGCCGTCAACTGCGGCGGACGTTATCCCACCCGCATATCCCGCGCCCTCACCGCAGGGATACAGACCGCGATGCCCCGGTGCGGTCATGTCATCGCCTCTGACGATCCGCAGCGGTGCGGATGTTCGCGTCTCGGGACCTGTCAAAAGCGCATCCGCCATATCAAAGCCCTCGATCTTTCTGCCAAAATCGCGAATGCCTATCTCAAGCATCGATGTGACGAATGTCGGAAGCAAAGAATGAAGGTCGCAGGGCGTTACACTGCCGTTCATATAGGTGGCCTCAACAGTGCCGCAGATATTGCCGACTCTGCCTTCAAAAAAATCGCCAAGTTTCTGTGACGGTGCAGCATAATTTCCACCGCCCATGACAAACGCACGCTCTTCGATCGATCGGCAGAAATCTATCGCTTCAAAAGCACCGCCTCCGAAATCATCCGGAAGCACCGAGACGGCAAGTGCCGAATTGGCATTTTTTCCATCTCTTGCGCGACGACTCATTCCGTTGGTCACAACTCCGCCAACCTCTGATGCGGCGGCAACGACCTCGCCTCCGGGGCACATACAAAAGGAATAAACACCGCGCTCGCCGACGCGTTTTGAGAGCGAATACTCCGCAGGCGGAAGTATATCCGCATATTTACCGTAAAGCGAGCGGTTTATAAGCTCTTGCGGATGTTCTATCCGAACACCGATCGAGAACGGTTTTGCACGCAGATCATAGCCGCCGTCAAGCAGATATTTATATGTATCGCGCGAGCTGTGACCGATCGCCAACACGAGCAGATCGCATGGCATCTCGCCGATATTTGTCGATATTGCACGAACCGAGCCGTCACTGCCGCAGTCGATACGCTCAAGCCTTGTGCCGAAATGCACGCTGCCGCCGAGTGACTCGATTCTTGATATGGCGTTGTCCACAACAGAGAGGAGGACATCCGTTCCGATGTGCGGTTTGGCTTTTATGAGTATATCCTCGGGTGCGCCAAGCTCGACAAATTTGGACAGAACGTAACTGCACCTCGGGTCATTGATCCTCGTCATGAGTTTACCGTCCGAAAATGTGCCCGCACCGCCCGCACCGAACTGAATGTTCGATTCGGGATCGAGTATCCGATCGGTATAAAATCTCTTGACTGCCGCAGCGCGCGATCTTGCACACTGTCCGCGCTCGATCACTATCGGTCGGTAGCCGTATTCGGCAAGCAGAAGTGCGCAGAACATTCCGCACGGACCAAGTCCGACGACGATTGGTCTGTGCTTTGCCTTGATCGAACCGATCTCGACCTTCAGAGGATCATCCTTTAGGCAAACTGCCCCGAGATCGGCAAGCTTTTTCTCACTCACAAGGGCTGACAGCTCAGCCGTCACCGAGAAAACATAGCATATATTATCTTTTTTGCGTGCATCGATCGACTCTTTGGAAACTTCCAGTGAAAGCGGAGTGATATGTAATTTTTTCAGCATTCGTGCGCATTTATCGATCGCATCCCCGTGAGGATCACTGCTTTCGACCGATATTTTGATATTGTGAACTAATATTTTCGGCACATGATCCTCCGTTATTTGCCTTTATGCTTGTGGGTTGAGATCGATGGGGTCTGCCTCAGAGACCGAGACACTGTATTGCCCGACCTCATAAACATATCCCGCATATTCGCTGTCGAACACAACGACCGCCCCTACCTTGCCGTCTGACGTTGCGAGGCTGTAATCGATGTAGAGTTTGATCTTTTCCGAATGTTCTTCAAGAGAGCGGAGCATCATCGCCGCATTTTCACCCGGAACGGCACGAACGGTCACCATTATCTGCTTATCGGCGATAACCACACCCGACGGTGCGCCGAATAGCTCAAAATTTCTGACCGCGATGATGCGTGTCTCTATATCGCTGACCTTGACATCGACCTCTGCCGACACAAACTCAGCTCCGTCGGCGGTGGTATATGTGATGCCGTCGATGCGTTCTATATCAACATTGCTGTAGACCTTATCGGTGAAGAGTTCTTTTTCGTTTATCGGCTCGAGCTTTAGCGAAATATTGTTTACCGATTCGACCGTCGATGCCTCGCCTCTTATGCGAAGTTCGGACGGTGTGATCTTTATCTGATCACTGTCCAGATAGCCGTTTTGCGTTCCGAGTGTCAGCTTGACCGTCTTTTCCATAAACACGGTAAGCGACACCTCAACGCCGTCCCTGCCGGCATCGGTCTTGACCGTTATCGGCAGATCGAGTTCGGAAAGCTCCTCGTCGAGCAAAACGATGCTTGCCGAGACCTTCATGCTCGATGTGATCTGTCCGACCTGGTCAGTGATTATCTCGATACTTGCCACTCTGTCGAGATTGACCGAACTGCCCTCGAGGGTGACCTTTGATATGTTCAGTTTTTTGTCAACTATGGGGTAATCGACGAGCTGTGTGCCCTTGATCCTTATGTTTTCGCCTGTTACCGCAAATTCGCGGCTCGTCGGCTTATCGATGGTGACGGTAACACTTGTTGTTGACAGTTCATATTTGAGTCCCTTCGGGATCTCGGCAACAAGCGGAAGGCTGTATTCGCCTGCCGATGTGATATTGGATATATCGACATAAACATCGAGTGCCGAGTTATCAATGCCTTTCAGATCGTCCTTATCTCCCGAAAGGGTCACCGAGATCTGCTCATCGACGTTTTGGACGATCAGTCCGTACCTTTCGCGAAGATCCGCCTCGCCCTTATAGGTCAGCTCAACAGAATTGAAGACGACTCGCATAACACCTCCTCCGCCCGTGGTCATGACATAACCCCAAAGGATTATTGCGGCAACGAGTGAGAAAATATATGCAATGACATCATTTCGCCGATTTTTCTTTACAACATAGTCGCTTTTGCCTTCATTTGCGACATATTCGTTCTCGAAAAGGTCGTTCTTGTCAGAGTTAAGCACTTAATTTGCACCTCCGTCCCGATGTTCGCCGCCGTCTGCTTGCGACTGCGATTCTTTTTTCTGTTTTTGCTCGGACAGTGCTTTTTCGCGTTCACGCTCTGCCGCGGCAACGGCACGTTCCGCCTTTCTTGCCGCGCGCGCCGCACGCTTTTCCTGTTGAGTCATTCTCTCGCCGACGATATCCGAGAGCTGACGCGGCATCATAAGCTCGATAAGCTCTTTGTAAAGCCTCGTGTAATCATAATTTCGCTTGAGCTGTCCGTTTATCGCAAGCGATATCGTACCGCTCTCCTCGCTTACGACAACTACGACTGCATCACTGCGCTCGCTCATTCCGATTGCCGCTCTGTGACGCGTTCCGAAATCGAGGTCGATATTATGCGAGGCAAGCGGTAGTTTACATCCCGCCGACTGAATGCGATTGTTCTTTATGATAACAGCACCATCATGAAGGGGTGCTTTATTGAAAAATATGTTTTTGAGCAGCTGTTTTGTGACCTCCGCACCGATGAGAGTTCCCGAGCAGACATACTCCTCAAGTCCGGTCGTTCGCTCAAGCACGATAAGCGCACCCGTTTGATCGCTCGACATATCGCACGCCGCCTCGCAGACAGAGCGAACCGTGCTTTTGACGAGTGCGACATCCTTCGATTCGCTGTGCGGAATAAGATTGCGCACACCGCCCATCTTCTCAAGCACGTCACGTATCTCGGGCTGAAAGATCACGATAAGTGCGGTGATCCCTATTTGGATGACATTATGAAGCAGAAAATTGACGGCGGTCAGATCGAGAAGGCTGCCTATAAATTGGACGACCAGAACGACGACAACGCCCGCGGCAAGCTTGCCCGCGCGGCGGTCGCGTATGAATTTGACTACCCAATAAAAGAGCAGTGATATGATGAAGATATCGAGCAGATCGATGAGATCCATGTTCATAAATGCACGCCAAAGATCGCTTATCAGCTCACGAACGGTATCCATATATTGTACAGGTCCTTTCCCGCATGTCTTACGAGCCAGCATCAACGGTGACACTGCCCCGTATATATTATATAATATTTTTGCTTATATGTCAACATTTTTTTGCTGAAAAATCGGTGAATTTTAGATTAATGATCAGCATTTCCATTTTGCCGACTGCATACTGCCGCGTCGATAGAGTTCTTTGTCGATCTCGTTCATCACGACAAGCTTTTTTTTGCTCCACAAGGGGGCTATCAGATCGTCGGGTGCGCCGTCGCCGGTTACCCTGCCTATCACGACATCGGGCGGCAGAAGCTCGAGTTGATCGCAGACGATCTTGACATATTCGTCGAGCGAGAGTGTGCCGACATCGCCTTGCTTATACATTTCGCCGAGTCTTGTGTGTTCGAGTACATGGAGAAGATGTATCTTCAGCGCATGAGGATGAAGTGCCGCGACCTCTTTCGCGGTTGCCATCATCATGTCGTGATCCTCGCCCGGCAGACCGTTTATTATATGGACGCAGACATTAAGCCCACAAAGCTTTTCATAGCCGCGAAGGAACTCCCCATAGCTGTGCGCACGGTTTATTAGGTCTGCTGTCGAGTCGTGAATGCTTTGAAGCCCAAGCTCGACAGTCAAAAAAGTCTCTTTCGACAGCTCACGCAAAACTCCGACTATCTCATCGCCAAGGCAATCGGCACGGGTGGCAATGCTTATACCGACAGTGCCGTCAAAATCAAGTGCTCGTCGGTACATTGCGGAAAGATATTCGGGATCTCCGTATGTGTTTGTATGAGCCTGAAAATAGGGTATACAGCCGATATCGTCCCCCCATTTTGCACTCATCATCCCGAAAGCGGACGAGAGCTGAGACTCGATCGGCTCGCTTGCCTGACCTGCGAAATCGCCGCTTCCGCGAGGGGAGCAATATATGCATCCGCCGACCGACTTTGTACCATCGATATTCGGGCAGGTACAACCGATATCGAGGGGCAATTTGCAGACCTTCTTACCGAATTTTTTTCGGAGAAAATAATCGTAAGAATAATATCGTTTGTTTGAGTCGGAAAAAGGAAAGGGATTTTTGTCCTTTTGCAGAATTTTATTCTTCATCATCTGCCGTGATCTTCTTTCTTTGATCTGTCAAAAACCGATCGGAAAGGGTGATCCTTCCGATCGGCTCTGAGGTTGTATTTAATTCATATATGCCACAAATTCTTCGCCGAAATAGGTTCTGACATCACCTTCGGTAAGCGAGAAGGTCTTAACGGCATCCCTAACGAAGAGGCTTATTCTCGTTTCACCGATCGACTTACGAAGGGCGTTTACATTCGCCTTCCAATCGGAATAGGTCTTATGATAGGTGTCTTTCCAACACTCAACATTGTACTTCATATCGGGATCGACCTCGGCAACAAGGGCATCAAATCTTCCCTGAGTTTTTTCGGGAGTGAAGGTGTTCTTCAAATGATATCCGAGACGGGTCAAAAATTCTTTCTTGAAGTTCTCATTCTTCATGAGCGATCTGAAGAGCGTATGAAGTCTGGCTATGCTCGAATTGTTCATTATATAGTCCAGCTCATCCTTGGTCGAGCCGACATCGAGGCAAAGGTCGCAGTCGAACAGCAGGAAATTCCATCTTCCGTTATCATAATCGGGAGATTTAGCCGCTCTGATGTTACCGCTGTCACGGTCGCCGCCCCATATTCGCATGATATAAACATCCATGAAGCTCTCGACGTTGATCTGCGAGATGACCTTTTGATAATTCTCGTCCTTGGTAAGATCTGCCTTCTTGTTGGCAACAAAGTCCCAAAGATCGTGCCAGCCCTGATCGGATGTGCCGTATTTGACCGAACTTACCCAGTTGATTATTGTCACCGAGTCGGGATCGACACCCCAATGATTTGCGACAAAATCCTCGTCGATCTTTTCTCTGAAGAAATAGACGCCCATATACCTGTCGTTTATATAGAGATTTATCGGTTTATACGCCTGAACGAGCACATTTTTCATGTTGCCGGAGGTCGATGCTATCGAAGTTATAAGCTCGTCGGTGAGCATCGTGCGGTACTTCATGATCGACTGCGAGCCGGAACGCATTACGATATTGTTGAACTCGGTGATATCGAGATCGTCAAAAAACTTGTAGTCAAGCTTGGACAATCCGTATTTCGTTCTGAACTTAAGTTGGAAGCTCTTCTTAGCGTACATTCTGCTCGATGCGCCGAAGATCTTGATTCCGCAGTTAACAGAGAACTGCTCCACTCCGCCGACATAGTAGGCAAATCCCGCCTCTTTTTCGAGATCGGTATTGTTATATTTCGTATAAATGCCGTTTGTTCCGTCAAAATCAGCCTGTGCCATCGAGATCTTGACTACCGGGTTGGAATAATCGGGAATGTCAATAAAATAATTGAACGTGGTCACATCGCTCGGGATCCTGTCACCGTCGTATGCCACGACGCGGATCGACATAACACCGCTTACCGCGATCGGCTTTCCGTCGTAGACCTTCGAATTTTTGGTGGGTTTCGAGCCGTCGGTCGTATAGTAGAGCGTTCCCTCGCCCGACAATGTCACATTCTGCACGCCGCTGTAAAATCCGCTTTGCAGGCTTGCCTTCGGTGCGGAGACGATCGTCGTATAGCCTACTCCGTTTGCCTTACCGAAGGTCGGGTCGGCAAAATAGACAAGCGTCCCGTCGGACGAGCGTCCGAAACTTCTGTTTGCGGGCACTGCGGGGATCTCAAGAGCATCGATGACCGTTCCGTCGATCTTGGAAACATAAAGCTTTTCGCCCTTGGAGCTGATCTTGAAGGGTGCGTATTTCTTTCCGTCGCAGGCAACTACATAATACTCGCCGGCAGCCAGCGTTACATCGGGAAGGATATATCTCGAAAGGTTACTCGATTTGTCAGAAAGGCAATAGTCGGAGAGCTTTATCGGGGAATCTGTTGCGTTTTTCAGCTCGACAAGATCGTGATACTCGCCGTCGATCGCATTATATTTGCTGTTTGATGATATTACCTCGGTGATAATGAGTCCGACATGCGAGGATATCGCCGCAAGGCAGCCGTCATCGGTGTTCGGATATCCGGGCGAGGGCTTGGTTATAATTCCGCGATCGTATGTCCATGCGGTATTCTTCTCCATGGCATCAAAGGTGCAAGATGATGCTATCACGCCGTCAGAGCGAGTTATAAACACTTTGTCGCCCGATTTTGAGAGGTTGAAGTTCAGATCTCCTCCGCATGAAAGGACAAGATATTCGCCGGGGGTCAGCGTAACGCTCGGCAACTGACATCTGTAAAGGTCGCTCGGAACATTGGAGGCATAATACTTCGAAAGATCGACAGCATTCTCGCCTGCGTTGAAGATCTCGACCCAGTCGCAGAGCTTGCCGTCAACGGGATAAAGATCGTTTGTTGACATAAGCTCGCTGATGACTATCGAGTCCTTTTCCTTGACCGCGGCATATCCCGGGGTGGGTTGAGAGGTCTCCGTACCCGTCTGCGGCAGATAGGAGCAGTTGGCATTGGGATTGAGATAGGACACCTTTGCTGTCGCAAATCCGTTGTGCCTGAGGATCAAGAGCCCTTTTACCGGCAGTGTAAGTGATATGTCGCGATCGCCACTCTTTCCGTTGGCATAGAGTAAGACATACTCGCCCGGGGTGAGCGTCATCTGCGGAAGGCTTACGGGCAACTCGTCGTTGAGCGATATCTCGTAATCGGAGAGCATGACTGCCTCGGTGCTTTGATTGAATATCTCGATCCAGCCCACTCTGTCTCCGTATGCGTCCTTCTCGCCGACGGTATTTATCACCATAAGCTCGGTGATGACGAGTGCGGGATCTTCTTCGTTATCGATATCGACCGCCGGGTCATCGGGCAGATTCGAGAAATCGACCGTCGTTATTTTTGCATTGGTCGGATTCAGCAGATCTTTTATGCCGCTGCATCCGACAAATGTGCAAACAGGACCTGCCGAAATGACCGCCGCCGCAAAAAGCGACAGCACTCTTTTGGTGATATCCCGTCTTTTGTATTTTGATCTATCTTTATCTTTTATTTTTTTCATTACCGTAATCATCCTTTCTATGGTTTTTCCTGCTTCCTCCGCCGCAGGCAGAGAAGGCGGGAAAACCAAAGTTTACAAATTTATTATTCCTGTCAGGCAAAAAAACAATTCGGTTTCATTCTCTTATTTTATCACAAAATATGTCGGATTGTCAAGAAAAAAGGAAAAATTTATCAGAATTTACCGCGAGTTCGAAATGTTCAAGAAATGTTCATTATCGCCGTAAAGAAAGCGGCTGTCTCAAATGCTTTGTGAGGCATTTGAGACAGCCGACGACCGACTGCTAAAGCACGTTGATCCCCGCATCTCGGCATGCTTTGCGCATGTCATCGGGCCAGAGCGAGAACTGCACCTCGCCAATATGTGCCTTTTCAAGAATGAGCATACAAATACGAGACTGCCCGATACCGCCGCCGATGGTCAACGGGTAGATTCCGTCGAGGATCGCACGGTGATAGGGGAACTTTTCACGCTCGAGTGCTCCCGACGCCTCAAGCTGTTTCTTCAGAGAGTCGGCATTTACGCGAACGCCCATCGAGGATATCTCAAGAGCCGACGAGAGAGTGGGATCCCAGACGAGAATATCGCCGTTCAGCTCCCAATCGTCATAGTCGGGGGCACGACCGTCATGACGCTTACCGCTGTCAAGAGTTTTGCCGATCTGCGTCAAAAGAACCGTTTTGTACTTTTTGCAGACGGCATTTTCGCGTTCTTTCGGAGACTTGCTCGGATAAAGGTTCTCAAGCTCCTGTGTGGTGATGCAGAAAAGATCTTCGCTTATGGTATTTGTGAGGCAGGGATAGCGAGCGTTGATAAGACGTTTGGTGTAGGCAAGCACCTTCACGATCTCATGTGCGACCGACGCAAGGTAGTCAAGGCTTCTCTGCTCGGGGGTGATGACCTTCTCCCAGTCCCACTGATCGACAAATATCGAGTGGGTGTTATCGACATCGTCGTCCCTTCTTATCGCATTCATGTCGGTATATATTCCCTCGCCCGGTTGATAGCCGAAATCATGGAGGGTCATACGCTTCCATTTTGCAAGCGATTGCACGACCTCACCGACGCCGCCCATTTCCTTCATTGTGAAGTGAACCTTGCGCTCGATGCCGTTTAAGTCATCATTGATACCGCTTTCTCTCGTGACGATAATTGGTGCGGTTACGCGGTCAAGACCGAGAGACTTGCCAAGCTCGACCTGGAACGTATCTTTTATGAGCTTGATCGCCTTTTGCGTATCACGCGGCGATATCCTGCTCTCATAGCCTTCGGGAATGTACAATTTTTTCATACGATGTATGACCTTCTTTCGATAATGAATGGAATAGAGTAAAAAATGAGTTGATCGGTAATAAATATCGATGCGGCACTGCCGTGACCGACAGTGCCGCAAGCGATCTGATCAGATCTTGCCGCCGAGCTTCCAGAAGAAGCGCGAATTTTTGTATTGAACGACAAATACCTGACTTTCATGGAATCCGCCCGAGGAAGGAATGCCGTTTTTCGGTGCGTAGAAATACAGGATCGGATGCTTGACGGCGTATCCGCCTTCATCGAATATATACGCGACGACCTCTTTCACAAGATCGCTCGTACCGCGGTAAATACTGCCCGCGTATTGGAATTTTGTGCGAACCTCGTCTACAGAATCAAATCCTTCGTAAAGCATTGCATCTCTGATGCACTGTGCAACAAGCGCGATGCCGACAGGTCCTTGATTGCCTGCCTCACCGTAGACAAGTTTTTCGAGCAGTTCGCGATCGGCACCCGTTACCGAGATCTTACCGCCGTTATATGCGTCCATCGGATCTTCGACATCTATAAGCCCACCCTGACTTTGGATCGTTATATCGGGATATTCCGGGAAGGGACAAACGATCGACGGCTCGGTGGTCACCGGAGGTGCCGTTGTTATGGGTGCTGTCGTCGTGATCGGTGCGGTGGTTGTCACCGGTTTTGTCGTAGTTGTCACCGGTTTGGTGGTTGTTGTGATCGGCTTGGTCGTCGTTGTCTGCG
>CAZORL010000026.1:0-21398 GCA_964582375.1 uncultured Lachnospiraceae bacterium
GGTGAAACAACTGCCATTATCGGCGGTACGGGTAGCGGTAAATCCACGGTTGCTTGAAAAGAAAGGTGCATACTCTGCGCTGTATTACAGCCAGTTTGCGTAAAGCGATTTACGTGCCTATTGTATCGCGTGAGATATGGGAGCAGGCGCAATTTTTACTCGCCCAAAAGGTCAAAAAGAACGTGAGAGCCTCAAGCGGCAATCCTTGCCACAGATACACGGGTCTGCTTAAATGTGGAGATTGCGGTTCAAGCTTCACCTGTAAAACAAGGCGTTGGAAAAATCATCCCGATAGATACGAATATATCTGCAACGGATATCACCGCTACGGCAGAGATAACTGCTCATCACATCGCATCGATGAAGCGGAGCTTGACAGAATAATCTTCGCAGAGCTGATGGAAATAAAACAATCGGCACTCAAAAATTACAAGGCGATAGAGGCGGATGTCAAGCGGTGGAAGGCACAGAAGAATACCGCGCAGAAGAAGAAAAAAGACCTATCGGCAAGCTTGGAGCAGAGAAAAACAGACCAACAGATGATACTCTTGGAGCGTATCCGTGACCGAGAACACGCAGGAGCATACGACGAGATGCTCAGACGTTGCGATGAGGATATTAAAAATCTGACAAAGCAACTCGAAGCCTTGCAAAATATCGACGAAACGGTAAAAAAGCGAAAAGCCGAGATGAGAGAGGGATTAGACCTTCTCGACCTCATCGTTGCGGACGGAGCAATCAGCAACACACATCTGCGGATGCTGATAGACGAGATAACGGTTACCGAAATAAACGGCAAAATAAATCTCTCAATAAAACTCAACGCAGACTTCCGTCAGCACATTGACTTCTACAACGATGAAGGAGATATGGTCGACAGAGCCGCGGAGTGTATCGCAATTCCGTGGTAAAATAATTGGCAGACACATCACCTTTGCGAATAAAAAATTCGTGAGAGGTGATGCGTCTGCCAAGACTTTTTTGAAAGAGAAAAGCCTCGAAAACGTAGTGTTTTCAAGGCTTTCGGTGGTGCGGGCAACAGGACTTGAACCTGCACAGCCTTGCGACCATAAGAACCTGAATCTTACGCGTCTGCCAATTCCGCCACGCCCGCTGGTGCGAGAAACGGGACTTGAACCCGTACGGTGTAAACCACACGCCCCTCAAACGTGCGCGTCTGCCAGTTCCGCCACTCTCGCATATCGGTCGATCTGACCGTTAACGTATATATTATACTTATATTTTCGGATTTGTCAATAGATTTTCGAAAAATTACCGAAAAATATTTTCATGGACTTGACAATCGTTGAAAAGTATGATAAAATTACAAAAGAACATACGACCGAAAGGAATTTACATAATGAAAGTTGAGCTTATCACATACACACCCGATGCGGACAAATTAGTTGCCGCCGCCGCAAAGCTTTGCTACGCCAAAAGCGACATTGACACGCTGATGGACAAGCTGACGCCCGATCGTGTCGAGAGCTTTTTGAAGCTTCTCGGAGATCTCGGTCACGAATCGCCGATCGAGCATGCGTCCTTCACATTCGGCATTGAGGGGGTATCGCGTACCCTGCTTGCACAGCTGACACGCCACCGCATAGCGTCATTTTCGGTTCAAAGTCAGCGATATGTTGAAAAATCGGGGTTTGAATACATCACACCGCCCGAGATCGCCGCGATTCCCGAGGCAAAAGCGATATACGACGACATGATGGCGCGCGATGCCGAGGCTTACGACGCCCTTCGCGAGATACTTGTCAAAAAGCACACCGAAACATTTATTTCGGAAGGAATGAGTCCGGACGCCGCCGAGAAAGCTGCGGGCAAGAAAGCCAACGAGGATGCGCGCTTTGTCCTGCCGAACTCCTGTGACACACGCATCATAATGACGATGAACACGCGCTCGCTCTACAATTTCTTCAAACTTCGTTGCTGTAACCGTGCGCAGTGGGAGATCCGCGAACTTGCCACCGAGATGCTCCGTCTGTGTCGCACCGCCGCTCCCCTGCTCTTTGCCGGTGCGGGTCCCGCCTGCTTCAAGGGCGGATGCTCGGAGGGCACAATGTCTTGCGGTAAGGCAAAAGAGGTCAGGGAAAGATTTGCAAATATTTGATACGACTCATATTTCAAAACATCGCTCTCAAGCAGTTGCATGAGAGCGATGTTTTTATATTTATTTCTTCTTTTTGCCGAGGACGACTGCAAGAACTGCAGCGGCGGCTATTATCAGGGCGGCTGCCGTACCGATGATTATTATGATCGTTGCGGAGGATTTTTCGGTCTTATCCGTATTATTATCTCCGCCGTTATCGGTCGTTATCGGTGCTGTTGTCGATGGTTTGGTCGTTATCGGCTCTGTGGTTGTATTTGGTTTTGCTGTTGTAACGTCGGGTGCAGTCGGTATTGTCTGTCCCTCAGTCGTGATGGTTGGCGTAGTCGTCGGTGTTGTCGCTGTCGTGATCGGCTCGGTCGATGTGATCGGTTGTGTCGATGTGGACGGTCTTATCGTGGTGATCGGGGTTGTCGTTGTTGTTGCGGTGGTCGTTGTCGTGACATCGGGGACGGTCGGTTTCGGGGTCACCTTTCTCTCGGTATGATCGGGGAAAAGCTCGTTTCTCTGCCATGAATACGAGAGATAGGTATTCGAGAGCACCATATAGGATGTGCCCGCCTTATATATACCCGTGCCGTTGCTCCAGCCCACCTGCGTATAGCCGTCCTCTTTTGCGGTCGTTGCGGGAAGTGTGATACTGCCGCCGCGCTTGACGGTCTGCGGAGCTTGACCCTGCACTCTCACCACTACCTGATCGGACGTGGGATTTTTACCCGATCTTGCGCGGACGGTAAGGTAGGTCGTTCTATAGTAGTTATCATCCCAGTTGATGCCGATGATATAGATCGTATTGACAGCACCCTCGGTAAGGTCGAGTGCCGATACGGGTATCTCGAAATGTGCGGGGGTTTCCTCGGTGAAGGTAACCCTTTCGCCGATCATTTTACCGTTGACATACAGCTCGAGATATCTATGCGAGATATGTGCGGTGGTGACATCGAGGGTAAGGCTCTTTGTGTTCTTGGTCGATATCATATAATCGGCAGGATATTCGCCGACGGTGAGGTGATCGGCATCGAGTGTCGAGCCACCCGAATATTTGAGTGTCGTATAAAGTCTGTCCGAGCATTCTGCGCCGCACCCTTCGATATTAGGGGCACGGAGTGCGAACTGCTTATCGAGCCAAGAAATACGAGTCTTCATCCAATTATAGAGGGTCTTATATTCGCTCTCGAAGTCGATACAGCGTTTATGCTTCATATACCAGTTGATCGGCATACCGAACTTTTTGCTGTCTCTATCGGTCGCCTCTTTGATATAATCGTGATATGCGGGCATCATATCCATCATTTCTTCGACATAGGGACGGATCTCGAACCAGCGATCAGCCGCATATGCGACATAGGCAGGATCGCCGCAAAGCTCGTTCCACCACTCGGCTCTGCCCATATAGAACCAGCTCTCGGGCGAATACCAGCCCTCTTGGAGGGTGACCTGATTGCCGCATCCGCCATCGAAGTCCCAGCACGGTCCGAAATAGATCTTACCGTCCATGATATAGAGGTAGATGGAAAGTGCGCCGAACTCTATGTTTTTGAACAGGTTGAAGATCAAGAAATAATCGACAAGCGACGCAACATCGACGAACTCACTGTAATGTCTGCCGTCGGATGTGCAGAAGGTCGGGCTGTATATTGCCTCCTCGAAATCATTGAGAAGTCCCTTAACATAGGAGAGCATTTTGGTGTTTGTATCGAGTGCCTCGGGGCTGTCAAGCTGCATCGGTTTGCCGTGGGAGGTATAGAATTTGGTCGTATCGCCGTCCATACGGCCATCGTACTCGATGAGGTAGCCGGTATTGATATTCCACTTTGAAGTATCATAATAATCGGCGATCTTATAATTCTTATATTTGCCCGAGGTGATCCACGCAAGATTTGAGACCATTTCCTCCTCGAGTGCGTCCGCCGCCTTTTTATCAAGCCCTTCGGCATTCGCTATCGCTTTTGCGACCTCCTCGGCACGATCCTCCCAATCGGGGATATTCACGCGATCCTTGGCGATCTTCACGCTCTCGCAGAGGGTATAGATACCTCTGTATTCACCGTTCAGGTAGACCTCGACCCATCTCGACTGAGTATAGGTAAGTCCCATCCTTGCAGAGAGATCGTATGTGAGCTTATTGCGCATATTGGTGACATCGTAGAAATTCGCGATGAGCACCCAATGCTTGCTCTTGCCCATTCCGAGCATATCGGCTTTTTTATCGAGTTTGATCTTATAGGAATACTTTTTTCCTTCGCCGAGACGGTCGGGGGTAGTTTCAAAGGTCGAGTTGCCGCGACAGCGGATCTCTATCTTGCCGGGATTATCAACATAATCGTTATCATAGCCGGTCATGCTTTTCGGAACGGTCATTGACAGCTTACCCGATTTATAGGTCTTGGTCTCGACGATCTTGCCGTCATCGGTAGTCAGATAGATCGACGGCAGCTCTTCATCAAGCAGATCCGACACGGCAGATGCAAGCGGATCGACAGCTGTCGGTGCTTTGGTCATTGCGGTCGATGCAAGGGTCGGCAGAAGAAGTGCCGTGAGCAGGAGAGTACAAAGAAGTCGGATGATGATTGCTGTTGCTTTTTTCATAGATATCACATCTTTCCGTAAATTTTACAGGATCTTTTGATTTTTGAATGCATCAATAGTCTTTTCTGCCAATGAATGCCGCCGCTCCGACTATTGCGAGCAGTACGACGCCGCAGACGATTATTACCATCGCAAATCGTGTATCGCTGTCGAGCTTATCTGTCTGATCTATCGGGTAAGGCTCAAATTTGTCGGTCGTTGTCGGTACGGTTGTGGCTGGCGGTGCGGTCGTTATCGGTGTTATCTCGGTTGTTGTCGGCGGCTCTGTCGTGATCGGAGGTTCGATCGTTGGCGGAACTGTCGGCGGTTCGGGCGGCAACTCGATCTCGCGCGGCGTATCCGGGTAAAGATCGGTGCGCTCGAGCAGGATGCTGTACCTGACATTGCCGTCTGCGGTGACCTCACTGCCTGCGGCAAATATGTTCTCACCATCCGTCCATCCGAGTACCATGTAGCCTTCATAGGTCGGCTCAGCTATCTCGGGAAGGGTCAGTTTTGTGCCGTTTTCGAGATAAGCAACCCCTGCGCCGTCTATCCTTACAAGCGACTTATTGTCAGCGGAGATATCTCCGCCGACTGCGGCGAGGGTGATATACGTGTTTCTGTAGTAATCGCCGTTTGCCTTTTTGCCCATCGCGCGGATGACATTCATCGCACCCTGCGAGAGATCGAGATCGGCAACATCGAGCGTGATCACGGCGGGTGTGCCTTTTGCGATATCATACTCGCCGATCTTTCTGCCGTTTATGTACAGTTCGATCGACTTTTGCGTCGTATGTTTTGTTTCAACTGTAAGGGTGAGCGATCCCGCGCCTGACGAGGAAATGATATAATCGGCATATGCACCGAGCAGAGTCCCATCAAACTCGGCAACATCTCCCGAGAGCGTCATATCCATCTTTGCCGATGTTACGGGTCCTGAGTTCTCTATATTCGGCTCTCTTGACGCCATTGTGGTATCGAGCCACTCAACACGACCGTCGAGCCATGTGCAAAGTGCCTCGTATTCTTTATCGAAGCTCTTGACTATCTCCTTGGTGATATACCAGTTATACGGTCTGTTTTGCTTGAAGTTAGGTTGGGATTCCTCATAAATGTACTTATAATATATCTCGGTCGATGCGAGCATGTCATCGACAAGTGGGCGTATCTCAAACCAGCGAGAGACGACACGTGTCTGATAGAGCGGATCGGCGCAAAGCTTTTTCCACCACTCGCCGTGGTCAGAGGTCATCATCCAGCCGTCAGTGCCCATATGTGCCTTATAGAGCGTGACCTGATTGCCGCTTGAACAGTCAATATCCCAGCACGGTCCGAAATAGATCTTGCCGCCCTCGATATACATAAAAATCGAGAGGTAGCCGAACTCGGTGTTCTTGAACAGCTCATTGAGCAGAAAATAATCAACAAGCGAGTTATAATCAACAAATTCGCTGTAATGCCGTCCGTCATCGGTACAGTAATTCGGGCTGTATATCGCCTCCTCAAAGGCGTCGAAAAGACCTTTTACGAATTTTACCATTTCGTCGTTTGTTCCGACTGCGGTCGGCTTCACGATCTCGATCGGCTTATCGTGTGCGGTTCTGAATTTCACGCCGTCGCCGTCGAGCCGTTTATCGTATTCGATGATGTATCCCGAATCGAACCTCAGCCCCGATATATCGTAATATTCGGAGACTGTATAGTCTTCGAATGTGCCCGACGAAAGCCACGACAGATCGTTCTGCATACGCTCGATCAGCGCATCTGTGTCGGTATCCGACATGCCGTTTCCGCGTGCGATGGCTTTTGCGGCTTTTTTGGCGATATCGTTCCAATCGGTTATATCGACCCTGCCCTCCTCGACTCGAATGCTTTCGACGAGCGAATAAAGTCCGCGATACTCGCCGTTCATATAAACGACTACCCATCTCGACTGCGAATATGGCATTCCGAGCATACCCGAGAGGTCATAGGTAAGTTTATTGCGCATTGAGGTCATGTCGAAGATGTTCGCGATCAGTGCCCAATGTCGGCTTTCACCCATCCCGAGCAGATCGACCTTTTCGTCAAGTCTTATCTTATACGAATACTTGCCCGTCCTTGCGGCGGTCTTATTGAGGTCATAGGATGTGTTTCCCCGACATTTGATGGTGACTCTGCCACCCTCACCGCCGGTGTATGTATTTTGGCAGTCGGCAAAGCGGTCGGTCAGCGTCATGAGCATGGACGCACCCTCGTATTCTTTTTTCGTGACCGCCGCCCCACTGTCGGTAGTGATATCGATCCGTGGAAGTGCCTCTCCATCGGGGACGAGCTGCACTTCCGAGGTCTCGGGGGTCGCGTAAACTATCATCGAGGGGATGCAGAGGAGCATCGAGAGGGCAAGAAGTGTCGAGAGGACTATTTTGATGTTTTTAGGCAAAGTAACCATTTTATGTCCGAACATTTTAATTATCCTTGCTGTTTTCAGACTTTATTCTTCGGTTTGCAGAGTGTAATCACGATATACGCCACTCCGCCGAGTATGATCAGCGTCAGGACGAACGCAACGATCGCCGTTGTCAGTCCGCCATCGCTTTTTTTATTTGAAATATCGCCGTCACTCGGCGTATCGTCGACGATCGGCGTCTCGGGTGGGATATCGACACTCGGAGGTGTCACCTTTTCGTTCTCGGGGAACAGTCCGTCCCTTGCTAATTTCACATACAGATATGTGTTTCCGTTTGGCGTATACTCATCGCCGGGGGCATACAATTTCTCGCCATCGGTATAACCAAGGCAGGAATAGCCGTTTGGCAGATCGATATCTATCGTCGGAAGTGTCACGCTCTCGCCGCCTTTTACATATGCGACGGGCGAGTTCCAAATCTTTAGCTGATTGCCCTCACCGACATTATTAACAACACGAACATTGACATTGTCGGTGAAATAATAATCGCCCGCCTCATTTATCATGACGACATAGAGCGAGTTGATAGCACCCTCTGTCATATCGAGAAGTGATGTGTCTATCTCGATCGCCGCATTTTTGCCTACTCTGCACTCGTATCTGTCAAGAAGTTTTCCGTTTATATAGATCTCGGCATGGCGATGCGACGTATGTCTTGTTCTGATCGAAAGTGTCAGTTTGCCGCTGCCCTTCTCTATTATGTAATCAGCGGCGGCAGATCCGACGGCAGAGCTTTCCTCGGCAACCTTGATATCATCAGATTTCAGTGTCAAAAACAGTCGATCCGAGCGTGACATGCCCGAATTGTCAATGCTCATATTCTTTGCCGCAAATGCGGTGTCCAACCATGCGACCCTGTCGTACATCCACTCGCTCATCAGCTTATACTCTTCGTTAAAGTTGCCGAGCTTCAGTTTTGAATCATGCCAACATTTCGGGAGACCGATCTTTTTACAGCTTTTGTCAGCTTCTTTATGTATATAGGCGTAATAGATCTGCATGGAGTCGAGCATTTCATCAACATAGGGACGTATCTCGAACCATCTGTTTGCCATTTTCGTTGCATATACCGGGTCGGCGCAAAGCTTTTTCCACCACTCGGCACGCCCTGCGACGTCGAGCCAGCAGTCGTGAGCGTATGTATCACCCGAAAGTGCCACTCTGTTTGCACTTGAAAGGTCGAAATCCCAGCAAGGTCCGAAATGTATCTTGCCGTCCTCGATATAAAGATATATCGACAGGCATCCGAACTCGAAGTTTTTGAAAAGCTCGAATATCATATGATAATCGATCATTGAATCAACATCGACAAACTCGCTGTAATGCTGACCGGTTGCCGTACAGAATGTCGGGCTGTATATCGCCTGCTCGAATTTGTTCAAAAGATTTTTTACCTCTCTGAGCATCTTCGGATTGCTTGCCACCGCCTCGGGGCTTTTGATCTGTATCGGCATACCGTGGGATGTATAAAACTTTTCCTTATCGCTGTCCATTCGGGCATCATATTCGATCAGGATGCCCGACATCATGTCCCAGGAGGATGTATCGATGTAATCAGACAACTTATAGCCTTCAAATTTGCCGTTTGTCACCCACATGAGGTTCGACTTCATCCGATCGGCAAGGGCATCGATATCAGCGTTTGAAAGTCCTTGCGCTCTGCCTATCGCACCTGCGGCAAGCTCGGCACGCTCCTCCCAATCGGTGATATTTATGCTCGTTTCGTCAACTCGGAGCTTTTCGACAAGCGAGTAAAGTCCGCGATACTCACCGTTCATGTAAACGATGACCCATCTTGACTCAAGATAGGGCATACCGAGCATTCCCGACAGATCATAAACAAGCTTGTTGCGCATGCTTGTGATGTCATAGAAGTTTGCTATCAACACCCAATGTCGACTCTCGCCCATTCCGAGCAGGTCTGCCTTGTGGTCAAGCTTTATTCTGTATGAATATTTTGCGGCGTCACCGAGTCTGAATTCGTTTGTCTCAAACGACGAATTGCCGCGACAGCGTATCTGCATTGCATCGCCGTTATCATCGGTGCATTCGTTTTCATATTCGGAAAAACGATCGGTCAAAGCCATGCGAAAGCGACCCGATTTATATTCGGTCTTCGAATCGACGATCGCACCGTCATCTGTTGTCAGATAAACCGTCGGGAGCGTTTCCCCCTCCACTGCCTTGGCGATTGCCGAGGCGGTGGAGGATGCTTCGATCTCGTCTGACGACAATGCAAAAGTTGAGAGGGCAGAGAGCATGATGGCCAGTGCCGACAATATTGAGACAGATTTGCGTATGATATTTTTGGGGGTATTATCGGAAATTACCATTTCGAAGCAATTGCTCCTTGATTTTTCTTATTTGTCTTCTTTGTTCTGCTTTTTCCGGGATATCAGGATAAATGCTGCCCCTGCGGCGACAAGAACGACCACGGTCGAGATGATGACCACCGCATAAGGGAACTTCTTCTTTTGAGGTTCTTCGGGGATCGTCGGCTCGGGGATCGTCGGCTCGGGGGTTGTCGGATAGGTCGGTTCGATCGGCTCTTCCTCGACTCTGTCGGGAAACAGATCGGTTCGCACGATCTTCACCCAAAGTCTGGTGTTTGTGCCGACTGTATACTCACTGCCCTCGGGGTATATCTTATCCCCGTCGGTCCAACCGAGTGTTTTATATCCCGTGTATTTTACGCTCGTCTCGGGAAGGGTGACCGTACTGTCCTTTTTGACACGGGTAAGCGGCTGATCACCGAGCTTCAGCGAATACGAATGTCTGTCATTGCTTGGTTCTGCAGATGCGCGAACGGTCAGATATTCATTGCGATAGTAATTGTTCTCATGATTTACCATGGCGACATAGATCACATTGATCTTGCCGTCGGTCAGATCAAGATCCGAGCGTCTGATCTTCACGGTTGCCGTTTTCCGATCGGAACATATGTATCTGCCGATCTTCTTGCCGTTGACATAGACCTCAGCAAAGCGATGCGAGGTGTGTTCGGTCGTGATGGTCAAAGTAAGGTCGCCCGTGCCGTCGATTTTCAAGAGATAGTCGGCAGGCGCACATCCGACGATCTTCGGTGCCTCGGTGACAAGTTCGCCGTCCGTTCCTTTAAGCTTCAGCGTCATTCTGTCCGAATGCTGAAGTCCCGCATTCTCCATATTGGGGTCGCGAAGTGACCACTGCTCGTCAAGCCACTCGACTCGCTTGTACATCCAGTCCTTCATCACATTGTATTCGTCTTGGAAGCTCTTGCACTGACTGTCACGAATATACCAGTTGGCCGGAGGACCGAGTGTCTCAAAGTTTTTGACTGCCTCATCGTATATATATTTATAGTAGACATCCATCGAGTCGAGCATATCGTCAACGAGCGTGCGGATCTCGAACCAACGATCCTCAAGCTTTACGACATACGCAGGATCTCCGAGCAGTTCGTTCCACCACTCCGCTCTGCCGTCGATATAGAACCACTTATCGTAAAGCATCCAATCATCGGTAAGCGTTACTTGGTTGCCCGAGGCGTTATCGAAATCCCAGCAAGGACCGAAATGTATCTTTCCGTCCTCGATATAGAGGAATATCGACAAAAATCCGAACTCTATGTTTTTGAAAAGGTTAAAAATTATCTGATAATCGATCGTTGAATCGACATCGAGAAATTCGCTGTAATGTCTACCGTCAGCTGTACAGAAGGACGGGCTGTATATTGCCTCCTCAAAATCATCGAGCAGACCTTTGATATAATCGACCATCTCGGGATTTGTACCGACCGCGCTCGGCGAGTCTATCTCGATCGGTTTGCCGTGCGCCGTTTTGAACTTTGTACTGTCGCTGTCCATACGATTATCGTACTCGATAAGATATCCCGAATTGATATTCCAAGAGGAAGTGTCGTAATAATCGGAGATCTTATATTTTTCGAATTTGCCGGAGGTTATCCACGAAAGATCGTTTTCCATCTTGCCTTCGAGGGTCTCGGTTTCCTTGTCCGAAAGTCCCTCGGCTCTTGCGATGGCTTTTGCGACCTGCTTTGCACGGTCTTCCCAATCGGTAATGTCGACCCTTCCCTCGTCGATGCGCAAGCTTTCGACAAGCGAATAAAGTCCTTTATACTCGCCGTTGAAATAAACGACCACCCATCTTGACTCGCAGTACGGCATTCCCATCATGCCGGAGAGATCGTAAGTGAGCTTGTTGCGCATGTTTGTCACATCGAAATAGTTCGATATAAGTGCCCAATGGCGGCTCTCACCCATTCCGAGGAGATCTGCCTTTTCGCCAAGCTTGATCTTATACGAATACTTGCCGCTTTCCTTGACGCCCGGCACCGTAAATGTCGAGTTTCCGCGACATTTGATCTGTATCTTCGCACCTTTGTCGGAAGTGTAGGCATTTTCGTATTCAGAAAATCTGTCCGAGAGCGTCATCTGCATCGTCGCAGAACGATATTGTTTTGTAGTAACAGGTCTTCCCGTCGATGTAGAAAGATGAATAACGGGAAGTTCTTCATTTTCGGCTACAAGTCCCGAGAGGGTCGACCCTGCCTCGGCGGCAAGGTCGCTTTTTCCATCATCGGCAAATATCGGCGATATTGCCGACAACATCATCGAGACGACAAGCATAAGGGATGCAGCATACTTGATTAAGTTTTTTGACGTGGTCATTTTGGAAAACCTCAATTTTTGTTATTTGGGGGTGTATTGCGGATCAGATCTTCTCTGCTCCGAGTGCCGCAGCACCTATAATGCCTGCATCATTGCCGAGAGTTGCCCTTTCGATGCGTGTGACTCTCGGGCTGTTCTTGGCGTAATTTTCTTTATATACAAGAGCTTTGAGCGGCTCGAACAGAGGGGCACCCTCGTTGCTGACGCCGCCGCCGATCGAAATGACCTCGGGCTGGAAAATGTTCATTATATTTGCAACTCCGGTCGCAAGATAAGAGATATACTCCTCGCACACCTCTTTTGCCGTTTCATCGCCCGTCTCGCGCATGGTGGCAAACGCACTCTTGCCGCTGATCTTGGAGAGGTCGCCGTCACAGCGTTTCCAAAGCTCGCTGTCGGGGTTCTTCATCATTTTATCTTTTGTTATGTTGATAAGTCCGGTTGCCGACGAATATGCCTCAAAGCATCCGCGTCTGCCGCAGGTACAGGGTCTGCCGTCCTTTTCGATGACCGTATGTCCAAGTTCCGCACCTGCGTGATTAAAGCCCGAATAGATCTTCTTATCGATGATTATTCCGCCGCCGACGCCCGTTCCGAGCGTGATCACGACAGCACTCGATGCGCCCTTTGCAGAACCCGCGATCGCCTCACCGAGAGCGGCGGCGTTCGCATCGTTGTCAAGATATATCTTCTCAAAACCGGTAAGTGCTCTGAGCTTTTCAACGATCGGGTAATTGAGCATGGCTATATTGTTTGCGTACTCAACGACCCCCGTGTCGCTGTTTGCCGTGCCGGGGGAAGCAATTCCGCAGGATATGATATCATCGGTATTAAGTCCTGCCTCGTTAACAAGCTTTAGGCAAAGCTCCGCCATGACCTTCATTATGCCGTCGGGATCGCCGCCGTTTTTCGTAGGTGCGCTCACCTTTCTGACAAGGGACAGATCGCTCTTTACAAGACCCACGGCGATATTCGTTCCGCCGAGATCGACGCCTATATAGTACTTTTTCATTGTTTTATCTCCTTTTGTTCGGTTTATCCGTTATTATTTTCATTAATGCTGTCATTTTGAGGGTAAGCGGTATCGAACAGCTCGTACATTCTTTGCCTGTCACCCTTCAGCATGAGATAGGCAAAAAGTGCCTCGAGTGCGGTCGCCTTTCGATATTCCGCCGCAGTCGCACTTCGCGGAACGGCAGATTTTGTTTGATTTCTCGCGCGTCTGAAGACGTCCGCCTCATCCTCGGTAAAAAGATGCATGATTCGATCGACCGCCTCTGCTTGTTTGACGGCGGTCACATACTCTGCCGCCATGCGATTCAGGCGTCCCGCACCGCTGTGACCGCTCTTTATCAGACGTTCTCTCACAAGAAGCTCTATCACCGCATCGCCGAGATAGGCAAGATCTCCCGACGGTATTTGATTTGTTTCCATATATATGATCTCCGAAAAAACGATAGGCAAACTGCCCCCTCTTATTGTATCATGATAACAAGTTTTTGTCAAGAGCTATAGAAACATTTGTAAAAAACAGTAAAAACAGCCGACAATTTATTGCTAAAAAAGCCGACATTTCACCTTGAAAGCTCTTTTTGAACGACAGATGCCTTATTGTAAAAGCGAAGTGCCTTTATCAGCCCGTTCGTTGCCCTGAAAAACAGGACAGTCGCCCTTCCGTTATGATCTCGTCCGACTGCCGCATAGGCATCGATGCAGTCCTCAGATGGTCTGGCGTCGATTACGTTATACGAGTCCGTATCGCCCTTTTCAAAGCTTTCGTAAGGCTCGACCCTTTCGAGATCCTTTGTCGCAAATTTCACAAGCGTCCTCTCGCTTTTTCCGCCGTAAACTGCGGTGACCGTGAAGGTCGCATGATCGACGGTATATTTATATTCGATAGACACATATCGCCATGTAAAAAAAACGAGCATCCAGCCGACTATCGGCAATATGGCGATCCCCATCGGGAATTTGATCGCAAGAAGCGTGCAAAGACCGCCGAGTATTAGTGCATAGCCGAATATTACCGCAAGTCTTATCAGCCGATACATGCCGCGTGACTCTTTTTTGACCGAAAATTCGGCATAATTTTGATTTCCGAACGCCTCATCCGCACGCGCGACAATGTCATCTCTTTTCTCTCTTTTCATATGATAGACCCCGTTTTTCGAATATATTCCACCCTACTATTATATCATTTTTTCGATTTTTATCAAGCTATCAAAATGCACAAAATTTCGATTGTTTTATTACAGCTTTTTGCTGATATCTCACAGTAAGTGATGTCAAAAAAGGTTTTCCGCATAAATTCGCGGTACAAAGCGATAATAAGGTCATAAAGCAGTGGGAGAAAGGATGTCGCAGGATGCTGATTTCGGACATGATCGGGCGTATATCCCAGATGCGCGCAATAAGATCGACTCTCGCGGGGGTATCAAGTCTGCCGGCCCCCGAGCAGATCGGCGCACTTTTTTCGAATAAGATCGGACAGGTCGAACCGAGCAGGCTTTCGATAAAGATAACGCTTGACAGGGCGTACAAAAAGAGAGGAGTGGGTTCGATATCGCTTGACAGCGACACGATCAACGAGCTTTGCGAAAAAATGTCGCCGCTTCACGAATATATGGACAAAACAAGTCAGACATACGCCGAAAGTGACAGCGAAACGAGATTTGGCATGCGCCGAAGGATCAGGCGTTTTGCCGCCCTTCACCACCTTCCCATCGAGAGTGCGGCAAGGATCGTCGAGCATCCGCCGAGGGCGAGCGGTGGGAATGTTCGGTCGGTGATATCGGCGATCCTTTCGCTCCTGCTGTCGATCATCCCGTCGATTTTTTTCGCCGCACCGCCCGTCGTGTCATTTCTCCTCTTTCCGATCCTGTTTGAGTCCATCTCGCGAGCACTTTACAAAGTTCGCCGCGACCTCCTTCCGCCCGAGCACTTTCCCTGCCTTGAAGATGCGCCGAAAAACATACGTGCGCCGCTCACCGTTATCTGTGCGACCCTCGCAGAACACCGTGGGGCGGCAAGGGCACTTGGCGAGCTTTGTCTGTCGAGTGGAGACAAGACAGCAGATTTTGCACTTTTTCTCGATCTCCCCGACGCAAAAATTGCCGAATGCGACAACGATCGAGAAATGATCGCCGATGCAGTCTCTGTTATTGGTGATATCTCCAAAGAGTGCGGAAGGGAGCTTCTGCTCATCATTCGGCGGCGTGAATACGATCCGCGCGGCGGTTATATCGGCAGATCGGAAAATCGCGACCCTGCCATCGATCTGACAAGGCTCATTTTGGGTCGGAGATCTGCCTGCACGCTTGTCGCAGGGACACACGACACACTTCGCACGGTCGAGACTGTGCTTATTGTCGGTCCGAGCTGTCGATTTCCCGATCGGTTCCTCAAACGTCTGTCCGCGCTGATCTATCATCCCGACAACGAAAGCTTCGGCGGATTTTTCATCGGTACGGACAAGGGTCTGCCAAACGGTTCGTCTCAGTTCTTTTCAAAGCTCGACATTTGTGTCGAAGAGCCGGGATTTGTATTCTGTCCCGAGGCACTGGGGCTTGTCATTCCGCCCGAGCCGACCGTCAACGATCCTATGGCACGAAAGCGACTTCGGATCGGGTATATCGGGCAAATAAAACTAAAGGGAGAGGCAAACATTCTGCCGAGCGACTTTTTTGCATCGCTAAAGAAGAGTGCGCACGAGCACATTGCTGCCATGGAATCGGCAATAACGGTCGGGAGATCATCCCTTCGTCGCATATGCTCGACGGCAAGAGCGTGCATTAAGGACACGATATACCCCTGTATGTTCTTTTTGATTGTTTTTTGCGCTCTGCTGTCCGCCGAGGGGAAGGATACTGCCGCCGCCGCATCCATCTGCACGGCGTCTCTTTATTTCATCCTTCCGATAGCTCATTCGATCGTCCGTGCGGCGGTGAAAAGAGAGTGGGGCGGCATTCTCCGATCTGTTGCGACAGAGTTTTTTCTCCTGTCATCCCTGCCCCTTTGCACCTATCTTACCGTCCTCGGAGCGTTTGGTGTGCGGATCTCGACAAAGGACACGGCAAAATACGCCTCTCTTGGCGAGATATTATCTGTTCTTTGTGCGTATCTGCTGTTTCTTATCGCTCCGCATTCCACCATCACGCTGACGATCGGCGTGACATGGCTTTTGGTGTTGCCGACGGTCATGCTCATGTCGGCAAGATGCAACACGGCAAATATTCCGAAATTGTAAACAATTCGTTTATGAGCCATAAAAAGCAAAATAGAGGTTGAAAAATCGGGGAAAATGGTGTAAAATAAGGCATACAAAATAAGAGGGGAGGTCTGTGTGATCGAAACGGTAAAGATATGCGGCGGTGTAACACTGCACTATGCTCGTGAGCGGCAATTCAAGAGCGGAATAATGACAATTCGCTATCTTGCCCCTCTCGATGTTGACACAGCATCAGCCGTGACCCTTCTCTTTCGGGTACTCGCAAGGGGGACAAAGTTGCATCCGACCTCTGCCGACATCAGAAAAGAATGCGAGATGCTTTGGGGAGCGACACTGTACCCCATGTCGGCAGCCCTTGGCGAGATACAGAACATCGGGTTTACGGCGACATTCATAAACGACAAATTTCTCCCAAGCGGCGAGAGTGCGTTTGACGGCATATGCCGACTTATCGGCGAGATGATCTACGATCCGCTGACCGAAAAAGACGGCAGGCTGTTTTCATCATTTGTCGAATCGGAGCGTGACAATCTTATCCGCGAGCTGAAAAACGAGGATGACAAGGAAGAGCTTTGCCGATTCAAAATGGAAGGTCGAATGTTCGAGGGTGAGCCGTTCAGCATCTGCTCAGACGGCGATGTTGAGCATGCGGCACTGATAAGTCCCGAAAATCTGACCGATTTTTACCGTGATTTTATCATGAGCGCACCGATCGAGGTCTGCATTCTCGCGGACATCGACCGCAATCGTGCGATCGACCGAGTTTCCGAGCTGTTTGCAAGAACGAGACAGCGGCGACCTGATCGAAATTTTCCCACCGCGACCGTGCAAAGACGCTCTCCTCGCCCGCCTCAGGTGATACGCGAGGCAAGATCGCTTGCGCAAAGCAGGATCTGTGCCGGATATCGATCGGGCACTGTGCTGGGAGATCCCGAATTTGAGTCATTTGCGCTCATGTGCGAGCTACTGGGCAGATCCCCGACAAGCAAGCTCTTCACCGAGCTTCGTGAAAAACGCGGACTTTGCTATTCATGTTTTCTATCGACAGAGTTATACAAGGGGCTTGTCAGGATAGAATGCGGTCCCGAGCGGTCAAAGACGCAAAAAGCATACGAGGTGATCTGCGAGACGGTAAGATCACTCGCACGAGGTGAATTTTCGGCAGAAGATCTTGAGAGTGCAAAGAAATCGCTCATATCGGCATACAGATCGGTCAGCGATGATCCTCTCTCGATCTCCTCTTGGCATTATCGCCGATATTTGGCAGGGATATCCGAAGATCCGAGCGAGGCAATAGCGACTGTTTCGACGATCACTGCCGATCAGGTGACAGCCTCCGCCGCTCTGCTCGATCCCGACACATGTTACATATTGGAGGCAGAGCGATGACCGAGTGTAAAACTGTTATAACCGAGGAAAGCGACGCCATAATCGGCAACTGCTTTAAGGCAGTTCACAAAAGCGGCATGAAGATCATCGTTTATCCGATGAAACGCTCTCAAAGCTTTGTTTCGCTGTCGGTAGGACTCGGCGGATCGGACGAGCGTTTCGAATATCAAGGAAGTATCCATGATCTGCCGAGAGGATGCGCACACTTTCTCGAACACAAAATGTTCGAATGCGAGGGCGGCGTTGACGGATCGACCATTCTTGCGTCGATGGGTGCGGATTCGAACGCATACACGACCGAGACAGAGACGGTCTATCTTTTCTCGTGTACCGAGCACTTTGACGAGTGTCTCGAAAAATTTCTTGAGATTTTCACGCACCCATGCTTTACCGAGGGTTCGATCGAGAGCGAAAAGCCGATAATTATCGAGGAGATCGCGATGTACAAAGATCTGCCCGATGACAAGCTTTTTTACGCTCTGTTAAGGGCACTTTACAAGGATCATCCCGTCAGATACGACATTGCAGGCACAAAGGCATCCGTGAGATCGATCACGGCAGAGGTGCTCCGTCTTGCGGCAAGGGCATTTTACACCCCCGAAAACATGGCGTTGTCGATTGCCGGTCCGATCGATCCTACGGCAGTTATGCAAATATGCGACAAGATCCTGCCGTGTGACAAGGCAGAAACGGGACACCTCATTCCGCCGATCGAGCGAGAGAGTGT
This sequence comes from uncultured Lachnospiraceae bacterium, assembly GCA_964582375.1. Lineage (GTDB taxonomy): Bacteria > Bacillota > Clostridia > Oscillospirales > CAG-272 > CAKSQF01. The sequence goes on from CAZORL010000026.1 coordinate 18,151, forward strand.
CAATCGACACCGCGTGATCTGTCGCAATGACATTTCAACGCCGAAATGCACGATCGGAATAAAGATTACCGATCTGCCGAGTGACCCATGCGAGCTTGCGAGACTGCAAGTTGTTCACCGCATACTTGCGACCCTGCTTTTCGGAAGATCATCAAAATTTGCCGAGGATTTGTACACCGACCGAATAATATCGACGCCGCTTACCGTTGAAACGATCGTGAGGCGCGGATTTGGATACACAAGGATAACCGCAGACACGCCCGACCCGGATGCGATGATCGATGCGGTCGATGCTTACATAAAGCAAATACTCGAAAACGGCATACCGACAGATCTGCTGACCGCCTGTAAGCGTGCCGCATACGGTGCATACATAGCGGACAGCGACAGTCCCGAGGCAATGTCTGACATACTGCTGACAAATCTGACAGGAGACATATCGCCAAGCGAGCTGATGGGCACAATGCTCGATCTGACCTCCGACGATCTTAACGCTCTCGCACGAAAAACACTTAAAAAGGGGCAAATATCGATTGCCGTAATGCTGTCGAGAGACGAAAAACCGACACGAAAGGAAAATCAAAATGAAAACGCTTGAACTATTCACTTTGATCGCCGCCAAGGTGACCAATTACATTTCGTTTCCGAATATCGGTATCGACGAACTCAAGATAAACGAGGTCGCATTCACGATTCCGGGAACAAACATCACAGTCGCCTGGTACGGGCTTATCATAATGCTTGGCATAATCGTTGCGTTCACCTATGTCCTGCTTATGGGCAAGAAACGCTCGGGACTTATCACCGACGATCTGCTCGACATAGCAATATTCACGGTCCTCCCCGCGATCGTCGGAGCGAGGCTCTACTACGTTTTCTTCGATTGGCTCAAAAATCCGTCAAAATACAAGAGTCTTTATGATATCGTCGCCGTTTGGGAGGGCGGACTTGCCATCTACGGTGCGATCATCTTCGGTGCGATCGGCTGTTTCTTAACATTAAGACACAAAAAGATCCGTGTGCCGCTTTTCTTTGACTATCTCTGCCCGGCTGTAATGATCGCACAGTCGATAGGTCGTTGGGGCAATTTTGCCAACGGAGAGGCATACGGTTCGAGTACGACATCGATATTCGCAATGACCATAAGATCGGTCTGGACGACTATCGCCGAGGACGGAAAGGTCAGCGAGCTTGCCTCCGAGGTGGTATCAAACGTACATCCGACATTTTTATACGAATCGATCTGGAATCTTGTCGGATTTGCACTGCTCACCTTCCTGATCTTCCGCAAAAAATACGACGGGCAGGTCATGCTCGGCTACTTTGCTTGGTACGGCGCGGGAAGAATGATCATTGAGGGGCTTCGTCAGGACAGCCTTTACATCGGCGGCACGGGCATTCGCGTCTCACAACTCTTGGCATTTATCTCATTTATCGCGGCAAGCGCACTTTTCGTTTTCTTTATGATAAAGATCAAGGGCAAAAAGCTCTCCGACAGCATATATTTGACTGCTCCGACAGCGGCAAGTGAGACAAACGAAGAAACCGCGGGCATTCAAGAAGACGGTGCAGAAAAGGAGGAGGACAATGGTGAAAATAATTGACGGAAAGGCGATATCTGCGGCAAAACGTGCGGAGATCGCTGAGCGAGTTATCGCATTAAAGAGAGAGCACGGCATCACACCGGGGCTTGCGGTCATAATTGTCGGTGACGATCCGGCATCCAAGGTTTATGTACGCAACAAAGAAAAGGCATGTGCCGAGGTCGGGTTTTATTCGGTCAAATATGAATTACCGGCGAACACAAGTCAAGGCGAGTTGAACGCACTTATCGACAGGCTAAATGCCGACCCGACGATCCATGGCATACTCTGTCAGCTTCCCCTGCCAAAGGGTTTGTCAGACACTGAAGTAATCGCGCGGATATCACCAAACAAGGATGTTGATGCATTCGGTGCGGCAAATGTCGGACACATTATGCTCGGCAACTACAGATTTGCCCCCTGCACTCCTGCCGGAATAATGGAACTGCTCAGACGCTCGGACATTGATATAGCAGGAAGGCATGCGGTGGTGATCGGCAGATCAAACATAGTGGGCAAACCGATGGCGATGCTCCTTTTGGCGGCAAATGCGACTGTCACGATATGTCACAGCAAGACTGTTGATCTTGCAAAGATAACAAAGCAGGCGGATATTCTGGTTGCCGCCGTCGGCAGAGCGAAGTTTATCACAGCCGACATGGTCAAAGAAGGTGCGGTCATAATAGACGTCGGGATGAACCGCGACGAAAACGGCAAACTCTGCGGCGATGTCGATTTCGACAATGTATCAAAAATCGCATCGGCGATCACCCCCGTCCCCGGCGGAGTCGGTCCGATGACGATCACCATGCTGCTCGAAAACACGCTAAAAGCGGCGGAAATGTCGAAATAAATTCAAAAAGCACGCTCTCAGATAAAGATTTCTGATATATTTTACTTAAGAAAAAAGCAGGCTGAACCTAAATTTGCAGCGGAGAATCAGCAATGAAAATTTATGATATTTCCCAAGAGGTTTTCTCTTGTCAGGTGTATCCCGGTGACCCGACGCCGAAAAAAATGATGATCAAATCAATGGAAAAAGGTGAAGAATACAATTTGACGGCATTCAGCATGTGTGCTCATAACGGCACGCATATAGACGCACCGTTCCATTTTATTAAAGGCGGCAAAACCGTGGATGAAATATGCTTGGGGGCATTTGTGGGAATGGCTTATGTGGCAGAACACCACGGGATCGTCACTGACAACGATGCTATAGAAATAATTGAAAAAGCAAAAAAACATAACCCGGAAGCGGCAAAGCGACTCTTGATCAAAGGAGATATCGAGGTATCATTGGAGGCGGCAAAGGTATTTGCATCTTCAAATATATTGCTCTTGGGAAATGAGCCGCAGACGATCGGACCGCAAAATGCGCCAATGGCTGTTCATCTCGTTCTTTTGGGGGCGAATGTTGTTTTGCTTGAAGGCATTCGATTATCAGGGGTATCAGAAGGTGTCTATTTATTAAATGCCGCACCGCTGAATTTATCGGGTGCGGACGGTTCGCCGTGCAGAGCGATATTGATCCGATGTTGATTTGCCATGCTCTTCAAAAGCAGGCCAAATGCGGCAGAAATGTCGAAATAAACTAAAAAACGCTCTCAAAATGCACAAGTCCGTTAAAAACGGACGACATTGAAAAAAGAACCTCCTATGGTATAA
>CAZORL010000027.1:0-21340 GCA_964582375.1 uncultured Lachnospiraceae bacterium
GCCCTTGAAGCTTAATTACATACGGTTAATATGAAGCCGACTTTATGACCACTAATAGTATCGCTCGTGAGCAACAAGAAATGAGAAATCCGGTCCTTACAGTATCCGCTATTGCGACGGTACTCTCGCTTGCACCGTTGCTCTATGGTATTAGCTTCTTCTCAATTGTAGCAATGGATAAGGCAGTGATTGATCATGGACCATTTATATTTGTTCCTCTTATATTTGTAACTATAATTTTTTTATGGATTTCTTTTGCAAAGCATACCGCTAAAAAATACTTATCGCTAACCGAGTGTTGTCGAACGGTGAGATACTGATCAGCAATTCGACGGTAAGCAACGGCCCGACCTTTCTTGGAGGCACACCTGCACTCAACTCGAAACTCGGTTATCAGGGCGAGTGGGAAAACAAGAGATAATACACAAAAACCGACTCAAATGGTAACACTTGAGTCGGTTTTTTAGTAAGAGGTGCGAGGTTTAATTGATTTGTGAGTTATGATCGGCGAATACACGATCAAAATTGGCACAACACACAAAAGTTCCTTGCAATTTTTGTTTTTCACTCATTTGTTCCTGTAAATGTCAGGGTTTTGCCGTCCTTATCGGTGAGGATGAGCATTTTATCGCTGTTGAAGATGTAGTCGTATTTGGTCTCGCCGCCCGGGAGGGTGAGGGTAAGCCTGCCGCCCTCGATCGTGTAGTTGCCGCTTGTGCTCTCGCGTTTGGAGGTCGGGCTTGTCATTGTATAGAACTCGCACTTGCCGCGCTCGATCTCGCCGTCTTGCTCGGACTCGTAGAGTATCAGTCCGCAAAGCTCGTCCGGGCAGAACCACGAGCCGATCGGTGTTTTTTTCGGTGCGGTCTCGCGGGTCGTGACGGCGGCGGTCGTCAGCTCGCTTTTGTCAAATCCTCCGCCGCATCCGACAAGAGCGGGCAGGGCGAGCGTTGCGGCAACAAGTGCGGTTGTGATCTTTGAAAATATCTTCATGCGATTTCGGTCTCCTTGATCGTTTTCTATATTTTACCCGCAAAAGGCAAAAATGTCAAGCCCTTTTGCGGTTTTTTCGTCCTGTCGGCAAAAAATTTACAGTTTTTTTGAGGGGAAGCTTGACTTTTTTTGAAAAAGGGCTTGTAATTGACGCAAAAATATGGTAAAATATAAGAATAGAAATTTGACAGATCTTTATTCCCGAAAGGATATAACATGCCATGAAAAGAACAGAAATAAAAGAGATAATGAGCTGCCCCGAGGACTTTGCGGGCAAAGAGCTGACGGTTTGCGGATGGGCGAGGACGATCAGAGCATCGAATGCGTTCGGATTTATCGAACTCAACGACGGCTCGTCCTTCAAGAATCTGCAGGTCGTCATCGAGGAGGCAAAGCTCGACAACTATAAATTCATCGCAAAACAGAACGTCGGCGCATCCTTTGCGATCGAGGGCGTGCTGGAGCTTACCCCCGATGCTAAACAGCCCTTTGAATTGAAGGCGGACAAGGTCATGCTCGAGGGTGCGTCCACTCCCGATTATCCGATGCAGAAAAAGGGACAGTCGCTCGAATTTTTGCGCACAAAGCCCCATCTGCGTCCGCGCACCAATCTTTTTTCGGCAGTCTTCCGTGTCCGCTCGGTCGCCGCACAACTTTTGCACAGATTTTTCCATGACAACGGATTTGTGTATGTCCACACTCCGCTGATCACGACCTCCGACTGCGAGGGTGCGGGTGACATGTTCAAGGTCACGACGCTTGATATTGACAATCCGCCGAGATGCGAGGACGGCAGCGTCGATTATTCAAAGGATTTCTTCTGCAAGCCGACGAGCCTGACCGTTTCGGGACAGCTGAATGTCGAGTCGTTTGCGATGGCGTTCGGCAAAGTTTACACCTTTGGCCCGACCTTCCGTGCCGAGCGTTCGAACACACCCCGTCACGCTGCCGAGTTCTGGATGCTTGAGCCGGAGATCGCATTTGCCGATCTTGAGGACGACATGGAGCTTGCCGAGGCGATGCTCAAATATGTCATCGGCGGACTTCTTGACGAGTGCCGCGACGAGCTTGAATTCTTCAATCTGCGTGTTGACAAGGGGCTGATCGAACGTCTTGAGAACATCGTGAACTCGGATTTCGCTGTCTGCACATACGAGCATGCGATCGAGCTGCTCAAAGAGAGCGGTGAGAATTTCGAGTACCCTGTCGGCTGGGGCGAGGATCTTCAGACCGAGCACGAGAGATATCTCACCGAAAAGGTCTACAAGCGACCTGTTTTCGTCACGAATTGGCCGCGCGAGATCAAGGCGTTCTACATGCGTCTCAACGACGACAACAAGACTGTTGCCGCAGTCGATCTCTTGGTTCCGGGAGTCGGCGAGCTGATCGGCGGTTCACAGCGTGAGGAGCGTCCCGACTATCTCGATGCCGCATTTGATCGCTTCGGACTTGACAAGGAGACATACGGTTGGTACGCCGAGCTTCGCAAGTTCGGCGGAACGAAGCATGCAGGCTTCGGTCTCGGATTCGAGCGTCTTGTGATGTATGTGACGGGTATGTCCAACATCCGTGATGTCGAGGCGTTCCCGAGAACGACCGGCAACGCCGAGTTCTGATCGAACAGATCATAATTTCCCATATTTATCCCCCAAAAATACCCTAAGAAAGGAATTTTCGTTATGCAATACACCGAAATGACAAAGTCACAGGCAACAGACGAGCTTGCCCGTCAGAGAGAAATATACGAGGGCTACAAGGCGATGGGTCTTACGCTTGATATGTCGAGAGGCAAACCCGATGCCGAGCAGCTTGCTCTGTCGGACGGAATGCTCACGGTCCTTCAAAGTCCAGAACAGTGCAAGCCCGCAGTGCTCGGACGGCAGGACATGCGAAATTACGGTGTGCTTGACGGTATTCCCGCGGCAAAGGATATGCTTGCCGATCTGCTTGACGTGCCCTCCGAAAATGTGATCGTCTGCGGCAACTCGTCGCTGAACATCATGTACGATATGATGGTTCGCTGTCTGCTTTTCGGATCGTCGAAGACGACCGAGCCTTGGATAAAGCAGGGGAAGATCAAATTTCTCTGTCCCGTGCCCGGTTATGACAGGCATTTTGCGATCTGTCAGTCGCTCGGGATCGAGATGATCAACGTCCCGATGAACAGCGACGGTCCGGACATGGACATCGTTGAGGAATATGTTTCGTCCGATCCGCAGATCAAGGGCATTTGGTGCGTGCCGAAATATTCGAATCCCGGCGGCGTCGTTTACTCGGACGCGGTCGTCAGACGTTTCGCCAATCTCCGTCCTGCCGCCCCCGATTTCAGAATTTTCTGGGACAACGCCTACGCCGTACACGGTCTGTACGACGAGGATGACAAGCTTCTCAATATAGTTGAAGAGGTCGAAAAAGCGGGCAATCCGCACATGGTCTACGAATTTGCATCGACCTCGAAGATCACTTTCCCCGGTTCGGGCATCGGTTGTGTTGCGGCATCGACCGAAAACTTAAATTACATACGCTCGCTCATGACCGTGCAGACCATCGGTCACGACAAATTGAACATGCTCCGTCACGTCCTCTTTTTCGCCGACGAAAACGGCAACACGCGCGACAATCTGCGTGCGCACATGAGACGGCATGCCGACATACTTCGCCCGAAATTCGAGGCGTTTGAAGAGGCGTTCGATGCCGAGCTTTCGGGCACGGGAGTCGCACATTGGTCAAGACCGAGAGGCGGTTATTTTATCAGCTTTGATATGCAGATCGGCTCGGCAAAACGTGTTTACGAGCTTATGGCAAACTGCGGAGTCAAGATGACCGAGGCAGGCGCAACATTCCCTTACGGTGTCGATCCCTCCGACTCAAATCTGCGTATCGCACCCTCCTTCCCACCCGTATCCGAGATCAAGATCGCCGCAAAGATACTGATCTGCGCATCCAAGATCGCCGCTCTCGAGAAAATGCTCGGAGAGGGTTGAAGATACGAGATACAAGATACAAGATATTTGTGCGGTGGAGATTTTGATGCTCATGATGCTCACCTGTTCGGATATTATTTCGGCATGATATAAAGCATCCCCACCAATTCCCAATTACCCGAGAAAGGTTCATTATGCACACATATTACGCAGGCAAAGCCGATGTTGTTGTTGTCGGCGCAGGGCACGCAGGCATTGAGGCGGCACTCGCCTGTGCGCGGCTCGGGCTTTGTACTATTCTTTTTACATTATCGCTCGATGCGCTCGGCAATATGCCCTGCAATCCTGCTATCGGCGGCACGGGCAAGGGACATCTCGTTTACGAGATCGATGCGCTCGGCGGAGAGATGGGTTACGCCGCCGATACGGTGACGCTCCAGTCACGCCTCTTAAACAGGGGCAAGGGCGCAGCGGTACATTCAAAGCGCGTGCAGGCGGACAGGCTTGCCTATCGCGCATACATGAAAAATGTCATCGAAAATACCAAAAATCTTAAACTTCGCCAAGCGGAGATCGTCGCTCTCAGCTTTTCGGACGAGCCGGACGGCAAGAAGGCTGTCCGCTCTGTAACGACCGCATACGGCGGCATATTTGAGGCAAAGGCTGTCATTCTCTCGACAGGTACATATCTCGACAGCCGAACGATCACGGGTGAGGCGGTCGAGAATGCGGGGCCGGACGGCATGCGCTCTGCACCGTCACTTTCGAAGGCTCTGGCAGATGCAGGACTCTCGCTCATGCGTTTCAAGACGGGCACGCCGCCGCGCATACACGCCGACAGCATAGATTTTTCAAAGCTTGAAGTTCAGCATGGTGACGAAGAGCCGATACCCTTTTCGGTTCGCACAGATCCTGCCCGATATATCGCCCGTGAGCAGATCGACTGCCACATCGCCTACACAAACGAAAAAACACACGAAATAATAAAGGCAAACCTGCACCGATCGCCGCTTTATTCGGGCGTGATCAAGGGCACGGGGCCGCGATACTGTCCGTCGATCGAGGACAAGGTCGTGAGATTTGCCGACAAAACGAGGCATCAACTGTTTGTCGAGCCTTGCGGCGCAGACACGAAGGAAATGTACCTTCAGGGATTTTCGTCATCCCTGCCCGAGGAGGTACAGCTTGAGATGCTCAGGTCGATAGAGGGATTTGAGCACGCCGAGGTCATGCGCACGGCATATGCCATCGAATACGACTGTGCCGATCCGACACAGATGGACAACACGCTTGAGTTCAAGGATTTTCGCGGACTTTACGGTGCGGGACAGTTCAACGGAACATCGGGCTATGAGGAGGCGGCGGCGCAGGGGCTTGTCGCAGGCATCAACGCCGCGATGAAGATCTTGGTCAAAGAGCCTGTGCGTCTCAGTCGTGACAGCTCGTATATCGGTACGCTGATCGACGATCTTGTCACCAAGGGGACAAGCGAACCTTATCGCATCATGACCAGCCGTTCCGAATACAGATTGCTTCTCAGGCAGGACAATGCGGACGCACGCCTGACCCCGATCGGACACAGAGTCGGACTTGTTGATGACGAGCGATACGAGAAATTTCTCAAAAAGCAGGAGCTTATCAAGTCGGAGATCGCGCGCACCGAACAGACCTATTTTTCACCAACTGATGTGAACCCTCTGCTTTGCGCAAAGGAGCTTCCGATAGCCACAGGCGGTGTTCGGCTTGCCGATCTGTTGAGGCGTCCGCAGATAAGCTATGATGAGCTTGCCCCGATCGATAAGAACAGGCCGCCCGAGGTCGATCGTGCGATCGGCAGGTGCATCGAAGTCTCGCTGAAATATGAGGGCTATATCAAACGCGAGCTTGCCGAGGTCGCAAGGAGTGCAAAGCTCGAGGGCAAAGCATTGCCGCTCGATGCCGATTACGCATCAATATCCGGGCTTCGTATCGAGGCAAGGCAAAAGCTCGCCAAATTTCGACCCGCAAGCGTCGGACAGGCATCGCGCATATCCGGAGTATCGCCTGCGGATATTTCGGTGCTCCTCGTTTGGCTTGCTTCAAGGGGAGAATAATGGCGATCATCGATCGCCCGGGGAAAACGAATTTCGGTGAATAAAAAATCGGCGATATTACAACAAAACTTTGCCAAGGGCTTCCTCCGAGAGGAAGCTGTCGCCGCAGGCGACTGAAGGAGCCTGCGTGCAGAAATAAGTCTGAAACGCAACATTTCTGTCGCTGTTTGTACGGTTTTTCTATATAAAACGAGATAAAATCTGTTGCGTTCCGCCGGCTCCTTCCACCGCTGCGCGGTCCCCCTCCCTCCCGGAGGGAGGCTACCGTAATTGATTGCATCGGCAACAGAAATGTTATTCGCCCAACCGCCAAAGAAACGGGCGATGGGTCGTTGGTGCCACCACTTACAAATAATAACAAATCACTTAAAGGATGATATCATGTCAAAAATTCTTCGTGCCATGACTCATGACGGGTCTGCGCAAATCATCGTTATAAATTCGACCGAAACGGTCAGGGAGGGTGCGCGCATACACGGCACATCCCCGACCGCAACTGCCGCTTTCTCGCGCGTGCTGACCGCCGCATCGCTGATGGGCTCGACGCTCAAGGACAAGGGTAACAGCATTACACTGTCGGTTCGCGGCGACGGACAGAACGGCCACATTTTGGCGGTTGCCGACTACATGGGCAATGTCAAGGGATATATTCAAAATCCGACACTCGACCTGCCTCGCCGTGCCGGCGGAAAATTCGACCTTGGTCGTGCCGTCGGACGTGGTACGCTGAATGTTGTCCGTGACAGCGGCGAAAAAGAGCCTTACAGCGGTGTTGTCGATATGACCTCGGGTGAGATCGCCGAGGATATCACCAAATATTACGCCGAGTCCGAGCAGATCCCATCGGTCTGTGCACTCGGCGAGGTCATAAGTCCCGACGGCAAAGTCGCCTCTGCAGGCGGATTTTTGCTCATGCTCCTTCCGATGGCAGACGATGCAACTGTCGATGCGATCGAGAAGAACATATCGACCCTCGACGGTATGTCGGCAATGCTCGCGGCAGGGCACACAAACGAGCAGATCGCCTCAGCCGTGCTTGCAGATATTCCGTTTGACATCTTCGACACATACGAGGTCGGTTTTTCCTGCGATTGCTCGCGTGATCGAATGGGGCGCGCGCTCCTCACGCTGAATCCGGTCGAGCTTTATAATATTCTCGTTCAGGACGGCGAGATCGAGGTCGGATGTCAGTTTTGCGGCAAAAAATTCAAATTTAACGGCGGCGATATCGAAAAACTTCGCATAGAGAAGGGACTCCAAAAACCAAGAAAGGGAAATGACCCGAAATGAAGAAATTTCGAGTACCGATCGACGCTGTCTTTGCAGGCGTGATGATCGCCATCGGCTCGTCGGTCTATCTAAATTGCAAGAACAAATTTGTCGGCGCATTCCTGTTCGCCATAGGACTTATAACCATAATGTTTTTCGGTTTTGAGCTTTACACCGGCAAGGTCGGCTATCTGCGCTCTCCGAAAAAGATACCGTATATCCTCTCGGTGCTTTTGTTCAATGCGGTCGGATGTGCATTTATCATGCTGCTTCCCACCGATGGCGCAGAGGCGGTATGGCGTGCACACGTCGAGATACCGCTCTGTTATGCGTTTGCAAAAGCGGTGGTCTGCGGGATACTGATATATGTCTGCGTCGCACAACACAAAAAATACGGTGGTGCGGTCAGCATACTGACCACGCTCGTCGCAATTCCGGCATTTATACTGGGCGGCGCTGAACACTCGATCGCCGATATCTGTTATATGCTTGCCGCGCGAGATCTTTCGCTTTATTCGATCCTCTTTATTTTGGTCGTTGCCGCAGGGAATGCCGTTGGATCGCTCGTGTTCTCGCTTTGGGTCGAGCACAGAGAGTGAGATGGGCGATATTAGAATTTTATTTGTCGGTGTCTCCCTGCAAGGGAATCCCTTGTTTGAACTTTCATACACACAAAAATCCGCACATACACCATCGATCGTGGCGTATGTGCGGTATTTTTATAATTTCTTCAACATATCGGTGACATAGAGATAGGTTCTCTCACAGCTTGCGAGATCGAGCCTTTCGGCAGGGGTGTGGATGTCGCGCATGTTCGGACCGATCGAGATCGCGTCGGTGTCGCCTTCAAGGTGCGAGATGATTATGCCGCATTCAAGACCTGCGTGGATGCCTGCGATCCTTGCTTTTTCCCCTTTGTTTCGAGCCTCGAATGCCTCGGCGTAGGCGTCGGCAAGTGCGGAGTTTTCGGCAGGTGCCCATCCCGAATATCTGCCGCCGACTGTCAGCTTTGCACCGATCAGCTTGGCAAGGCGTGAGAATCTGACGATCAGCGCATCAAGCTCGCTGTCAACCGACGATCTTGCCATTGCACATGCGGTGATACTTCCGCTCTCGGGATCGGTCGTGACAACGCCGAGATTGGTGGAAGTGCGGACGAAATTTTCGATGGACGGTGACATTGCGACAACGCCGTCGGGCGTGAGAAGGAGCAGATTTATCGCCGCCGATGTCGAGCGATAGGTCATGGCAGAGCTGACGCGACGCCCCTTGCCGACATGCAGACGAAATCCTGCATCCGCCGCCGACAGCTCGGAGGTGATGCGCGCCTCTTCTTTTAGCAGAACCTCGGTCGCGCGCACCTCATCGATGACGCAGACCTCGGCGTATGCCTCGCGTGCGATGGCGTTTCGCTTGTTGCCGCCGCTCACCGAGACTAATTTGAACGGTTCGTCCTCGTAAAGTCTTGCGAGCAGGCGTGCCATTATTTTGTTGGCGTTTGCCCTGCAGAGATTGATCTCCGCACCCGAGTGACCGCCTGCAAGCCCCTTGACCGTGAGCCTGAGACTTCTGCCGTTGTAATCGGTCGATTCGGTTTCAAGATCGAATACACAATCCGCGCCGCCTGCGCAGGAGACGGTGACCGTGCCCTCGTCCTCGGAGTCGAGATTGATGATCCTTCTCGCCTTGATCGGTGTGTAGTCGAATGCATTTGCACCGCCCATCGATGTCTCCTCGGCGGTGGTGAACAGGCATTCAAGCTCGGGGTGGGGGAGATCCTTGTCATCAAGGATGGCAAGCATCATAACGACCGCCGCACCGTCATCGCCGCCGAGCGTCGTGCCCTCTGCCGACAGCCAGCCGTCTTTTATCGATAGTTTCAGCGGATCACGCTCGAAATCGTGCTGAACATCGGCATTTTTCTCGCAGACCATGTCGGTGTGTCCTTGGAGCATGACGACGGGATGATCCTCGTAACCCTTTGATGCGGGCTTTCTGATCAGCACATTGTTTGCGCTGTCGCGGAGATATTCGAGCGATCGTGCCTTAGCAAAGTCGCAAATGTAGTCGGCGATGCCCGATTCGTTGCCCGAACCGTGCGGAATTGCGGCGATATCCTCGAAAAATCTGAACATCGATTCGGGCGAGTAGCCGTTTATGATATATTCCATGGTAAGATCTTCCTTTCGTTCGTTTTATCGGTCAACATTTATGATGTCGAATATTTCAAGCATCGGTTGCTGTGTCCTGAGATAAAGCCCGAGGTCAGCCTCGCACTCGATCTCGTCGGGCAGATATATGCCGCATCTCGGCTTGTATGTGTCGCCGTGGAAGTCCGAGCCGCAGGAGAGGAAAAGATCATTTTCGACAGCAAATTTGCGAACGCGTGCCTCCTCGGTCGTTCGATATATCGGGTGGCAGTTGATCTCGACACCGTGAAGACAGTGTGGGTCTTGCGGAACGGTGCCGTTTCGGTATGGGTGTGCTTGGAAAAGGGTCAGCGAGTTTGATACGCACCAGTCGAACAGCTCTTTTTGCGGCAGATCAAACAGCACCGGCGAGTCAAGAAAAAGTTCGGGCGTGATGCCGTAGATAAGATAGTGAACATTCGGGACGGTGGTCGTGTTGATCTCCGCTCCGAAAAAGACCTTTTTGCCGTATTTTTCACCGAGTTCTTTGGTCAGTGCCGCCTCGGCGACATATTTTTCGCAAAATTCTTTGTAGGTCGTGCCCTCTATGTAATGCGCGTCGCAGTGATTGGTCAGGACGATCCCGTCAGTGCCGTCGGCGATCAGTTGTGCGATAACGGCGGCAGGCGAGCGACGCGAACAGCGGCTTATTCCGCTTGAATGAATGTGTGGGTCAATAAGTCCGGACATATTTGCTCCTTGTTTTGGCGTAAATTTGAGGTAAGAGGTAAGAGGTTCGGAACATTTTCGCCAGCAGGGCGAAAACGTATCTGATTAAAATGATATACAGGCGGTTGCAACGCTGATTTGATGTGTGGGCGGATCAAATGCGCCCACCGCTTAGTTTCCTTCCGCTATCACCAATTCACACAGATCCCTTGCGGCGCGAGGACGGCGGATCTCGTCGATGGCTGTGTGCATGGTCGCAAGGCGGGTCTTGCCATCGAGGAGCAGGTGGATGACCTCGTTGATCGGCTGAAATTCGGATGAGCGGATGGCAGCACCGCAGTTTAACAGAAATTCGGTGTTGCGCTCCTCCTGACCCGGTATCGGGTTTGCGATTATCATCGGCAGTCTTTTCGCCAGTGCCTCGGACGATGTCAGTCCGCCCGGCTTGGTTATGATGCAGTCGGCGGCGTCCATCAATTTGTCAACGCATTTGCAGTACCCGAGAGAGAGCAGCTTTTTGCGCATTCCGAGACTGTCGATCTCTTTTTTCATGTCCGCATTGTTGCCGCAGACCGAGATGATCTGAAAGTCGAGCGGTGAGTCGTCAAGCGACTTCACGATGTTTGCCATATTGCCGTAGCCCATGCTGCCGCCCATCAAAAGTACCGTACTTTGCGACATGTCAAGTCCTAAATTCTTTCTTGCCGATCTCTTGTCGCCGACCTCTCCGAATTTTTCGGCGATCGGAATGCCAAGCCCCATTATTTGAGACTGCTTGAATCCCTTCGCTTTCGCTTTTTCGGACAGCAGATCGTTCGGCAGGATCAGCTTGTCGGTGAGCAGACATTCCTCCCAATAGGGATGCATGGTGAAATCGGTGACGATGCCGTAGGTCTTGCAGTCGATGCTTCCGGATGCCCTCAGAATGTTCAGCACCAGACCGACCAATACATGTGTATAAACTATCGCATCGGGGGCATAATCTTCAATATATTTCATCAGTTTTTTTGCGATCGGCTTGTTTATCGTGCGCATTGCCGAGTGCTCGCCTGCATCCCTGCGTTCGAGCATGCTGTAACCCTTGGCGTAAAGTGCCTTGGTCTTCAGTGCCAGCAGATACCCCTCGGAAAATGTCTCCTTCAAAAGCTTGCTTATGTATTCATATGTATCGACGACGCGGTTCTCGACACCCATCTCGGTAAAAATGTCGCCAAGCACTTTTGCACAGGTGTTGTGACCCTGACCGGCGGTTATCGTCAGAATAAGTACCCTCATGAGCGTATCTCCTTCATTTAGCTTGCTCAATTATATCACAAAAATCGCAAAACTGCAATAGTTTTTGAAGATTTTGCGTAAAAATACAAAAAAATATTGAAAAGCCTATTGACAAAAGGATACTTTTGTGGTAAAATAACTCTACCTCTGCAAGGAGGGCTTTGTCGGCGTGCCCAAAAAGCCCGACCAAAGGCCGTATGCCCCTTTTTGTTCGAGGGAGGTAGACACTGAGGCGAGTGATCGCTTCAAATATTTCAGGAGGTGCCGAAATTGAGAGTAAAGATCACACTTGTCTGCAGCGAATGCAAGCAGAGAAACTACAATACCAAGAAAAACAAGAAGAACGACCCCGACAGACTTGAAATGAATAAGTATTGCCGTTTTTGCAGAAAGCATACTCTGCATAAGGAATCTAAATAAGGGGGATTTGTTATGGCAGAAGAGATGAAGAACGCAAAGACCGAAAATGTCGAGAAAAAAGCGGCAAAGCCGAAGAAAGAGAAAAAAGAGAAGAGCCACAAGATCGGCAAGTTTTTCAAAGACCTGAAGAGCGAGCTTAAAAAGATCACATGGTACAGCAAACATGATACCATAAACAGCAGTATTTGGACCATCATTGCGCTGATCGTTTTCTCGGCGGTCATATTCGGCGTAAACTGGGGATTTTCCGCACTGCTTTCACTGATCGGCTGATCGGCAGACGGCAAGCGGATATCGCGGAACGCACGATCGCATAATCTATAAGAAGGCAGAGGCTGATCATGGACGCAAATGTTTACATTGACGGTATCCATTGGTATGTCGCTCATACCTATTCGGGATACGAAAACAAGGTCAAGACCAACCTTGAAAAGATCGTCGAGAACAGATCGCTTCAGGAGCTGATCTATGAGATCAGGATCCCGACGGTGACAGAGACGGTCGGCGAGGGCGAGTCTGCTCGCGAGGTCGAGACTAAGGTCTATCCGAGTTACGTCTTTATCAAGATGGTGATGAATGATTTCACCTGGCACATCGTCCGCAACATCACGGGCGTTACCGGATTTGTGGGACCGGGATCCAACCCGACACCGCTGTCTGATGCAGAGGTAAAGTCACTCGGCGTTGCGCTGCCCGCACGTCAAGCATACGGCGTGGGAGATATCGTAACGATAAAATCGGGTCCGCTCAGCGGATTCACCGGCAAGGTCGAAATGATCGAGGCCGACAAGAAGAGAGTGCATCTTGTTGCATCGATCTTCGGCAGAGAAACACCTGTCGAGGAAGATGCCGACAACGTTACACTTTTTGAGGTTTGATCTCAAAGAGCCGATCATCTGATTGAAAATTTGAGGCTCTTTTGACAAAGTCGGGCACGCACCTCATCAAAGCGCGCCCCGCAAATAAGTGGGAGGAAGAAAAATTTTTGAGTTCTTCCGTATTTACAACCACTTCGGAGGTATATTTATTATGGCAAAGAAAATTACAGGCTATATCAAGCTCCAGATCGCGGCAGGTAAGGCACTTCCCGGACCTCCCGTCGGTCCTGCACTGGGTCAGCACGGTGTTTCGATCCCGAACTTCGTTAAGGAGTTCAACGAAAGAACCAAGGCTCAGATCGGTCTGATCGTTCCGGTCATCATCACGGTTTACGCAGACCACTCTTTCACATTCATCGTCAAGACTCCCCCCGTGCCCGTTCTTATCAAGAAGGCGGCAGGTATCGAGTCGGGCTCGGCTACACCCAATAAGACCAAGGTCGCTCAGCTGACTATGGCACAGGTTACCGAGATCGCACAGACCAAAATGCCCGACCTGAACGCAGCATCTCTTGAATCTGCGATCAGCATGGTCAAGGGTACCGCTCGCAGCATGGGCGTTACCGTCGTAGATTAAGAGGAGGACAAAGCGAAATGGGAAAGAAATATCAGGACAGCACAAAGCTGATTGAAAGCGGCAAGCTTTATGATTCAAACGAGGCTCTCGCACTCGTGTGCCAGACCGCAAAGGCAAAATTCGACGAGACCATCGAGGTTCACATCCGTCTGGGTGTTGACTCTCGTCACGCAGACCAGCAGGTTCGCGGCGCGGTCGTTCTCCCTAACGGTACGGGTAAGACCGTCAGAGTCCTCGCACTCGTAAAGGACGACAAGGCTGAGGCTGCAAAGGCAGCAGGCGCAGACTACGTCGGAGCAGAGGAATATGTTGAGAAGATCCAGAAGGAAAACTGGTTCGATTTCGACATCATCGTAACCACCCCCAACATGATGGGTCTGGTTGGTCGTCTCGGCCGTGTTCTCGGTCCTAAGGGACTTATGCCTAACCCTAAGGCAGGTACGGTCACCATGGATATCGCTAAGGCTGTAACCGAGGCGAAGGCAGGTAAGATCGAGTATCGTCTCGATAAGACCAACATCATCCACTGCCCGATCGGTAAGGCATCCTTTGGTGCAGAGAAGCTCCAGGAGAACTTCGACGCACTGCTCGGCGCAGTTATCAAGGCTAAGCCGGCAGCAGCTAAGGGTCAGTACATCAAGAGTTGCGTTCTCGCATCCACGATGGGCCCCGGCATAAAGGTCAACTATTCTAAGCTTGGCTGATAAGCAAAGCAATAAACAAAATGGGCTGTCTCAAGTGCCGAAACAAAGCATTTGAGACAGCCATTTTTTAGTTACATGATAATTTCGCGGCAAAAATTTTATTATTTATCTGCCATCCGCAGTAAGATTTTTCTGCAAATTTTCGAAAAGAGGATAGCTCAATGGATCAAAAAAACAAAAGTAAGCTGATCGACGGCGCACTCGTCTATATGTTTTGCCTTTTGACGACCGGACTGTGTTGCTCGCTCCTCCTTGACCATATCGGTGCATTTGCCGTCATTTTGTCGGCGGTAATCGACATAGCGGTCGTCGTCGCGGCAACAAAGATCAGCCGTATCAGGACGGGCGCGATCTTTCGCTATAAAAAATCCGCCGTCCGTGCAACTGTCGCCTCAGCCCTCGTTTACGGCGCGGCGATACTTGTCGCTCTGCCGATAGTGCTCTTTGGTGAACTTCTCGTCCCAAGCTTTGCCGCCGCATCTTTTCGACTTTCAAGTTATATGACCCTCTCCGAACTTTGGCAACTGCCGATATTGCTTTTTGCCGTCGCATATGCTTACGCACTTCTTTTTGACGGCTACATCTACACAAGGGCTCGCTCGATCGGCAATGACCTGCTTGCCATTCTGTTGACCGCCGCAGTTGCGGGATTGTTCAGACTCGATCTTTATCTCATGTTGCCGATCGCAATTCTCGAGGCGGCAACCGCGACGGCGCGTAAATGGACCGATTCGCTCACCATGCCGACCGCACTTCAATTTTTCACCGCCGCATTTGCACTCGGACTTGCCGAGATCGCATCGCACTTTGAAACGACCGCTGCAGCCGAGATGGGCACCGCGCAGGTCTGCGGACTCTCCCTGATATGTGTCGCGGCGGCGATCTCGACCATCATCGCCGCACTCGGCATCAAAGGGAATCTGAAAAATATGTCCCCCCGAGTAAAGATCGCCCTCATCATCGCCGCAGTAGTGACCCTCGCCGTCGGATGTGCAGTAGCAGGAGCGGAGTGAAAAATTTTGTTCACCTGCCGACATGATAAGATCCCGTCGCTCGCGGGAAAGGATGCTTCCTTGATCGATTCCAACAAAAAACCACGCATGCGGCGGTCTGCCGCGTGCGTGGTTTGTATAATATCAGAGCTTGATCTCTGCGTGTTTTTCTGCCGACTGATAGAGGACATCGAGGAGTCTTGCCGACTCGAGGACGTTATCGATGTGACTGCGTGTCTTCTCGCCCGTTCTTGTGGACTCGATGAATGCGCGATCCTCGCAGAGGTACATGTTGGGGATGTCGTACTCGGGACGCTCGGATTCGAGTGTCGAGCCGTCATAGAAGGTGAAATGTCCGCCGTAATCGAGGCGCGCGCCGCCTTTATCGCCCATCAGATCGATGAACATGCCGCCATTATCGATATTCTCAGCCCATGCACCGTTGAGCGAAATGGACGCCTTATCGGTGCGGACATAGCCGGTGACATAATCGTCAACATCATTCGTGCCGTTTTCGATATCTGCGGTATCTTCAGCCCACATTCCGTGATATTTGTAGGATTTCATATCCTTTGCCATCTCGCAATATGTGTCGCAGGTGACAGTCTCGAGCTTTGCGCCGCCGAGGATGTAGAGGATCAGGTCGAGGAAATGTACGCCCCAGTCGATGAGAACGCCGCCGCCCGACTGCTCTTTTGTGGTGAATGCGCCGCCGAGTCCGGGGATCGAGCGGAATGCGCGGAAGGAACAGTATACATGGTATATCTTGCCGAATTTGCCTTCACGGTTCATCTGCTCAAGCATCTCGACCGATCTGTGATAGCGATTGCAGACACCGATGTTCAGCATAAGTCCGCGAGCGTTTGCCTCGTTTGCCATCTCGCAGGAGAGTGCGTAATTGACCGTTATGGGCTTTTCGCAGAATACATGCTTGCCTGCGCGCAGTGCGTCCATTGTGACCGTGTAGTGCGCATAGTTGGGGGTGAGGACATAGACGACCTCGACCTCGGGATCGGCAAGGATCTCATGATAGTCAGTGGTGGTCTGCTCAACGAAGGGGAAGTCGTTTTTGATAGCCTCTGCCTTTTCGGGGATGAGGTCGCACGCATATTTTACGCGAACATCGTCCATGTGCGAGAATGCAGGGAAATGCGAGCCGCGCGCAATGCGTCCGCATCCGACAACGCCGATTACTCTTTTCATTTTTTTGCTCCTTTAAGTTCTTGCATTAAATGCTTTACTGTGGTATATTTTAGCACATATTTGTGCGCTTGTCAAGTGAATTTCGTGATTTGTTCGAGATTTTGCGCCCCAAATCAAAGAGGGCGCTTTTTGATCGCCGAAAACTGTCTCGGATAGGTGTGCGGCGTCGGTAGGATCTTTTCGATCTCGATGATCACACGCTCGCCTGCATCCCCGAGTGACAGCCGTTTTGTGCCGCTCACTCTGCCGCCGAGCCTCTCGATGCTCCCTGCCGCCTCGTCAAGCTCGCCCATGCCGTCAGCACCCTTCATCGCGACAAATCGACCGCCGACACGGACGGTCGGGAGACAAAGCTCACAGAGGACATTGAGCCTTGCGACGGCTCTCGACATGGCAAGATCGTATACCTCACGCCCGTCACCCTGTCCGTATTCCTCGGCGCGTGTCGCGAGAGTTTTGACATTCAGCGACAGTTCTTTTGCAATATCGTCCACAAAAACGAGCTTTTTTGCGGTTGAATCGAGTGCGGTTATTCGAATATCGGGTCGGCAGATCGCAACGGGGAGGGTGGGAAATCCGCCGCCGCATCCGATGTCGATCAGCTCTTTGGCATCGCCGATGTAGGGAAGGATCGTCATTGAATCGATGAAATGACGAAGGATGATGCCGTCCTCGTCGCAGATAGCCGTCAGATTGACATGCTCGTTTGCGGCAACAAGACGGGCGGCGAGGATCTCGAACATCGCCGATCTGTCGTGGGTAAAACTAATTAATTCCGAATATTTTTCGGCGTACTTGATAAACTTTTCGGTAAAAGCTGACATATGCCCCTCTTTTTCTTAATTCACGACATTGGTCGGATGTCCGTCAAGGAAAGCTCTCACATTGTCGGCAACGATGCCGACGAGGCGCTTGCGTGTCTCGATCGGCGTCCACGCAACGTGCGGCGTGATGATCAGCCGATCGGACGGGGTCAGCGGACAGTCCCTCGACTGCGGCTCGATCGTGAGGACGTCAAGCCCTGCCGCCGCGATCTCGCCGCTCTCAAGCGCATTTGCGAGTGCTGATTCATCGACCGTGCCGCCGCGTGAGGTGTTTATGAAGATCGCACTCTTTTTCATCGCGGCAAATTCGCATGCGCCAAAGCGGAGTGTCGTTTCGGCAGTCAGCGGACAGTGCACCGAAAGCACATCCGACTCGGCAAGCAGCCTGTCAAAGCTGACAAATTCGACGCCCGGGGTCGCGCGCGGAGTTCTCGTACAGGCGATCACGCGCATCCCAAACGCCCGAGCGACATCAGCGACGGCACGCCCAATCGAGCCAAATCCGAAAATTCCGAGCGTTTTTCCGGATATTTCGCTTGTTTTGTACTCTATCGGTGAGAAAAGCGCGCTCGATCTCCACATTCCCGACCCGACAAGCTTATTGTAGCTGCCGACCTTGGAGCAAAGCTCGAGTATCAGCGCAAAGGTGTGCTGTGCGACGGCGGCGGTCGAGTACTGTCCTGCATTTGAGACAACTATACCATGTTCACGTGCGGCGAGTGTGTCGATGTTGTTGTAGCCTGTTGCAAAGAGCGCGATAAGCGACAGCTTTTTCGCACCTGCGATAAGTGTCCTGTCGATCTTCGTTTTGTTGCAGAGCAGAATGTCGGCGTCGGCGATGCGTTCGGCAAGGGCTGAGTCGGGTGTCGAATCGTATATTGTCAGCTCTCCGAGCGACTCGATCGGCGAGAGATCAAGCTCCCCTTGTGACACGGTCGCCGCGTCGGTGATGACTATTTTGGGCTTTTGTAATTTCATATTCTTACCGTCCGTTTTGGTTTTTTGCATTCATTTATCTATATATTACCACAATATCGGGAGCTTGTCAAGACGGTTTTTGATCAAACCGAAAAAAGTGCTCTTTTTTTTCAAAGATTTGTGGAAAAACTGTTTACAAATTCGAAAATTTGTGGTATGATATAGATGCCGAGAAAAACAGGCAAAACGGATTAACAAAACGGAGGATAATATGAAAGAACTTTACGGACCGCTCAGTGTCATCAGTATGAAAGGCTGTGAGGATTTCACCGATCAGGTTTGCGCATATCTCAAGAGATGGAGAGGCGGCGACGAGAATTTCGAGATCAAGGCAGAGTGCCCACGCTTTGGAAGCGGTGAGGCAAAGGGTCTGCTTCATGATTCAATGCGCGGTCACGACATTTACATTATTTGTGATGTGTTCAATCACGGTGTTACCTACAAAATGTACGGCAAAGAGGTCCCCATGTCGCCCGACGATCATTTTTCCGACCTCAAGCGCATAATCGGCGCGATCGGCGGCAAGGCTCGCCGCATAAATGTCATTATGCCCATGCTTTACGAGGGCAGACAGCACAAAAGATCCTCCCGTGAGTCGCTCGACTGCGCACTCGCACTTCAGGAGCTTGTTTCTATGGGCGTTACCAACATCATAACCTTTGATGCGCATGACGCGAGAGTTCAGAATGCGATCCCGCTCAGCGGATTTGAGAATATCCGTTGCACCTATCAGATGATCAAGGCTCTCATCAAGACGACCGACGATCTTTCGCTTTCGGCTGACGATATCTGCATCGTGTCTCCCGACGAGGGCGGCATGAACCGTGCGATCTACTATTCGTCAGTGCTCCGGATCGAGCTTGGTATGTTCTATAAGCGTCGCGATTATTCGGTCATCATCAACGGCAGAAACCCGATCGCCGCACACGAATACCTCGGCAAGAGCGTTGAGGGCAAGGATGTTATCGTCGTTGACGATATGATCTCCTCGGGTGACTCGGTTATCGAGGTTGCCGCAAAGCTCAAGGAAAGAGGCGCAAAGAGAATCTTCGTGTTCGCATCCTTCGGACTTTTCTGCAACGGACTTGAAAACTTCGACAAGGCATACGAAGATGGCATCATCTCACGCATATTCACGACAAATCTCGTATATCGCCTGCCCGAGCTCAGCGAGCGCAAGTGGTACACCGAGGTCAATATGTGTAAGTTCGTCTCGCTCATCATAGACACCTTGAATTACGATGAGTCGCTCTCCGACCTTCTCTCCCCCGCAAACAAGATCCACAACTATGTCGATAAGGCAGTCGCCGACGGCAGAGTCAAGAGATAAGATAATATCAAAAGATCTCCCATCCGAGCAGCGGATGGGAGATCTTTTGTGCCTGATATGTCGGTGTGCATTCCGCATGGTGTTCTTGACAGTACTCATCTCAGCGGAGGCGGCGGAGGATCGTGCAGGCAGACCAATATGAAATCGTCGCCGATGCGTGATACCGCTGACCAGGGGATGCGCCGCTCGCGTGGGCGTCCTTTTGAAAAGAGCCTGCCTTGCGACGGCAGGATGATCGCGCAGATCTTGCCGCATTCGATGTCAAGCTCGAGATCGCAGGCGTATCCGAGCCTGCTCCCGTCGGCTGTATTGATGACCTCCTTGGCGCGCAGGGACAAAAATGTTGTTTTTTTGCCCTCTTTGGGTCGTTCTGCCATCACAGGATTATGCATATAAGTCCGCTGCTGCCCTCGTTGATTACTCTTGACACCGTCTCGGACAGCTTGGAGCGTGCATCGCTCGATAGTGCGTCAAGCTTCGAGGCAAGCCCGTCACCGACAAGCTCCTCAAGCGATCTGCCGAACAGATTTGTTGACCATATCCTGTCGGGGTCGCCCTTTGTTTCGTCAAGCAGATAGCGTACAAGATCCTCGCTCTGCTGTTCTGTTCCGACGACCGGCGATATTTCGGTGTTCACCGTTGCCCTCATCATGTGTATCGACGGTGCTGATGCCTTGAGCAGTACGCCGTATCCGCCCGAATGTCTGACGATCTTCGGTTCTTCGAGCGTCATATCCGAAAGTCGGGGCATTACGATACCGTATCCCTTCTCCTCAACGTCGCAGAGCGCACTCTCGACCCTGTCGTACTTCTCTTTGATCGCGGCAAGCTCGCAAAGCGTGCTCACAAGCTCGGTCTGATCCTTGATGCCGATGCCGCAAAGCTCGGAGAGCACCTCGTAGTAAAGCCCCTGCCTTGTGGTCATTCGGATCTCTGCGCATCCGCTGCCGAGGTCGATCGTGACAAGCTCTGCCGTCTCGAACGAGTCGTTCTCGCCGACAATGTTGCCTGCCGCCTCTCTCAGCTCTCCGACCTGCTTTATGCCACCGAGTGCCGTCATGATGCGCTCTGTAGCCTCGCCGATCAGCCTGTGATCGTCACCAAGTGCCGACATCCATTCGGGCAGGTCTACCTTGACCTCGACGATCGGAAATTCAAGCAGTACAAGCTCGAGTATCTGCCGTATGTCCTCGCCGTCAAGCTCTGTCGCATTGACGAGCGCGACAGGAACACCGTAGCGTGTCTCAAGCTCCTGCCCGAGCGCCTGCGTTTCGGGATATTCGGGGTGGGCGGAATTGAGAAGCAGAACATAGGGCTTGCCGAGGGCTGAAAGCTCGGATGCGACCTGTCTTTCGGCATCCTCGTAGGCGGTTCGCGGAATGTCGGCAATACTGCCGTCGGTCGTTACCAAAACACCGATGGTCGCATGATCGGATATTACCTTTCGTGTGCCGACCTCTGCCGCCTGTTCAAAGGGCATGGGACTTTCCGACCACGGGGTCGTGACCATTCTCGCCTGACCGTCCTCGCTCTGCCCGAGTGCACCGTCGATGAGATAGCCGACACAGTCGATCATTTTGACCGAAAGCCTCGCACCGCCGTCTACCGATATGCCCACCGCCTCGTCGGGGATGAATTTCGGTTCGGTCGTCATTACCGTTCGCCCTGCCGCAGATTGGGGCATCGTGTCCTTGGCACGCTCGCGGTCATAATCGTCGCTGATGTTCGGCAGTACGAGATTTTCCATAAACTTCTTAATAAATGTAGATTTACCCGTCCGTACAGGACCGACGACGCCTATGTAAATGTCGCCGCCCGTCCGAGTGGCGATGTCATCATATATGCTTGTGTTTGCCATCAAAAGAACCATGCCTTTCTTTGCTGATCATGTCTTGGTACATTGATATGAAGAATTAACGGCGAATATGACAGATACCGCAGGATTCTTTGGCGGTCGGGGGGATAATATATCGGCGTGGAAAATATTATTTCTCCCGGTAGGGGAGGGGCTTGCTCCTCCCG
>CAZORL010000028.1:0-19642 GCA_964582375.1 uncultured Lachnospiraceae bacterium
CGCGGTCAGCATAATATCAACGAGCGATTTGTTCTCCATAACGCGCTCGGTCATTCCGTTTGCATGATAAAAATTTGTTTCAGATAGTCCCAATTCAGCCATAGCGGAAAGATCGACTTGCAATTGTTGATCCTGTCGGAAATAAGTCTGTTTATCTCTATAATGTGTTGATAAAGTTGCGTATTTGATGAGTTATAAAAGTTTATTCCCTCGTCGGTAAGAGTGCGCAGACTCTCCTCGGGGATGTGTTCGGTCAAGCTCAGAAGCGATCGGTATTCATATCTCGTTTTGTTGTTGATATTTTTGAAGCTTCGCTCGATCGAGTTTCTGATGATGCACAGATGCCTGATTGTTCGCGCATTTCTGTCGCCGTCAAGTTCATTGTGTATTTCGAGTTT
This sequence comes from uncultured Lachnospiraceae bacterium, assembly GCA_964582375.1. Classification (GTDB taxonomy): domain Bacteria; phylum Bacillota; class Clostridia; order Oscillospirales; family CAG-272; genus CAKSQF01. The sequence continues at coordinate 399 of CAZORL010000028.1, forward strand.
TGGCGAGTGATTTTCATTTTCGAATATGTGTTTCGGTTCACCGATCAGATAGGCTACCTTTGATATTATCTCGTATGTGCTGTCTTTGTATCTTCGTACCTCTTCATCACTTCCGATATCGCTTTCTTCATATGAATTTGTGTCATCGGTCTGCTCAATGTTTTGTGTAAGTAATGTGTCAATGCGATCTTTCCTTTCTATATTCATTATAGGCATTATATCACACTAATGTGTCTAAAAATGCCGGTATAAGGAAATTCTTTTGAAAACATCGCTCACATTTATTCAAGTATGTTTGACGTGATGTAGTCAACACCCCAGGACGCAAGTCGCTCACCGTCTTCTTTTTTGTCAACAGTCCAACAGTTGATCTCGATGTTATTATTATGCAGATGATCGACACGCTCCTTTGTCAGCTCGCCGTACCAAATGTCAAGATCAAAACCGTGCGCAAGGAGCCGCTCTGTCAGATCTTCGGTGTATTTCCCGGTCAAGTACTGTATTTTTTGATCGGGGAGCAGTGCGCGGAGCTTTACGAGGTTTTCATATGAGAAAGAAATGAAGATGACTTTATGAAGATATCCGCGATGTTCGATCAGATCGACGATCGCTTTGATATCATCTGCGCAAAATTCGTTTTTGAGCTCGAGTACGCAGACTTTTTCGTATCTTGCGCACACTTTGACATATTCGTCGAGCGTCGGGATGCGAAGATCGCATCTGCCGACCTCACCGTCTGTGTCGGTCAACATAAGTTTGCGAAGATCCGCGAAGCTGCTGCTCTCGACCGAAATGTCAACAGTGGAAACTCTGCCTGTGCGATCGTCGTGAATGACGACGAATTTCCCATCCGATGTTCTGTGCACATCGGTCTCGATACCGAAATATGAGCGATTTCCCGCCGCAACAAATGCAGGGATGGCGTTCTCGCGCTCGATTCCCGAAAGTCCTCTGTGCGCGACTATCTTTGCGTTTTGCTTTGAAATTTTAATGCTGTCCATTTTGGCTCTCCTTTTTTGTTTTGATCGTTACTTATCCGCCGTGTCTTTCCAACGCCCGGGGCTTGTGCCAAATCGCTTTTTGAACATTTTCGAAAAATTGCAAACATCCGCATATCCGCAGAGCGCGGCGGTCTCGCCTACCGAAAATCCGAGCGAGAGCCGACGTTTTGCTTCCTCCATGCGAACCGAGATCAGATATTCCTGCACGGTCATTCCGACGGACGCCTTGAACAGACGGGTCAGATATCTGCGGTCAAGATTCATTTTTGTCGCAATATCCTCGACTCGAAGATCGTACATGTACTGCGCCTGTATGCAGTCGCACACGCGGCGAACATAGTGACTGCCGTGCTTTTTGTCGGCAAAAAGATCCGAATACATCCGAAAGAGCAGGGCGGCGATCTCGTATTCGCGCATTACCGATTCGACGGGAATCTCGAGCATCATGCCTATCCAGTTGGACGAAAGATCAATGATCGGCGGAAGCTCCATGAAATTTTTCGACAGGTTACCGTCAAAGCCGACCCATTGATAAAACCAGGGGTCGGACGGTTCGGCGGCGTATGTGGTTATTTCGCCCGGCTTTATCAGAAACGCCTGCCCCGGGCCGATCGGATAGCACTTTCCGCCCTTGTAAAGTCTTCCTCTGCCTTTGACGACATAGTGGATGAGGGTATAGTTTCGCACATCCGGGCCAAACGATTTGTCGGGCGTGCAGTGCTCCGAGCCGAGCAGAAGGGGATTAAGATCGGCAAATCCGCGATTTAACAAAACATCGGTGATCATAAGGCATTCCTTCCTTTGTTTTGATGATTTTGTATTTCGGTTACATTATACCATATTTGCGGCACATAATGCAATAGCTTTTTGCAAAAAAATCGTGTATAATTGTAAAAAAGCGGAACATCGTCATTTGCGGCGATGTCCGATGTAATTTGAAAGGAATTAAGAACATGAAAGTAACATTTATGGGTGCAGGCTCGACCGTTTTCTCGAAAAACGTTCTCGGCGATACCATGCTTTGTGAGGCTTTCCACGATGTGGAGATCGCACTTTATGACATTGATGCCGTAAGACTTGAAGAGTCTTACCTGCTCATCACCTCCATGAACGAAAAACTCAACGAGGGCAGAGCAAAGATCGAAAAATATCTCGGCGTAGAAAACAGAAAGGACGCTCTCCGCGGCGCAGATTTCGTTATTGACGCAATTCAGGTCGGTCTTTACGATCCCTGCACGATCATCGATTTTGAGATCCCCAAAAAGTTCGGTCTTCGTCAGACCATCGCCGACACGCTCGGTATCGGCGGCATTATGCGCGGTATGCGTACCATCCATGTACTTAAAGACTTTGCGGCTGATATGGAAGAGGTCTGCCCCGATGCGTGGTTCTTGAACTACACCAACCCCATGGCGATCCTCTCGGGCTTCATGCAGAGATATACAGGCATCAAGACCGTCGGTCTTTGCCACAGCGTTCAGGTCTGCGTTGAGGGCCTTCTTAACAGTATCGGCATGAGCGATAAGCTTGAGGGACACAAGTCCAAGATCGCAGGTATCAACCATATGGCATGGCTTCTTGAGATCACCGATAAGGACGGCAACGACCTTTATCCTGAGATCAAGCGTCGCACAAAGGAAAAGAATGCGACCGAAAAGCACTGGGATATGGTCAGATATGACTATATTGACAAACTCGGCTATTACTGCACCGAAAGCTCCGAGCACAACTCCGAGTACAACCCCTTCTACATCAAAGCGGGCAGAGATGACCTTATCGAAAAGTTCAACATTCCGCTTGACGAGTATCCCCGTCGCTGTGTAAATCAGATCGCAGGTTGGGAGAAGCAGAAAGAAGAGCTTCTCGCAGGCGGCAATGTTCAGCATGTTCGTTCGCGCGAGTACGCATCGCGCATCATGGAGGCGATCGTTACCAATAAGCCTTATAAGATCGGCGGCAACGTTCTCAACACCGGTCTTATCACTAACCTCCCGAAAGAGGCGTGCGTTGAGGTTCCCTGTCTTGTTGACAGCAACGGCGTCACACCAACTTACGTCGGTGCACTTCCTCTGCAGCTCGCGGCTATGAACTCGTCGAACATCTATCCTCAGATGCTCACGATCGAGGCGGCTGTTACGGGCAAGATCGAGACTCTCTATCAGGCGGCAATGATGGATCCGCATACGGGTGCTCAGCTCTCGACTGATGAGATCGTCGCTCTTGTCAATGAGCTTGTTGAGGCTCACACCAACGCTGGATATCCCATATTCTAATATGAATATATAAACATTCCCTAATACGCCAATCGTCGTATTAGGGAATGTTTTACTATATGATCATTTCCGCCTTTTCTTCAAAACGATCAATGTCATGGAGGATGCAAGCACGATAACGGCGATCACCGCCACGAGGGGGATAATGTATCCCCTATTGCTTTGCTCTTTGCTGTTATCGACCCTATCGACCGTTGTTGTCGGAACTTTTGTCGTGACGATCGGTTTTGCGGTTGTTACGATGGGCTTTGCTGTTGTGACGATCGGTTCTGTTGTGACAGGCGGCTCTGTTGTCGAAGTGGCGGTCGTTGTCGGAGTGGCAGTGGTTGTCGGAACGGTAGTGGTTGTTGTAGGAGTGGTTGTTACCGCGCTCGGCGGAGCTTCTGCTTGAGAGTTGTTAACAGACGAACCGTTCCAGATGGCAGTGCCCGAAAAAAGATCTCTGTTGTCGATGCCAACGCTCGAATATGCAAGTCCGAAGAGCGTGTTGTCGTATTTTCCGCCCTTCTGTATTGCAGCCCAGGTCAGCTTGTAGGAGTTGTGCTGTGATCTGTGATAATCGTAAGATTCGACCGCAATATCGTAAGCGGTCTTTCCTCCGTATGCGGCAAGCGGTCTTGAATAGTCGAGGCTGATCTGATTTTCTTTGTACAGATGAAGATAAAGCTTCGATACCGTCCACGGACCGTATTTCGCGAGACTTTCGGTGTCATAATCGACAGATGCCGCAAGTTTTACCGCCTCTTTGGCGGCGGCTGATGTTACGCAGTGCGAATTGTGATAGTTTTCGCCCTTTTCGTCGTGCGTAACGACAACACTCGGCTGTCTGCGCCTTATCTCGCGGACGAGCGACAGTGTGACATTGTCAATGCCGCCCCACACTTCCGCCGCCTCGTCAAAGGTCAGTTTGCGTCCTTGATCGATGAAGCCGAGACAGTCGGGGTATGTGCGCAGACCGCAGTGCCACAGTCCGCGAAGTCCTTCCTCATATCGTCCTCTTGTGCATACACAGCTGTATGCGACGGCGACCTTGTACCCCTCACTTATATAAGCAGGCAGTACCGCCCCGAGAAAGATGTATTCGTCGTCTTGGTGGGTCGGTATCATGAGCAGATCGCATTTTTCCTCGGGCGTTGCCCATTTCATGATCTCGCCGCCATCACCACTCGGATCGGAGAGTGTCAGGTAGCCGATGCCGTAATCCTTTCTGCCATCGGATGGCGTCGGAATATCTATGATGATCTTACGGGTATCGCCGGAAAGCGGATAAAAACAAGAAAATCGGTCATAAAAGTCACCGTTTTTTATTCTGTCAAGAACATTTTCGTCTTTGTCGTAGGAGCGGATCTCAAAGATCGTGTCCTCGCTGTACCAACTGATATAGATACCGTCCGTTTTTCTCAAGGCATCAAGTGTCAGAGTTATCTGCGAATTCTCGGTCGATGGACGCCAATATCTTTTTACATCGCTGTTTGTCAAAAGGGAAGGGTCGCCGTCTGTTGTCTCAACCGTAAAAAAGCTGTCGGCATGTGAGACTATCGACAAATTCGTCGGACAAATAATCATCAGTGCGAGAATAAGCGCACAAAGTCTGTATGCGATCTTCATTTTACTTGCCGTTCCTTTCAAGTGCGTATCTTTGGAATGAATTAAAGCTCCGGATTGTAAGACGGATCGTGATATTAAAATATGACATGAAAATCTCATTTTCTGACTTGATTTTAGACCCTTTTACAACATTGACATTATATCACAGTTTCTTGAAAAATACAATCCTCGAGCGGAATTTTCTCGGCTTTGTCGATAAAAACGGCTGTCGAATCTGCTTTCGACAGCCGTTATTGTCAGATCTCCTCGACCTTTATGAGACTTGTTCCGCTTTTGTCATTCGCGGCACCGCCGGTTATCACGATGCGTTGACCGTGAGTCAGACCGAGTATCTCCTTGGCTTTGTTCTTGGCAAAATAGAAAAGGACGTCGGTTGATGCAAATACCTCGCTCATGACGGGCACGACTCCCCAGGACAGCGAGAGCTTGCGGAAAGCATATTCGCTTGTTGTCATCGCTATGATCGGAGCTTGGGGACGGAATCTCGAAACCATTCGTGCAGTCTTGCCGGTCAGAGTGCAGACGACTATCGCAGATGCCTTAACGCCTTTTGCAAGGTCGCATGCCGAGTGCGAGAGCGACTCGCCGACCGATGTTATCTTGAATTCGTCGTCACGAATGTTGCCGATATAGCAGACGTGTTGTTCTGCCTCGAGTGCGATCCTGCTCATTGCCGCAATCGCTCCGACAGGATGCTTGCCGGCAGCAGTCTCACCCGAAAGCATGATGGCTGACGATCCGTCGTAAACTGCGTTTGCGACATCGGAGATCTCAGCACGGGTCGGGCGGGGATTTGTGATCATCGATTCGAGCATTTCGGTTGCAGTGATAACGCGAACACCGTTTATGCGGCAGTCCGAAATTATCTTTTTCTGAATAGCGGGCAGTTCCTCGAAGGGAATCTCGACACCCATGTCACCTCTGCCGATCATGATGCCGTTTGAGTTTGCCATTATCTCACCGAGATTGTTGACACCTGCGCGATTTTCGATCTTTGCGATTAGGTCTATGTCGGGATTGCCGTGCTCGCGGAGGAAATTTCGGACATCGATCAGATCTTGCGCCCTTGAAACAAAGGAGCATGCGATGAAATCAACGCCGTTTTCTATGCCGAACAGAATGTCGCTCTTGTCCTGCTCTGAAAGATAATCGAGCGGAAGTTCCTTTTCGGGGAAGAACATCGATTTGCGATCGGACAGCACACCGTTGTCGAGAACGCGCGTGTGGACGGTGTTTTCCTCGACGGAAAGCACCTCAAATGTCATAAGCCCGTTGTTAAGCAGGATCTTGTCTCCGGGGAGCATTTGCGAGGCGATCTTTTTGTAGGTCACCGATACTTTTGTCTTGTCGCCTACAACATCGTCGGTGGTGAAATCAAAGAGGTCGCCGCGTGTCAAAGTGACCGATCCACCCTCAAATGTGCCGATCCTGAACTCAGGGCCTTTAGTGTCAAGCATGATTGGCAGTGCCACCTGCATATCTTCTCTGATCTTCTTGATCAGCTTGATCTTTTTGAGATGGTCCTCGTGCGTGCCGTGCGAAAAGTTGAGCCTTGCGACATTCATGCCGGCATCGACCATTTGACGCAGTACCGTTTCGCTTTCGCTTGCAGGTCCGAGCGTGCAGATTATTTTTGTTTTTCTCATCATAAAGAAGTTTCTCCCTTCGGGATTTTTTATTGTTTATTATAAAATCGAATTGTTCGACGGAAATAAAAAAATTCCCCTATTATGATATTATAATACCACAAATGTGAAAAAAAGTCAACAGATTTACGAAAAAAAACTGCCTGCCGAGTAAAAAAACCTGCCCGATGGTTCGAGCAGGGTATTTATATGACGGGGTTTTACTCATCCTGTGATTCGTATCTCGTTTTGCGCATACGCAAGGGAGACACTTTATATCTGCGAATGAACTCGCGATGGAAGAAAGAGCGGTTGTCGTATCCGACCGTTGAAGCCACCTCGCCGATCGGCAGGTCAGTGTTGAGGATAAGATGTTCGGCGACTGAAAATCTCTGATCCATCAAAAGTTCCCTGAATGTCGCACCAGCATTGGTGGAGATCCATCTCGAAAGATATCCGGTTGAGAGATAAAGCCTTGAGGCAAGTTCCGAAAGAGTGGCGGTGCGATACTCGTTTTTGATGTATTCCATTACCTTTTCGTAAATGTCCGAATGAGCCTCGGCAGCATGATATTCGTATTTCAGCGCATTCGGGGTTGCCTCGAGAATGCGAAGGACAAGTGCAAGCTCACTTGCTATTATGTCGTTTTCTTCCTTGTTTGGGTCGGACAGAGCGATATTTACCGAGTAATCGCCACTTCTTGGTGTGTATTTACGCTCGAAAAGCGAGTAGATAATACTCTCAAGCAGATTTTCGGCAGGGATGTTGTCTGCGGTGCTGTATACAAGGCAGGACGGCTTGCCGGAAGAACGCACGCTCTCGGACAAGAAAGAAAGAATGGATGACTCGCCGTCGAATTTGCGAAGCATGCTCTCGACAAATTCGTTGCTTATGATAAAGTTAACGGCAAGATCTTTTTCGGTCGTTTTTAAGAGCGAATGGTGAATGTGCCTGTTGAGTATGAGGAGATCGCCTGCCTTAAGCTCGACCTCGCCCTCCGAATGAGAGGAGCGGACGGTTCCCTTGATCACATAAAGAAATTCGGTGTATGTGTGACCGTGCATGTCGAAATTCACAAATCTGGTGTTTGGACGGATCGCGATCAGTTCCCCACGGTCGCGAAGTTGAGTGTCGTCAACCTCGAAAGAAGAGCTGTAATTGTCGCTTTTTGTGTACAGCCTTCTGTTGAGCTTTTCGCCTGCGATGAGCGACTTCTCCTCGTCGGTAAGCTCTGACAATTTATCAATTATAAACTGTCTCATGTTAATTCTCGTCCCTCTCTGTTTGAAAATGTTTGTTTTGATCACATATATTATACCACATTAAAAAATTTTTTCAAGTACTTTTCCTGCTTTTCTGTGTGTAAAAACAGGACGGAAATTTATGCACAAGTATTAAAAATTGGAAATAATGCAGACAAAGGCGTTTTATTTGATTGGAGATTTGTCTAAAAGTACATGTGTCAAAAGAACTCTTGTGCTTTTTTTGCTCAGCTATTGACATTTGACCGCAAATGTGGTATTATATATTCGGGAGAGAACAAAAAAGTATACGGGAAACGGAGGCGGTAATAATGCACATAATGATCCGATCGATAAGCATCTTTCTTGCTGCAGTTGCGATCTTACTCTGCCTTTTCGGATGCGATGGCAAAAAAACAGACAAAGGCGACTATGACGAAACCGAGGCGATCGAAGATATCGCTGAGCTTGAAAAACGGCGAAATGAACTTCTAAATGAAAAAAAGAGTATAACTTCGGTCATGCAATCGCGTCCGATCACGATTCTTTGTTTTGACAGTATAGATGACTCGATATACGATGTGCTCTATCCGATGATGCGCAACCATGGATATCCCGGGGTGATAGTTCTGAAAGAGGGTGCACTGCCGGGCGATGAAGGGATGCTCAGCGTATCACAGTTGTCCGAGCTTTTGTCGGTCGGGTGGGAGCTTGCCCTCGGAGATAATGGTAAGAGGGGAACGAAAGATCCACAAAAGATAAGCTCTGATGAGCTTGCCGCGTATATCGACAAACGGCTTGGACAGATCGAATCACTTGGACTTGCACGTCCGACGACCTTTTGCTTTACCGACGGCTATTATGACCCAAAATACGATGCGGTCATCGCCGAGAAGGGCTTTAAGGTTCTCCGACATTTCGGCGAGGGGGACGGCAACATTTTTGCAACAGCCCTGTCCAAACCCGTTTGGAAGGTCGGCAGTGATTATGTACACGCAGGCGACACGATCGCTCAGGCAAATATCGAGACATCGATAAGAAACTGTGCGATAATGGCATTGACGACGGGCAAAGTTGAAAAGATCGCGGAGATCACAAGCATAGATTGCAATGAGGCAAAATATCTTATCGTTCTTGACACGCTCAGCAACTACGCAAAGCTTTCCGATTACTCTGTCGAGACCTTCTCGAGTGCGTATGAGTATCGAAAAAACTTCGAGGAAAACTATGTAGACAACGAGAAAGAACTCGAGGTGATCGTTGCCGAGATCGATGCCCAAATAGCCGAGATCGATGCTGAAATATCAGAACTCATGAAACAGGGAATAGATAATTCGTAAAAGTGAGATAAATTAAAGAGTTAACAGTTCTTAGGTTTGTCAAGAATTTTTATACAACCCTCGGATTTAGTGAAAAGTGAATAGTTAAAAAGTAAAACCCTTCCCAAGCTTCGCTTGGGAAGGGGTTTGGCTGGGATGATAGGGGTTGAACCTATACTACAAGAGTCAAAGTCTCGTGTGCTGCCGCTACACCACATCCCAATGTTGCCGATCGATGCCGATCGGCTTCGTACCTTGTGATTATACCACAAAAAAATGATTTTGTCAATACAATCTTGAAAAAAATATGATCATACGAGCTTTTTTGCCCATTTGCCCGACTTCAGCATAAAAAATCCTATCACGCATTTTGCGATCCCAACAAAAGTGCAGATCATGTAGAGCGGTATTATCGGTATTTCGGTAAATCTCGACAGTGTGTATGCGACAGGCACACAAACGACCCACTCGAATACGCAGTCAAAAAGGAATGTTATCATCGTTTGTCCGCCCGAACGGAGGGTGAAATAGCAGTTGTGCGAATATGAGTTGAAGGGCATCATCACAGAAGATATTATGATCATGAGTATTGCAAGCTCCTTGACGTCCGCTCCGACATCGTAAAAGAGCGTGAACACGGGCGAGAGAACTGCCATGAGCAGACCGATGCCGAGGCATGACACGCACGAGAAGGTGATCAGCTTACGGTCGGTGTCCTTTGCCTCCTCGATCTTTCCCGCACCGAGCAGTCCGCCGACGAGTATCGATACGGCAGTTCCCATCGAAATGTAGAAAATGTTGAATATGTTCGCAATGGTCGAGGCTATGTTCACTGCGGCGACAGCGCTGAGTCCGCGCGTTGAGTAACACTGATTCAAGACTGTCACGCCGAGCGACCACAGAAGTTCGTTGATAAAGAGCGGTGCACCTTTGATGAATATCTGACCGACCAAAGCTCTCGGAATGTATGGCGATCTGTATGCGCCCTTTATGTACGGAGCTTTTTCAACATGAGTGTGCGTCCAGATTGCAACGATCATAAGCTCGACAGTGCGGGCGATGATCGTTCCGATGGCAGCTCCCGAAACGCCAAGCGGCTTTATAAGACCATTTATGCCGAAAATGAGTATGTAGTTGAATATTCCGTTGACAAACACGGCAACGATGCTTGCAACCATCGGAACGACCGTCTGCTTTGTCTCTCGGAGCGTGGATGCGTATACCTGTGTCAGAGCGGTGGGAACAAGTGCCCACAGAGCGAGCTTTATGTATTCTTTGCCGTATCCCATGGCAAGTTCAATGTCGCATCCCGAACCGTCCTCAGTCAAAAACGCACTGATCAGTTCCTCACGGAAGAACCAAAGAACGGAAATACCCAAAATCGTCAGAACTATCGCCGTGTAGACCTTGAATCTGAATGTGTGACGCACGCCCTCGTCATCGCCTCTGCCGAAATATTGGGCGGTGAAGATCCCCGCGCCCGATATGCCACCGAAAAGCATGAGCTGATAAACAAAAATGAGTTGATTGACGATCGCAACACCCGAGAACGGTTCTGTTCCGAGACTTCCGACCATGACATTGTCAAGCAGGTTGACAAAATTCGATATTCCGTTTTGGATAATGACCGGCAAAACGAGAATAAGTACGCTCTTGTAAAAATCCTTAGTGCCGATAAATTTTTTGATGTTCATGTGCTTTTTCGATTCCGTCCTTTCCAATAAGCAGACTCGATGATTATACCATATAAATGACGCTTTGTCAATGATTTTTTGATTTTTATGAGTGATCTCGATTTGTCAGTAACGCCAAACGGACAATTTTGTGATATTATCGCTTTTTGTTCGGTGTGTTACGGACAAAAATCACCTCCAAACATTGCCCGGAGGTGATTTCGAAGTTATTCAAGTATCCAATCGGCTGAGATGGCGAGGACGTTTTTGGTGCGTGACCAGATGTTGTCAAAATCTCGTATTTCAGCAGGGGCAGCCTCTGTGCCGAACTCGATCGTGAGGGAGGGGGTTGCCAGAGTTGACATGACGTAATCTTTGAGTCCCGCGACACTCGACGAGCCCGGGTCACCGAGCGGATAGCCGGATTCGGCAGCGATCCTCAGTGCGATCTCGCGACTTTGCTCGATGACGGCTTTGTTGTCGCCGTATTCCCAATAGATGACCGAGCCCATCATGTGATAGGAAAGGACAAAGTCGAATTTGTTCTCTCTGACAAAATCGGCAAGTGCCTTTGCTTCGGCGGCACATTCGGGAGCGGTACCCTTGTAGCCGAGATAGGACGGAGTTTTTGAATCGGTGGGTCGTTTGCCCGCCTTGTTCCATTCGGCATCAAAATTCATGTTGAGATCGACGCCGAGTGCGTTCGCCTTCCATTGACTTGCATAATATGTCGGGTTAGATGCATATTTGCTCTTGAATGCGTCGGGAATCGTGAGTGTCTGTACTATCTCAATTCCGTCGGGGTTTGACATCGGGACTATGTAGAAGCAGACCTTGTCAAGGAGCTTTGCAAATGTGTAATTTGTTCCGTCGCAGATCATGTCGGGGTTTCTTAACATATATTCGATCTGTGCCGTCGAGTAGAGTGCGATCATGTGCTCGCGTGCGTGGATTGCGGCTGAGACGAATATCTTTTTCTCTGCTTTTTCGTTTCCGAGGATTGCAAGCGTCAGATCCTTGCCAAGCTCGCTCTTGCCGATCGACGATATCTTGAGCAGATCGGGGAATTCTGCTGCAAGTGATTTCAGATCGGCGTTCATTTGCGAGTAGCTGTAATTGTCGATCGGCTTGACTGTCGTCAGCTCATTCTTCCATCCGTCAGCCTCCGATTGCACCAGATACGCCGCAAGAACATAGCCGCGTGTGCCGTTGTATTCAATATAAGCAAATGTTCCGTGCATGAAGAATACCGTGACCTTGGTGCCGCGCGGGATCTTGTCAAGTATTGTCGATGATGTTGATGCGTATTTACGAAGATTTAATGTATTATCGCACTTGACTGTCCACTTTTCGCAAACGGTGATCCCCTCCTTGCCAATGGTCATTTTGTAATCGATCGGATAGGATGCGCTGTCGGTGTAGCGATACCATTTCGTCGTAAGATACTGCTCAAATCCGTTTGCTGTCATAAGCTCGTCGAGCAGTTTCGCGTATTTCGCTTTCTCCGACGAAAGATCCGAAAAATCCCTGTCTGCCTTTGATCCGTCTGCGTCAAAATCGGACGGCAAGGGCAGGACACTTCCATCGGCTTTGACTATCGCCAGCGCGAGAGTTCCGCCTGTGTTGAAGGCGACATATTTTCCGTTTTGCGGATTGGTCGCACATTCGGGCAGTATCATAAACAGTTTATGCTGCATGTTGTATGGACGGTACGCATCCCAGATGAGCAGTGACAACCCTTGCTCGCGAAGCTTTGCCTGAACATTTGCGAGCTTTTTGACAGTGCCGTAACGCAGATATGCATCCTTGTAATCGTATATTGCAATGCCCGAGAGATTGTTCTCACCTGCGTATCGCAGATCGACATGGATATCGGGGATGTAATCGATGACCCTCACGATCTCGCTGTCCTTTTTGTTATCTGTCGTCGGCGGTATCGTCGGTTTGTCCTTTGTTGTAACAGGTGGGGCGGTCGTTGCGGTGATCGATGTTGTCGGGACTTTCGTTGTGATCGGTACCGATGTGTCGGTGGTCGGATCTGCCAAGGTCGTCGTTGTTTGCTGAAAAGCGGCAGTTGTTTTTGGTGGCGTTGTATTTGCGGATGTCGAGTATGTGGGAGTCGGCGAAATGGTCGTCAGCTCCGAGTCGGCTGAGTTATCCGAACAGGAGATCAACAGCATAAGCACTGTAATGCCGACCGCGAGATATCCGATTTTTCTAACTTTCATCATTGTGGTTTTCCTTTCTAAAGGGGCGGTTTACCGATAAAGACGGATAAACTTTGCGTCCCGTGACAGAAATTGCAAGATCTCGCCAAATTCCGCACGGACATGTAATATTGTACCACAATTGCTCAAAAAAATCAATACCTTTTTGTTAATTAGATCGCTGCTCCCCAAAAATAAACACCCGACCGCATTTTTGTGCGGTCGGGTCGTCATCACTCATTGCCGTCGCCTTCGTGTTCAAGGACTGCGGCGTATCTGAGCAGCTGTTTTAATGAATGCACACCAAGCTTTGAATAGATGTTCTTGTTGTGATATCGCACTGTCGATTCCTGAAGACCGAGTATGCTTATGATGTCCTTGACCGTGTTGCCCTCGATGTATAGCCTCAGTACCTCGTTTTCCTTTTCGGTCAGCAGACCAAGCCCCTTTTTGAAATTTTCGTAATCGTAGGGGTCGATCTCGTCCTTTCGCGAATAGGCAAGACGCTTTGTCTTTCGCTCTACCTCATCGTATCTGCTCTTCATCTCGGAGACAGCATCGAGTGCCTCGTTCTTCTCTCGAAGGAGTTGACTAAGCTCTTCCTCGTTTGCACGATCCTGCTCGGCAAGATAGGCAAAAAGATCGCTTATCTCGGCGGTTTTGACATCGTTTTGCTCATATTCCTTGCGGCGTATGCTGTCAAGTCCGTCTTTGATCGGTTCCAGATAACGCTTTGTGAAAAAGAGCGACAGCACGACAGCACTCAGAGCAAATGCGGATATCAAAAGTACCACACGCACCGTGTCACGAGCCAGCATGCCGTTGTAGTCCTGCTTCGGGATCAAAACGCCGATCGATGACAGACAAGAACTCGGGCAGAGCTTTATGTCACGAGTTATGCCGACATATTCGTCGCCGTCACTCCTGTATTTCGTCATTGACTCGCCGAATGCGCTTTGCGTAAATGTTCCGCTCGGCTCAAGATAGTAGTTGTTCAAAACCCCTGCACTGAGCATCTGCTCTGAGTCGGTCATTCCGCCACTTCCTTTGGATATGCAGAATATCGCTCGATCAAGCTCGGACGGTTGCGAAAACTTTTGTTTGAAGTAGCCCTCGCTTATCTCAAAACCGCAAATGCCGTAAAAATCGCCATCGTCCGAAAGAAGCGGTACTGTCATGAGCATTACATGCTGATCGGTACCGGGGAGATTTACGACATCGGTGACCATGTAACTCTGACACAAAGGTTGCACCGCACCGTCTTTCAACTCATCGTAGTTCGGAATAAGTTCGGTGTTGAACTCAAGCCGCCATTTTCGGTGCGGCATGCAGTCGTGATCTTTGCCGATCTGCGAGAGTCCGCGATAGAGAAGGACGTTTGTATCGGTGGGCTCCAGGCTGTTTCGCTGAAGATATATGCCGGATCGAGAGACGTCCGCATTCTCGACCGACGGATTGACCTGCACATCAAGCATAATAAACGTGCCCGTGCAGTCAGCCTCCCATAATTTGTGCCGCAAGGGTTCGATAAGCTGCTCTTGAAGCTCTGTAATATGAGCCTGCGAACCGTTAAGCTCGTCAAAGCTTGCACCACTCTCCGCCATGTATCCCTCGAGGATGTCGGTAGTCGCCTCGGACAGCTGTACACTCATCACGGCAAGATTGTCGTAATATGTGTCGATCTGCCGCTCAAAAACCTTTAGTTGAAAGTTCAGCGTGTCAGACAGCCGTGCTTTTGTGCCCGTGAAACTGCCGATCAGCATCATCCCGATAAGCAGAAGGGCACAAAGCAGTGCCGCAAGCACGCACATGTATATAAAAAGCTGTCGCTTGAGCGTTTGCTTTTTCTTTGCAAGTGTCGGTAGCCGCATCATTTACTTTATCCCTTTGAAAAGCTCCCAAAGCTCCTCTGCCAAAACATCTGCACTCTCGCCGTTCTTGTATCGATCGGGCATCGTCTTTTGCAGAGTGCGAATACTGCCGTAAAGCGAGTAGATCTTGTTGTAGTAGCCGACAAAGGACGGCTCTCTGACAGCGGTCGCGGTATCGTTGACCTTGACGATCGCACTGTACAGATTTTTGTAGGCGTCCGATTTGAATTCGTAGTCCTTGATCTTGTCAAAAGATGCCTTGTTGACAGGCATGTAACCGGTTTCAACGCAGAATTTGAGATTTCGCTCGGCATCGGTGAGCCAGCGCGCGAATACCGCCGCCGCCTCAGCCTTCTGATCGGTCGTTTTGTATGCACAAAGACCAACACCCGCCTGCGTCACAAGCAGATCACGACCGTCTGCGGTCGGAGGAGGCAGTACCTGAAGATTCATCTTCTCGGATGTGTTGTCGGGATATGTGATCGTATCATTATAATAAAGAACGGAAGCCGACGATCCAAGTCCTGCCATGACCTCACCCGTCATGACCTGCGTGTTCGAATACAGATCGGATACGATGATGTGACCCTTGGCAATCGCCTCGGCAAAGAGCATGTAGGAATCTTTGAGGTCGGTGTTGTCAAAATCATACCAACCGGCATCAGTGTAAATGTCCTTGCCGCCTTGCTCCATCATGTTAAGCTCAATGGCGCGAATGGGGTAGTCAAGTGCGCAGAATGGCTTGCCGCCCGAATACTCGTAGTATTTTTCTGCGGCAGAGAAAAATCCGCTCCATGTTGACAGACTGTCATATGTGACGCCCGTTGCGGCGGAAAAACGTTCAAACTGACCGCCGGCAATGAAGAGAAGATGTGTCGATTTCGATATCGGGAAGACCGACAAATGCTCGCCCACCATTCCGTCCTCCAAAAACTCGGGGACATATTCTGACAGCTCATTATCGTCAAACACAGTCTTCCAGTCGAGCAGATTTTCTGCCCCCAGTTCCTCGGCGTTGTTGTTGTGACAGAAGAAAAGATCGGGCATGTCCATCGCACCTGCCTCGCCACTCTGTGCGGTAAGGAGCTTTTCGCCGATCTGTGCGGTCGATGACATGAGCGAGACATTGATGACTATCCCTTTTTCGCGTCCCAATGTGCTGTTGAACTCTTCGATCAGACGGTTCATCGGAGAGTCCGCCTGCTCGCCGTATACATGCCACATCGTGAGTGTTGTCGGGCTTTTCGGATCGAGCAGTGTCTTCTCCGAGCATCCGCCGAGACTGAGTGTAAGACACAGTACTGCGAGAAGTGCGACAAACGCACGCACGAATTTCTTCACGAATTTCTTGCTTTTATTTAGGTTTTGCGTTGATTTCATGATTGACCTCCAAACGGTGTTTGTTGACTGATTGTTCGGATCTTTGTCCCCCTGTCGCAAAAAAAGATGAAAAATCTCGTTGCTGTCCCCTCAATTTTGGGGTTTTTGGGGGGGACAAATGCGGAAAAATCCGTATAATAGAGTTGTAGGGATCTTCAAGGGAAAGTGTCGGCACTTTCCCCGTCCTGCATCGACTTTTTTGCGAACCTTTGCCTTGTTCGCTTTTATATAAATAACAACATATATTATATCACATTTCATCGCCTTAGTCAAGTGAAATCGCGGTCGAATAGCAAAAAAATCTTGGTTTTTTTTACAAGTTTTTTGCTGCGATGACAGCTCTCGGCAGATGTTTGCGTATTATATGTGAGCTATCCGCAGGTATGGGTGTAGTGCCTGAAAAATAAAATTAGATAAATGACCATTTGAGTCAAACGGAGGGAAATTATGAAAAAGAGAATCATCGGCCTTGTCATTGCCATGGCTATCCTTGTGGGCATTCTGCCGACGGTATTGCCGCCGCTCAAAGTAAGTGCCTTGACTGCGTCATCCGAAAAACACAGCGTGGACACATCGAAGCTTACAATGCCGACCGTTATTAAGTTTTATCGCAGTGACAACGGAAATGTCGAAAAAAAATATACCATCGGCAAAAACACGACTTTCACCTTCAAGACCAAAAATAAAGACGGCAAGGATGGAAGTGCCTCTTACAAAGACGGAGTTCTGACCCTTACCGATTACACGGGCGGAGCGATCTATGCAGATGGCGACATCGTAATAATGATCGATGGCGAGGATAATGAGATATCCTCCTGCCCCAATGCAGGATATAAAGACTATCCCGGCTATCTTCTCTATTCGACGGGCAGTATCTATATAATGACCGATAAAAATGCCCCCGGTGATCTTACTCTTGAGTGCGGCAGTAACGATGTTAAGAACGGTCGTGATGCTCCGAACACAAAAAACGGTTTTAGTCATATAATGGCGGAAAATGAGATCTTCATTTATGACACTCAGGTCATTTTCGAAAACAACTACACAAAAAATCCAACCGACAACTATGTCTGTACGGGTACTGTTGCCAACACGATGGCAAAGTCAACGAATATTGAAAACTCCTGGATATATTCGTATGGCGGATTTGCGAAAAGAAGTGAGTCTGATGTTAATATGTCGCTCGGCGATCTCTTCAATGTAAGAATTGTTGACAGCGTGGTTGAAAGTGACGCGGGGATTTTTATGTTCTCGGAGATAATCAACAGTACACTCAAGCTTGAGGGCGATATTTACGGATTCGGCACTATCAAAG
Source organism: uncultured Lachnospiraceae bacterium (assembly GCA_964582375.1). GTDB lineage: Bacteria > Bacillota > Clostridia > Oscillospirales > CAG-272 > CAKSQF01. The sequence continues at coordinate 17,912 of CAZORL010000028.1, forward strand.
ACAGTACTGTCAATGCTCAGATGATCAGACATTATGCATGTGAAAACGTAGAAGAAAATAAAATGCAGATCGTGTACAAGTACTGCGTCAGCGAGAAAGGTAACGAAAAGCTCATTATCGATAACTCAATTGTCACGCTGAAAGGCGATCTGACACGAACTATCCAGTACGGAATCAAGGACGAGTATTTTCAATTTCTGCTCAAAGACGGAACGTGGGTACCGGTTGAATGCAACGAGGCGGGCATTATCATCAGAAACGACAGTACCGTGAGGATATCCAATGTCGAGAACGGCATAATCGCATCAGTTCGCGGCATCGATGTTATCGATTCAAAGCTCTATATTGATGTTGAAGGCAGTTACGGCATCGGCAACATGGGAACTTATAAATACAATAATGTATTGAGCCATCATGATTACGGTCTGCATGTCACAGGAGAGTCGATCGTCGATGTTGTGACAAAAAGGGCTGCCGGAACGCCCAATCTGGCGTTTGGTTTCGTTAAGCAACTGGGCTATGAACCGAACAATACTATCGACCTTGCACCGAGCGCGACAAGGGGAAAGTACTATGTAAAATTCACAGGATGCAGTTACGATGGGGATGTACCCTCTTCATGGGATATTCCGATGACTCTTGGCAAGTATACCCGCGTGGCAGAAAAGGGCGGTACATATTCAAACGGTGTGCTTAAAGCCTATAAAGAAAAAATGAATGACAAATATTCACAGGATATTTGGCAGAGCAAACCCGCCATGGAATGCAAGTATACGATCCTTCTTGAAAGCTTTCCGAATCTCACCGGAAGTGTATCGCTGACGGGAACGATCAGGGATAGATTTACCCGTCAAGTAAACGCCTGCATTGGGGACACTATAGGTGTCAATACCGACAGTATAGTGCTTCTGTTTCCATACTCCGCCCTTCATTATAAGTGGCAGTACTACGACTCTGCCCGTGGTGTATGGGTAGATATATGGTTAGGGTCAGACATCGGCTATGCGACAGAATCAACATATGTACCAACGACAGACATACTCAACAAACTAATAAGAGTGGTCGTGACGGCGAACTCTCACGATGGCGAGGTCATATCGTCAACTGCTACCGTCAAGAGTAAAACGGGTACCAGACCGGGCACCGGCGGAACGACACTTTGGGGTGATGCCAACGGTGACGACAAGATCGATTCCAAGGATATCATCCTTTTGAAGAAATACATAGCCAACCTCGATCCCGCAACAGGCAAGTCATCGGTAAGTGTCGAGGCAGGTGCGGATGCCAACGGCGACGGCAAGATCGATTCAAAGGATATTATCCTTTTGAAGAAATATATAGCAAATCTCGACCCGAGCACAGGCAAGTCGTCGGTCACACTCGGACCGAGCAAGTAAGCACGACAAACGGAGGTCAAAATGCGACGAGCGAACAAAGACAGCGGCTTTGCCTTGGGTCTTGTCATAAACATACTGCTGAACTTTGAGGGACTAATCCCTGCGGCGATATTGCTCGCACTTCATTTTTGGCTCGGTATCAGCATATGGTGGTCTGTGGCTGCCGCTCTGCTTTGGCTGATCTACATTCTTCTTTGGATGCTCGTCATCAGGTGGGCAGGGAAATGTTCAAACACACCCGAGCGATTTCAGGAAAACAAAAACCCCTATTCGATCGGAAATAATAAAAACCAACAATAAAAGCACACAAATTCGAAAGGAGTCATAAACATGG
>CAZORL010000029.1:0-19327 GCA_964582375.1 uncultured Lachnospiraceae bacterium
ATCCCTCCGCCTGTGCCGTTTTGACGGCAACTATGATTTTGCCTTTGAGTGATTTTAAGACCCCGAAACGGTTCTGCTCGCAAATGTGTTTTGAGAGTGTTTGGGTTGATATGAACACCGATCGATCGAGAGGAGATCCGTAAGGAGCTTCAAAGGCAACATTGAAACGGTGATCTGCTCCAATTACAAGTGGAGGTGGATCTTATCACGATGCAAAAAGCGTGACACTCGGGAAACGCAGGTCGATCGTATTGAGGAGACCGAAACTCCCCTTGCATGCACGAAGCGGGAGCTGTTTGATAAAAGCGGCATCAAGGATGCGGATACTTATCTCGTGTGCGACTATCAGGGTTCAACAGATATGACTGTTCCGGACGATTGGTTTCCTTGCGGCGGTTCATTCCCTTGGCGTACTCCCCGATTTAACGAGCGATGCCAAGACTATTTTATACACAACGATACCTATGAGATGATCCTGCAAAAGCTATATATCATCGGTATCTATGGCAAGAAAGAAACGACACAAGTTTTTATTCACTGCCTTGAGAAATGGTTCGCCGTTTCACCGTATGCAAATCGCGTGTTGGGTATTGAGCGGCATAAATACGAGCAAAAAATGAGCGACTGTATTTTAGCTGTCGATGAAGCAAAAATGCGAATACTGATATTTGTAAAAGATAGACAAGGTTATGATATCGGACAACTTGTTTGGGATCCCTTGTAAATGATGTGGAATACTTAACAGATTAAAAATGACTTAAAAATCGAAAATACAGCGACCTCCGAAAGTGAATTCTATCACTTTCGGAGGTCGTAGCTTTTATATTATTCAAATTTCGATGTTTTTGAAACGGCGCGAATTACCGCAAGTATAAGCGGGGAGAGAAGGATGCCGAGGGCAAATTCGATAATAAAGTTGACGCCGACAAGTCCCGTGATCGTGTATATAAGCACATCCGTGCCGCCTGCCCATGACGTAAGGGTCGATTTGAAGAAAATGAACATCGAAGCAACAAACAGTCCGGTATTGACGATCGGCGCGATCGCGGATGAGAGGGCGGCGGCGAGAGTTGAGTTTGTGTTGATGGTCAGCTTGTATATCAGTGCCGCGACCGCTCCTGCCGCAACTCCTTTAACAAGACAGACAAGCAGTGTGAGCAGTGGATTTACGCCAAAGAGGATATTGCCGCCTCCGTCAAGACCAATGATCGAGCAGATCGAGACGACGATTCCAAACACGCCGCCAAGTGCCGCACCGCCTTTGATGCCGAGTAGAGCACCGCCAAGCACGACAGGGACGAGCGTGACTGTCATTCCAAATTCACCGATCTTGACAGTGTAGCTGATAAGCTGGAATATTACCACGAGTGCGGCAAACACACCGCCAAGGGCGAGCCTAAACGTCTGTTCTGTGATTCTTCTTGATTTCATGTGAGTACCTTCCTTGGATATCTTTGCGTATCCGATTATACCACATATTCGAGGATTTGTCAAGGCTTATTTGATCACGATCGATCCACTGTATGTGTATCCCAGCTTGACACCGAGGAGCGCACCAATTGCCTCTATCTCGGCGGTGGTTCTCGAATTCTCTTTTCCGCTGTAAATACTGTTCAGCTCGCTTACAAGAGAGGATTTTTCGCTGTCCGAGAGTTGTGGCTCAAGACCGAACGGGTCAAGTAAAACATTATTGGAACTGTCGTGTGTGCGGTCGATCATCGTATCAAGTACGATCTGCGAGGATGTCATGCTTGTAATGTATTTATTTGCCGTAACTCCGCTTCCGCCGAGTCCGCTCGATGCTCCGCCACTGTTGATATTAGCTGTCAACTCGAGAATGTCCGCAAGTGCAGTTGCTTCCGTTTGGACCTGGCTGTCGGTCATCTGTTCGCGTCTTTCCGAAAACTCGCCGAGCAGATCAACGATCACCGATGATATCTCCTTGGCACCGCTTCCGATGCCGATGCAGTCCTCTATGAGTTCGGGTGTGGCGACATTTTTTACAATCTCAACACTCGTCGGATCTGCCGATCGGATAAGGTCGGCGGCATGTTCCGTAATGGTCGCATTGTCGTTTTTATTTGTTTCAAGCAGGTTGATGACCGATGTGAATGTGTTGCCGACCGAACGCATTACGCTCGAATATGAGTCGTTTTTTGCATCGGCAACTATCCTTGACGCAATATCGGCGGCGCGTGCTTTGTCAAGCGAGACCTTGTTGCCGATCTCGGGAAGCTGGAGCACAACCGATAAAAGCTCCGGTATTTTACCGCCGAAAAGTTCAGATCTCTTCAAATTGTCAAGTATTTCGCCAAACTCAGCCATCAGCGTCGCGATGGAGTCAAGTTTAAATGAGTTATCTTTGACCATGAAGATCAGATCAGTGATCGTTGCGGCGATCGCTTTTGCTTCCTTTGACGCATTGTTAACCTCGGCATTCTTTATCTTGAGATCGTCTATTGTAACTACCTTTGAAACCTTTGCAAAGGATTTTTGATCGGAAACGATTATTTTGGCAGATCCCGAGACAATACCGCGAGTCTCAGCCATTTTGAGTCCGTTCTTGACTGTACCGCTCTGAGCAAGACAAGCGGCGACCGTCTCGGCTGACAGATCGTCGATCGATATGCCGTAATTTGCGAAAACACTTGATACTCGCTCGGAATTTGCGGCACTTGTCAGCTCGGAAAGAAAGTCATCGTGGAGAACTTTCTTGTTTTTCGGCAGGGCAAGAGCCTCCGATATGTCGCTTACCGCAGCATTGATCAGCCCGACGATCCTCTCGCGGTCTGACTCGGTTTCGATGAATATCTCGATTATCTTGCCAATCGTATTCTTGTCGGATGATATGCGATCGACATCAATCTCGTCTAAATAGTCATGCTCGATAAGTACTGCCAATGTGCGGCAGAGCTTTGTCGCATCCGAACGAACTGTATCGACCGTCGTGTTCTTCATGATATTCACTACCTCGTCACAGATAGCACTGCCCGAGCTGAAATACTTTCCGCCGTTTTCGTCAAAGAAATCGTCAACCATCAAATTGTCGCTGACATCATTTGCTATGCCGACAACGATCTCGGGCACAAGTGAACTTTTGGAGAATTTCTTGTCAAAGTTCTCGATTGCCGCCGAGATCTCGTCCTCGTCTCCGTCGATCATAACCATTGCCGCATCGATCGCGGCACCTGCCATGTCACTTTCGCGGCGGAGAGATACCCATGACGAGCCGACCTTGTGCGTGGTAAGAATGCGGAATATCGGTTCGCCGCCGAGCACGCGTACGGTGTATGTGGCGGGATTCGAGGTCACGCCCTCGATCGCCTCTCCCATCTCGAAGGGAAGATCGATGTATTCTTCCGCTAAAGAATAAGCAGGGGCAAAGCGGCTTAAAACCGTAAGCGAGCCGACAAATGGCGCAAGGAGCGTGCAATATACGATCAGTCCGCAAAGACCGCCAAGGATCATGCCCACCGCATTTGTATTATTTTTCTTTTTCACGGGTGCCGGTGCCATCTGAGGCGTGAGGGACTCTGTCTTGTTCTGCTCATCTTCATATGTTTCGATGTGAGCATTTTCGACATCATCACTTTCAGACGGCTTTTTGCGAAGCTTGTTCGTCCATTTGGCGATAAGCTTGTAAATAACCCCGGTCAATAAACATATAAGTGGACGAACGATCAAATAAATGATAATAAACGCCATCGAAGAGACACCGCAGGCGATCGGATATTCAACCAGATCAATCAGCGTTTCATATTCTGACAGCTCTGAAGACGCAAGCGAAAGAAGTTCGGTCGCAAGCGATGATGAAACCACCCCGCCGATCAGCCAAGAAATTGCAGCCGAGACAAACCCTGACAATATCGTCAAGATGGTGCGCGCCGCATAGTACTCCCATGGCAGATTCTTTGCTCGAAAGAGGGTAGGCAGAATAAACGCAAGTGAGATTGCCGCAAAAAGCAGCGTTGAAATGATCATAACCATTTTATTGTCCTCCGAATTTCATTATTGACTTCATTATATCACACTTTTGTTGAAAAAGCAAGAGGGGATTAACAATTTATTAAAGATATTTTAACTGTGGCGTGAATTATTTGATGTAAGATAAGAGATAACGATCGACGGATGATATTTGATCGTCGATTCTGTCGCCCTTGCGGATCATAAGGAAGATCATTTCAATGAAAATAAAGGAGATCAACTAATGAACAGAAATGAAATTGATGCCCGTTATAAATGGGACATGACAAAGGTCTTTGCAACAGAAGACGAATTTAACGTCGAGCTTGATGCGGTTCGCTCACTTGTGCTCGATTATGACAAGCACGAGGAGACGATGGCAACCTCACCCGAGGGACTTCTTGCGGCACTTCGCGATTATTTTGGCGCAATGCGCAGACTTTCCAAACTTGCCGATTATGCATCCCGTTATTTCGATCTCGACAAATCGGATAACAGATGCCAGGCAAATTACGGTAAGGTGATCGATCTGTATAATAAGGCAGGCGAACACTCGGCATTTTTCTCTCAGAAGCTTCTTGAAGTCGGCAGGGAAAAGTTTGATCTTTGGGTAAATGAACTTCCCGAGCTTGCGGATTATCGCAGAGTTGTCGAAAACGAACTTCGCTATGCACCGCACATTCTTTCGGACGCCGAGGAAAAGCTTATGTCGGTCCTCGCATCGGGTAAGGGCGGCTGTGAAGATGTTTATTCGATCCTTTCGGATTCCGAGATAAAATTTGGTAAGATCTGCGGTGAGAATGGGAAACCGACCGAACTCACCGAGGCAAATTATGTCAAATTCCTGACATCGGCAGACCGCAGAGTGAGAAAAGCCGCATTTGAGCGCATGTACAAGGTGATCGGCAGCTATAAGAACACCATCGCTACCGCGATGAACGGATTTGTAAAAGAACAGATCGCGTGGTCGAGAGCGAAAAAATATCCTACCGCAATGGAGGCATCGGTTTTCCGTGATGAAGTAACGGTCGATATTTGCAATAATTTGATAGATACCGTTGAGAAAAATCTCGATGTCCTCTATCGCTATTATGATCTAAAACGCCGTATGCTCGGTCTGTCAAAGCTTCATATGTATGACCTCTATCCTCCGATCGTTGATGCTGGCGAAAAAGAGTATTCGTTCGACGATGCTGTCCCTGCCGTGCTCGAGGCACTCGCACCGCTCGGTGAGGATTATGTAAATGCACTTAAAGCAGGGTATGATGCCGGATGGGTCGATGTTTACCCGACCCCCAATAAACGCGGCGGCGCATACAGTGGCGGCTCTTACGATACCGCACCTTATATGCTCTTAAATTACGCCGGTACATACGACGATGTTTCGACCCTTGCACACGAGTCAGGGCATTCAATGCACAGCTGGTATTCCTGTAAAAATAACGACTTCCAAAACAGTCATTATACGATATTCGTCGCAGAAGTGCCTTCGACCGTCAACGAACTTCTTCTTGCTAAGAATGAGCTTAAAAAGGCAACCTCAAAAAAGGAAAAGCTGTTTATCATCAATCAGCTCCTCGAGGTCTTCAAGGGCACGCTCTTCAGACAGACAATGTTCGCAAAATTTGAAAAACTTCTCTATGATCTTTCCGAGAGCGGCGAGGTGCTGACTGCTGATATGCTCTCCGAACGCTATTATGAGATCGTTAAGCTCTACTTCGGTAAAGATGTCGTTGTAGATAAAGCGATCGCCTACGAATGGATGCGCATACCGCATTTCTACTATAATTTCTACGTCTATAAATATGCGACATGCATCTCAGCGGCATCCGCAGTCGTTAAGCGTATCGAAACCGAGGGCGAGGATTATGTAAAGCAGTATATCGAATTTCTGTCCTGCGGCGGCTCAAAATCCCCGCTTGACAGCCTCATGACCGCAGGCGTCGATCTCCGCCGCCCCGAGGTCGTAAAAGATGCTATCGATATGTTCTCTGATCTCCTCGACGAGTTCGAAAAGGTCCTTGCCGAATAAATCGAGTAAATACACAAAAATCGGTTATTTCTTGCCATTAAGGTAAGAAATAACCGATTTTGTTGTTTAATGAAAGTATTATTCTATCATTTTGCCTCTTTTACGGTAAAGGATGACCAATGCTCCACCTATCAAAGATGCAACCGCTGATGCTGTCAAGAGTAGACTTGAAGAACCTGTCTTGGGAACTTCCAGCTCTGTTGGCCTATCGATCGGGATCTCTCCGTTGTATTTTTCAACCGATGCATCGTCGAGATAGATGATCTCATTATCGCTGCCATCAAGACGGATGCCGAGCTGAACGGTGGCATTTGCTGTTATCTCGAAAAGAAGGATAGTTTCCTCGAAATCGTCGGATTTTTCGACATTTTTCTCTGCAATGATTTTGCCGCTTACCGCATTTCTTGCAAAAATTGTCGCATTATTAGAAACGTTTTTGGTCTTTATCGCGAGTTTGTATTTTCCGCTTTGCAAGTATAGACCTTGAAACAGCTCGCCTCCAACTTCGATATATCCTGCATAGTTGTCCTGAATGAAATGATCCCCTGTATCAACATAGGAGGAGTTTTTAGTTCCAATCTTTACCGTGCCGACCTTGCCGTTGCTCGTGGGTCGCTCTGACCAATAGGAAAGACCGCTTATCCAAGTTGCCTCATCTTTAAAACCATTACCGTTGTGGCAAAATCTGTCAAAATTGCCATTCAAGAATTTGCTTGAACTGTATATCGTGCCCTTGACATTATCAAGTACGAGAAGATTTGTAAATTTCGGGGCAATATTGTATATTGTCAGATTGAATTCCGCAAGATACTCGTTGTTTTGATAAGTAACATCCTTGATCGAGACATAGTTGTTGTCCTCAGTCTGGGTGTAGCTATAGTATGAACTCCAACCATAGAATGGGTCATCTGGCCATGAACCCGTCGACTTGTGTCCGCCGAGTGAGCAGTCGTATATTTTTATGTTTCTTATCTCTTGGTTGTAAAGATTCGTTGCATTCGTTCCATACGGTATCCAGGACACGCCAAAGCCGCCAAATATAAACGATGATCTTACAACAACATTTTCAATTGCATTGTCTCTTTCAGGGAATGTCGGACGGAAAAATTGCGCTCTGCCGTCATTGTATGAGGGACAAAGAACAAGTGCATCATCGCTTGTGTAGGTGAAACATCTGTCAAGAATGACATTTTTGCTCGAAACTATACTGAATCCATCACAAGTTACGCTTGCAGCTTCTTTTTCGGTGACATTTTCGCAACTTTTCCGTCGGTGAAATATTGCATTCTGAATATTCAAGACTTTGAATATGCATATGTGTCATTTGTTGGGCTTGACGCAGCAAGTTTGCTTGAGCGTGCGGAACTTAATAAACATGTTTTTACTCAACGAGGAAAATCGGATCTGATTGGATTTTGGGAACAATCCCTTGATGCAGCAACCGAGTATAATATCGATCTTGTCGGACAAGCGCCTCTTTTCTATACTGTCGGTATAATGGCAAATCGCAGAGATGAAAAAACGCCGATTCGCGGTGAAGCGTTCGCAATTTGGCTAAAGACCTGTGCTGATGATAATTTCACAAATACGAATATAAGCCTTTCAAGTCTTGCCGCAGAGAAATATTATGATCCCAAATACGCATCCCTTGTTTTTATAAAACATTTTGGGATAGGCTTTCAAAACTATCTTATCAACTTGAGAATTAACAATGCCCTTAGATTGATCGAGATTGGTATGACATCGGTTAAGGATATTTCCAACCGATCGGGCTTTTCCGACCCTTATTATTTTTCACGTCTTTTTAAAAAACGTTTCGGAGTCGCTCCTGCCGCGTACATCAAAGAATATAACTCAAAAAAAATAAAAAGAGATCGGATATAAAGAATAAAACGGAGCTCGAGACGGCTCCGTTTTGTAAATTAATGCATCATCAAGAAATAAACAGCGGACGGATCTGTTTTCCGATCATGGCAAGCTCGAGCGTCTCTTTTATCATGCCGAAATCAGCGATAAGGCTTGATGGTTTTGCCGACGGATCGTCCTGGCGCAAGGGAACGAAATAGATGTTTTTTCTTTCCATAAGCGTGCCGATGTTCTTGAAATTGCCGGAGAGCGCATCATTTGTGGCAAGTGCTATAACAAGCGGCCGTCCGTTTCGCAGATGCGCCTTCGCCGCCATCGTGACCGTGCTGTCGGTTATTCCGCAGGCAAGCTTTGCAAGCGTGTTACCGGTGCAGGGTGCGATAACCATGGCATCCGGCTTTATTACGGGTCCGAGCGGTTCGGCTTTTTTTATGCTGTCTATTATGCCGTCGGAGCTGATGCACCCTATCTCATTAAGATTTTTTTCGAATGTGTTAAACCGTGTGTCTGTCGTCGCAACCGATTCGCTGACGATCGCCTTTATTTCGTCACCGCCATCTCTCAGCCGACGTGCCGCCTCTGTCGCCTGCGAGAGCGTACAAAATGAGCCGCAGAAGCACCATGCAATTTTCTTTATCAAAGCCTTTTCACCGTTCTTTCATTTTAGTTTACCCTTTTTGGATCTTATTCTCGTGATCGCGAATACATCTGTAAATGATCTCCCCCGCGCTTTCGGGACAATATCTCCCCGGAAGACCGGATGCGATTATGCTGTTCGAACTTTCGTTATAAACACTCGCCAGATCTATCATAATACCTCTTTGTGCAAGGGAAGTGTAGGCAACCTCCGAGAGATCGCTCGGGACGGTATTGAACAGTATGTCAAATTTGTCTGCTCGGTGATCAAAATCAACCACTCTCGCGCCGACAGAGTATGCTGCCGCCCTTGCAATCTCGCCTCTCGCAAATACCGTCGGACGAACTCCCATCCCGATCAAAAGCGATGTCAGCTGTCTGCCGATACGCCCGTATCCGAATATGCCGATACTGCTGTCAAGGAGCATTTTTTCATGCTTTTGTATGCCTATGGCAATTGCCGCTTCGGCGGAGCATCTGGCGTTGAGCAGAGCAAAGTCTTCAAACTCTCCGTAATCGACATACAAAACATCTTTTTCCGACAGCATTTCTCTGATCTGTCCATTTATCGCACCAGCATACAGTCTGATACCGCTTTCCATTGCATCGACCAAATCGGATAGAAAGACTTTGTTGCTCGAGATGGGTGAGTTGACCGTCAGACCGTCTCGACTTAACGGAATTGGCGCGATCGCAAAAAGTGCATCGGTCAGTGCCGATACAAGGTCAGCGGCTCTTGTGAGCGTTTTGTATGCCCCGATCTGCGGCGCAGCACAAAGGGCGCATTCGTATCCGTCGCGGGCAAATCGCTCTGCCGCGTATATCATCCGCATATCCCCACCGATAAACGCTATTTTTCCTGCCGCCGTTTTGTCATTATCATATGCCATATATCGATACCCTCCGATATTGACATTCTATGCATCGACCTAAAAAGTGTGTAAAAAAACGCAAGCTTATGAAGATGTCCTTCAATAAGCTTGCGTTGGTCGTTTATCACTTCATTAGCTCGTCCGTTAGTCTGAGAATCTCGGGGGCGATCTTTTGTCGCTCGTGCTTTAATACTTTGCCGCTGATCGGGTATGAAAGTGTAACGAGAACAATACCGATTACGCCGATTACGATTCCTATGATCATAGATTGAACCTCGTCAAATTTGAGGCTCTCTCCGAACTCTGTCATGGCAAGACTCATACCAAATCCCATAACGAGCGCGCCGCAGATCGCCAAGACAAGAAAGACGCTCAGTGCTTTTTTGCTTGCCGATGCGTCGAGCATACGAACTCGCTCCATTTTGTCAGGCTCGCGCGAGACATACTTTTGCCTGATCTTTTCAAGCTCGTCACGCTCCTTTGCAGAGTATGTCATCTTAAATACTTCATTATCTTTATCTTTCATTTGGTTTCATCCTTTCATCCGTGTTCGATCTCATTATCCTGCCCGAGTGAACTATCATGTATATCGACATCGCAACTATTAATGCACAAACTCCGCCTCCGCTGAGGGCAAGAAAGAGTATTTGCGTTTTTTCGGTCATACTTCCGTCGCCGAATGTCATAAGCATCGTGCTTTCAAGCGAGAGCATAGATACACAAGCCGAGGCGAGCGATATCGCTTTTGATGCCGAGAATACGGGACTGTTGTACTTCCTGTATTTGATAAGATTTATTATCGCCATTGTGAGCGATGTAAACGTGTATGCAGCCATCGCGATCGTCGTTATCTCATGGTGACTTACCATGCGTCCTTCGTGTATACGGTAAAGCATCATTCCGGAGAGTGCAAGGTTGACAATAAGGAAAATCCAACCGCAGGCACGGTATTTTATAAGCTCACTGCGCATCCTTTCCCCGGGGGCGTGTTTCAGCGTGTGATGCATCAGAAATGTTCGCATGGTGGCAAGTGAAAAATAATATGCGGCAAGCGAGTAAAACCATGCCGATCTGTGGTAGATTCCGAGTGCAAGCTGAAGCGTTGCATACGCGGCATTCCAGAGTGCATTGGCGGAAAGCGTTACCTTCATTCGAAGGTGAGCATCTCCGAGCCATCTCTTTGCATATTTGTTTTCTCGCTTGAATCTGTCGATCGACCTTATGATCGTCGGTATGCGAATCGACCATATCGCCAGCGTGTAAAATGCGATGACATATGAGGCAATGCGAAGTGGATGCACCTCGTCGAGTGCCAAAAGTGCATAGATCAAAAAGGCGGCTGAGATGGGGAGAAGAATTATGACTGCCGCCATGTGGGGAAAAAGAAGATGCTTTGCGATTTTTTTGATATCCATTTTGTTTTGCCCGTCCGCCTTATACTGTGCTGATCTTTACCGTAAATGTTGAACCTTTTCCGACACGACTCTCGACCGAGATCTCTCCGTGCAAAATGTCAACAACGCGCTTTACCAAAGCAAGTCCCAAACCGTTGCCTCGAGTGGAGTGCGAGGTGTCGCCTTGGAAAAACTTTTCAAATATTCGCGCACCGACCTCAGGTGTCATTCCGCATCCCGTGTCGCTGACGATGACAGTCGCAACGCCGCCTGCCTCGTGCATGCTGACCGAAACTCGTCCGCCGCTTTGTGTAAATTTGAAGGCGTTCGATAAAAGATTGTTCCAGACAAGTTCGAGAAGCTCGGCATCGGCACATATCACGATCCCATCGTCAATATCTGTCTCAAGCTCGATCTCGCTGTCCTCCCACAATGTCTCGTATTGGATTATGCACTCGCCAAGCTGTTCTCCGAGATCAAACCTGTCCTTTTTCGGATATATCTGCTGATTTTCAAGCCTGTTCAGGCGAAGAATGTTTGTGATCATCTCCGACATGCGCTTTGACCGCTCGGTTATTGCATGCGCGTATTCTATCCTCTGCTCATCCGACAGATCATCAGATGCAAGGAGTACTCCGTAATTTTGCATAACAGCAAGCGGCGTCTTCATTTCGTGCGAAACGCTTGAAATAAAGTCCGACCGAAGCACTTCGAGACTTCCGAGCTCGGATGCCATTTCGTTTAATTTGTCGATTATTTCGTCAAATGTCTCATCCGAGGCGATCTTTCCGCCTTTGCCTATCCTGACCGAAAAATCGCCCTGCATGATCTTGTTTGCACCCTCAACTATCCGCTTAACCGGTCGCTCTATCGTGATCTTTCGCCTTAGTGCATCTGCGACAGAGAAGATCAGACTGAGAAGAAGAACATTCGCAAATGTAAGTTTTGCCGCCTTTCCGAGATTTTCGGGGGTGAGCTCAATGTTTATGCTTTTTGTCAGTGTTGTCACGAACAACGCCATACAACAGGTCGTTACAAAGGCAACAAGCAGAAAAAAGAGGAGATATCTGTATACGGCACGAAGGATGCCGCGTGTCAGTCCGACGTTTTTCACTTGATCACCGCCTTGTAGCCGAGCCCGTGAACAGTTTTGATCTCAAAATCATCGCAATCTGATAGCTTTGCACGCAGCTTTGTCATGTAGACATCGACCGCGCGCGGTGCTGTTTCGGTGTCGGCATCCCAAAATTCTTCCATCAGACTGCCCCTGGTGAAGGTCTTCTTGGGATATGAGAGCAGCTTGTACAAGATCGAAAACTCTCTTGCCGTAAGCGGGATCTCCTCGCCTGAAAGGTAGGCAGTGTGCTCGTCGGCATCCATGACGAAATTTCCGATCTCAAGCTTTCGTGATGCGGCGATCCCGGCACGCCTGAGCAGGGCACCGATACGAAGGATCAGCTCATCAAGGTCGATCGGCTTGGTCATGTAATCGTCAACACCGATGCGAAAGCCCTTTCTTTTGGACTCTATGTCGTCGCGTGCGGTCATGAACAGTATCGGAATTTCTTTGTTGAAATCTCGAATGCCTTGCGCAAATTCAAATCCGTTTATTTCGGGCATCATTATGTCCGATATTATAAGGTCAAAAGTGTTTTCGTAAAATGCATCGATGGCGTCACTTGCACTTGTACAGCCCATCGCATCGAATCCGTTGCCGTTTAGAAATGTGCATACGCTCCTGCAAAGGTCCTTGTCATCCTCTACGACCAAAATCTTGAACATGTTTCTGCCGCTCCCGAACTTTTCGTTTTTTTAATTATAGCATGTAAATGTTAAGATTTTGTTTGCGTCGTATCGAAAAAGCAAAAAAATGCGAGTGATACCGCATTTTTCGGCATCACTCGCGGATAATCAGTCGTTCATGATCTTCTCACTCAGAGCGATTATCTCTTTTGCGTATTTTTTGCGTCTGCCGCCGAGGATTGTCTTGTAGATCGGATAGTTGATCAAAGCCATGATCATGCCGACGAGTCCGATGGCGATACCGGGGATCATGGGATCGGATATTGAGAGCATCTCGGCGATGTCTGTCATAATAAGGCTCATACCCGCACCCATGATGAGTGCCGATATTGTACCGAAAATGTAAGCAAAGCAGTTTGCGGGGGTCTTTACTTTTTTGTCAAGTGCCTTGAGCTCGTCAAGCTCGGTGTGCTCTCTTTCGGTGTACTGTGTGCGGATCTTTTGTACGAGATATTCTTTTTCGTTTCTGTTCATTTGTTCTTACCTCTTGCTTTCTTCTTTGTGAGCCTATTATAAACGATCGATGTTTTAGTTTCTTTTTCGAAATGTTTGAGTTTTGTTAAACTTGAAAAAAATCGGCATCTGCACGCATCTTTCGATGCGGCAAATGCCGATGGTCTGTTGTTTTCTTATACGAGCTTGTATCCGACTCCGCGGACGGCGCGAATGTCAAACTCGTCCGTGACTTGATGAAGCTTTTTTCGGAGAATAGATATATGTACCTCGACATTGTTGTTGTAGGCACTGTTGTCCTCTCCCCATACTGCCTCGATCATGCTTTTTTTGGTGACGATCTTGCCGTTGTATTTGAACAACAATTCGGCAAATTGCATCTCCCTTGCCACAAGCCTGATCGAGCCGCGACCTCCGGTGAGTTCGAAGGTTGACAGATTGAGAGTAGTGTCTTTTACAGTCAAAAGGTTGGGACGAAGTGAATCGGAATTTCTTCGCATGATCGCCCGTATGTGCGCACCAAGCTCAACGCCGGCAGCGTCGGCGGCATCGATAAGTGTATCATCTGCCCCGAAATCAAGGTATGATGCTCTTTGTGCAGCTGTTGATCTCTCGCAGATCACAATGATCGGGATCGGGAACATTACCGTGCGTATCTTGCGTATTAGATCGGCTGCACCGTTGTGCGGAAGTCTGGAATCAATAATGAGTATGTCGTAGATCCTCGACACTGCAAGCTCAAAACCGCGACCGATGTCATTTACGATCGTGCTTTGAAAACCTTGTTTGTCGAGTGCGTCTTTGACCGGCTTTGATGAATGTTCGTTTGCGTCAATGACAAGTATTCTCATTGTTCTGTGTAACCTTTCCTTTCAGTCACATGTGGTGTCTCCGAGCGTCGATGCCTTTTGTGACCGACGCTCAGAACGGTGTTTTTATTTGGCAAGTCCGAGACTTACTTTATTTCACGTTCGCTCATTGGGAGATATTCTTCCTCGGGCTGAATACCCATGTAAGCGGGACGAATGATCTTGCGCCCGTTGATCAGCTCCTCAAGCCTGTGTGCCGACCAGCCCGCAATTCTCGCTGTGGCAAAAAGCGGCGTGAACAGTTCCTCGGGAAGACCGAGCATGCGATAGGCAAATCCGCTGTAAAAATCGACATTTGCGCTGATGCCTTTGTAGATCTTTCGTCTTGATGCTATTACCTGCGGCGCAAGCTCTTCGACTCGCGCCATTAATTTGTACTCTTTTTCAAGTCTGTTTTCTATCGAAAGCTGATGAACGAATTTCTTGAATATGACCGCACGAGGGTCGGATTTTGTGTAGACTGCGTGCCCGATACCGTAGATCAGCCCCTCTTTGTCGAACGCTTTCTGATCGAGCAGATCCCCAAGGTAAGCACATATCTGCGAGTCGTCATTCCAGTTTTTTATATGCTTTTTCATGTCTGCGAACATTTCGCATACTTTTATGTTTGCTCCACCGTGCTTTGGCCCTTTTAGCGAACAAAGTGCTGCGGCAACCGCCGAATATGTGTCCGTGCCTGACGATGTTACGACATGCATCGTGAATGTCGAGTTGTTACCGCCACCGTGCTCTGCGTGAAGTATGAGCGCAAGATCAAGTACGCGCGCCTCAAGAGGAGTGTAACTTCCGCTCGGTCGGAGCATGTAAAGAATATTCTCGGCGATAGATTTTTGCGGTATCGGACGAGCAATGTACAAACTGTCGTTTTGAAGAAGGTGTCTGTACGCCTGATATGAGTAGACCGTAAGCTGAGGTGCGATCGCTATGAGTTGCAGACATTGACGAAGGACATTTTCGACCGATGTGTCTGAGGCGTTCTTGTCATACGAGTAAAGCGTCATTACCGATCGTATCAGCATGTTCATGATGTCCTTTGACGGTGCTTTCATTATGACATCTCTTAAAAAGTTTTTCGGCAGATCACGGTAACAGACGAGCAGCTCTCTGAAATCCATAAGCTCCTTGGCATTCGGCAGATTGCCGAAAAGAAGCAGATAGACTGTTTCCTCAAAGGCAAATCGGTTGTCATTCAGCGCACCGTTGATCAAATCGATAACATTTATCCCGCGATAGTAGAGTCTGCCGTCTGCAGGTACTGTTTTTCCATCGACGACCTCATTTTGGAGCACAGTCGATATCTTTGTAAGTCCGGTCAAAACGCCCTTTCCGTCTTGATCTCGAAGACCTCGCTTTACGTTGTAATAACCGTACAATTCGGGATCTATCTGCGATGTGTTGTTCATCTTTTCGGTGAGCGCGGACAACTCGTTCTGTACGAATTCATTGTGTGTGTTTGCTTTCATCGACAAAGCTCCTTTCAGCATATAATTTATCCTATATTATACCATAAAGATGCTTTTTTGTAAACCCCTTTTTTCAAAAAAAAATCAACATATCGAAGAAATTTGATCGGATTTCTTGAATATTTTCGTTAATTTTGCTTTTTCGGGCGGAAAAGTTGTCTTATCATTGCCTCCTTGTTCCACGGGATAAGCGGATAAAGATACCCTCGAACCCCGTCGGCACTCTTGTTTGAGATTATAAATATTGCCATCAGGATCAATCCGACAATATATCCCCATATGTCGAGAGCGGCTGTGAGCAGAAGTATCATTATCCGCATAAACTTAAAGCTGTACCCAAGCTCAAATGACGGCTGGGCAAAATTAGCCATTGCCGCAAATGACATATAAAGTATCACCTCGGGAGAGAGCCATCCGACCTCGACCGCAAAATCGCCGATTATCAGCCCGGCGACAATAGAGAGCGACCCCGAGAGCAGATCGGGAGTGTTCAGGGTGGCAAGCTTCAGACCATCGATCGTAAATTCGACGAGCAAGAGCTGAACGATTATCGGCAGATTTCCGCCCTCTTTGGTCAGAATAAAAGACAAAAAATCGGGAAGGACGCTCGGGTGACGATTAAGCAGATACCATGTCGGTGTCAGAAAGAGAGCGATAAAAAATATCGAAAGACGCAGTACCCGAAGATATGTTCCGATAAGCGGCGGAAAATAAAAATCGTCCGATTCTTGAAGAAAGTCAAAGATCGAGCAGGGAAGTATCATCGCTTGCGGTGAGTTTTCGCAGAGAATAATCACGCTTCCCTCCAGTATCATTGCCGCTGCGGCGTCCGGGCGTTCGGTGTACCTGAATTTCGGGAACGGATTGTACCACGCACGCTTGATAAGGCATTCGGCAAGCGATTCTTGACCCATCGAAAGAGAATCGGTGTTTATCGCCGACAGTTTTGAGTCTATTGAATCGATCAGTCTTTTATCGGCACGATCACTCAAAAAACAGGCGATAACCGCACATCTGGTCTTTGAACCGATGGTGTATTTCCTCATTACAAGAGAACTTGATTTCAACCTTTTGCGAAGAAGTGCGGCGTTCGTTAATATGTTTTCGACAAAACCGTCCCTTGACCCGCGAAGGACTCTGTCACTCTCGGGCTCGGATATTCCTCTTGACGGAAGCTTTTTTGTGTCACAAACAAAGTATTCGTCGATGCCGTCGATCATAATGACAAGATCGCCGTCAAATACGGCAAATGCCGCACTTTGCCGCTCGATCTCGCACTTGACATCGCCGACCGGAATCAGCGCCGCGAGAAATTTGTCGCTCTCCCCGTCGCAAAGCCTGACATTTGACGATATGCAAAAGGATATTATCTGTTCAATGAGCAGATCGCTTGTCATTGAGCTTGCGTACCACATATAAGTTTGCCGTCCGCCGACGATCGCTCTTCGCCTCTTTATGTCAAAACATCTTCCGTATCCGCAAAGCTCGTCTACCGCCTGCCGCCTGTCCTCAAATATTCTGTTGCCCGTACACATTTTTCTCAACTCCTTTGACCAATTATTGCCGAAAATAAAAAAATTAAACTTGTTTACAAAAAATCCATGCAGAATTTTAATATGTGTGATATACTCTGGTAAATGATAATGCTTGGGGGCGATTTTTTTGACCGATAAAAGAAATACGATACTTCATAAGCTTTTTCTCCTGTTTTCGATCGTTTGCTTTGCGGTGATATTCTTTTTGATAGCCTACAGGTCGTGGGATAATACCGATGCTGAGTTTTCCTGCCGTGTTGAGGACGGGTATGCGGTAATTGAAGGCTATTCGGGAAACCCGACAGACGCTCTTGAGATTCCGAGCGAGATAGACGGATATACCGTCGTCGCTATCGCCGATCGTGCTTTCTCGGGACAGACCGACGTGCGATCACTCGTCCTGCCCGACACTATCGAGCATATCGGAGATTATTCGTTTTACGGATGCACTTCGCTGAAAAAGGTCGATCTCGGTAGATCGCTAAAAAGCCTCGGTGACCACTCGTTTGCCGACTGCGATTATCTTCGCACGGTCAAACTTCCACTGACGCTTGAAAAAATCGGCTCATCGGCGTTCGAAGGGTGCGTTCGGCTTTCAAAGCTTGCTGTCCCCGATGCATGTGATTTTGTCGGTGAGGATGCATTTATGGGGTGCGGCGATCTTGTGCTTGAATGCTCCGAAAATTCCGCCGCCAATGAATATGCGACCAAATACGGAATACCGACCGATTTTGACGGTTCAAACAACGCTATCTATCTTAAGGTGGCGGTTTTGACAGTTGCATCCGTTGTTATCGTCGTTTTGACGGTAATAGCAGTCAGAAAGATCAGCGAAAAAAAGAAATTTTCGGAAAAAAATAAAAAAATTTGAAAAACCCCTTGACAAAACGCTTCGTTTGTGGTATTATATTGAGGCACCCGATAAGGGTGCAAAAATGCGCCCGTAGCTCAGTGGATAGAGTGCCCGGCTACGAACCGGTAGGTCGAGGGTTCGAATCCCCCCGGGCGCGCCAAAAAACACTCCTTTGCCGCTTGCAAAAGAGTGTTTTTTCACTATTATGCCTTTTTTCTCAACATATGAAAAAAGACAGACAAAGAATCAACATTTTAACGGAGAACTGTGTAATGAAAAATGCCGAAATTATAACCGTGATATCGGAAAAGAGAGAGATACCACTCAATGTTCGGACTATATTGTATGTGCAGATGAAAGGAAACACCGCACTGATACATACATCCTGTATGGGAGTCATCGAAACTCGCGTTACTCTTTACGAACTCGAAAAACGACTTGGCAACTTTTTCGTCAAGGTCAAGCGAGGCTGTATCGTCTCGGTATTTGCAATACATAACATTACTGACAGCATCAATCTTTGTAACGGCGAATCGCTCGGGTTTGCTCAGCGAAACAAAGAGGCGATACTCGAAGAGTTTATCTCCAAACAGAGGGAGATCATAAACGGCTTCATGGAAGAAGGTACGCCGAAAGACTCGGATGGATATCATGAGTATTATAAGGTGTTTGATAACATGCCGTTTGCCTTCACAGATATCGAGATGATTTTTGATGAAAAGTTTTCAGCTACCGATTGGGTGTTCTGCTACGGCAATAAAGCGTTTGCTGATCTCGAAAAAATGCCGCTTGATCAAATGATCGGTTCTTCGTTCGGGACGCTCTTTCCCAATATGGACGCAAAGTGGCTTCGTACATATGAGCGCGCCGCCCATTTTGAGGAGACGCTGAATATCGTTGATTACAGCCGCGAGATCGATGCCAATCTCGAGATCATCTGTTTCCCGACCTTCAAGGGTCATTGCGGATGCATATTGTTCGATGTCGAGAAAATGAAATTCTTCCGAAATACCGACGAAACAGATAAAGCAATATCAGCCTACATCATGAAAATGCTCGGATAAACAATAAGAACTCTCCCGGGACGACCCACGGGAGAGTTTTTTTGCTGTGATCAAGCTCTTTTATTTGTCAAAAGCGGGGTTGTAAGCATAGAAATTGCTCTTGTTCTCGAACGATTCCTGCGTTAGCCTGATGGCGTCGCCGAAACGCTGATAGTGTACTATCTCGCGTTCGCGAAGGAATTTGATCGGGTCGCGAACGTCGGGATCGTCAACAAGCCGTAAAATGTTGTCATAGGTCAGCCTTGCCTTTTGCTCCGCCGCGAGATCCTCGTTGAGGTCGGCGAATACATCGCCTGTTACTTGAAGCGTCGATGCGGTGAAGGGAACGCCGGACGCAAACTGCGGATATACGCCTGCCGTGTGATCGACAAAGTACGTGTCGAATCCGCTCGAGATGATCTGCTCCTCGGTCATGTTTCTGGTCAGCTGATGAATAATTGCCGAAACAATCTCCAGATGAGCAAGTTCTTCCGTGCCCAGAGAAGCATCGGAAATGTTCCACAAGGAAAAATCGGCTGAAAATG
>CAZORL010000030.1:0-19039 GCA_964582375.1 uncultured Lachnospiraceae bacterium
CAAAAGGTCTACTTATTGACAGTGCCCTGCTTTTTTGAAGAAAGACTTATTTTATCTCGCGGACTCTGCGATAAAAGGTCGATAGACTATACCCGCACGCATCTGCGGCATCGCTTGCCGTGAAGTCCGGATCGGACTTCCACCGCAGGTATGCCGCATCAAAGATATCGTCCGCTTCCTTACGGGGGCGACCGAACCTGCTGCCGTTTGCCTTGGCGGCGGCGATTCCCTGTGCCTGACGTTTTTTGATATTCTCGCGTTCATTTTGAGCGACAAATGATAATATCTGCAAAACGAGGTCAGCGATGAACGTACCGATGAGATCCTTACCCTGTCTTGTATCGAGCAGCGGCATATCGATCA
Organism: uncultured Lachnospiraceae bacterium; assembly: GCA_964582375.1. Classification (GTDB taxonomy): domain Bacteria; phylum Bacillota; class Clostridia; order Oscillospirales; family CAG-272; genus CAKSQF01. The sequence goes on from CAZORL010000030.1 coordinate 364, forward strand.
CGCAGACATTTATACCGATATCCTTGGTGAGGATCTTCCACTGAGAGAGGATCTCATCGTAATTTCTGCCGAGGCGATCGATACTCAGGACATAGAGAAGATCGTCCTTTTGAAGTATTTCGACCATTTTGGTATACTGCGGGCGGTTGAAATCTTTTCCCGATTGTTTATCCGAAAAAATATTCTCCGCGGGGACATTGTGAGCCTTCATTGCAACGAGCTGTCTTTCTTCATTTTGGTCAGTGCTCGACACGCGAACATAGCCGTAAACATTGCCCGTCATTTGATTAACCTCCTTGATCCATTCAAATACATTATACCATACGAAAAAGCAAATGTTGCGATCAAGGTCAAAATTTTAATGGATACGAAATGATTTTGTGTCAAGGTGAGGGAATATGCGCATGATTTGGTTTTTTCGGGTAATACGAGTCAAAAAAAGAAAAAATCCCCCTCTTTCGAGGACGGGATCTTTGGAGCAGGCGACGGGAATCGAACCCGCGTTGCCGGCTTGGGAAGCGGGTGCTCTGCCATTGAGCTACGCCTGCACTGCTTCCATATTATAGCAGTAAAATCGGCAATTGTCAATAGGTTCACGAAATTTTTTCATCGCCGCATCAATTTTTTTACGGGCGCGTGGGTATCGAGGATATTTTTGAGTGCCGCAATCGAGCTTGAGTGCGATCTTGCGACGACGGCGCGTGTTCCTTTGACCTCACCGATGGCGAAGCGCACCATTTTATGCGAGACGGTATCGGTGAAGAGGACAAGGATATCGGGCGAACCGATCGAACGGAGTCCGTTCACGGTCTTTGGGTAAACTTAGGCTTTACAGTTATACTCACTGCAGAGGTCTTTATAATGGCGGACCATACATTCATTTCCGCCAACGATCACTACGCTCATTTAGTTTTGGTTCTCCTTTTCCGTAAGGTCGATTAGTTTATAGCCGATAGCATCAAGAGCATCGGCAAGGGTATCTCTGCATATCGGCTCGATCGAGGTGATCTCGGCACTTCCCTTTCGATGGAACGATCTCACCTTTTTGACATTGCCGTCAAATGCACGTCGGATGGCATCGTTCACATGAACCTCGCACATGGAGCATGCCATACCGTCTATTCGGGCAATCGTTTTTATCGTTGCCGTCTTTTTCATCAATTTTATCATTAGATATGCGGTCATCCTCTTGTACTTTGAGTTAGTTTTGACTAACTTGGGTGTATTATACTATATTTTCGATCGTTTGTCAAGAGGGGGAGGGCGAAAAAACGAAAAAATTTTGCGACAGCAGCCGGACTGTCGCAAAATTTTGGGGGTCAAACACGTTTGAACCAAAGGAGTTTATCGAGAGGTGACGGGAGGGTCGCCGTTGATCTGCCATCGTAGATACTGCCGTCCGGAGATTGCCATCTGCCGCTCGGGAAGGTGACGACCCGTTCGTCAGTGCCCTTGGTAACTGTTGGGCAGACAAGGATATCGTCTCCGAGCAGAAACTGATCGGTGATCTCGGCAAAGCCCTGATGAGGATCGACATATTCGAGACATCTGGCGATCGGCTCGCCGCTTTCGGTTGCGGCATCGGCAAGATCGATGATGATATCCGACATTTGTTTATGCAGGTGAACCGCATCCGAGACGAGGGCGGCATTTTCTTTTGAGAGGGCGTTCCAAGGTGCCCACGAGAGCTGTATCATCGGGCAAAGTGCCGACGCCTGCGCCATACGGACGAAGAGTTCCTCATCAGTATTGAAATCGGGACGAGCATTAAAGCTCCACTCGCCTCCGCCGACCATATCGGGGCAGATGAATGGGTAGCCCATAAGTCCTTGAAGAAGGACGCTCGGGACAAGGGTATTGAGTCCGTCGCCGTCCCAGCGATGGCGTCTGTCGCAGAGGCGTCCGATCATGGATCGACCGCCGCCGTTGAAGGTATCTTTATATTCATGGAAGCGATACCGTGCACCGAAATCGTTCCATGCACGATTGAGAGCGGCGGGATCCATATCATCGCGCGGAGTGCCGTTCACGACACCTTGCGGATTATACATCCCATACGAGCCGCCGTCAAACTTAAAACCATCGACGCCGAAATCTTTGACGAGTTTGTCAAGTCTTGAGCCCATGAATTCGCGGTCGCACTTTTTACGGAAATCGAGGATGGCGGAAAAGCCGTTCCACCAGCTGACAAGTGCGGGCTGACCCTCCTTATTACGCAAAAAGAGACGTTCGGAATCGGGCGTATCCGCAGGGATACCAAGTCTTGTAGCCTTAATGAAGCCGAGTCCGTCGGGGGTCACGAGAGGGGTCACCCAGAGCATAACAACAAAGCCTGCCGAGTGAAGTTCGTCGATCATCGCCTTGGGGTCGGGAAATTTCGCACGGTCAAATTCCCAAAGTCCGTATCTTGTATGCCAGCCCTCATCGATTATGAATATTCCCGGTTCGAATCCGTGATCGAGCAGGGCGTGTGCATATTTGAGGACGCCCTCCTGTGTCGGGTCATAGGTATATTCCATCCATGTATTATACTGAGCCGTTTTGAAAAATTCGTGCGGCAGTTTTTTGCCCTCGAAGGGAAAATATTTTCTCATTGCACCGAGGTAGGCATCTTTCAGTGTCTCGCCCTCGTGCGTCAGCTCAAAATCCTCGCCCTCGAAGCAGAGCGATGCATTTTCGACAAACACCTTAAATGGTGCGCTCGAATGCACGCACCGCCCCATATTTGAAATGAAGACAGTGGTCATCTGATTGGGCGGGCCTTTGCGAAAATCGCGACAGTAATTACTCTTTGCGGAAAGGGGCATTTCGTTTCCGTAATTGGTAGAGCCTCCCCAAAAGTATTCATCGGGGAGAAAAGGGACAGAAAAAAACATGGTCATTAAACCTCCTCGCATTGCCTTACATAGTCTTATATATTCTTATATGTTACGAAAGGGTGGGCATTCAGATGACGCCCTTATAAAATCTGACGGTAAACACGGCACCGAGATCAAATCTGCAGACGATGCTCCATTCATCGCCCGATGCGGTAAGAAATATGACCGGAATGCCGTATTTCTCTTTTGCACCCGAGCAGATCGAAAAGCCGTTACCGTCGGAGTGTGATATATCAAGGAGCAAAAGATCGTACCTTTCTTTTTCGAGTGCGGCGAACGTCTCGGACTGTCCGCATGCGTGATCGACCGAAAAGCCCTCGGGTGTCAATAGCTCGACAAGTCCGTTGACTATCCCCGTATCGTCCTCGACAAGCAGTATTTTGTTCATTTTCGAACATCTCCGACCATATACCCATCACGATTTTATTATACACATCAGTCCGCCGAATGTCAATAGCGTCGAGAAAGAGTTCACCGAAAATTAAACAGTGAACCGCCGAAGGGCACATTGGCGGTTCACTGTTTTGGAATTTATTCTTCTGGTGGCGGTGTGCCGTCCGATCTCTCGATCAGTGCGTTATAATTCGCCTCATTTTCGGCAACCTCTTCAGCCTCACGCTCTGCCAGCTCGTTTTCAAACGCCAAGCGTTTGTCGGGAAGATCGGGCTGTATGAACTTTTTATCAACATAGCAAAGCACGAAGAATGCTGCCGCGCCGATAAAGGTAAACACAAATCCGTAGACCATATAATCCGATCTGTATACGAATTTGAGGGTATGTTCACCCGGTGTGATGTCAAATGCGATAAGTCCGCCGAGCGTTTTGTCGATCGCGACACGCTTGCCGTCAACATAGATCTGCCAACCCTCGTCGTAGGGGATGGTGGTGAACATGACATCGTCGCCCTCGGGAACGGTAACACTGCCGCCTATATTCGACTCGCTGAACTTTTTGTTTATCGACATGTTGCCCACAGACAGTCTTGCCATTACATTCTCGAACAGTTCACTGTCAAGGTAGTAGAATACGCCCGGTTCTTGCATCAGATAGAAGACATCAGAATCGTTATTTATCTCTACCGAAAGCGTGCTTGTACCGCCCGCATAATGATTGCCGAGCGACTGTATGCAATCGCTTTCATAATCGAAGAAGGTGCCGCTCGTCGTACCCGAATAGGTCGATCTGAAGGTCCAATCGACCTTGCGCGGATAATTCGAGCAGAAGAAGAAATAGACGCTCGAACCGTCAACATAGTCCTCGGGATAGTCAAGTGAGAACTGCAGTTTTCCGGACGATGTTTTGGGCGAGTAGAAGTAATAAGGCACGCCGATCGTGACCTCGTTTCCGTCCTCGTCAAGGACGGGTCTGCCGTCTTTGTCAAGCTTTGTTTCATATGCAGGACCGCTGTACGTGCATTCCACACTTCTGAGGGTAAGAGTATACGGGATCTCCTTGAAGACCTCGACCGGCTCATCCTCGCCGAGGAGTGCGGTGACGATCGCATTCATCGTGACAAACGGAGACGCATATTCGTTGATATCCGAAATATCAAGATCCTTGATCGCCGAATTTCCACTGTAGGCAAGAGAGAGTGCGTAACTGTTAAGATAAGTTATAAGCTTATTCTGATCGTCGCGGAGATATTCGGAGTAGAGTCCGCTGACCGAGTTTTCCTCGCTCTTGTCGTAGATGATATACTTAAGCCCGAGAAGGCTGTCGCTGACCGGTGTTCCTCCCGCATATTTCGTCCAATGCGATGCGGCGGCATAGCCCATTCGATTCAGATATTTGATCGTTGCCGCATTTAGTGTTGAGGTCGAGTTGGACAGACCGCGCATATTGAGTGCCATATTATCGCACACGTTGCGGAAGACCGTTTTTTCCATGCGGTAAAAGCTCTTATCGTTTTTCTGCACGGCGGTGACGCTCGGAGAAAGTCTGTTCATGTAGTCAACATAGCTGTCCCTTGTTGAATACACGACATCAATATTTTCGGACACGACGGTATGGATGCTGAGTCCGAACAGTTCAAGGCAGGTAACGGTGGCAAGCCCTATATACGCACCTGTCGTGGCAATCTTCTTACAATTATTATGATTCAGAATGCCGAGAGCCGATACGGCGGCGATAAGGCAGACGATCGATATCCAAATACAGAGGAAGTCGTCGATATGCTCATATTTTTGGGCTTGCACGAGCATTATAAGAATGAGCACTCCGCCACCCGAGCCTATGATGCAAGGCAAGCTGATCTCGCCTATGTGTTCAAGTGCGCGTGCACAGTAGGTTATAACCAGGAAGATAAAAATGAAGCTATAGCGATAATTCAGCCAGTTGGGGCGTTGGAAACCATGGAAAACAAGATCGGTGATCGAATTTTCCATGAAAAGGATCATCAGAGCGAGCATTATCGCGCCGCCGATCTTTTCACGAGGGGCTATCTTTTTGCTTGCGAAAAAGATCGGAAGGAGCACGAGTGCAAGCATTCCGCAATAGACAAACGGCAGTCCCTCAGGGCGAACGGTATCATATGCACCCGGGAGCATCTGTGCAAAGAATTGCAGCAGATCAAACTGCGAGGCAAGTTTCCATTCGGGATCGGAGAAGGTCGTTTTGCCCATCGTCAGCGAATAATAGGTCGGAAGGATTATTATGCAGGCGCAGAGCACGGCGATCGCCGAGGCGAGTGCCATGCGTCCGAGAGATTTGGAAAAATGATATTTTTCGCCGTAATAGTTGTTGTCGCCGTATTTTACATTGCAAGAGAAATAATAATAGAAGAAATAAAACACCAAGAACAGACAGACCATGTAACCTATATAGAAGGTCGAGGTCAGCGTCAAGGCAAGACAAACGGTATAAAGCTTGAAATTTCCCTTTTTGATCAGCTGTTCACAGCCGTAAAGGGTGAGCGGCAGGAGCATCAGCGCATCGATCCACATTGTGTTATGCGCATACGCGATCATATAGGACGAGAGCGCATACATGGTGGACATCGTGACGATACCGATATTATTCAGCGTCGGGCAGTGTTTTTTCAGGTAAAAAGACATCGTGCCGCCGCTTATACCGCACTTGAGAAGTATTATGAGAAGAAGAGCCTCGGTGATATGATCGGACGAGAAAAACCCGACGAGATAAGAGAGCGGCGAGGCAAGATAATAGGCGTAAATACCGATAAATTCGCCGCCGAGCGATCGCGCCCAAGAATAGAAAAAGGACGCATCACCGCGCATGATATGGTGAAGTGCCTCAAAGAAATAGACATACTGACCGTTCAGATCGAGCACGAGCACCGATCCGTTGCCGAACGGGTAGACCTGCTCGCTTATGATGTACACGAGCCAAAAAATGACCACGGGAACCAAAAAACCGCAACCGACAGTGCCGTATTTTTCGCAAAGAGAATTAAATCTGAGCTTAAACGCATTGAAATACACGCGCGGTTCTATCTTTGCTTTGCCGCCGCTTTTGTTTTTGCTTTCAAAATTATTCATTTCAATTACTTTCCTTTTCACTTTGACATTGTTCATTGCTCGAGCGAACCGATCGGATGCTCTTTTCGAGTTTGACGCGCGGGAGAGTCATGTCGCGACCGCAACCGACGCAGACAACTCTGACATCCGAACCGACACGCTTTACCGACAGCTCGGTACTTCCGCAGGGATGCGGTTTTTTCATGACAAGCGTGTCTCCGCATGAAAATCTTTTAATTTCAGCCAAAACGCCATCTCCAATCACACCGCAGCTCATCAGTCGCCGTCATCCTCGGGATCAAACGAGGGCAGATCGCCAAGCAGTGCCGCGCCGTAATCGCCGAGCAGTTCGTTTATCTCACTGTTTTTAAGCTCTATCTCAACTGCTCCCTCTGATGCGGGAGCTATCGTTTGCGGCGGAAAGACGAGCTTTATGCCGCTGCCTGATATGATCCAGCGAGATCCCATTTCGGCGGCAACGATCGCCTCATATCCGCCGTAGAGCGTTTTTCTGCACATCGCGAGTTTCTCGGCGACAAGCGAGCTCAGTCTGTCGGATATTCCGCCTGAGAACAGCGTAGAAATGTCAACATTAAATCCCGCCTTAAGATCGGTCACAAAACAGATATAGTCGATCGTCGTCATGCCGTCGTAATTCGTTTCGGCGATCGAGTAGAGTATGCTTACAAAGTCATCCGAAAATCCGGTAAGCGTATAGGACACCGAAAAGCTCGGGGTCATAAGTCTGCCGTATCCGCTCATTTTGTCAGACAGGCAGGAGGACTCAAGCCGTTTGATCCTGCGGTCAAGCTCGTCACGCGCCACCGAGAAGCTCTTTTCGATCTCCTCTTGCAGTTTGCCGTCGATATCGGACGAAAAAGACGGGTGCGGAAGAGTCATTGAGATCTTGACGAGTGCCTCTCCGCCCGAGGAAGTAGTTTCATAGGAGACATACTCGGGTCTTATCCCTATATTGCCGTTCTCGACATCGAGTATCGACGGATATTTATGAAATATCTCACTATCGGGTTTTTTCGTCTGCGAGATCGGATAGGTCAGCCCTTTGGTGTTTTCGCCATAGCCTGCCGATGTGGTCGGAGCGACAAGTCTGCCGACAAGTGAACAGCCCGAAAGACAGAGTGCCAAAACGGGCACAAGCATCGCAAAAAGGGCGACAGATATACGACGCAAGAAAGATCACCTCCGATATCATAACAGACCGCCGATGCTCGGCACAGTTGTTCTTATTTTACCACAGCTTAGTAAAATCTTCAATAGGAAAAGTGATTTTAATTATTAAACTTTTCGTTAACAGTGCCTCGTGTGCTTGGGCGGTCATAAAAGCGGCGACAATATAAGATCGATCTTTCCGCCCGAGTATTTGCCGCCCTCCCTTGCGTCGGTGATAATCCTGCGGATATTCTTTGCCGACTCACGGCAAAATTCGCGCGATGTCTCATCTACCGCTCCGTAGCACGCTCCGAGATAAAGTGCCTTTGTGAGTGAGTCGCAAAGAGAGGACATATATTTTTCGAGCAGATCGCTGTCAAGCTTTCCGTAGACCGACGCCGCCCCGCTTATTCGTCCGCACAGATCAAGTGCCCCCGACAGCTCATCCGAAAATCGACCCACATCCGATGTGCTGCCCGCCCGATCGAGAGTTTGCGAGAGTCGCTCAAGAGTACTGTCAAGCTCGTCCGAAAAAAGAGCATCCACATGATCGACTCTGTTGCGAAGCGATCTTGTGTACATATCGGTCAAGATCAAACTGACGGCGGTAATGAGGGCGAGCAATGACATAATGCAAATATAGCGAACATGCAGATCAAATCGGACATCTGTTTTTTGGTTATCTTCCATCTTTGCATCTCCGATCACCCGACGACGGGCGATAAATTTGGTATTTTTTTGCGAAAGCTTGGTCATAAAAAATAAATTTCACAAAAAGTCCTTTACAAAATCAAAAATATCTGTTATAATACAAGATAAGTATGCCGCAACGATCAAAAGTGATACATGGATCGGCAAAGGAGAGTGATGTCGGTGACGGTAGCAAGTGATGCTTTAACATTTGACAGCTTTGAGACCATCGCGGACAGTCTCGCTCTGCCCGAGCGACTTTACGGCAACGATGAGCTTTTGGGACGCTTGATAAGCGACACGCTCTCGGGGCGTCTTTCACACGCATACATAGTCGAGGGACCGCCGAAAAGCGGCAAAGGGCTTCTTGTCAAGACTGTGGCGTCGGTCATGTCAGATTCTGCCCAAATGGCAAAGAAGATCTTTGACGACATAAGTCCCGATATTCTGACAGTAGCACCCGCAGAGGGAAAGAAGACCATCGGCATCGACGATGTGCGAGCCATTCGCAGAGCCGCTTATATAAAGCCGAACGATCTTGAGTTCAAGATGTTCGTGATCGACGGTTGCGACAGGATGACGGTACAGGCACAAAACGCACTTCTCAAGATCCTCGAAGAGCCGCCCCATGCCACCTACTTCTTTCTTCTTTGCGAAAGCTCATCCGCACTGCTGGCAACGGTGAGAAGTCGAGCACCGACAGTGAGGATGCACACATTTGAAAAAAGCGAGCTTCGCAAGTGTCTGATCGAGCATTTCAAGAGTGCGCGCGACATGTCGGCACGCGACCCGATGGAGTTTGAGAAACTGCTGAGCGATGCAGAAACGATCGGTCAGGCGATAGATGCGTTATCATCGGCAGAGGGCAAGAAAAGCGGCAAGAAGAAGGATGCCGAGCGTGATGCGATATCGGTACTCGAAGGCATTTTCAAAAAGAGTCCCGAGGATGTATATAACTCCGTTCTGTCCATGCCGCGCACGCGAGACGAACTGCTGACATTTACGGCAAAGATGCGGACATGTCTGCGCGACATGACCTTGTCAAGGCTGTCGGCATCCGACGATCTGCTTTTTAGTGACCCTGTCGAGATCAAAAAGCTCGTCGGCAGACGCTCTGCAGCTTCCCTTTTGGAGCTTGACATGCTGATCGAGGATTTCGAGAGCGGAATATCGCAAAACATGAATATACAAAGTGCGCTTCTTGCGCTTGCCGCCGACATTTGCAAAACGGTCGGATCACAGCGGCTTGGCACAAAGCGATGAAAGGAATGATATAAATTGGAGAAAGATAAATTTTTAGCAGACGACGAGGTCGTACAGAACGAAACAGACACAGCCCCCGAGATCTCGGTCGAGAACAAGCTTGACCCGAGCGACGCCGTCGATGTCGTCGGCGTATCCTTCCGCGATTCGGGAAAGATCTATCATTTTGCGTCCTGCGGAAAAAAGGTTCGCGAAGGGACAAAGGTTATAGTCGAGACTGCACGCGGTATCGAATACGGCACAGTCACGATGAGCAACAGGGCGATCCCGAAAAACGAGCTTGTTCTTCCGCTGAAGAAGCTCCTTCGCACCGCGACAGCCGATGATGATGCGAAATATGCGGAGAATCGGAAGAAGGAAGACGAGGCGTTTGCCATATGTAAGAGCAAGATCGTCGAGCGCGGTCTTGACATGAAGCTCATCGATGTCGAGTACACATTTGACAACGCAAAACTCCTGTTCTATTTCACATCCGACGAAAGGGTCGATTTCCGCGATCTTGTCAAGGATCTCGCCGCCATCTTCCACACGAGGATCGAACTTCGTCAGATCGGCATCCGCGATGAGACGAAAATAATGGGCGGACTCGGCGTATGCTACAGAGAATACTGCTGTCACAGCTTTCTCGGCGATTTTGCACAGGTGTCGATCAAAATGGCAAAGGAGCAGGGACTTTCGCTGAGCAGTGCAAAGATCTCGGGCGCATGCGGCAGACTGATGTGTTGTCTCAGATTCGAGCACGAGACCTATCAGGAAGAGATCGCGCGAACCCCGAAGGTGGGTGCGGTACTCGTGACTCCCGACGGCACGGGCACGGTGATCGAAAGCAAGCCGCTGCTCGGACTTGTCAAGGTTCGTCTTGATGCCGATCCCGAGGGCACACCCAAGATATATGACAGAGATGACGTCCGTGCAAAAACGGATGAGGACGAGACAACAAAACGCGGAGAGAAGATCGAGCGTATAGCACGCCCGGTTAACGTACCCTTCGTTCGAAATCGATACAATGTTCTCACTGCCGAATCGGAACAGACAGACACTCCTCAAAAGAGCGGCGAAAAAGCGGATAAATCGGAGAAGAACGAGAAGAGCGAAAAGGGCGCATCAAAGAAGCGTTCGGGAAGAAAAAATCAGCAAAAACGTACAGACAACAAGCCTGACGAGCGTGCAGACAAGTCGGACAAAGCGGAAAAGTCAGAAAAACCCGAAAAGCAAGCAAAACCGACAAAACAGCAACAGAGCTCGGAGGCTCGTGTGAAAGGCTCGGGCAAGGACAAGCACGCAAAGCAAAACTCGGACAAGAACAAGTCGCGCATACCGACTGCCGAAAAGGTGAGCGAGAAGATCGAAAAACAAGACGGTCGCGACGATGGCAGTGTCAAGAGGGACAATGTCAAGTCGGAAAAGAAGAAAAATGACCGCCGATATCACAAAAGACCGCATGGCGGTGCTCCAAAGTCGAGCGAAAACTCGGGCGGCGAGAAAAAATAATCAAGATATTCAAAAAAAAATTCAAAAAAGATTGATTTTTGGAAAAGTATATGCTATAATAGAGTATCATGAAATGGAGGTGTTTTCACGATGGCTTATATTATCGATGCCGATGCATGCCTTGGTTGCGGTGCTTGTGTTGATGCATGTCCCGTTAGCTGCATTTCCGAGCAGGATGGAAAGTATGTAATCAACGCTGACGAATGTCTGAGCTGCGGTTCCTGCGCAGGCGTTTGCCCCGTAGGTGCTCCCACTGAGGAATAATCGTTGTACAACACAAAGGTACACACAAAGCAAGGGCAGGCACACTGCCCTTGTTTGTGTATATGCGCAAATTGCGTAAACGGAAAAATGAACGAAACAAACAAAGACGAACGCGTTGATCGCGTAAACGAAAACATAATAATAAAACAGCGAAAGGGCGGACTGACCTTCGGCACTGACGCATATCTTTTGTATGCATACATCAGAGCACAAAAGGGTGCGCACGCTCTCGAGCTCGGTGCGGGGACGGGGATCATCTCTCTTCTCTGCCTCGCAAAGAACAAATTTGCGAATGCTTATGCCGTCGAGATACAAGACTCATTTGCATCTCTTATTGCCGAAAACGCCGCCGCGAACGCTCTCTCGGACAGGCTTTTCCCTGTATGCAAGGATCTTCGCGAGCTATCGGTCAAGGATATCGGCGGACAGCTCGACATTGTTTTCGCAAATCCCCCATACATGCGCAGAGGCAGTGGGGCGCACAATCAAAATGATGAGAAAAATATCGCAAGGCGAGAGATCTTCGGTGATATCGGCGACTTTTGTGCCGCCGCAAAACGAATGCTTCGTTTCGGGGGCAGCTTTTATGCGGTCTACCGTGCCGACAGGACGACCGATCTGCTCTCTTCCATGCGCGAGAACGGAATCGAGCCGAAACGGCTGACATATGTTTATGCCGATCAAAGATCTGCCCCCGTACTGCTTCTGTGCGAGGGACGGCGCGGCGGTTCGGCAGGGATCTTCGTCACCCGACCGCTGATCATGCACAAGGACGCATCGGCAAATGTTCTCGAGGACACTCCCGAGCTTAACTATATTTATGAAAAAGGTGAATTTGATGACAGCTTCGTCAGAAAATGAAAAGAATAAAATAATCGGCGGCACGCTATATCTTGTTGCCACGCCGATCGGCAATCTATCGGACATGTCGGCAAGAGCGATCAAAACGCTTTCGGAAGTCGATTTTGTAGCGGCGGAGGACACGCGAAATACCGCAAAGCTCTTCTCTGCCATGGGGATATCAAATCAGATCGTCTCGTACCACGAGCACAACAAAAGGGAGAGTGGCGAACGGATCGTCGAAAGGCTTCATCGCGGACAGTCGTGTGCACTCGTGACCGATGCGGGAATGCCGGCGATATCCGATCCCGGGGCGGATCTTGTATTGCTCTGTGCATCGGAGGGGATCAATGTCAGTGCTGTTCCCGGATGCTGTGCCGCAATAACGGCACTTGCTCTGTCGGGGCTTGACACAAGAAGATTTGTGTTCGAGGGCTTTCTTGAAGGCTCTAAGGCTGCACGTCGCGAGAGGCTTCGCGAGCTGTCGGATGAAAAACGAACCGTGATCATGTACGAAGCACCTCACCGACTGATCGACACATTAAACGAGATGAGCGAATTTTTCGGCGACCGTCAGATCGCCCTTTGCAGAGAGCTTACCAAGCTCAATGAAGAGATCATGCGAACGAGCATCTTGGCGGCGATCGACTATTTTGCCGAGAATTCCCCGCGAGGCGAATATGTTTTGGTGATCGAGGGCGCAATGGTGACATCGGACGAGTTGTTTTGGACAGACATGTCGATACCCGAGCACATAAAATACTATACCGACACGGGAATGGACAAAATGTCGGCAATAAAAAGAGTCGCAAAGGATCGCGGAGTCGGGAAAAGCGTAATTTACGCCGAGGCGATACGGCTTGCGGACGAAGAGACAGATAATTAACTGAAAACGGAGACAGGCGACAATGGCAGAAAAAGCAAAGGGCAAGATCATTGCCCAAAACAAAAAAGCATACCACGACTACTTTGTCGATGACAGATACGAGGCAGGCATCGAATTGTTCGGTACAGAGGTCAAATCGCTTCGGCTCGGGCAGGTAAATCTCAAGGATTCCTACTGTTATGTTGAGGCGGGACAGCTCTATGTTCGCGGGATGCACATCTCCCCCTACGAAAAGGGCAATATTTTTAACAAAGATCCGCTGAGAGTAAGACGACTATTAATGCACAAAAAAGAGATAATAAGACTGGGATCGCTCACCGATCAAAAGGGATACACGCTCGTTCCGCTCTCGCTCTATTTTTCGGGCAGTAATGTCAAAATGGAGATCGGGCTGTGCCGAGGCAAAAAGCTTTGGGACAAGCGAGATACCGAGGCAAAAAATCAGGCAATGCGCGAGATCGAGCGCGCTGAGCGAAACCGAGCAAAGGGTGGCTATGACGACTGATAATAAAAACACAAAATTTACGCTTGCGACAGCAATCCTGCTCCTCGGGCTGATCGTCGCGGCACTCTTTATGTCGGCGTGTGACAGCAAATCGGACACACCCGTCACGAGCGTAAGATCGACCGTCGCGACGACATCGTCGAGCATTATCACTAAAGTGACAACTTCTTTGCCGACAACGACCGAGTTACCGACAACGACCGAGTTGCCAACAACCACAGAATTGCCGATAACTACAGCGTTACCGCCCGTCACGACAACAACGATCACGACCGAGCCGCCTGTCACGACAACGACCGCAAAGGTCACAACAGCACCGTCACCGACGATATCGAATATAACGCCCGATCAGATCGTAAGGGGCACGATCGCATGGGTAACAAAGGACGCCGAGCTTTTTGACACACCGAGCATGGATCACGGTGTCGGCAGTATAAGTGCTGACTGTTCGCTGATACTGATCGACAAGGGTGAGAGGGCATCGCTCGTTGCGGCACTCGGATCGGCATATTACCTTCCGACCGAATGTCTGACTTTTACCTACCCTACCGATGCGCTGTCAAAAATGGACTCGCTCGGCGGACGATATTACAAGGGTTCAAACGGCAAGCTCGTCGCGATCGACGCAGGGCATCAAAACAAAGCCATGCCGACAAAAGAACCGCTCGGACCCGGCTCGACCGAGCAAAAGGCGATGCTTTCATCGGGAACGCAGGGTGTCGCGACAAAAATTCCCGAGTATATTCTGAATCTCGAGGTCGCCCTTCGTCTGCGCAACGAGCTGATAGCAAGAGGGTACGGTGTGCTCATGATCAGAGAGACGCACACGGTCAGAATAAGCAATGCCGAAAGAGCAAACATAGCAAATGCTTACTCTGCCGACATTTTCATCAGAATACACGCCAACGGATCGGCAGACAAAACGGTTCACGGTGCGTACGGGCTGTGCATGACCGCAAAGAACAAGTACAACGGGGAGTTGCATACCGAAAGCAGATCGCTCACCGATGCCGTCACCGACGCCTTTTGCAAAGAAACAGGTGTGCGCAGGCTGACCACATGGGAGACCGACACCATGACCGGTATCAACTGGGCGAAAATGCCCGTTGTCATCATGGAGATGGGATATATGTCAAATCCCGACGAGGACAGGTTGATGGCAACATCACTTTTCAGACAAAACGCCGCCGTCGGAATGGCAAACGGAATAGATGATTATTTCGGGATAGAACGATAATACAAGGAAATATCACAAATGTTCGGATTTAAGAAAAAGTCCGCCGCAAATGGCAAAGAGGGGCTTGGCGGCATATTGAGCATACTGTGCAAAAACGAGATAACGATCAAAACATGCAAATCAAAGAAGGACAGTCTGCCCGCAAAAAGTAAATTCGGCGGCAATCCGACAGTTCCGAGCGGATTTGAGTGGCCGAGATTTTCGGCAAAAAATTATGATGACGAGGTGGCAAACAGACCGCTCTCCTTCCTCTGTCAGATCGATCTCTCTGATGTAGCCGCCCTCGACAAAGACGATCTGTTGCCCAAGAAGGGACTGCTTCTCTTCTTTTACGAGCTTGAGTCGATGGTGTGGGGCTTTGATCCCGCCGATCTCGGATGCTCGCACGTCTACTATTTCGAGGACACGGCTTCCCTTGTGAGCGTACCCTTCCCCGATGATATGGCGGATGAATACAAGATCAAAGAATACGATCTGAAATTCTCCGCTGCCGATTCATATCCATATTATGAAGAGCTTAAATGTCACGCAAAGGTCGATGTCGATCGGGAAGAATATGACGACACACTTGAAAAGAGGGGATACGATGGTGGTTTTGAGCGTCACAAGCTTCTCGGATATGCGGATTTAATACAGGGCGAAATGCTGACCGAATGCGAAAGAACGACTCGCGGACTCTACTGCGGCAACCACGAGAGCTATGCGAGTACACCAAGCGATGTAAAAGATGACATCGAGAAAAAAGCCACAGAGTGGGTACTGCTGTTTCAGATGGCATCGATCGAAGACGACGATTTTGAGCTGATGTTCGGGGATGTCGGAAATATTTACTTTTATATCAAAAAGCAGGATCTGAAGGATCAAAATTTCGACAAAACATGGCTCGTTCTGCAGTGCGGATGACGTTAAGTTTATTGCATCTAATAACAAAAAAACTGTTGACAATCGCGCGATTTTGGTGTATAATATAAGGGAGGTCAAAAGATCTCCCGTATGGGGGCGTAAAGGTTTCGACGGGGAGTTTGAGACAGGATAAGCGGGTAGAGCCGGACAATCTCTTAAAAGGTCCAAACTTAAAAGTAAACGCTAATAACGATTACGCTGTAGCTGCCTAAGTGCAGCTATGATGCCGCCAAAAGTTGCGGCCCGTCCGCCGGAGAGTATCGCGGCTCCGATACGGGCGTCATTCAGCGATGAACGTGAACAGCCATTTCGCCATTGAAGCTGTCACGCATTAAATGGCTACCCGATCCGATAGCCTGACCGTCGGCGATCGGAAAGGGGAAATTCCAAAAGACAGCCTGCACCCGGAGAAAGTCTTGCCAACAGCTTTTCGGACAGGGGTTCGACTCCCCTCGCCTCCACCATTAGAGTATAATCCGAACATGGTGAGCTTGGATTTGAGAACTTCTTCTCTTCTCACATGAGAGACAATGAAATTCAACTTTTCCGCATTCCATTTTCACAAAAAATCACCTCTATCGTTAGTTTGACGATAGAGGTGATTTTTGGTAAAAATCTTGGGTTTTTATGCCTTCATTGCTTCTTCTACGGCAACTGCAACTGCGACCGTTGCGCCGACCATCGGGTTGTTGCCCATGCCGATGAGACCCATCATCTCAACGTGTGCGGGAACCGAGGACGAGCCTGCGAACTGTGCATCCGAGTGCATTCTGCCCATGGTGTCGGTCATACCGTAAGAGGAAGGACCTGCAGCCATATTATCGGGATGGAGAGTTCTGCCCGTTCCGCCGCCCGATGCGACCGAGAAATACTTCACGCCGTTCTCGACACACCACTTTTTATATGTGCCTGCAACGGGGTGCTGGAATCTCGTGGGGTTAGTCGAGTTACCGGTGATCGAAACGCCGACATTCTCGAGCTTCATAATAGCAACGCCTTCGGGAACGTTATCTGCGCCGTAGCACTTAACATTCGCGCGAGGACCCTTCGAGAAGGGAGTTTCAGAGACGACCTTAACTGTTTCGGAGTAAGGATCGAACTCGGTCTGTACATAGGTAAAGCCGTTGATACGGGAAATGATATAAGCCGCATCCTTGCCGAGACCGTTGAGGATAACGCGCAGAGGCTTTGTACGAACCTTGTTTGCGTTAAGTGCGATCTTTATAGCACCCTCTGCTGCCGCGAAGGACTCGTGTCCTGCGAGGAAGCAGAAACAATCGGTCTCCTCGGAGAGGAGCATCTTACCGAGGTTGCCGTGACCGAGACCGACCTTACGGTTCTCAGCGACAGAGCCGGGAATGCAGAAGGACTGCAGACCGATACCGATAGCAGCTGCCGCATCTGCCGCCTTGGTGCAACCGCTCTTGATTGCGATCGCCGCGCCGACGGTATATGCCCATTTTGCGTTCTCAAAGCAAATAGGCTGTGTTTCTTCGGTGATCTTATAGGGGTCGATGCCCTTTGCATCACAGATTTCCTTGCACTCATCGATAGAGGAAATTCCGTATTCTTTCAGAACGCCGAGGATCTTCGCCTCGCGTCTCTCATAACCTTCAAACTGTGCCATTTCGGTATTCCTCCTTTATTATTCTTTACGCGGGTCGATATATTTGACCGCGCCGTCTTCGGGCTTAAATCTGCCGTATGTACCCATAGCCTTCTTATAAGCCTCACCGGGTTCCATGCCCTTCTTGATGAAGTCAGTCATCTTGCCGAGCGAAACAAATTCGTAGCCGATGACCTCGTCATTTTCGTCAAGTGCCATTCTGGTACAATAGCCCTCGGTCATTTCGAGGTAGCGAACGCCCTTTGCCTTTGTGCCGTACATGGTGCCGACCATCGAGCGTGCGCCCTTACCGAGATCCTCCATGCCTGCGCCGATTACGAGACCGCCCTCAGAGAATGCGGACTGGGTTCTGCCGTAAACGATCTGAAGGAAGAGCTCGCGCATTGCGGTGTTGATAGCGTCGCAAACAAGGTCGGTATTGAGTGCCTCAAGGATGGTCTTGCCGGGGAGAATCTCTGCCGCCATTGCTGCCGAATGAGTCATGCCCGAACATCCGATGGTCTCAACAAGTGCTTCCTCGATCACGCCGTTCTTAACGTTGAGCGAGAGCTTGCACGCGCCCTGCTGAGGTGCGCACCAACCAATGCCGTGTGTGTAGCCCGAGATGTCGGTGATCTGCTTTGCCTTGATCCACTTACCTTCTTCGGGCAGGGGGGCGGGACCGTGATCTGCGCCTTTTCTTACGGTACACATTTCAGCGACTTCGCCGCTGGTTGCGTACTCATATTTTTCGTCTTTCATTATTCTGTCTCCTTTATGTTATTTAGGAAAAGCCTACGTCCTTTATTATATAACACTTTTTCAAAAAAATCAAGAGCTTATATGTAAAAATATATTGACCGCGTCAATTTTTCGACAAAAAATTATATAGGGCGATGTCTTCGGGCACTTTTGAGACATGGATTTTTGAAAAAGTTCGATCAGCATGAATAATTTTGCTCTTTTTGGCATAGTATATCACAGAAGTGCCGATAAAGGGACGCCGACGCCGTGACTCGAATGATTATTTTAAGTTTTTTTCAAAAAGCCCTTGACAAACCGAAAAAGATGTGCTATAATATACGAGCGTTCAGAAATACGCCGGCGTGGCGGAACAGGCAGACGCATCGGACTTAAAATCCGGTGGGACGAAAGTCTCGTACCGGTTCGATCCCGGTCGCCGGCACCAGACCGTCACACAAATTTATATCGCGGGGTAGAGCAGTTGGTAGCTCGTCGGGCTCATAACCCGGAGGTCGTGAGGTTCAAGTCCCACCCCCGCAACCATAACTGGACACCAATTTTGATACAATGTGTATCGAAGTTGGTGTCCAGTTTCTTTTTGTAAAACCCTTGATTTGCAAGGGTTTTCATATACCTTTTAACGAAAGCAGGCTCTACGATAACCGCGGAATGGTTGCCGTAGAACCTTTTTGCATTTTTTCCTACGAACTTTTTAATTATA
>CAZORL010000031.1:0-19010 GCA_964582375.1 uncultured Lachnospiraceae bacterium
TATTCACCTGCCGATATTTTATCGGAGGGGCAAACATTTTTCTTTAGCGGTCAATCTGTAACATATCGGCGATGCGACAACAAACACTCATCGTCAGGGGTGTGGGCTTGCTCCTCCCGATTAATAAAACGACCGCCAAAGAGCGATGGAGCAAGCTATATTTGATCAAAACGATCGAACATCCTTACAATCACAGGGCGTCCCTTTCGAAACGCCCTGTTTTTGTTTCTTGTTGATGATTATAGCCCTTTTGTGGGGATATAATTCTCAGATTTTCATTTTTCCCGATGCGTCAAGCAGTTTTATGAACAGACCGCCCTGAACCGATCTGTGTCTGAAACCGACCTGCTGTGCGGTGACCGTCTCGTACCAGTCGGTCATCGGGCAACGTGAATAGCTGTAGTTGTACGCTCTCCACAACGGTTCGACCATCTCCTCGAAGGTCTCCTTGTCCTCGGCGAGAGTAGCAGTCCATACAAGCCAGTCGGACTTTGTGTAATCTCTGCGGTTATCAAGCGGCAGACCGTAGGGACGAGTCTTTTCTTTGTAGGACGCAAGCTCGGATGCGATGGCATCCTTGTTCATGATGTTTGTGCCGAACAGCTTGTCCCAAACGATGTTGTATTTCATCGAGAATGAGCCGGGACGGTCGTAAGCAAGTCTGAACGAGCCGTCACCGTTTGCGGCACGGGAGACCCAATCGTCTGCAAGCTCTTTGGCAAGTGCGAGCTTTTCGTTCGATTTTTCGGTATCGCCCATCATCTTATAGATGAGTCCGAGACCGATGATGCCCGATATAGCCTTGAGCGAGAGGTTGGTGTTGTGTGCGAGATGTCCGGCAAAGTCGTCGGTGCAGAGCTGATTTGCAGGATCTGCGCCGTATTTTACAAGATAGCCTGCCCATGTTTCAAGCAGATCGAGATTTTCTTTTGCGTAGCTGACATCACCCGATGCAACCGATGCCGCAGCTGCCATTACGATCATGTTGCCGCATTCCTCGACAGGCATCTGGAGATCGTATCTGTTACCGCCGTATACCTGTCCGTTTACGAAGGGGTACTGACCTGCGTCGTGGGGAGCAAAGTCGAATTTCAGCTTATTTGCCCACTCGTCCGAGCGTGAATATTTCATTATCGGACGCATCATGCCGACTACCAGCTCGGGGTTGTAGAGCAGGAACATGGGAATGGAGGGGTAGGAAACATCGACGGTTGCCGCACAGCCGTTCGAGTGGCATTCCTTGGAGATGTAAAGGATGTTGCCTTCCTTGTCAAGCACCAATTTGTGAGCGGCACAGACCTGACGGTATGCAAGTTCGAGGATCTCTGCGTAATGTGCGCCGCCTACCGCCTCAGCATCAGCATAAAGCTTTGCCGAGAATGCGTCCGCACGCCCCTTGACGTCTGCGTAATCGCCGAACGCCTTGACGATCTCATCGGTGATAAGCTCGCCGTTTTTGTTCCACCAGCTCTTCAAGTGATCGCCGAAATAGACCATCGACTCGATGTCATCGTATGCGAAGGTGAAGAGCGCACCGCACTTCGGGCATCCGATCTCTTTTTCGGCTGTTGCGAACGTCATGTAGATCGAGTCGCCGTGATGCTCGTGCTCCCGGAACGCCATGGGGATCTTTTCGATGCCTGCCTTGCCATCCTTTACCGAAATGTAGAAATAGCCCCAGTCGATACGGATGTCATCGCCACTGCAACGAAGGACGTTTTGAACCTTGTTGCCGATCTTAGCGGACGAAATGCCATCCTGCTCTATGATCTCACCGTCAACCTGACCGTGACCTCTGAAATTGAGGCAGATCTCCTCGGAAACGGCGACCTTTACGCTGACCTTGTGGTCGGCACCGTCGAGCGATTTGTAGCCGATCTTCAAGTAGCTGATCGGACGGGTGAAATAGTAATAATCGTCGGGGAGCAGGGGAGTTGTGAAGGTTGCGGTCATTTCGATTCCGCCGCCTGCGAAGACATACTCGCTTGACAGAGCATTTACCTTGAGTGAGATCTGCTCCATAATGGGGAGATCACTGCTGTGTCTGCCCATAAAAACATGCTCCTTGCCGTCTATGGTTACTGTTCCGAGGATCGTGTTGGGCTTTCCTGTCCAATGCTCGGTTGTTTTGTCTGTAAGCTTGTCGGCGGGTGACCATACCGAAAAATAAGGGTCTACCGTAATGAGCGGTACTGACGGGGGTCTGAGTCTCATAATAATAAGTTCCTTTCTCGTGTTGGAGATTCCACAGACATTTTACCATAAATGATATGATATGTCAAGAAGTTTTCGTAATATTTTATAATTTTTTGAGATTTTCATCCTTATCGCTCTTGACAAAGGACAAAATATATTGTAGAATAATGTCGAACAACGATCTCTTGAGGGAGGGTGCGAAAATGGCGGACGGACTTGGAAAAAGGATGCGGGTGCTCTATGTCCTGAAACTGCTCTCCGAGGGTTCGGACGAGCGGTCGGGACTTACCGAGAGGGAGATCTCGGCAAAGCTGTCCGAGCTTGGATTCGGCGATGACAGACGGCAGTTTTATGACGATATTGATGCACTCGAAAATTTCGGCTATGAGATCGGCAGACGGGGCAGACCTGTCGAATACTATATCGCAAAGCGTGATTTTACACTGCCGGAGCTGAAGTTGCTCGTCGATGCCGTGCAGTCGTCGAGATTTATAACCGCCGAAAAATCGGACGAGCTTATCGACAAGCTCGAGGGGCTGTGCTCCGAAAGAGAGGGGCGCGAGCTGTCCAGATCGGTTCATGTGCAAAATCGGATAAAGGCGATGAATGAGTCGATATATCTCAATGTCGATGCCATTCAGTCGGGCATATCGAGCGGCAGGCAGATCACATTTCACTATTTCAAATGGAACGCCGAAAAAAAGAAAGAGCTTCGCCGAGGCGGCAAGCTCTACCGAGTCAGCCCGTTTGCACTGACTTGGACGGATGACAATTATTATATGATCGCCTACGATGACGAGGTCGGGCAGATCAGACATTACAGGGTCGATCGAATGCTCGACATATCGCAGACGGACACGCCGCGGCTCGGTCGCGAGGCGTTTGATGAGATGGACATGGGCAGATACGCAAACAGCCGATTCGGTATGTTCGGTGGCGAGGAGACGGCGATCAGACTTGAGTGCGACAACTCGATCGCGGGGGTAATAATTGACAGGTTCGGACTTGAGCCATCCTTCTTCAAGGCGACCGACCACAGTTTTTACGTTACCGTTCGTGCGGTCGTTTCCGAACAGTTTTTCGGATGGGTTCTCGGACTTGGCGATCTCGTGAAAATTTGCTCCCCCGAGACGGTTGCAAATGGATTTCACGATCTTCTTGACAAAATATCAAAAAATTACGACTGAGTCTTTCCGTAAAGGCTCAGTCGTTTCTGAATTCGGCGTATGGGTCGCTGTCATCGGCATTTTGCAGATCCTCCTCGGTGGGCAAAACCGAGAGTGCGTGAGTTGAGCGCAGACCGACCATGGCAAAGCAGACAAGCACGATATGATAGATCATGCAGACGATCGGCGTGAAAAGCTCGAGGAGACTTGCAAGTCCCAGCGCAGGGATGAAGACTACGCCGAACAAACCGTCGATGATGATAAGCGTGATAACAACGGCAAAAGATCTCTCGCATCTTTTGCAAAGGAAGATAAGCACCGAAAAGATCGCAAGCGAAATGATCGCTATTGCAAAGAACATGATCGCACTGTTCTTTTTTAAGGCGAGTGCATCCGCCCCGATCGAGAAGGTAATGCAGACCGATGAAAGATAAAACGGAAGCTCTACCGGCGATCCGAGTGCTTGAAGGATGCAGTTTACAAGAGACAGTGCGGGAGCGGATGCCATCATGGCGATCGAGATGAGTACCCTTTTTGAGAGCAGCTCACGCCTCTTGATTATTCTTTGGTCAACGATAGGTCATCACTCCCTTGTGATTTTTTGTCTTTTTTGAAGAAAAGCGAGAGGAAAACGACAAGGAGCAGGGGTGCGATGTAGCTGAAAATGGTAAATATCGCGTTAAAGATCGCCGACTCATCAAGGGTCGAGCCTTCAAGAGAGGCGAAAAAGCCGGGCAGACTTGACAGATTGAACCCGAAGTGGCAGATGATCGACGCATATATCGAGCGGCTGTGCGC
Organism: uncultured Lachnospiraceae bacterium; assembly: GCA_964582375.1. Classification (GTDB taxonomy): domain Bacteria; phylum Bacillota; class Clostridia; order Oscillospirales; family CAG-272; genus CAKSQF01. Next base: position 4,161 of record CAZORL010000031.1, read on the forward strand.
AAATATCTCGCCGAGCAGTATACCGAGTGCGGCGGCATAGACCGCTTGCACGACATTTCCGTGGATTATGCCGAATATCAGACCGGCGGCAACTATCGCGGCGGTAGTGGGCATGGCACGCGAGAATCTCGTTTGCATGAATCCGCGGAAAACAAGTTCCTCAACGATCGGTGCGAGTATGACGCCGCCGATGATGTAGGGAATGATACCGCCCATGGTGTAGACCTCGGTCGCACTGTCGTACTGCTCAAAAAGCTTCGGGAAAAGCATCTGTGCGTATGCCATGACGATATTCAGCGCATAGTTGCCGGTTATTCCGATGAGAAGTGCCAAGAGTGCGGATATCGGCTTGATCTTTGTAAACAGTCCGCGATTTTCCTCTTTAGCCGGCGATTTCTTGGTCAAAAGGATGAAAAGTGCCAATATTCCCAAGAATATCAGATCAAACACGATCGTGAGGAGCATGGCGTTTTTGTTGACACTGTCGATGAGCGCATTCATCATTATGTCGGGGTCAAGATCGCCGCCGCCTGCGACATAATTTACAAGAATAACGATCTCGGCGACTATTGAAACGACGATCTGAACGCCGAAATAGAGTGCGAAATAAAACAGTCCCCTTGCTACCGACAGTACTTTGTTCTCGCCGCGTGGGGTGATCTCTTTGTTAAGGTTATTAAGATCATTCATATTCTTTGTCCTAAAACTAATTTTTTCTTCTTTTTCTGCTCGATGCACCTTTTCTGATATTAACGATGTGCATGAGAGCCGCGACAAAGCCGAGGATGGCATCGACGGCAACGGCTGTTTTGACCGGCGGTTTCGTGAACAAAATGGCGGCAGGGTCAATGCTGTCGGCAAGCACGAGACAGACAACCGAGAGTGCGGAAAGGGCAGACAGAGCGCAGATTACGCAAACGATCGGGTGACGATCTGCCGCATAAACGATCTCGACGGCGCAGATTATGATCATCGCCCACGAAAAGGCGAGCATAAGCTCCCTCGACATGGGGTGATCGATAAACGCCATGGCAGGGTTGATACGGTCAACGACGCAGAATGTCATCAGAGTAAGCGATGTCGCAATCGAAAGATGTGAGAGTGCGTATAAGAGTGTACGCAATATTTTTATAACCATGTCAGTTTTGCTTGTTCCCCTTTATTTCGCCGATGCAGATAATGTCGCTGATGTGTCGTATACTGCCGTTTGCGTTCGATACTTGAACAAGTCTGTCGCCTCTGTACCAGCCGTAGGTCGATGCACCGCCGTCAAGATTGTAGGCAACCTTGCATCCGGCGTCCTCCATGATCTTTGCCAGCTCGTCAAGATTTATCCCGACGCCGTTTTCTTCCCTTTGCTCTTTATCGCGAAATCCGCTGACAACGCAGAATACATAGTGCCCCGGTTCGACACAGCCGATCGCCGCACGCGGATTCCACTTCCAAATGCTTGAATTGATATTTTTCTTGGCGTTTCCGTCATCGTCCATCAGCTCAGGACCGAAACTCCATATCTGATACGGACCTTTTGCGGATATTTTGTCCCAATTGTATTCGCCGGGGGATATCGTCTCCATCGAGCCGTCCCAATAGAGCACGCAGATGTCGCTCTTTATATAGCTGAGCTTGCGCAATATGGTGCCGTTGCGGACGATGACAGGCTTTGATTCGTTAAATCCGAGATAGAGATCTCCGCTGATGGCGGCGATCGTATCGACAAATTTCGAGCCTGCCTCCTCTATTTCGACAAGATCCTCAAGCGGAACGTAATTGGCGGTCGAATATGTCGTGTAGAGATTCTCGATGTTGCGGACATAGATGTCCATCAGATAATAGACAACATGTTCGTCCGAATAACTGCCGTTTTTGTAGTACTGTTGGGTGTATGTGCCGTTAAATGCGGTGAGCGTCATATAAATGTCGTGGCTCTTGTAGCTGTTTTCTGTGATCGTCACGCTACTGTCCGTCGAGAAAAGCGAGCCGAATTTGTATCCGAAATCGCCCGAGAAGTCGTACTGCGGCTCGGGCGGCGTCGTGATCGGCGATGTAGTTGTGCCATGCGACGATGAGCCGCCTGTTATCGGAGCTTTTGATGTTGTCGGGATGCTCGTTGACGGGGTCTGCGAGGTCAGAGACGGGCGAGAGGGCTTGGTAAAATCCTGAATTACCCCGGTGCCCGTGATCTGAGTGTCGTCGGGTGTGCCCCAGAAGTTCTTGACATGATGAAAATAGCAAAAGGAGAGCATGATTGCCGCGGTCAGCAAAAGGTCGATCATAACGATCACCGCGATCGGAAGGGGTCTTCTTGTCTTTTTTTGCACGTTCGGTGCTCCTTTTTGGTTTGAGAACTTTGTTTTTGTTTTTCTCAGTCTTGCGTTCGAGGCTTGTTTTGCCTGAAAACAAGCAATTTTTGGAAAAAGTAGGTGATTACAAACATCAGCGTTTCGGCAAGCGGACTTGCGATCTCGGTCGGTATGTGAACGACACGAACGAGCAGCTCGAGCAGTCCGAGATTTTTGATCAAAAACACGGGGATCGCCACGCCGTAGTACTTAAAATAGGCAGGGGCGAGTCTGCCCTTGTCACGGAATACGAAAATGCGATTTATAAAGAAATTCGCATTTGAGGACACTATCCATCCGACGGTTGCCGAAATCTCAAGATTCAGTGTCATGTCGCCAAACTCATATTTGAACAAAAGCAGGATGGCGTAGTTTATTGCGAACGCGATAAGCGACGAGATGCCATAGCGAATGAATTTAACTGACAGCAGTTTTTTTACCATCTTAATCATGACGCAAAATTTTGACTTCCTTTCGTTTTACTCCTTTCGTGAGTAAGATCTTTACAAAAGTATGTTCCCATTCTACACCCCATTTGTGAATATACTGTGAATTTTTACGGGTTTTTACACAACTTTTACATAGATGAACGAATTTTCCGCAAAAAACTCAAAAAAAGATTGACAAAAGAGCAAATTTGCGGTATAATATACACGGAACCGAGCCGTGCCGTCGCGCGGTATGTTGCCGTAAGGTATTATCGTGAGGAAAGTCCGGGCTTCGAAGGGTCGGGATAACGGATAACGTCCGCCGGGAGTGATCCCCGGGAAAGTGCAACAGAAAACAACCGCCGCAGAAATGCGGTAAGGATGAAAAGGCGAGGTAAGAGCTCACCGGCGATGCAGTAATGTATCGCAAGTGTAAACCCTATCCGAAGCAACGCCCCGAGATCGACGATCTTTGATCGTCGCCGTTTGACCCGATGGAATTCTCGGGGGGGCATGGAATCTTGCGGCAACGTAAGATCAAGATAGATGACGGTGCACGACAGAACCCGGCTTACAGGCTCGGTTTCACCAAAAACAAGAAAAAACCAATGTACGGAGTAATTTTCGGTGCTTGACAAAAACACGCTCGCCCTGGTGCTCGCACCGATGGCGGGGATAACCGACAGACCGTTTCGAACCTTGGCACACCGATACGGTGCGACGCTCTCGGTCTCCGAGATGATCTCGGCAAAGGCGATACATTACGGCGACAAAAAGACGGCGACTCTTGCGTCCCTCGGCGGCGAGGGTGCGGTCGCCGTTCAAATATTCGGCTCTGAGCCGTCAATTATGGCAGAGGCGGCATACAGATTGGCAACAGGCGATTATGTCGGCGTCGAAGAGGGCACAAAAAAGCCCTGCATGATCGACATCAACATGGGTTGTCCGATGAGAAAGATCGTCTCAAACGGTGACGGTTCGGCACTGATGAAAGAACCGAAAAAGATATTTGACATTGTCTCTGCCGTGACAAAAAGCTGTCCGCTCCCCGTCTCGGTAAAGATGAGGGTCGGATGGGATGACGAACACAAAAACGCTCCCGAATGTGCAAAAGCGGCATGCGAGGGCGGTGCGGCAATGATAGCCGTACACGGTCGCACGAGAGAACAGCTATACGCTCCGCCGATCGATTACGAGACGATCGCGGCAGTCAAGGCGGCGGTCGGCATCCCCGTGATCGGCAACGGAGGCATATGCGACAGCGAAAGTGCGAGGCGAATGCTCGAAACCGGCGTTGACGGACTGATGATCGGGCAGGGTGCGATCGGCAGACCATGGATATTTAAGGAGCTTGCGGGGGGCGATTTTACCGAGCCGACCGATGTGCAAAAGATCGAGGTTGCCAAAGAGCATATCAGACTGCTTGCCGCCGAAAAAGGCGAGTGGGCGGCAGTTCGCGAGGGCAGGCGGCATCTCATGTATTATGTCAAAGGGATGCGCGGTGCGGCTGAATTTCGAATGAAAATATGCTCGACCGAGACGGTCTGCGGCATATTGGACGAGCTTGACCGACTTTTGGAGGGATCTTCGGATGATCGAACATAGCGGCAAGGAATATCAAAAACTCGCACTTCACATACACACCACACGCTCGTGCACTGCTCGCCCGTTCGGTGAGAGCTTTGTGCGTGTCGAGATCACCGACACCTGCGGCAGGATGGCGTGGAGCGATCCGATAAGGTTGTAATTTGCAAAAGGGGCAGGACATCATGCTGAAGATGAAAATAGGAGTTTCCGAACCGTTTGACAGCGACGGCAGACAGGGCTTTTGCGACGCCGAATACGGGATATTGAAAAAATACGGTTTTGATTTTGTCGATTTGGGTGCGGCGGATACCGATACCGAGCTTTACGGCGCAGATGAAGACGCCGCACTGTCGCTGATGCGAGAAATAAAGGATCGACATGACAGTGCGGGCATTAAAATATGGCAGATGCACGGTCCGTGGCGCTATCCCCCGATGGATGCGACCGAGGAAGATCGCGCGGAACGGCTTGATAAAATGAAGCGCGCCGTTCTGCTTGCCGAGTGTGCAAACTGTCGCTATCTTGTCGTGCATCCGCTGATGCCCGACATGGAGGATCTTGTTCACGACCTCACGGATGAGACATACAGAATAAACCTTTCGTTCATGCGTGAGCTTGCTCATTTTGCAGCCGAGCATTCTGTCGTGATCTGCCTTGAGAATATGCCAATGCGCGATCTCTCACTGTCAAAGCCGCTTGATATACTTGCCTTTGTCCGCGAGATCGACAGCCCGAATTTCAAGATCTGTTTTGACAGCGGACATGTGGCAGTCTTCCCGGGGCTCTCTCCTGCGGGCGAACTTCTTTCTCTCGGAGACTATGTCAAGGTTCTCCACATCCATGACAACGACGGCATTGCCGATCGGCACAAAGATCCCGGGCTTGGGGTCATAGATTGGCAGGCGTTTGCGGCGGCACTCGAGAAGATCGATTTTGACGGTGTCTTCTCGCTCGAGGTCGGGCTTTCGGCAGATAAATTCGAGTCCCGAGCGAAGGCTCTTCGCGAAATTTGCGATAAGATACTCGGATAAGCTCGTGTGCAAACTCGCACGGGCGAAAATGGTTTTATTTGAAACAACAAATCGGTGTAATGAACATCAGTCGCAGACGGGGGAAAACAAATTTATTTGTCTTGGGCGAACACAGTCCACTCGGCGGATGAAATGATGTTCATCACGCCGATATATCATATCCCAAACGCCAAAGAGCGGGCGATCGATGATCGCTCCTACGAGGCGGCAACTCTTTTTACCGAACAACAGGCTCTCTCAAATATTTGAGAGAGCCTGTTGTTTTTCTTGTTCGATTTCCCTTGATCATTCGCTTCTGAGTGCGATGACGGGGTCTTTGCGGGCGGCGATCTTGGCAGGGATGAGTCCTGCGATGAGGGTGAGTGCGACGCTGATCACTACCAGAATTATTGCTCCGACGAGCGGGAGAGATGCGATGTTGTTGACGCCCGACATCGAGCCTATGATCAGATTGATCGGGATGCAGAGCAGCAGGCTCACACCTATGCCGATAAGTCCGGATGCAAGACCGACTATGAAGGTCTCCGCATTGAATACACGGGAGATATCGCGCTTGGATGCACCGATCGCGCGAAGTATACCGATCTCCTTTGTGCGTTCGAGAACCGAGATGTAGGTGATGATGCCGATCATGATCGATGAAACGACGAGTGAGATCGAAACGAACGCGATGAGCGCATAGGAAACGAAATTGATGATCGTCGATACCGAAGACATGAGCAGGGCAACATAATCGGTGTAGGATATCTCGTCCTTTTCATCGACACCTGCGTTGTATTCGTCGATCAGCTCTTTTATGATATCCTTCGATTTGAAATCGACGGCGTAAATGTTGATCGTTGACGGATCATCGAGATCGCAGACACCGAGGAGCTTGAGATTTTCGTCGTAGGTCGATTTTGAGATAGTCTCGGGCATGTACGAGTCGTAGAGAGACGCCATGGCGTTCTCGTCGAGAGATGCGAGATATGCCTCAAATGTTGCCGAAAGCTCATCCTGACTAAGTGCCGAAAGCTCTGCCGTCACGGCTTTTGCGACATCTTCCGAGATCGATGCAATTATCGCGCCGAGCGCGGCACTTGCGCGATCCTCTTCGGACATTGCGGCGAGATATCCCTCGGCGGTAGTCTCGTCAACGCCCATTTGTGCCGTGATCGCCGAGATGAGCAGACCCTTTATCTGATCCTCGCTCATTGTCGAAAGTCTTTCGGCGGCAGTCGCGGAAACTCGCTGTGCGGTGATGATCTGATAGATGATCGGTGTTTTATCGATCATCGAAAGGCTGTCGAAATGCTCCTTTATCAGCGTTGCTTTTTCGGCATTTGTCGGTTTTTTGTAATTTTCATCTGCAAAGGGAAGACCTGTCAAAACATCGGTCTTGGGATCGTCAAGCTGCTCGCGGACGATCTCGCTTTTCTTTGTCTCGCTTATCACATATTCGGTCAGCGCGGGAGTGTATCCGACCGCCCCCATGATCGAAGATGCAACGGCGTCAGTGTCGGGGCGAACGATTCCGACGATTTTCAGCGTAAGTCCGTTTTCAACGACCGACTTCATTGCGGTGTCGTCGTCCGAAATGTTCTTCCAACTGCCGCCCTGCGATCTCGTGTAAAACTCACTCGGGAGAACGAGCTTGAATGTGGTGTCGAGCATCTGCTCGTAGGTGAATCTGCTGTTTTCGACCTTGAAGCTCTCGCCCTTCATTACGGCATTCATTATATCCGCAAGTTCCGATCTGTCGCGAAGACCGAGTGCGTATAGAGCCATGTCGGAGATCTCGTTGTTCTTGTCGAGCACGAGTACGACCTCGTTATAGCTGCTCGGCATTTTGCCTGCCAACACCTCGTACTGCGAGTCGATCAGATCGGGATTGTCGATGATCTCGGAGAAAAGGTTGAATGATCCGTTCATCAGCGGTGACGAGGTCTGCATCGAGGACATTGCCGAGTCACCGTAGATGGTGCTGTAGAAAATGTCCATTCCGAGCTTTATCGGACCGTTCGATGTGTCGGATGAATAAATGTTCAGATCAAGGTTGTATCCGTACTGAATGTCGGATATCGTGTTGTTCTTTCTCAGCTCTGCCTCCTTCGAGTCGAGAAACTTCTTGAAGTCGGAGAGATTGTTGGTCTGAACCTCGGAGATCATGACGTTCATCATCTCAAACATGACCGAGTTCGAGTAGACCGCGTCAAGCTCGTGATTGCCCGATTCCTCCGCTTTGCCCATCATCGATTCGACCATCGAGCTGTAATCGACAGTTTGCGACATGATCGATATCGGGTAGCTCGAGAGCGTGTCCTCCTGCACCCTGTTGATGAAGAGCTGTATACCGTTCGAAAGTGCCAGGATCAGCGCAATGCCGATTATGCCGATCGAGCCTGCAAACGAGGTGAGGAAGGTTCGTCCCTTTTTGGTGAGCAGATTGTTCTTTGAAAGCGAAAGAGCGGTCAAAAACGACATCGATTTCGTTCTGTCTTTCTTTGTGCGAGCGGTTTTTTTGGACTTTTTGTCGGTCTGCTCGGGGGTCTCTTTGACGCTCGGGACATAAGGATCGCTGTCATCGACGACCATGCCGTCGGACAGACGAACTATCCTGCTTGAATATTTCTCGGCAAGCTCGGGATTGTGGGTGACCATTATGATCAGCCTGTCCTTGGATATCTCCTTGAGTATCTCCATGATCTGCACCGAGGTCACGCTGTCAAGCGCACCCGTCGGTTCGTCGGCAAGGAGGATCTCGGGGTCGTTGACCAGCGCACGGGCGATGGCAACTCTCTGCATCTGACCGCCCGACATCTGACTCGGTCTTTTGTTCAGCTGATCGCCGAGACCGACCTTTTCAAGTGCCTCGACGGCACGGCGGCGACGCTCCGCTTTCGGAACGCCCGAGAGGGTCAGGGCAAGCTCGACATTCGAGAGTACGCTCTGATGAGGGATAAGGTTGTAGGATTGGAAAACGAATCCTATCGAATGGTTTCTGTAAGCATCCCAGTCGGCGTCCGAAAAATCCTTGGTCGATCTGCCCTTGATGGAAAGATCGCCCTCGTCGTAGCGGTCAAGACCGCCTATAATGTTTAGAAGTGTCGTTTTTCCGCAGCCCGACGGACCGAGTATCGATACGAATTCGCTCTCACGAAATTCAAGGTCAACTCCGCCGAGAGCCGTCACAGTCGTGTCGCCGGCAGTGTATCTCTTTACGATCTTTTTGAGTGAAAGCATTTGTTTTTGGTCCTTTCGGTGAATTTTTGTTGAAAACAAAGATTAAGTTTTTTTGAATTTTTGCGATAGTCTGTTGACTTTTGCACACTTGTGTATTATAATACCATCAGACCGAGATTTCAATGAGTAAATTGAAAATAAATTATAAAGATTTTTGCGAAAATCGTCCGCAAATAATATAAAGACCGCACAGCGGTCTGTGAAAGGAAGATTAAAATGAGTAATATCACGGATGAAAAGATCACAAGATCGGGCGGAAAGCACAAAAAGGTAGACAGAAGAACGATACGCACAAAAAGAGCGATACTCAAGGCACTCTTTGATCTCATTGATGAGAAGGATGCGTCAAAGATCACGATCACCGAGCTTGCAAATCGCGCGGATATCGATCGAAAGACCTTCTATCTTCATTATGACAGCATTCAGGCAGTCATATCCGAGGTCGAGGACAATCTAGTAAACACGGTCGTCAGTTTTGCCAACTCGGCAAAGGACGGAGCAACACTCGATTCCTTCTTTGACGGACTGAATAAGACCATATCCGAAAATCTCGATTTTGCAAAATATTTCGTCAGATCGGGTGCGCACACCTTCTTTATGTCAAAGGTCAGCGAGGCGTTCCGCTCCTGCGTGCTTGAATCGGTTTCAAACAGCGACATATTTTTGTCCGAGGGCTGTGCGCAAAAGGTGTCGCTTGCAATGAGTTGTATCGCATCGGGCGTTATTGCGATGTATCTCAAGTGGCTCGGCACCGATTCGAACGTTACGCTTGACGAGCTTGGCTCGATGGCACGCAACATGTCTCATGCGGCGATTGCCTCGGTCAAAGACAGTTTCGACAAAAGCATGCCCGTGCTTGAAAGATTTTTCGGATTTTGATCGTGTCGGGTGACTCTGCCGATGGGTGTTTGCTTTGGCGATTTATTAAAAATCGAACCGTCAAAGAGACAATTTACAAAAAACGAATTATTCATTCGCTTGTCGGCAAGCATCCCCATATAACAAAATCGTCTGTCTCAAATGCAAAAGTACGCATTTGAGACAGACTTTTTCTTTATTTGTCCTTTTCTGCGGCGGCGTCGATGGCGGCGAGGATCTCGCAGGGTTCATCGACAAGCGTTGAGGCGTTGTTTGCCGACAAAAATGCCGCAGAACGAAATCCCCATGTTACCGATATGCAACCGACCCCCGCACCCTTGGCGGTCTGTATGTCAACATCGCTGTCGCCGATGTAGACCGTCCTCTCGAGCGTTGAGCCGAGAGCGTCAACGGCGGCAATGAGAGAGTCGGGCGCGGGCTTTTTGCGGATACTCTCCGACTCACCGATCGCCACGGGTATCTGTCCAAACAGCTTGGAACAGATCTCTTTTACCGCAAAATCGGCTTTGTTTGAGACTATCGCAAGCCTCATGCCACGCTCTGTCAGACCGTCGATCAGCTCGTATATTCCGTCGTATGCGTGCGTGTTGTCAAGACAGTGCTCGGCGTAGTAGCTCTTGAAAGTCGCAAAAACCTCGTCAAAGTGCGGATCTTTCGCCCCGTTCGGGAGCGATCGCTCGACAAGCTTTGCAATTCCGTTGCCGACCGCTTTTCTCACCTGATCCTCGGTGCGCTTTTCGTATCCGACCGACCCCAGTGCATGGTTGACCGCATTCGTCAGATCGGTCAGCGTGTTCAGCAGGGTGCCGTCAAGATCGAACACGAATGTGTCCTTTCCTCTAACGATCTTCTTTTCGCCTCGTTCGGGCATGACTTTGTCCTTGAATATTATTCCGATAAGCCCGATCACTGCGGCGATCGTCAGAATTATCGCCGATTTGACGAGATTGCCGTCCGAGATGGCATCGCCGAGATAGACCATCAAAAAGATCGACGGTATTCGCGCGACACTTGCCAGCACGACGATGTTTCGAGGTCTTGCTCCCGTAAACGGAGCGAAAAAGGTGATGATGTCCTTCGGCGTGCCGGGTATCAGAAAGAGCAAAAAGAGCAGAACGTCCCTGCCCGAGGGGTTGTGCAGAAATTTCAGCTTTTCAAAGCCCTTCGAGTTTATGAACATGTTGACAAATCTCATCCCGAATCGTGCGATGCACCAAATGATGAGCATAGTGCCGAGCGATGTCGAGACTATCGTCAGCAATGTTCCGACGATCGGACCGAACATAAAACCCATCATGACCGCCACGGGACCTCCCGGGATGGGTGCGAATATCATCTGAAATATTTGTAAAAGCACCATCAGAAGATAGCGTATCGGACCGAGCCTGCGCAGAAAACCATCGGCTGTCTCGAGTGCGGCGTTCAGTTCCTCTTTGTTCATTTTACCGAGCTTTGCAAGGTAGGGGATCAGCAGGATGCAGACGACGATTGTGAGGATCGCCGCGGCGACAAGAGTTGCGATCTTAAGTATTTTTCTGATCCTTGTTCTTTTTTCTTCCATAACAATGTCCGTCCTCAGAGCAAAAACGTGACCTTTTCGGCTTTTGACAGTAGCTTTTCACTGCCGTCGGGGGAGAGCAGGATGACCGATGATCCGTTTGAACAGATCACATTGTCACCTCGCAGTGTGTAAGCAATGACACCCCTTTTGACGATCACGTCCTCGCCGTCTTTTGATAGTTTGTGAAGCTCAAAGGAGCGCGGAATAAATCCCGGGTATTTCTCACCGTGATCGGCATTTGCCTTTAGCTCGCGCTCTGCCGAGATGATGTTGCCGTCTATGAAGATCTGATCGTCCGAGCGGTGCTTTGTCTTCGTGTCCCCCGAAGATCTGAGATTTTTGCCCGAATATTTGATGGTGAAAATGTTGAAAAAGCCGATCAATGCGCAAAAGAGCTTGACGGGGGCTGTCAGAATGTCGAGCAGACAACCGCCGACGCTGTTTTTTCGGCTATCGCTCTCAAACGGCTTTTTGATGTAGTAAAGCGAGCCGTCCCCTGCCGCACGGGGCTTTATAAAGTCGAATTTGTCGGATGTGCGGATCTCGGCGATCTCGCCCTTTTTGATGTCGATCGAGCAGAGCGAGAAGGGCGAGTGCGCACGCGGAGCGGCATCTTTGATCATGTCATATATCGAGAACATACCTGCCTGCGTGTTCGCATCAACTTCATCGTCGGTGTCCTCACGCCGCTCAAGACCTGCCGAACTGTAGTAGATGAGGCTCTGATCGACCTTTGACCATATGGGATCGCGCTCGATACTCTCACCCTCGGTGATCTGTACACAGTCGCTCTGACCTTGCCGCTTGACGCCGATGTGCGTTTGCCCCGCAAACGAGACGGCAACGCAGAGATCACCCTGCGAGCTTATGTCAAATTCGCCGTAACACTGAGATCTGTCCGAGAGTACTATGCCCTCGTCCATGTCTCGAAAGCTTCGTTTGCTGTAGATCCCGCAGACATTGTCGATCTTGAGACTGTAGAGCAGTCGATCGTTGTCAAAGCCGATGCAGAGAGTGCGCGCGTTTATTGAAGATACGGCTGATTCGGGCGTTTCGGATGTTGCCGTGCCCATGAATATCGCACCATTGCCGCTTTCCTTCCATTCGTTTCGTTTTGCACGCTCGCGGACGCCCTCGATATATCGCGAGAGAACGCCGCTCGGAAGTGCAGTCTCGCGACCGCTGTCATAAAGATAGGGTTCTCCGTCCGATATGTAAAAAAATATGTTTTCGGATAATGTCATTGCAGCCTCACGGAAATATCTTGTAATTATACTCATTTAGTATATCACAATGGGGCGTGATTGTCAAATGCCTTTTGTAAAAAAAGATTGAATTTTGCAAAAATACTTGAAAATCTCCCTAAAATGAGTTATTATTATAGCAAAGCAAGCGATCGTAAAACGCAACTTTACAGTCGCTTAAAAAGGAGCGATGTGATATGGAGCTTAAAAGAGGTGTATTACTTCTCGGACACGAGGAGGAGATGGTATTCAAAAATAAAATGGCAACACTGCTCTGCCTTGACGGGTTGGTGTATCTTATAAATGATGATGCCCTGCAAGAGGCAGCCGAGCGTATCGATAAGTTGCCCCCGATAAAGGCAAGAACCATGGCGCAGGCTCTTTTCGGCAGTGCGCACTGTGTTCACGTCGGAAAGAGAAACAAGGTGTATATAAAAGATGCGCCGAAGGTATGTGAGACACTCGGCGACTGCTTTGATGTGCTTATCATCGATAAGGGTATCTGCGTGCTCATTCCCGAAGGAAAGAGCAGGGAGGATATCGAATTTTTCAAATATAAGCTGACAGAATGATATTTGATCGGCAATTTGGGATATCTGTTAAAATAGCCGCAGATATCTTCAAAATCGCAGTGATTTTTATTTGATTTGCCACTTGAAAAAGTTGTCCTCTTGGTGTATAATAGTCGGGTTTGAAAAACATTGAAGGATATGGGCAAATCAAAATGAATCTTACCTCGACAGAGCTGAAACACCATCATATATTTGCTGAGATCATAGGCAGAGCAGCTGATTTCGTGAGGAAAAACGCTGTTATGACGATCGCACTCTGCGCGGCCTTTGTCACGTCTCTGATCGTGCCGCCCGATGCCGAATATCTCGGATATTTCGATTTTAAGACCCTCGCCTGCCTGTTTTGCGTGCTTGCGGTCGTTTGTGCACTGAAAAACATAAACTTTTTCTATATTTTGGCAAAGCGTATTGTCAGACTCTCGGGCAATATTCGCGTGTCGGTAATCTCGCTTGTGTACATAACCTTTATCGGATCAATGCTTATCGCCAATGATATGGCACTTTTGACATTCCTTCCGCTCGGATATTTCGTGCTGTCCGCCGCCCACAAGGAAAAGTATATGGCGTTTACGTTTATAATGCAGAATATAGCGGCAAATCTCGGCGGTATGCTCACGCCCTTCGGCAATCCGCAAAATCTTTATCTTTACACAAAATTCGAGATACCGAGCGGGCAGTTCGTTACGATAATGTTTCCGCCCTTCATTCTCTCCATTGCACTTATCACTCTTTGTTGCATTGTTGCCGTCAGATCCGAGAGCGTCACGATCGAGGATGACGGAGTTCGGACCGAGCCGAAAAGAACCGCTCTTTATCTGCTTCTCTTTGCGCTTTCAATTGCGATAGTTTTCAGAGGAATCCCTTATTTTGTCGGACTTGTCATCATTCCCGCCGTTCTCTTTTTTGCCGACAGAAAGGCACTTGCCGACGTCGATTATCCTCTTCTCCTGACATTTGTGTTTTTCTTCATTTTCGCGGGGAATATGGCGCGTATCGGTGTGGTCCGAGAGTTTTTCTCCTACCTTCTCGAAAAAAGCACGCTCGTTTTCAGCGCACTGTCATGCCAGATCATAAGCAATGTTCCGTCCGCCATACTTCTTTCGCAGTTTACCGATAACTATGCCGATCTGCTCGTTGGCGTTAATATCGGAGGGGTGGGGACGCTTATCTCCTCGCTCGCAAGTCTTATCACGTTCAGAGAATATATGAAACATAACCCCGGAAAGGCGGGAAAGTATATAGCACTCTTTTCGGCGTTTAATTTCGGCTTTTTGATAATTCTTACCCTCTTTTGCGAGATGGTGAAGGGGCTGTGACAAATAATCATTTGCCAATCAAAAAACCCTCACCAAAAAGGGCGTGCAAAATTAGCGGTAAAATAATAACAACCGAATAAGCCGCCCGAACGGAATGATGTTCTTATCGGAGAAATCACACAAACCGAACAGGACAAGAAAACACCATCACGGATGAAAGTCTGTGATGGTGTTTCTTGTATATTAGGTAATTATTGATATATTATTCGGTACGAAGTGCCACGGCAGGTTCTTTCTTTGCTGCAATCTTTGCAGGGATAAGACTTGCAATCAAGAGCAATACCATAATAGTCTTTGTTTGCGTTTTTCAAGGAAAAGCAGGCAGTGTCAAAAAATCCGGCACCGCCCGTCATTTTCATTATAGAATATCTCTTTTTTTCAGGATGAGATTGCTGATTGCACCCAGCCCAACACTGAACAGGACACCTCCGGCAAAGCACAGCACCACATTCATAACGCCTGCATTCAGCGGTGTCATCATGGTGATCATTATAAACAGGAACATTCCCACCATCATAGAAAGCAGAATGGAAAGCCATGCTTTTTCCTTTGCAATCAAGCTCATGCACAGATAGATCGCCACAAATACAGGGGCAATCAGGAGCTTCGCCAGAATACACATTACAAGGTTTCCGGCGGTAAAGCCCACCATTTCAAAAGGCAGTCCG
>CAZORL010000032.1:0-18983 GCA_964582375.1 uncultured Lachnospiraceae bacterium
GGCAAAGAAAGCCTCAATTCCGAAGTCTGAAAATTTATTTTCAGACTTTTTACATTATATCATATTTTTGTCCGTTTGAAAAGGGGTTTTCGATAAATATTTGACAAATACTCAAATTTTTTTCAAAAAATATCGGAGCAAGGGTCAACCTTGCTCCGATATGTATGTATTGGATCTTATTTTGCGGTGTAGTGCTCAAGGAGCTTCTCTGCAAAACGGTTGCCGAGTGTTACGGCATCGTCCGCATTGAAATGCCATTGATCCGTGCCGACGATCTTGCCGTCCTCACCGACGATGATAAGATCGGAGGTCTCGATCGTGTAGACATTCTTCATCTCTTTGGCAACATCATCCTGCATTTTGTTGAATGCGGGAACGGACGAGTTGTTGTACCAGCCGAATGTGGTTGCGATCTTGCCGATGATAAAGGGCATCTCAAGAGTCTCCTCGTCGCCCGTTATACTTGCGATATCCTCACGGATGTCGGTGATAAAGGTCTTGAGAAGCGTTTTGTACGCAAAGTGTCTGCCAAGGTCAGCTTCACCCTGCATCCACACCATGCCGCGAACCTTGGGTGTGTATCCGTCATCTACAAGTTTTGCATAAATGAGCTTGAAGTTTTCAACGAGATTGTAATACTGAACACCGGTCGGCGAATTTTTGGGATCGACCTTTCCGTCCGGCCAAAGAGAGCGGGGATACCAGTTGCCGTAGTCACCCGACTGTCCGCTTGTGTCGTTGTTAAGAGCAGTGCCGCCTGCCGCCGATTTGAAAATCAGTACAGGAGTTTCGTTGCCGTCGTAGTATTCGTTGAATATTTCGGCCATGCCGTACTCGGGTCCGATGTTGCCGCTGACTCTGCCCAATGTCGGTGCGACAGTCTTTTTGTAAGTTACGGGATTCATCAGGCTCATACTCGCCTTGCCGGTCGCTCTGATCTTGTCGACCTCACCCGAGAACCATACGTTTTTGTATACGTCGCGGTGTTTTCCGCTGTGCGAGTAGCCTGCCGCATTCGACTGACCTGCGATCAGATAAATGTCTATGACTTTATCAGCTTTGTTTTCATTGAGCGTGACTGCCGCCTTATCCTCTGAGAAGTTCTCGCTCGGGATGACCAGCTTGCCGCTTGTCTTGTCGATCAGTTCGCTGAGGCGAGCAACAAGTGCCTTTGCTGCAACGTCACCCTTGTATGCAACAAGGATCTTAATATCGTTGCCGCTCTTGGTGGTGCGGATAGCATAGTAGCCGCCTTTGAGTGAGTTTACAAGCTCTTTGCAGTCCGGACGTCTTGTTGAGTTAAAGATGATCTCGTTTCCGCTTGCCGCCTCAGCGTCCTCTTTTACGGTAAGTTCTACGCCGAGTTTTGTTTTGAGCTCGCTTGCAAATGCCTTTGCGTATTCTGCGCTGTCACTGCTCGTCTTGTAAACGAGGCTGAAATCGGAGTCTTTGCCTGACTCGGCTACTATTACCTCCGGGTTGGGTGCTGTTGTTGCAGGGGCTTCGGTATTTGCCGATGTCGTTGCCGAGTCGCCTCCGCCCGAGCATGCGGTGAGCGTCAGGAGCAGTGCAAGCATTGCCGACCACCCTCTTACTAAGTTCTTGATCTTCATGTTTCGGTATTGCCTTTCTTATGTTGATTTCGGTTTGTCGTTATTTCGCACTGTAGTGCTTCAGAAGCTTTTCGGCAAAACGATTGCCGAGAATTACCGCATCCTCGGTGCTGAAGTGGTAAAGGTCGGTTCCGAGAACCTTGCCGCCCTCGCCGACGATGATAAGGTCGGAGGTCTCGATAGTGTAGACATTCTTCATCTCTTTTGCAACCTCGTCCTGCATTTGATTGAATGCGGGAACGTTCGGGTTGTTGTACATTGCAAATGTCGTTGCGATCTTTCCGATAACGAACGGCATCTCAAGTACCTCTGCATCGCCGGTGATGTCCGAGATGTCCTTGCGCATATCGGTGATGAATGCCTTCAAGAGCCTCTTGTATATGCTGTGCGAACCGAGATCGTCCTCGCCCTGCATCCACACCATGCCGCGAACCTTGGGTGTGTATCCGTCATCTACAAGTTTTGCATAAATGAGCTTGAAGTTCTCGACGAAATTGTAATACTGAACGCCCATCGGGGAATTCTTGGCATCGACCTCTTTGTCCCCCCACTTTGAACGGGGATACCAGTTGCCGAATGTGTCGGACAGACCCGTGTTCTTGTTCTGGAGTGCAGTGCCGCCTGCTGCCGATTTGAAGATCAGCACGGGATTGTCACTGTAGTAATCATTGAAGATCTGTGCCATGCCGTATTCGGGACCGATGTGGCTTCCCGAAACGCCCAGCCCCGGCTTTACCATCTTTAAGTATTTGACGCTCTTGTTGAAGTAGGAAAGCGATGCCGAGCCCGTCCTTCTGTCCTCGTCAACCTCGCCTGCAAACCATACGTTTCTGTAAGAGTCTTTGAGGTTGCCCTTGATGCTCGAGCCTGCCGCATTCGACTGACCTGCGATCAGATAAAGGTCGATGACCTTGTCTGCCTTGTTCTCGTTCAGGGTGACGGCAGCCTTGGACTCTTCAAATCCTTCGGGGATCTCTGCCTTGCCGCTTGCCTCGTCGATGAAGGCTGCCAGACGCTCGATTGCCGCTGTTCCCGCAAGATCACCCTTGTATGCAACCAAAATGGCAGATCCGCTGTCATTTTTTACCGCACGGATGGCATAGTAGCCGCCGACGATCGAATCGATAAGTGCCTTGCAGTCGGCACGTTCGGTCGAGTTGAGAACGATCTCATTTCCGCTTGCCGCATCCGTGTCGGCTTTTGTAGCAAAAGAGGCGTTGAGCTTTCTTGTGTATGCTACCGAAAGCTTTTCGGCAACATCGCCCTCATCGTCCTTGTCGTATACGAGGGTGAAATATGCCTCTTTGCCCTTTTCGGCAATGAGCATATTGCTTGCCGCCGGCACGGTCGGATCGGCTGGCGATGCTGTTGTGTTGTTTGCTGTCGTCTCTGTCGGCTTGTTACCACCGCATGCGGAGAACGTGAGCAATACCGCAAGCATGAGCGAGAGCATCATGACAAAACGGCTTTTGAATGTTCTTTTCATAGTGTTGTCTCCTTTTTTGGTATTCTGTTTTCTGTTTCCGCCCTTTTCGGACGATCTTCTCGGGTGGCCGAGGCTTCTTTGCATATTATAGCATACTTTTTTGATTTTGAAAAGGTTTTTTGTGAAATTTTTATAATTTTTTTCAAATCTCTTTCCTTTAGCGTTTTTTTGTGCTATAATATAGAAAATACAGGGCGATCTGCCCGATAAAAATGCAAGACAGGACATAAATACAATATGCAAAACATGAATCTTCCCGAACTTCTCGCACCGGCAGGCTCTCCCGAGGCGGCGCATGCGGCAATTTGTGCGGGAGCGGATGCGATCTATCTCGGAATGACGACATTCAGCGCGCGGGCATATGCGAAAAATTTCAGCAGAGATGATCTTCTCTCGACGCTTGCCGACGCTCACGGCGCGGGCGTGCGTGTCTATGTTACGATCAATACCGCCATACTCGACAGGGAACTCTCTCAGGCGATCGAGCTTGTTGATTTTCTCTACGGTGCGGGCGTTGACGCACTGATCGTTTCGGATCTCGGATTTGCCTCGGCAGTGTCCGAACGCTATCCCGATCTCCCTCTCCACGGGTCAACTCAGTGCTCGGGACACAACTCCCATGCGGCAAAATTTCTTGCCGAGCACGGTTTTTCGTTGATGGTCTGCGCACGCGAGGTCGATCGCGACAATATGAGAACTCTCGTGCAAAATTCGCCCATCCCGATCGAGGTGTTTGTCCACGGTGCACTCTGCGTCAGTGCATCCGGACAGTGCCTTATGTCATCGATGATCGGCGGCAGATCGGGCAATCGCGGCGAGTGTGCACAGCCCTGCCGTATGCCCTACAACGGCAGGTATCCGCTCTCGCTTAAGGATAATTGCCTTGCTGGCCACATCACCGAGCTGATCGACATGGGCGTCGCATCGCTCAAACTCGAGGGACGCATGAAGTCGCCCGACTATGTGTCGGCGGTCGTGTCTGTCTATCGCCGCCTTCTTGATGAGCACCGAAACGCCACCGATCGCGAGATCGAATATTTGGCAGGGGTCTTTTCAAGGGACGGATTTACCGATGGTTATTTCACGGGCGATCATAAGGGCATGAACGGTGTGCGAAGTGATAAAGATAAGGAAGCGACAGTCAGCACCCGACCGCTATATGCGCCGAAAATGCCGAAACGTGCACCGATCGCACCCTACGACAGATCGGTGTGTGAGCCCCCATTCCGACTTCAAAAGAGCACGCATTTTGCCGATCGTCCGCTTAGAAGTGCAAGATTTTACAACGCCGATACTATCCCCGATGATCACGAATTTGATATCGTCTATCTTCCGCTTGACAGGTTTCGAAAGGGGCGCGCAAACGGTGTGATACTTCCGCCCGTGATTTTTGACGGTGATACGGCAGAGGTCGAGAAAAAGCTTTTCCTTGCCGCCCGTGACGGCGCAGAGCATGTTCTGGTCGGAAATGTCGGGCATATCGAGCTTGCTCGCAGATCGGGGCTTCACCTTCACGGCGATTTCAGACTGAACATAACCAATTCGCTCACCGCCGAACTGTTTGATAGGATATTTGACGATTTTATCCTCTCTCCCGAGTTGACACTGCCGCAGATTCGCGATATCGGCGGCGAAAAGAGCGTCATAATATACGGAAGATTTCCGCTGATGCTTCTTGAAAAGACCTGCGGAACGACAACTCTTGTCGATCGCCGCAGAGTAAGCTTCCCCGTGCTTTCCGAGGGAGGGCGTGAGATCGTTTTCAACAGCGTTCCGCTTTACATGGCTGATCGTGCCGCCGAGCTAAAGAGAGCGGGGGCTTTCGGCAGACACTTTATTTTTACGGTCGAAGGACCGCAAGAGGTAAAATACACGCTTGTGAACTATAAAAAGGGACTTCCCACCAAAAAGGAAGTGAGGCGGCTGAAATGATGCATCAGAAATATCACCTCGTGCTTGCCTCGGCATCACCGAGACGCAGAGATTTGCTGTCCATGCTCGGACTTGATTTTTCGATATGCCCGACCGATGCTGACGAAAGTCTGCCCGCAGATATTACCCCCGACAGAGCCGTTGCCGAGCTTGCCTATCGAAAGGCAGCGGCGGCAGGAGAACTGTGTGATGACAGGGCACTGATAATTGCCGCTGACACGATGGTATCGATAGACACACGACTGCTCGGTAAGCCGTCGGATGAGAGGGAAGCACTTGAGATGCTCTCGATGCTTTCGGGCAGATCGCATACCGTTTACAGCGGTATTGCCTTGATGGCAGACGGAAAGGTCTTCTCACGCACGGTTTCGACCGAGGTCATTTTCAGAGAGCTGACCGATGACGAGATATATCACTATGTAAAAGGCGGCGAGCCCTTTGATAAGGCGGGCGGCTACGGAATACAGGGCAGGGCGGCACTCTTTGTTCGCTCGATCATCGGCGATTATCACAATGTCGTCGGACTGCCGATATGTGAGCTTGAGGTCATGCTTCGTGACAAGTTTTCGCTCTCGCTTTCGGATTTTGAAACAGAGAAGGGATAATATCGATGGATCACGGCACAAAAGAACATGCGGCGGCGATAGTTGATCGGCTCAAAGAGATCTATCCTCATGCCGAGTGTGCACTTGAATACGGCGGCGACGGATGGCGGTTGCTTGTCATGGCAAGACTTTCCGCACAGTGTACCGATAAACGGGTCAATGAGGTCGCAAAGGTTCTCTTTGCGAAATATCCGACAGCCGACGCACTGGCAAATGCACCGCTTTTCGATGTCGAGGAGACAGTTCGCCCGTGCGGACTCTACAGGGTCAAGGCAAGGAATATAATAGATGAGTCGAGAATGCTCTGTGACAAATACGGCGGAGTGTTGCCGCAGGATATGGATGAGCTGATGTCCTTTCCCGGAGTCGGGAGAAAGATCGCAAACCTCCTTCGGGGTGATCTCTTTTCTCTGCCTGCGATCGTTGTCGATACACATATGCTCAGACTTTCGGCAAGGCTCGGACTTGTTCCGATCAAAAAAGACGATCCCGTCTATGTCGAACGCATTCTGTCACAGATAGTCGAGCCGAAAGAGCAGAGTGATCTCTGCCACAGGATCGTCCTTTTCGGCAGGGATCGTTGCACCGCACGAGGGCAAAGGTGCAACGGATGTCCGCTTTTCGATCTTTGTAAAAGTGCGGTATCCGACATAATTTAAGCAAGATTTCAACAAAAATCGCCCAAATGATCGGCTTTTACATAAAGTTTACAGTTTGTTCACTGCTACAGATGGGATTTTTCGTCAGTTTTTATGTAAAGTATAACGGCGAAGGAAATGATATACATGATATAAAGCTACAATGCCCGAACAGACCTCGGGCGTTGGGCAAAGGAAGGTTTTTAAGATGAAAATAACGGTAATCGGATGCGGTCGTTGGGGATCGTTTATCGCATGGTATACCGACAAGATCGGGCACTCGGTCAAGGTGTACGACAAACCCGACTCTCCTGCAATGACCGAGCTGAGACGCACGCGCACAAACGGAGTCATCACCTATCCCGAGAGCATAGAACTGCTTTCCTCACTCGAAGAAGGACTTTCGTCGGATGTGATAATAATTTCGGTTCCGTCACAGGCACTTCGCTCGCTTTTTGGCGAGATCACCGCATACGGTCTCGAAAACAAGATATTCGTGCTTTGCATGAAGGGAATAGAGATCGAGAGCGGAAAGCGACTTACCGAGGTTGCGGACGAGTTTATCGGCGGCACATCAAACAAAAGTGCGGTCTGGATAGGTCCGGGACATCCGCAGGAGTTTGCACGCGGCGTTCCAAACTGCATGGTCATCGATTCGGCAGACCCCGAGGTCAAGAAAATGCTTGTTGACGAGTTTACAAGCAACCTGATCAGATTTTACTACGGTGCCGATCTTATCGGAAACGAGATCGGCGCGGCAGCCAAGAATGTCATCGGAATAGCCGCCGGAATGCTCGACGGGTTTGACATTTCATCGCTCAAGGGTGCGCTCATGAGCCGCGCCACCAACGAGGTCGCACGCCTTATCGAGGCAATGGGCGGCGATATGCGCTCGGCGTACGGGCTTTGCCATCTCGGCGATTACGAGGCAACCGTCTTCTCACCGCATTCGCACAATCGCGCATTCGGCGAGGCATTCGTCAAGGGCGAGGACTATAAGATGCTTGCCGAGGGCTATTACACCGCCGATGCGATACACAGACTTTGCAAAAAGCATAATGTCGAGATGCCGATATGCGAGACGGTGTACGCGATACTGTACGAGTCAGCCGACCCGAAGAGTGCGCTTGAAGCACTTTTTACACGCTCGATAAAGAATGAATTTTAATTATTTCCGTCCCGAAAGACCGATGAAAAGATCTGAGGAAATGAAAGGAATGAACACACGAAAATGAAACCGAACACCAATCGCAAGGCACTGATCGTTATGGCGGGCACGCTGATCGTTTTGCTTATTGCCGCAGTTGTTTTGCTGTCATTTATTATCGTCTCGCTTACAAGCGAAAAGAGCGATCCGCCGCAGACCTCGTCACAAAGCACGGGCACACCTACGGGAGGCTTTTCGCCGCCCGTTACGTCCACATCGTCTGTTACGACGACCTATCCCGATCCGCTCGCGACAACAACGCTCACCCCGACGACGAGCATGCAAAAGCCTGTTGTTTCGACCGATGCAAAGCCGGCTGTCACGACGACCGCAAAGCCGTCTGTCACAATGCCCGGCAAAGATGATTACACCTACGCACCGACCGTTTCGGAAACCGAGACGGTGACAAGAGATAACGGATCGATCGTCAAGAAGGGTGCATTTACCGGTGGCTCGGACGCCAGGGTCTTCCTCCGCATTGAATGGGAGGCAGAATACGCCGATCCGTCGGCAACCACCGTTAAGCTGACCGTCAGAGTGTGCGTTCAGAGCCACAGCATAGGCGTTATCGCACGTCCCGGCGGAATGCTCTCGATCGGCGGCGCATCGACCACATTTACAAGCCCTGCCATCTTCCATGAGAGCAACGATATCCATGTGTCCCAGCTTTACTCGCGCACCGTTACCCTGACCAAGAAATCTTCCGCACCGCTTGAGGTCGATATTGATGCGGCATGGAATTTCAGGGGCGTTTATTCGGGTATACCGATCGATTGGCTGACCGCCGAGGGAACGATAGAGGTCTGAGTCGAGAAATATATCCCTGATTTCTTGTTAATTTTTTGTAAACAATCAAAAAAACGTTTGCAATTTTTGCACAGTATGGTATAATATTAGCCGTATGCCGCCCGTGCGGATACGATCGCAGACTCGGAGATCGGCATCTCACCGAGCCACCCCTTAGTCTGACGAAATAGAAATACGAGAAAGAAAAACATGAGGTGAAAGAAATGCTTAACAAAGAAGTAAAGACCGAAATCATCGAGACTTACGCAACACACGAGGGTGACACAGGCTCGCCCGAGGTACAGATCGCCGTTCTCACCAAGAGAATTGCCGACCTCACCGAGCACCTGAAACTCAACCACAATGACCACCACTCTCGCCGCGGTCTTCTTAAGATGGTAGGTAAGCGCCGCAATCTTCTGAACTATCTCCAGAAGAAGGACATCAATCGCTACCGCGCCATCGTTGAGAAGCTCGGTCTCAGAAAGTAAGAAATTCTCACTCGAAAATGCCATGCCCGCGCATGGCATTTTCAAGAGAGTGGGGCAAATTCAGGACAATGTACCGTGAAAGAGCGGAATATGAATAATGAATGTCCGCCGTCGGACAGAGGACGGTCGTTCACTATTCACTATTCTGCTCCGCGGTAAAGTATAAATTTCATACTATAATTTACAAAACGGAGGATTTTTGTTATGGCAATGTCCAAGCAAATGGAATTCAAAAACTACAAGGTCTATGAGACCACACTCGCAGGTCGCCCCCTGGTCGTTGAGACCGGCAAGATGGCAGGACTTGCAAACGGCTCTTGCCTCATTCGATATGGCGAGACCTGCATTCTCGCAACTGCGACAGCATCGGCAAAGCCTCGTGACGGCATCGATTTTCTTCCCCTTTCGGTCGATTTTGACGAGCGTCTTTACGCTGTCGGCAGAATCCCCGGCGGATATCTTCGCCGCGAGGGCAAGCCTTCCGAAAAGGCTGTTCTGACAAGCCGTGTTATCGACCGTCCTACACGTCCGCTTTTCCCGAAGGATCTGCGCAATGATGTTTCGATCGTTCTCACGACACTTGCCGTTGACTATGACTGTTCTCCCGAGATCACCGCAATGCTCGGCTCGTCGATCGCACTCTCCATCTCGGATATTCCGTGGAACGGACCGATCGCAGGCGTTTTCGTCGGACTTGTAGACGGCGAGATCGTTATCAACCCCACTCAGGAGCAGAGAAAGCACAGCGATCTCGAGTTGACCGTTGCCGGTACTACCGAGAAGGTCGTTATGATCGAGGCAGGCGCAAACGAAGTTCCCGATGATATTATGTTCGATGCAATCATGAAGGCACACGAGGAGATCAAGGTTCTCTGCGCATTCATTAAGGGCATCGTTGCCGAGATCGGCAAGCCCAAGTTCTCTTACCCCTCGGGCGAGCTTGATCACGATATGTTTGACAAGATCTTCGCATTCTGCGAGGCTGATGTCATGAACGCCATGGACACCGACGACAAGACCGTCCGCGACGCTCGCATGGTTCCGATCCAGGACGCTATCCTTGAAAAGTTTGGCGACGAGTACGAGGGACTCGATGTTATGATGCCCGAACTCGTTTACAAGATCCAGAAAAAGATCGTTCGCCGCTGGCTGCTCGAGGATAAAAAGCGTGTTGACGGCAGATCGATGGACGAGATCCGCCCGCTCGCCGCTGAGGTAGGTTTCCTTCCTCGCGTGCACGGCTCGGGTATGTTCACCAGAGGTCAGACTCAGGTCATGACCATCTGTACTCTCGGAACGATCGACGATGCACAGGAACTTGACACCATCGATGAAGAGAAGTCCAAGCGTTATATGCACCATTACAATATGCCCGGCTACTCTACCGGCGAGGCTAAATCGACAAGATCGCCCGGACGCCGCGAGATCGGTCACGGTGCGCTTGCTGAACGCTCGCTCGTTCCGGTTCTCCCCTCTGTCGAGGAGTTCCCCTACGCAATGAGACTTGTTTCCGAGGTCATCTCTTCCAACGGCTCGACCTCTCAGGCATCGGTCTGCGGCTCGACACTCGCACTTATGGATGCGGGCGTGCCGATCAAAGCACCGGTCGCAGGCATCTCCTGCGGACTTATCACCGCCGAGGACGGAAGCTGGGATACGATGATCGATATCCAGGGCGTTGAGGACTTCTACGGCGATATGGACTTCAAGGTCGCAGGTACTCATAAGGGTATTACTTCCATTCAGATGGACCTTAAGATCGACGGACTCACCCCCGAGATCATCAAATCGGCATTCGAAAAGACCCATAAGGGCAGAGATTATATCATCGACGAGATCATCCTCAAGGCTATCCCCGGTCCTCGCGAAGAGGTATCGAAGTACGCTCCCAAGCTGATCACCATGCACATCAAGACCGAGAAGATCCGCGAGGTCATCGGTAAGGGCGGCGAGGTCATTCAGCGTATCACTGCCGAGAGCGGCGCGAAGATCGATATCGAGGAAGACGGCACGATATATATTGCCGCTGTTGACGCAGAGAGCGGACTTAAGGCTAAGGCTGCGATAGACGCCATCTGCTTCGAGCCTGAGGTCGGTGCTGTCTATACCGGCAAGGTCACACGCATCATCCCGATCGGCGCGTTCGTTGAATTCGCACCCGGCAAAGAGGGCATGTGCCACATCAAGGATCTTTCCAATCAGTTCGTTGAAAAGGTCGAGGATGTCGTAAATGAGGGCGATGAGATCACTGTTAAGTTTATGGGCATCGACGAAAAGGGCAGATTTAACCTCTCTCGTAAGGCACTTCTCCCCAAGGTCGAAAATGACGACCGCGGCTCGCGTCCCGTCCGCGCAGATCGCGATGACTCGCGCAAGCCCCGCAAGAAGTTCTTCGATAAGAAAGACTAATGAATTTCGAATAAAGCAATAAAAAATGATCTCCCGATCGGTTGGGAGATCATTTTTCGTGTAATAACTCGACTGTCCGCGTCATAAAGTAGATTGATAAAAAAACTGATCAAACTCGGACGGTGCACCATGAATCGAAAAAATATCGCAGTAAAAAAT
This sequence comes from uncultured Lachnospiraceae bacterium, assembly GCA_964582375.1. Classification (GTDB taxonomy): domain Bacteria; phylum Bacillota; class Clostridia; order Oscillospirales; family CAG-272; genus CAKSQF01. Next base: position 11,327 of record CAZORL010000032.1, read on the forward strand.
ATTCTTGTCTCGACACTGCTTTCGCTTGCAATATCCGCGGGGCTTATTTTAGCATCTTCTATGCTCGCCTATCGCATGCCCGACCCGGATAAGGTTGCAACACCGCTCGGGATATCGACACTTGTTGTATCATTTGCCGTTTGCGGCATTGTATCGGGATTGATCTGTCAAAACAAGGTCGAGATCGTACTGTCAAGCGTTTCCTTTGCCGCTCCGCAGGCGATCATGTCGCTTGCACTCGGAGACGGCAAGCCGATCACGATCATGGCATCGTCGGCACTTTCGTTTGCTGTCGGTTGGCTGATCTTGAACGGACGATCAAACAAAAGACATGCAAAAAGATCAAAAAGATATTATAAGGGCAGACTTTAGACCTGCGGCTCGTTCCAATCGGTGTGCGAGAGCGTCCCGATCGATGTTATCGGCAGAGTGACCTCGGGCAGGGTCGTCACGGGTGCGAGCGTTGTGATCGGCGTCGGGATCGTCGTGACGATCGATGTTGTCGGCATCGTTATCGTCGTGACCGGCGGCAGAGGTATCGTGGTCGTCGGCACGCTCACAGTCGTGACCACGGGAGGCGTCGTCGTTTGCGGGACGGTCACCGGGGGTATCGTTGTCACAATGGGCATCGTTGTCACAACGGGCGGCAGAGTGGTCTCGGGTTTTGTCTCAGAGCTTTTCGGACGTGTTGTTGTGGTGGTGACTTTTGGAGTTGTCGTTGTCGAAGCGGTTGTCGTTGTCACGATCGGAGCGGTCGTTGTTTCGATACCGCCGATTGTCGTCACGGGCAGAGCCGTCGTCACACCGAGGGTGGTCGTTGTCGGACTGCCGCTTGTGATCATGATCGTAGTATTTGTCGGAGCGTTTGTTGATGTCACATTAAGTACCGTGATGTCGCTTTGACCGTTGTCAGTACATGCGGACAAGAATATCGAGCCGATCAGCAGAGCACCTGCAGCGGCTGAACAAAGGATGAATGCTTTTTTCATGTGTGATCCTGCTTTTTGATTGTTTTTTTTGATACCATATATTTTATCACCTATTTTGAAAAAAGTCAAGATATTTTTGATAAAACCCTTTACAAATGCGAATAAATATGGTAAAATCAACACAGGCTTGTGACAGATCTGATAAAAACCAAAGGACGGTGTCTTATTTGGGTTTTTTGCGCTCGTTCGGTCTCGGATTTTCGATCATGCTCGGATTGATCGCGCTCTGCGTGATCGTCGTGTATATTTACTTTCTGTGATCGGTAAAAGGAGGTGTTCGCTCTGAGACTTGATAAATTTTTCGTTTTCGTCGGAAAGATGACCCGCTCCGAGGCGTCAAAGACAATAAGAGGCGGTGGCGTTGCGGTAGACGGCAAAAAGATCACCGACCCTGCAACACATATCGACCCCGACAGACAGATCGTCTCCCTTTGCGGACAGACTGTCGTGTACAGAAAATTTACATATATTATGATGAATAAACCGAAGGGCGTCGTCTGCGCGACTGAGGATGGGGACAGAACGGTGATCGACCTCCTCCCCGAAGAGGAAAGACGCAGAGGACTTTTCCCCTGCGGCAGACTCGATAAAAATACGACCGGATTTGTCCTTGTCACCGATGACGGCACTCTGGCACACAGACTGCTCTCCCCGAACCACCATGTCGCAAAGGTCTATCGCTTTCTGCTCAAATTTCCGTTCTCGGATGACGATATCAGAACCCTCGAGTCGGGCGTCGAGCTTGACGGCTTTACCACATTGCCGTGCGAGATCAAGCGGTTGTCCGACAGGGAAGGCGAGATCACTCTGCGCGAGGGTAAATTCCATCAGATCAAGCGTATGTTCGAGTATGTGCATAACCGGGTCAGAGAGCTGACACGCATCTCTTTTGCCTCTCTGCCGCTCGATGCCTCCCTTGACCTCGGCAAATGGCGATATCTTGACGAAAACGAGATTTCGACCCTGTATAAGTGCGCCGATCTGCAAAAATCTTAATATATTAAATTGCGGCAAAAATCAAAGGCTCGAAAAAGGCAAAAAACAGCGAATTTTTGTCAGTGTTGCACAAAAAAATATTTTTAATTTTGTCGCTCAAACCACTATAAATGTTCACAATTATCTGCTACAATATAATGCAGATAAATAATTTCGAAAATAGCGAGATTAAACAATCAGGAGGCTGTTAAATGGCAAGCTTATCATTCAAGCATATTTACAAGAAATATCCGGGCGGAGTTACCGCCGTTTCCGACTTCTGCCTTGAGGTCAAGGACAAGGAGTTTATTATTTTTGTCGGTCCTTCGGGCTGCGGCAAATCGACCACACTTCGTATGATCGCAGGTCTTGAGGAGATTACCGAGGGAGAGCTTTTCATCGGCGATAAGCTCGTCAATGACATTGCCCCCAAAGATCGCGATATCGCGATGGTTTTCCAGAACTACGCACTTTATCCTCACATGACCGTTTTCGATAACATGGCATTCGGTCTTAAACTTCGTAAAGTTCCTAAGGAAGAGATAAAGAGAAAGGTCGAGCAGGCTGCAAAGATCCTCGACATCACCCACCTTCTTGATCGCCGTCCGAAACAGCTGTCGGGTGGTCAGAAACAGCGTGTTGCGCTCGGTCGTGCGATCGTGCGTAATCCTAAGGTCTTCCTTCTTGACGAGCCGCTCTCCAACCTCGATGCAAAGCTCCGTGCAACGATGAGAACCGAGCTTACAAAGCTTCATAAGAGACTCGGCACAACATTTATTTACGTTACTCACGACCAGGTCGAGGCTATGACCATGGCATCCCGTATCGTTGTTATGAAGGACGGTCTGATCCAGCAGGTCGATACTCCTCAAAACCTCTACGATTACCCCTGCAACCTCTTCGTCGCAGGATTTATCGGAACTCCTCAGATGAACTTCATCGACGCTACCCTTATCCAGAGAAACGGCGATGTCCTCATCCATTGGGGCGTTGAAGAGCAGAAGGACAAGCCCGCTGTTATCTGCGAACTTAAGCTTCCCGCAGAAAAGGCGAACGATCCCGCTCTTAAGGATTACATAGGCAAAGAAGTTATCATCGGCGTTCGTCCCGAGTGCCTGCATGATGACGCATCCTTCGTAAACGCATCTCCCGATACCGTTGTTGATGCAAATATCGACGTTACCGAGCTTATGGGTAACGAGATCTACCTCTACATGAACGCAGGTGAGCAGAACCTCATCGCTCGCGTTCCTCCGCAGTCCAAGACCAGAAGCGGCGACCAGATCAAGGTTTGCATCGATACCGCAAAGGTTCATATCTTCGATAAGGACACAGAGAAGTGCATCATCCACTAATAAGGTAAATCATAACAAGTTTCCTTTCTATATCCCACAAAAACCTACCTGCATTCGCAGGTAGGTTTTTTTGATGTAAAAATATTGGAATTTTTAACAAAAATCTATTGACAAACAAGCCATGATATGGTAAAATGAAATCAGTACATTACAAGATATACAATGCAATACAAATATAGAAAGGAAGAATACCATGAAAAAGCGACTATTGTCAACTATTCTCGCACTCTGCATGATCATGACGATCATCCCGATCATGCCGATCGTGTCATCGGCGGCGGAGAAGCCCACTGAAACGAGGAGCGCAGCCGTTCGAGCCGCGTCGGAGGGGCCCGCTGAAACGAGGAGCGCAGGCGTTGAAACTACGACGGAGGGAACGAATTGCAACGGCCTACTCATCATAGGGGGAACGTATGGGACGGACTTCTCCTATAGCACTTCGATTAGTTCGTATAAAGTCCTTACCTTTAAAGGCAATGCTCCACCGATTACGATTCGGAACGTAGATCCCACTCAGCAAGTTCTACTCAATATTCAAATTGAATGTACTTCGGATTTTACGCTCTACCTGGACGGGGTCAACCTCAAAGCGGACAATGATCACAATTATGTTAACCGTAGTGGGATCAGGCCTGCCATTAATATTGCAGAAAATCTCACTTCGAATGTGACGATCTTCATGACAGAGGGAAGCGTCAACCGAGTCGAGAGCACATTAACATCCGCCATTCGAAAAAACGGCAGAGAGGACAATATCGGCTGGCTGTATCTCAAAGGAAAAGGCACGCTTTACGCCACCGGTGGCCAAACGACCTCTAGTTATGGCGCGGGGATCGGTGGATATACTACGAAAAACATCGAGATTGACGGACCGACGATTTACGCAGTCGGCGGCCCTCAATGCGCGGGGATCGGCGGAGAATCACACGGGCATCTGGATATGATAACGGCTGAGAGTATCATCGTTCGCAGCGGTACCGTTTTTGCCACCGGCGGAGAGGGTGCCGCGGCAATCGGCAGTGGTTTTATGACCGATGCAAAGAACATTCAAATCCTTGGCGGCACAGTTAAGGCGATCGGCGGAGAAGACGCAGCAGGCATCGGCGCCTCTTTCTGTGGCAGTGCCGATGGCATCACCATCTCCGGCGGCACGATTGAGGCAACCGGCTTTGCGGGTATTGGCTGCGGCAGGTCAAGACTCGAGGTAGATCCTTCCGAAGCGTCGAATATTACGATCTCCGGCGGTTCGGTCAATGCAAATGTATCAGGCGATCAGCCAACGAATAGCGCGGGAGAAAACGTCTATCTTCTGGAGATTCCGAATCCGGGAAATAAGGATGTCTTTGTCAACGGCAACAAATGGAATCCGTGCAACAGCAGCGCGCTGGATGACACGAATCTTTACCTGTACGTTCCACTGTCTTCCAATGTGACCATGAGCGACACCGGCTATCACCACCATTTCGTCAATGGTGCTTACACGACCGACATTTGGGAGACAAAAAACAATGACCAAACGCACTGGCAAGAGTGCACTGTCTGCCACATCAAAAAAGACGAAGCGAATCACACCTTCGCGGAAAACGGCGTGTGCTCGGTCTGTAGCCGCGAGAAGGAAATATACCTATACATTACCGCTCCGAATAACAAAGTATTGAAGCAAATCAGAGCCAAGTGGAGCGACAAGCCGCTGCAAGGCATCATTCCGTCGTATAACGATGCTTTACGTGTCTATATGTTCGAAGGTTTTGTGGACGCAAACGGCAACGCACTGTCCACCGACCTGACCTGCGGCGAGCTGGCGGGCGGCAATGTGAACAGCAAACGCATTGACGTTTTCACCAAATGGGCAGAGCCGGAGTTGGTGGCATATTACAACGGCGACATCATCACGGAAGCCGACTGTACCTATGTTGACGGCGTTTTGACCATCCGCTCGGACAAGGCGGTGGAGATCAAGAACCGCGATGACGTGGCCGTCACGAACCACCGCATCGTTGTGGCAGGTGACACGAACGCGAAAATTACGCTGGCGGGCGTGAATATTGATGTGTCCGCTATCGATAATCAGGCAGCACTTTCCGTTGGCGAGGGCACCGTCACGATCACGATCAAGAATGTTTTGAACGAAATCAGAGACCATGTTTACGTTCCCGTGGACAACACCCTCATTTCCGGCAAATTCCGCGCCGGCATCGCCAAAAATGCAGCGCAGAGCGGCACGCTGACCATTTGCGGCACGGTGCCCTCGTCTCCGAGCATGCAAAGCAAGCTGATCGCAAAGGGCGGCGAACACGGCGCGGGCATCGGCGGCAACTGGATCGCCTCGACTCGGAACCTCACCATTGACTCGGCTTATGTCATCGCGACCGGCGGTAGCAATGCGGTGGGCATTGGCGGCGGTTCTTCCAGCAGCGCGGATAACATCCAAATCAAAAACAGCCGCGTCATTGCCAACGGCGGCAAGGCGAGTATCGGCGGCTATAGAAATGTAAGCAACATTACGATCACCAACAGCGTGGTCACGGCGACCGATGGCATCGGCAGCTGTACCGGCAAGACCGACGCAGTCACGATCGTCGGCGGCTCGGTCAAAGCGAGCGCCTACGGCGCAGTCACGAACGGCACGCAAAGCGTTTATCCCCTGATCATCCCCAATCCCGTGGGCGATGATGTCTATATCGACGGCGTGAAGTGGACACCCTCGAACCACGCCACGCTGGACTCCAGGGATGGCAACCTCTACCTCTGGCTTCCGGGCAAGGACACGACGGTTACGGTTGGCGAACAGCAAATCGTCTTTTCCTTCTCCAACGGTGCATTCGGGCGGCTTCGCGACCTGGTCATCACCTCCGCCGACACACTGACCGAGGGTACGGATTACGAATGGGACAGCCTCGGCACGCTCACCGTTAAAACGAGCAAGGCCGTGACGATCTCCATGCGCGATGGTGTGGAGAGTACCAACAACACCATCGCCGTTGCCAAGGACGTCGATGCGAACATCACCCTTGCGGGCGTGAATATCGACGTACTCTCGACCGGTGGATTCGCGAACGGCGATTGGATCGACGGTCAGGCGGCGTTCTATATTGCTGACAACAGCAAGGGCAATGTCACGATAACTCTTGCCGCCGGAACGACGAATATCCTGCAAAGCGGCACGTGCCGTGCGGGGCTGGAAAAGAACGGAAACGGCGACGACATCGGCAGACTGACCATTCAGGGCACAGGTACGCTGAAGCTTGAAAGCGCTGTCGAAGGCGCGGGCATCGGCGGCAGATCCGGCGGTGACACAAGAAATATCGTCATTAAAAACGGCACGATCCTCCCCACTTCCGCTATGTTTAGCAGCACCGGCGCGTTTATCGGCGGCGGCGCAGGCGGTGACGGCATCGACATCACCATTGACGGCGGCACGATATTCGATGCCCGAGTATACAACACCATGGGCGCAGTCATCGGCGGCGGCGGACGTGTCAACACAAGCGTCGGCGGCGGTGACGGCAGAGGCATTACCGTCAACGGCGGCACGATCAACGTGAAATATGCCAGCGATCAAAGTGCGATCATCGGCGGCGGTGACGGCGGTGTCGGTGAGGACATCACCATCAACGGCGGCACGATCATCGTAAAAGACCGTTCGCAAAACGGCTCGGTCATCGGCGGCGGCAACTAAGGAGAGGGAAGAAACATCCGCATCACGGGCGGTAAGCTTTCCTTTGAATTAAAGTGGAACTTCGGCGCAGGAATCGGCGGCGGTGCAAGCGCGATGGGCAAGAACATTACCATCACCGGCGGCACGATCACGATCACGGCGACGGAATGGACTTTTGGCGCAAGCATCGGCGGCGGCGGAAGCGCGCAGTCCGAGGGCATCGTCATCACCGGCGGCTCCATCCTCCTCACCCGTGCTGACGAAAAGGGTCAGGCGATCGGCAGTGGTTATCAAGCCGACCCGACCTATCCGACGAACGGCGATACAGCAAATCCGAAGAACGTCTATCTCATCACCCTCCCGAATCCCGACGGCAAGGACATCTATATCGACGGCGTGAAGTGGACGCCCTCGAACCACACCGCACTTGACGCCTCGGATACCAACCTTTATGCCTATATCAGCGGCGAAAAGCATGTCATCAAGATCGGCAGCGATGAAGCCGTTTGGCACTTCGACAGTGCAACGCAAACCTTCCTGAAGACCGATTGCGTGGACAATGTCAAGGATCACTTCTGTGACTACTGCGGCGACAAGCTCAGCGACCATAAAGGCGGCGAGGCGAAGTGCAATAAAAAGGCGATCTGCGACTACTGCGGCAACGAATACGGCGATGTCGA
>CAZORL010000033.1:0-15929 GCA_964582375.1 uncultured Lachnospiraceae bacterium
AAGTTGCGAGTCTTATATAAAAACGGAGGATATATCCAATGTCGGAGAACAAGTTAAGCTCTCGGGAATGCGGCAATTTTGCCCGAAAGGAAAGTGTCATTATAGATACAAACCGAATTCTCGACAGTTGCAAAGATAAAGACTGCTTCGAGGATGTCAAGGTGATGCTGACCGAGTGCGGTCAAGAAGTACTTGAAAAATGCGGCTCAATCCGCGTCGTGTCAACAAAGGTCATCTGGTCGGATATTGTTGTTGATCCTGTAAAATTCAATAAGGGATTTTATCAGATCTCGATCAGATTTTTTACAAAGATCACTCTTGAGGCATGTGTTGCGCCGGGAAGGTCGCAGGAAATTGACGGCATAGCCGTTACCGAAAAAAAGGTCGTCCTTTACGGAAGCGAAGGAAATGTAAACATATTCAGAAGCTCGCGTATGCAAAACGAATTTTGCACGTGGGGAAGCGGTGGAGAGACAGTTTCGAGCAACAAACCATCGGTCGTTGTTGAGGTCGTCGATCCGATCGCCCTGTCGGTCAAAGTTATCGAAAAGGGTTGCGGCGGATGCAGATGCTCTTGTTGCGGCGTTGACGAGGTTCCGACTGCCGTTCTGAATTATATAAACGGCAATCTCTGCGACCCGTCGATGGGTAATCGCGGTCTCTATGTTTCGCTCGGGTTCTTCTCGGTCGTCAGGATCGAGCGTCCGTCACAATTCATTATCTCGGCGTCCGAGTATTCGGTTCCCGATAAAGTTTGTCAAGCGGCTGAAGAGGACGATCCGTGCAAGCTTTTCGCTAAAATGAGCTTTCCCGTGAATGAATTTTCACCGCCGTCCCGTGATATCGGCAGTTGCTGATCTCTAAGGAATAATGACTAAGCAGACATCTTCCGACAGTATAAACTTTATCGACAGCTGTTTCGGAAGAGAGTCTGCTTTTTTTAATAAAGATTCAGTTGTTAATTTTTGCCTAAAAGTATTAACATAGTGAAAACTTTCGGTAATACCCTTGAATTTGCATTCAAAGTGTGATATAATTCAAAGTGGGTTGCATAATAGGTTCGCGAAACACAGGAGACTGGGATATGAGTAGTATAAAAGAAAGAATTGATCATCTCAGGAAGGTTATTGCTCATTATTCGAAGAAATACTATGTCGATGACGCCCCCGAGATATCAGATTTTGAGTATGACAAGCTCTTTTATGAACTAAAGGCACTCGAGGCAGACAACCCCGAATATTATGACCCGAACTCGCCGACGGTAAGAGTCGGCGGAAAAGCACTCGACAAATTCGAAAAGATCGAACACACCCTGCCGCTTAAAAGTTTGACCGATGTTTTTTCTTACGATGAGCTCCGCTCTTTTTGCAGATCTTTAAGCGAAACATACGGACGGATCGATTATTCGGTCGAATGCAAGATCGATGGTCTCTCGTGTGCTGTTCATTACGAAAACGGCGAGCTTGTATACGGTGCGACACGCGGTGATGGTTATGTCGGCGAAAATGTGACCGAGAATCTGAGAACGATCTCGGCTCTTCCACTAAAAATAGATTTTGAGGGAACACTTGAGGTGCGCGGCGAGGTATTCATGCCTCGATCGGTATTTGCCTCGCTTAACGCCGAACGCGAGGCGGCTGAACAGTCGCTTTTTGCAAATCCGCGAAACGCCGCGGCAGGTTCACTTAGACAGCTTGACTCCAAGATCACAGCGGCAAGAAAACTTGACATTTTCATTTTTAATATGCAGCTTTCTGACAAGAGTTTTGATACTCACATAGAGAGTCTTGATTTCTTGAAGGGTCTTGGTTTTCATGTCATCCCTTACTACAAAAAAGCGTCCGATGCCGACGAGATAATTACATGCATAGAAGAGATCGGAAGAATTCGCGACAGCCTTTCTTATGACATTGACGGCGTGGTCATTAAAGTCAATTCCTTGTCTCAAAGATTGGAAATAGGCGAGGGAACATCGACCCCGAGATGGGCTGTTGCTTATAAATTTCCACCGGAGCAAAAGAGGACAAAGCTTGTCGATATTACGATCCAGGTCGGAAGAACAGGTGTGCTTACACCAACAGCCGAGCTTGAGCCCGTAAGACTTGCCGGGTCTACCGTCAGTCGCGCGACACTTCATAATATCGATTTTATCCACGACAGAGATATTCGCATCGGTGACACTGTTATCGTTCAAAAAGCGGGCGATATTATTCCCGAGATCGTTTCGTCGGATAAAAGCCGGAGAGACGGCAGTGAAAAAGAATATGTAATGCCGAGTTTTTGCCCGTCTTGCGGTGCTCCGACGATCAGGGATGACGAATCGGCTGTCAGATGCACAAATGCCGACTGCCCGGCACAGCTCCTTCGCAATCTTATTCATTTTGCGTCAAAGGACGCTATGGATATCGACGGTCTCGGTCCCGCGCTTCTTAAAAGTATGCGCGAAAAAGGTCTTGTGCATAATGTTGCCGATCTATATTATTTAAGTGCGTCCAATGTTGCAGGTCTTGACAGAATGGGCAAAAAGAGTGCGGACAATTTGATGTCGGCAATAGATGCATCGAAGGAGCGTGGACTCGCAAGACTTTTGTATGCGCTCGGTATACGTCAGGTTGGTGAAAAAGCAGCTGAAACGCTTGCGGGCGAATTTTGCGATATTGAAGATTATTTTAATACGACAGTTGAGAGTCTGTCAAGACTTGACGACATCGGCACTGTTACGGCACAAAATATAGTTGAATTTTTCTCGCATCCGTCAACAAGACAGATCATTGACAGATTGAAGTCGGCAGGAGTTGTTACCGATCACAAAGCGGGCAAGCTCTCCGATAACAGATTTGAAGGATTGACATTTGTTTTGACTGGAACACTGCCGTCTATGACGAGAAGTGAAGCTGAGGCGATAGTCAAAGCTCACGGCGGCAAGGTGTCATCATCTGTCTCGAAAAAGACCTCTTATGTGATAGCAGGGTCGGATGCGGGCAGTAAGCTTACAAAGGCTCAGGGACTCGGCGTTCGCATAATCGATCAGGCAGAGTTTCTTGAATTGGTGAAATAAATATGTTATTTGACAATGTTGTTATAAACTTAAAAGCCGGTAACGGAGGGAACGGTTGCGTATCCTTCCACCGCGAAAAATATGTATCTCACGGCGGTCCGGACGGCGGTGACGGCGGCAAGGGCGGAAATATAATCTTCCGCATCGATCCGGGTGCAAACACGCTGACATATTACAAATACCGCCGAAAATTCGCCGCTGAGAACGGCGGAGACGGAAAAAACGACAAGTTTCACGGAAAAAACGGAGCTGATATCATTCTTCCCGTACCCCCGGGAACGGTTGTCAAGGATGCTCAGTCAGGTGCTGTGATAAAAGACATGTCCGATTGTGATGATTTCGTTATTTGCAGAGGTGGCAAAGGCGGATGGGGAAACAGACATTTTGCCACTCCGACCAGGCAAATACCGCGTTTTGCAAAATCGGGCATCAGAGGCGAAGAAAAAGAGGTCATGCTCGAGCTCAAGCTGATCGCCGATGTAGGGCTTGTCGGATTTCCGAATGTGGGAAAATCAACCATCCTGTCGATGATCTCGGGTGCAAGACCCAAGATCGCAAATTATCACTTTACAACGCTCGAGCCGAATATCGGCGTTGTAGAGGTCGGCTCTGACAAAGCGTTTATTGCCGCTGACATTCCGGGACTTATCGAGGGTGCATCAGATGGTGCAGGGCTCGGATATCGTTTTCTCCGTCATGTGGACAGATGCAGACTGCTTCTCCATGTTGTCGATGTTTCCGGTAGTGAAGGTCGCGATCCTATCGAGGATATCAAGACGATAAACAGAGAGCTTGAGAATTACAGTATCGACCTTTCGTCAAGACCGCAGGTGATCGTCGCAAACAAGCTCGATCTTGTCGAGGACAGATCAAGCCTTGCAGGCTTCGAAAAATTTGTCTCCGATTCCGGATGCGATCTTATATATGTATCTGCCGCAACCGGAAATAACATAAAAGAACTTGTTAACCTTGCTTATAAGAAGCTCGCCGATCTCCCGCCGATTACGGTATATGAGTCAACATATGTCGAACCGACACCGATCACAGCTGTCGGTGATGGTCACGAGATCACGATAACGCGCGACCCAAGCGGAACGTACATTGTTGAGGGCGAGTGGCTGTACAATCTGATGGGCTCGATCAATTTTGACGACAGAGAATCGATGAATTATTTTCAGCGTGTTCTGCGTCAGGCATCGGTTATAGAAAAGCTTGAGGCTGCCGGTGTTTCTGACGGAGATAGCGTCAGCATATACGACTTTGAGTTCGACTTCGTTAAGTAATCGGTCAGATATGTTCAGTAAATTAAACGAGACTCTCATTAAATATGATCAGCTGTGCGAAAAGCTTGTTCAGCCCGAGATAATCACCGACCACAAGCTCTACACATCACTCATTCGCGAACAAAAAGGTCTTGAACCTTTGATTTGTGCGTATCGTGAATATATCTCTTGCAGTGACGAGATTTCTGCCGATGAAATGCTTCTTGACGAAGAAAACGATCAAGAGCTTCGACAAATGATAAAGGAAGATCTGAAAAGTGCACGCGAGAACAAGGCGGCTCTCGAAGAAAGATTGAAGCTCTTTCTGATTCCACGCGATCCGAATGATGACAGAAATGTCATTGTCGAAATAAGGGCAGGCGCAGGAGGCGAGGAGGCGGCACTTTTCGCGTCCGATCTGTTTCGAATGTATTCAATGTATTCGACCGCAAACGGATTTTCCTGCGAAGTCTTTTCAACAAACGAGACGGGACTTGGCGGTTACAGACAGATCGCATTTACCGTCAAGGGTGATGGTGCATATTCGAGGTTCAAATTTGAAAGCGGTGTACACCGAGTTCAGCGCGTTCCGGTGACCGAATCGCAAGGAAGGATACAAACATCAACAGTGACTGTAGCCGTTCTTCCGGAGGCGGAAGAGGTCGATGTGTCGATAAATCCCGAGGACATCGTATTTGAGTCGTGTAAATCAAGCGGTGCAGGTGGTCAGCATATCAACAAGACCGAATCGGCGGTAAGACTCACACACAAACCAAGCGGAATAGTTATCGAATGCCAACAGGAAAGAAGCCAACTTCAGAATAAAGAAAAAGCATTAAACATGCTTCGTGCTAAGCTCTATATGATAAAAAAAGAGGAGCAGGAAAACTCGATAGCAGATACGCGCAGATCGCAGGTCGGCTCGGGCGACAGATCGGAAAAGATACGCACATACAATTTTCCGCAAAGTCGAGTGACCGATCACAGAATAGGTCTGACAATTTATTCGCTTGACAGCTTCATGAACGGTGATATCGGCGGCATGATAGATGCACTGATCACTGCCGACAGTGCCGAAAAATTAAAAAACAATGAAAACCGAGATTTTTGAGAAAACAGACGAATTTGTCTTAAAAAAAGCCGCTAACGCAATAAAAAGCGGCGGTCTGGTCGCTTTTCCGACAGAAACGGTCTACGGACTGGGCGCAAATGCGCTAATGGAGGATGCGGCAAAAAAAGTATATGCCGCAAAAGGCAGACCATCGGATAATCCCTTGATCATTCATCTTGCAAAGGCAAGCGACGCCGAGAAATACTGCTTCACGAGTGATGTGTTCTATCGGCTTGCGAGTGCTTTTATGCCCGGACCTTTGACTGTGATCATGCCGAAAAAGGACACGATACCATATGGTGTGACGGGCGGTCTTGACACTGTTGCGGTGAGAGTTCCATCTCATCCGATTGCACATCATCTGATCGAATTGTCAGGTTGCCCGATAGCTGCTCCGTCTGCAAATATCAGTGGACGTCCGTCATGCACATCGTTTGAACATGTTGTCGAGGACATGGACGGTCGCATAGACATGATAATCGGCGGAGGAGAGTCTGAAATCGGACTCGAGTCAACGATCGTGTCGATCGTTGATGCCGATCACTTAAAGTTGCTTCGTCCCGGAAAGATCACTCTTGAAATGCTCGAAAACGAAGGATTTGATGTATCGATCGATAAAGCTGTCACCGAGAAGCTCTCGGATGGCGAAAAACCGCTCGCACCCGGCATGAAATATCGTCATTATGCACCTCGTGCGGAAGTCGTTCTTCTATCGGGTGATGACGAGGCGGTCGAAAAATATATGCTGTCATTTACCGACGATGACAGTGTTGCGTATATCTGTTTTAATGAATATGAAAGAATAAAAGATCTTAAAAATGCAAAGATCGTCGGCAGCGAGCTTGACCTCGAAACGCAGGGAAGGCGGATTTTTGAAATTTTGCGAGAATTTGACACTACGCCCTCGATCAAAACGATCTTTGCAAAACTTCCCCCGAAAGAGGGAATCGGTCTTGCGATTTTTAACCGAATGCTCAAAGCGGCGGGTTATCGCGTAATTCAACTTTAATTTTTGATCTTAACATTCGATAGGAGTTTTTTATGGCGAGGAAAAAGAAACAAAACGATATCCAAGACATAGAGCAGACCGCTCCCGTCGTTGAACAGCCGATAACCGATACGGTAGTAAACAACTACATGCCATATGCCATGTCGGTGATCATATCGAGGGCTATTCCCGAGATCGATGGTTTCAAGCCGTCTCACAGAAAAATTCTGTATACGATGCTCAAAATGGGTCTTATGAGCGGTGCAAGAACAAAATCGGCAAATGTCGTCGGTCAGACTATGCACTTAAACCCTCACGGTGACGCATCGATATACGAGACGCTCGTTCGTCTTACCAAGGATAATGAGTCACTTCTGCATCCGTTCGTCGATTCAAAGGGTTCGTTCGGTAAACAGTATTCTGCCGATCCGCCCGCCGCATCGCGTTATACAGAGGTCAAGCTTGATCCTTTTTGTGCCGAAATATTTCGCGGAATCGACAAGGACGCCGTTGATTTTGTGCCGAACTACGATAACACGACGACAGAACCTGTCCTTCTTCCGACATCTTTTCCGAACATACTCGTCTCAGCCAATATGGGTATTGCCGTCGGACTTATGTCAAAGATATGTTCGTTCAATCTCGGTGAGATCTGCGACGGTACGATACAGATCCTTCGTAATCCCCACACCGATGTTGATCAGATACTTGATATCATCAAAGCTCCCGATTTCCCGGGAGGCGGTCAACTTATTTATAACAGAGCACAGCTCTCGGATATATACAGGACGGGTACGGGGTCGTTTGCCATCAGAAGTCGATATGTTTACGACAAAGAGCAAAACTGCATAGATATTATTCAGATACCTTATTCCACATCGCTCGATCTTATAATGAAAAAGCTCACCGAGCTTGTCAAAAACAATCAACTAAAAGAAGTTTCCGACTTTAGAGATGAGATCGACCGAAACGGATTCAAGCTTACTCTCGATCTGCGAAAGGGCGTCGATCCCGATCAGCTTATGAACAAGCTTTTCAAATTGACACCTCTTCAAGACAATTTTTCTTGTAACTTTACCGTTCTTATCGGTAATGTTCCGAAACAGCTCGGTATAATCGAGATAATCAAAGAATGGATAACATTCAGGATCGGATGCGTCAAACGCGAACTTTCATTTGATCTTCAAAAGAAAAAGGAGCGTTTGCATCTGCTTCAAGGACTCGGAAAGATCCTTCTTGACATTGACAAAGCAATAAAGATAGTAAGACAAACTCCAAACGAAAAAGATGTTATCCCCAACCTTATGAAGGGCTTTGACATCGATGAGATCCAAGCAGAGTTTATCGCGGAGATAAAGCTTCGCAATTTGAACCGCGAATACATTCTCAAAAGGACCGAGGAGATTGAAAGTCTTACCGAGGAGATCGCCGATATAGAGGATCTTATATCCTCTGAGGCGCGTCTCAAGACATATATTTCAAAACAACTTAAAGAGATCAAAGCAAAATACGGCAAGCCGAGAATGACTCAGCTTGTGTACGAAGAAGACATAACCGAATATGTTGAAGAAGAAACGATTGACAGCTATCCCGTGAAGCTTCTTTTTACAAAACAAGGTTATTTCAAAAAAATCACTCCACAGTCACTGCGCGGAAATGACGAGCAGAAACTGCGCGAAGACGATGAAATAACAGTCTATGAAGATGCCGACAATACCGATATGCTTCTGTTCTTCTCCGACCGCGGACAGTGCTACAGAGCCTTTGCCGATCAGTTTGATATAACCAAAGCATCGGCTGCCGGCGATTATATCCCCGCAAAGCTTGCATTTGACAAAGGCGAGCACGCTGTCTTCATGAAATCGTTCAAACGTGGCGATTACAGCGGAAATCTTGTGTTCCTGTTCGAAAACGGCAAGGGTGTCAGAGTTCCCGTTTCTGCTTATGAGACCAAATCAAACAGAAAAAAGTTGACAGGAGCGTACAGCACGACATCGCCTATCGTTGCCGTGTTTTACGAGGACAAGCCTTTCGATGTTCTTATCGTCGCAGATACCGGAAAGGCGATACTCATCGAAACATCGCTGATCCCGATAAAAACAACGCGTTCGTCTCAGGGTGTTACACTGTTCACACTCAAAGATAAACAAAAGATCGTCGATGCTGTAAAAGATTACAAACCAAGTGGCGGGAAATCCTGCCGCAAATTGAAGATCCCGGCGACAGGTGTAACTGTCGGTGCGATGGAGATCGGCGACAATCAAATAAAACTCATATGATTTTTTTCGAAAGCGATGAAAGGAGGAGAGCAAGTGTCAGAAAAAAGAAATCGAAAAGAGACCTCTTACGAGCGCAGAAAGAACTTTTGGATAAGAGTTCTCAGCGGCTTTCTTGGGGCTATCATGGTACTCGGTATTGTCTTAATGGTTTTCGAGACATCCTTTTACTCATTTAGTCTGCCCGAGACAGAGCCATCGGCAACGCCGATGCCTGTTGACAAGGGGCTTGATGTTGACGGAAAAGAGATAAGCGTTGGACTTTGCTACGGCGATCTTGCCGTACAAAGTTTCACGCTTGCCTGCGCAAACGGATTCTGCCTGCAAACTCCTTCAAAAAGATTACTTCTCGAGCTTACGAACTTGTCATCCGTTCATGTCTGTGTTGACGGTCGCTTGTCATTTGTGGGCAACAAATTTGTTGATTCGGACGAGGGCGTACAGATCTCATCCGATTATCACATTCAGATCAGCGAATACGCATATAAAACAGACGAGGGTAAAGGCGATGACAATCCTGCACCGATTAACCCTCAGCCGGGACAGACGATCGTTACTCATTCGGGATTTGACTCGTCAAATATACTCGAATTTGTTGACGAACTCAATAAATCGGGCGTTTTTGACGGAACCGATAATTTGGCATTTGCTGCTGTTTCCAATCGAAAATACTATATCAGGATTGGCCAATTTGACAGTGAGGATGACGCTCGCGCCTCTCTTGCCGTTCTGCGCGAAAGGTTGATCATTAACGGAGCAAGGATCGTTTCGTCTGTCGATGACGGCTATACGATCGTTGACGGATCGACCCATCGTGTTGTATGCGAGCTTGATGTTGACGATACCGAGTTCGAACTTGTGGCACTTCGCGGCGAGCTGTCATCTCCCGACAAGGGCAATTACAGCGGATATTTTTCCTTTTCGTACGAAAGCACGAATCTGAAAACTATCAAAGTTGTCAACAAATTCTCGATAGAGGATTATGTTAGAGCGATCATTAAATATGAGGTGACCGACAATATTCCCCAAAATGCGGCAATGGCGATTGCCACGGTTTTGAGGACCAATGCGTACAACATGCTCGGACGGCACAAGGCGGACGGCTTTGACGTTTGTACTGATGGTCACTGTCATATGTACGGCGGCATCTCCGCCGGTGAATCAACGACGCTCGACGAGGCGGTGAGCTTGACAAAAGGTCAGGTTATTTGCTGCAACGATAAACCGATAAAGGCACTCTATTGTTTGTCGGCGGGTAGATCGACGGCATCACTTCCGAGTGAGGTGGACGGTGACAAATATCCGTATTTGGCAGCTGTTTCAACACCGTGGGACGATAGGCAGAAATGGGAGATCGCTCTCAGTTCGGATGATATTTTCTCAATGCTCGAGTCAGCCGGATACACATCGCTCCAGGCACCTATCGACAAGATCGATCTATCATTCCCGTCAGACGGAAACTCGCAACATGTCAGCGAGATCTTGTTTACAGATGTTCTCGGAAACCGCTTGACCGTAAGTGGTCGTGAGGTCATCCGTGAACTGTTCATACATTATCTGCCGTCAACCGATTTTACCGTTTCAAGATCGGACGGAAGTGATGGCGGAGCATTCGGCGATTTTGTTTTTGTCGGATACGGAAGCGGAAACGGCATCGGTCTCAGCATCTCGGGAGCAATAGTGCTTGCCGAGCAAGGGATCGACTATATAACCATTGTTAATAAATACTATACTCAAACAGAAGTAGGGTATTAATTAAAATAATCAAAAGGTAGGAATTGAAAATGACCAGAAGGTACAATTCATTGGACGCGAAGAACAGGATTCTTTCCGCTTCGGTCAAAATGTTTATTGAAAAAGGATACGGCGCGTCAAGAATGCTTGACATAATCAAAGAAGCAGATGTTTCCGCAGGCACATTCCAGAACATCTTCCACACAAAGGATGGCGTTCTCCAGACTCTTGCAGAGTTTATGTTTGACAATCAGTTCGCGATCGCAAAAAAGGTGATCAAGAATTCCAAGTCTCCTGTGTATTTCTATGCAACCGAGACAGCAATACAGCTTGCTTTGACCGAACTCAACGAAAATCTCCGCGAGATCTACGTTGAGGCATATTCGAACCAGAAGATCGCCGAGTACATCTATCAGAGAACCTCGTCCGAGCTTCGCGACATCTTTAAGGATTATCTCCCTAATGCGACAGATGGCGACTTCTATGAGCTTGATATCGGAACATGCGGTCTCATGAGAGCTTACATGTCAAGACCCTGTGACAAGTATTTCACTCTCCGGAGAAAGATCGATTGCTTCCTCGACATAGCTCTCTCGGCATACAAAGTACCCGAGGAAGAGAAGGAAGAGATCATCAACTATATCAGAAACACTGATATTCTTCCTGCCACCAATGCGGTGATCCAGGAACTGTTTAAGCAGCTCTCCGTCAGATTCGATTTCGTTCTTTCGACGAATAAGTAATGCCCCTTTGCACTTACAAACGGAAGGGACAAACAAAAAAATGAACTATGTGTTTTTTGACATAGAATGCGCAAACTGCTACCAAGGGAGAGGTAAGATCTGTTCGTTTGGCTATGTTATAACCGATGAGAGTTTTAATATCGTCGAACAGCACGACATGATAGTCAATCCCGATTCAAAGTTCAATTTGGGACCTGATATTAAACTCGCTTACACAAAAAGCGAGTTCAAGCATGCGCCGCTTTTTCCGATGTTCTATGATGAGATAGATACACTTTTGACCGACCCGGATTCGCTCGTTTTCGGTTTTTCAGTCAATAATGACGCGCGATATGTAAGAGATGATTGTAAAAGATACGGTCTGCCGCATATCAACTATCGCTTTTACGATGTTCAGCAGATGTACATGTGTTATCAGGAGATCAAGAACCAGCCCTCCCTTGTAGGGATTTGCGAACAATACGGTATTGATGAAAATCAGGACATACATAAGAGCGACGATGATGCACGAATGACGATGGAGGTTTTGAAAAATCTCTGTGATATCACCGGAAAGAGCGCTCCCGAGCTGATCGAAGAATATCCGAGATCGGTCGGTGAGATAAATGAGGGAGAGTTCAGATGGGTTTACGCCCCACCGAAAGAACCTAAGGTTGCGGCGGTAAGATCCAAAAAGACAAGACGCAGATCCGGAAACGGAATGTCTCGTTATTCACCGAATTACAAGTATTTCCAAAAGTTCAACGACAAACTTGACATATGCACTAATTCGGAGTCACCCCTTTGCGGCAGAATCGTTTGCATATCGGCAAATTATGAGGAAAAGCATTTTCGCCAGATGGTCTATATCGCCAAAAAGCTCGCAGAGCTTGGTGCGATATATACATCTGTCGCAAGCAGAGCCGACTATTTTGTCACTTATGAAGTCACTAAAGCAGACGGAACACCCAAAATCTGTCCGAGAAAAGCGAAGATATCTGAACTTGCGCAAAACAACGAAAACATTAAGATCGTTGACTTTGATGAGTTTATAAAAGATGCGCAAATCGATACCTGCGAACTTGACGCTTTTCGTGTCGTAAAAGATGAAAATTCATCTACGGATATCTCAGACAGCGAAAATGTTACTGCTGAATAAACTACAAAAAATCGCTCTCCGGCAAGGAGAGCGATTTTTTGTAGTTAAATAAAAGGGAATTAAGCCTTGTTAGCAGAGCCGAAAAGCTCGATCTTTTCTCTGACTGTCTGCTTGATAGCCTCAAAACCGGGTGCAAGCAGTTTTCTGGGGTCGAATCCCTTGCCGGTAAGATCCTTGCCTGCCTCGACATACTCGCGTGTTGCGGCAGCAAATGTAAGCTGGCACTCTGTGTTGACATTGATCTTGGATACGCCGAGCGAGATTGCTTTCTTGATCATGTCCTCTGGAATGCCCGTTCCGCCGTGAAGCACAAGGGGCATCTTGCCAACCTTCTCGGATACTGCGGCAAGAGTTTCAAATGAGAGACCTGCCCAGTTTGCGGGATACTTGCCGTGAATATTGCCGATGCCTGCAGCAAGCATGGTAACACCGAGGTCGGCGATCATCTTGCACTCTTCGGGATCTGCACACTCACCCATACCGACAACGCCGTCTTCCTCGCCGCCGATTGAGCCGACCTCTGCCTCAAGCGAGAGACCGAGCGCATCGGAAACATGAACGAGCTCAGTGGTCTTTGCCACGTTCTCTTCGATCGGATAATGCGATCCGTCGAACATGATCGATGTAAATCCTGCCTTGATGCACTTGTAGCAGCCTTCGTATGTGCCGTGATCAAGGTGGAGAGCTACGGGAACTGTGATTCCGAGGCTCTTGTCCATTGCACGAACCATAGCGGCAACGGTCTCGAAACCTGTCATGTATTTGCCTGCGCCCTCGGAGACACCGAGAATAACAGGGCTGTTCATTTCCTGAGCTGTGAGAAGGATTGCCTTTGTCCATTCAAGATTGTTGATGTTGAACTGTCCTACGGCATAGTGTCCTTCCTTGGCTTTTGTAAGCATTTCTTTTGCGTTAACTAACATTTTATATTACTCCTTCGCAAATGGTTTTCATTCCCCATCATTATACACCATATTTCAAAAAAAATAAAGTCTTTTTTGAAAAAAATATTTTTATTAACAAAAAGTTCAGATACGCTAAAAAAATAAATCGATTTTTTTTACTTTTTTCGCAAATGGGATTGATTTTTATTAAATTTGTGGTATAATATAAGGGTATTTTTGTTTTGAAAGGAATTATAAAATGACCTCTGAATTATCAAGAGAAAATAAGATGGGAACAAGACCTGTTTTTGGACTCATCATCTCAATGTCGCTTCCGATGATGGCATCGATGCTTGTTCAGGCTCTTTACAATGTTGTCGATACATACTTTGTTTCGATGCTCTCAAACGATGCATTAACTGCTGTTTCGGATGCTTTCGCCGCACAAAACTTAATGATCGGAATCGCAACCGGCACAGGCGTTGGTATAAACGCACTACTGTCAAGATCCCTCGGCGAGCACGAATACAAAAAAGCAAATCGTGTTGCGGGCAACGGCATATTGCTTGCGTGCTTCGGATGTTTGCTTTCCGTACTTTTCGGAATCTTTCTTGTTCCGTCCTATTTCAGAATGATATCCGACATCACAAAAATTCAAGAACTCGGTGAAACCTATTTAAAAATATGCTGTGTTGGCTCTCTCGGCATTTTCATCGAGGTCACATTTGAACGTCTGATGCAATCTACCGGCAAGACTATATATACTATGTTTACGCAAGGGCTCGGTGCTATCATCAATATTATTCTCGACCCTTGTCTTATATTCGGACTTGGTCCGTTTCCGAAAATGGGAATTGCCGGTGCGGCGGTTGCGACGGTTATCGGACAATTCGCATCGGCGGCACTTGCCGTTGTTTTGCATTTAACAAAAAATCGCGAGATAAAGCTTACATCCGACAGTATGAGACCCGATAAAGGGCTTATCTGGGGCATATACTCGGTCGGCATTCCGTCGATCATTATGGTAGCTATCGGTTCAGTCATGAATTTCGCAATAAATATAGTTCTCAAATCGATCGACCCGAGTGAGATCGCGAACAGCGTTTTCGGTATTTATTATAAACTACAATCATTCGTATTTATGCCGGTTTTTGGTCTTAACAATGGTCTTATCCCGATAGTTGCGTACAATTTCGGCGCAAAGAAAAAAGAACGTATGATCAAAGCGGTAAAATACGCGACATTTATTGCACTCGCTATCATGGCGGTTGGCCTGATATTTTTCCAGCTCATACCGAAAGAACTCCTCAACATTTTCGCGCATGATGTTGAAAAGGAACAGACGCTGCTTGCGGTCGGTGTTCCTGCGCTTCGGACGATCAGTCTGTGCTTCGTCTTTGCGGGCGTCTGCATCGTTCTCGGAGCTGTATTCCAAGCACTCGGTAAGGGACATCTGTCCATGTATGTTTCGATAGCAAGACAGCTCGTTGTCCTCGTTCCGGTGGCATATCTGCTTTCGCTTACCGGCAAAGTCTCCGCTGTCTGGTTTTCTTTTCCTATCGCCGAAATAATGTCGCTCGCCGTTACGATCTTTTTCTTTGTAAGATTGTATAAGTCGGTGATACAAAAGCTTTCCGACGAAGGAGAGGAAAAATGACCCCAAACGCAGGGAAGTGTGCTCTGAGATTTGCCGTAATCGGCAGTTTCTGGCTTACTGAAAAGATGATATCTGTTATTGATTCCTCCGACAAGGCGATTTACGCCGCACAATATTCACGATCGCTCGAAAGAGCACGTGAATTTGTCGGCGACAGACCGGAAGTTAAGCTGTATGACAGCATCGAAGATCTCGCAAAAGACGAGAGTATCGATGCCGTTTATATCGCATCGCCGAATTATTTGCATTACGAACACTCGAAAAAAATGCTTCTTGCGGGTAAACACGTTCTGTGCGAGAAGCCGATAACAGTACAACCGTGGCAGTATTCGGAACTTTGTGAAATATCTAACAATCATCGGCTTGTCTACATGGAAGCCATGATGAATGCGCATCATCCAATGTTGAATGAGCTTTTGCGGAGAATTTCGGAGTCGGATGGGAAGATCATAGGTGGGAACATCAATTTCTGCAAAAGATCGTCAAAGCTTGACAACTACAACAAGGGTATAATTGCATCCACATTTGATAAAAAATGCTGTGGTGGCGCACTTATGGATCTCGGGATCTATGTTGTAAGCATACTCGTGCGTCTTTTTGGCGTGCCAAATGCGGTTTGCGGCAAAGCAACATTCGGTAAAGGAGATGCCGATATAACCGACGCTCTCCAATTTGTGTACGACGGCTTTACGATCGGTGCAAATATATCAAAGTTCGGAACAAGCATTTGTCCGAGCGAGATTATGCTCGAAGACCGATCTATTTTGATTGGCGACATATCTCGTTTAGGCGACATAAAAATCGCTTGCAAAGAAGATTTGAATGTTCTGAGATCTGAGTCGAGCTTTGAGTTCTGCATGAAAAACGAACTTGACAAATTTGCAAGTTTTGTCGGTAAAACTCAAACTGATCTCGATTACAAAAAACTTCAACAAACAACGCTTGATGAGATAAAAGTCCTCAAAATGGCTAGAGACGCCATTGGATATGAAATACTGTAAATGTCAATCCTTTTCGCAATGAAAAGCCATTAGACAAAAGGGTGAAACAGATAAAACAATTATACAAAATGATTATT
>CAZORL010000034.1:0-15435 GCA_964582375.1 uncultured Lachnospiraceae bacterium
CGCGGTCCCCCTCCCTCCCGGAGGGAGGCTTCTGTAATTGATTGCATCGGCAACGGAGATGTCATTCATGCACAATACAACAAATCGGCGATGCGACCTACCGCTTACCATAATGTTTCTCCTCTTTCCTTGTTTTTGCAAATTTTTTTCGGTTTTTTTCATTTTTTTCGAAAAACCTCTTGCAATCGCATCGATTTTGTGCTATAATACACCATTGTAAAAAATAACTCACCACCGTCACAAGGAGGATCTTATTATGGCGATCACAAACAAATATCTGCAAAACGTACTCGAAACCGTCAAAACTCGCGATGCGGGCGAGCCGGAATTTATTCAGGCTGTCACCGAAGTGCTCGAATCTCTCGAACCTGTTGTCAACGCGCGTCCCGAGCTTGAGAAAAACGGCATAATCGAGCGTATCGTCGAGCCGGAACGCTTCATTCAGTTCCGTGTTCCGTGGGTCGATGATAACGGCAAAGTCCATGTCAACCGCGGCTACCGTGTGCAATTCAACTCTGCCATAGGTCCTTACAAGGGCGGTCTGCGTCTGCATCCGTCGGTCAACACATCGGTCATCAAATTCCTCGGCTTTGAACAGTGCTTCAAGAACTCGCTGACCACCCTCCCCATGGGCGGAGGCAAGGGCGGCTCGGATTTTGACCCGAAGGGCAAATCCGACATGGAGATCATGCGCTTTTGCCAGTCCTTCATGACCGAGCTTTACCGCCACATCGGTCCCGACACCGACGTCCCTGCAGGCGACATCGGCGTCGGCGCACGCGAGATCGGCTATCTGTTCGGGCAATATAAGAAGATCGTCAACGAATTTACCGGCGTTCTGACCGGCAAGGGCATTGCGTGGGGCGGCTCGCTCGCACGCACACAGGCAACAGGCTACGGTCTGCTCTACTTCACCGAGGAGATGCTCTCCTGCATGAAGGGCGACAGCGTCAAGGGCAAGACGATCGTCATCTCCGGCTCGGGCAATGTCGCGATCTACGCCGCAGAAAAGGCGACCGAGCTTGGCGGCAAGGTCGTTGCGCTCTCCGACTCGAACGGATTTGTACATGATCCCGACGGCATCAAGCTTGATGTTGTCAAGCAGATCAAAGAGGTCGAGCGCGGACGCATCAGCGAGTACGCAAAGCGTGTGCCGACCGCTGTTTACACCGAGGGGTGCCGCGGCATTTGGGGCATCAAGTGCGACATCGCTCTCCCCTGCGCAACGCAGAACGAGCTTGATCTCGACTCGGCAAAGAAACTGATCGCAAACGGCGTCATGTCAGTTGCCGAGGGTGCGAACATGCCCTCGACCCCCGAAGCTATCGAGGCGTTCATGAATGCAGGCGTGCTCTTTGCCCCTGCAAAGGCATCGAACGCAGGCGGTGTTGCGACATCCGGACTTGAGATGAGCCAAAACTCGATCCGTTACTCCTGGACATTCGCCGAGGTTGACGAAAAGCTCCACGGCATCATGTGCGGCATTTTCCACGCATGCGACGATGCATCGAAGAAATACGGACTCGAGGGCAACCTCGTCGCAGGCGCAAACATAGCAGGTTTCGAAAAAATAGCTGCCGCCATGCTCGCACAGGGAGTCTGAAAAATCATAAATCGGGAATTGGCGCACGATGCTAATATATAAGTCGCCGACAAAACAAGTCCCACATAATATGGCAATATTGCACAAATATGTTTGCAATATTGCCATTTCTTTATACATGTATCCAAAATGTTCGTCAACTTGCACAATATGTCAAAAAAACTATTGCAAAGCAGGCAAAAATGTGATATAATGCAAAAGTAAACAGGTGATTGAGGGTCACCGAAACAAAAAAACACATATTTTGAAAGGAAAGATATCATGAAAAAGATTTTATCTCTTCTCCTTGCGATCATGATGATCGCAGCATTGGCTGTCGGCGTATCTGCTGACCCGTACGATGAGGAACAGATCGAAGGGCTTCCCGAGGGCGTTATCGGCTACGAGATCGAGGGTGCATCGACCGAGAACTTCCAGGATCTCTTCGAGGTCACAAAGAAGTATTTCGTTGCTTCCTTCTCCTTCACGCTCAACGAACAGTCGGGCAAGATGGGCGACAACGGCTGTATCGGTCTTACCATCGGCGACGAGAACTATCAGTGCATCTACGTTCCCCATGACATCACATATCCCGATGAGGATACGAGAGGCCCCGGATTTAACGACAACCTCAGAGCACAGGTTCGTGTAGGTCAGTGGTGGGGCACTTCTGCATTCGGCGCATGCCAGATCAACTACATCGACGGTCAGGACGGCTCGATCACAGAGGAAACTCTCGTTGGTCAGGATGTCACTCTCTATGTTGAGGGCGTGGTTGAGATCGAAGACGAGTCTACCGGCGCTTGGATGATCACCATGAAGGCATGGGTAAACGATACTCAGCTCGTACTTAACGGTGGCGAGATGGAAGTTACCGCTTACGACTTCGAGGCTAACCCCTACGTTGGCTACGGCTGCAAGCTCTCCGATTTCACAGCTCAGATCAAGTTTGCTCAGTCGAACGCTCAGATCGACAGAACCGTTCTTGTAAACGGCGTTCCGGATGACACAGGCATGCCCGGCATCGGCGGCGAACCCGCAGATACGCCTGACGATCCTCCGGTAACCACAGGCGGTAACACCGCTCCCACAACCACCGAGAACGGCGGTAACACCGCTCCCACAACCACCGAGAACGGCGACGACGATACCACCGCTCCCACAACCGGCGAGAACGGCGATGATACCGCCAACACTCCCTCTGAGGATAACGGCGGTTCCAATATCGGTCTTATCATCGGCATCGTTGCAGCAGCAGTTGTTGTAATTGCAGTTGTTGTAGTTGTCATCGTTAAGAAAAAGAAATAATTAAATTATAAAATACCTCAAAAAGAGCCCCGCCTCCCGGCGGGGTTCTTTTTTGGTGGTGAAGTAGCCTTCGGATGGTTGATTTATGAAAAGAGCTCACGCCAAAGGCTCCCTCCCGGAGGGAGCCTTTGGCGTGAGCTTACTGTAATTTCGCCGATATATAATCTCAACGACTGTCCGTGACAAACAAGTTTTGTTGAACAATAACTGCAAGTGTTCGTTTCGGTAGCAGAAAGGTCATCCTCGATCACCCAAGGTGCGGATGTTTGTTCGAGCAACAGATTTTATATTGAATCGACCGCTAATGCAACAAATTCCATCTCACAAATATCTTGTATCTTGTATCTCGTATCTGTTTCACATTCTCTTCATCGGCATGGTGACCGTGAATTTACTGCCCTTACCGAGGGTACTTTCGGCGCGTACCGAGCCGTCGTGGTAGCCGGCAATCCATTTGACCATAGTTAGACCAAGTCCCGAGCTGCCTGTATCCGAGCGAGAATTATCGACTCTGTAAAATCTCTCCCAGATCTTCGGAAGCTGATCGCCTGCGATGCCGATTCCGTCATCCTCGACCGCAAGCTCGAGTGCCGCCGATCTGCCGGGGAGCTTTGACACTCCGAGGGTGACGCTCACATGGCCGCCTGTCCTGCCGTACTGGTAGGCGTTCGAGATCAAATTCGTTGCAAGTCGGATATAGAGCGAGGGGTTGACCTCGGCTGTGATCTGCGGATCGATATCCGCATTTAGCGTGATATTGCTATCTGCATGAAGCTCGCGTTGTTCGTCGCAAACAACCGAAACGAGCCTTGAAACGTCGGTTTTCTCGAAATTCTTTTCAACCTTGCCACGATCGATCCTCGAAAGCTCGAGAAGTTCGAGGACAAGGCGTTTCATGCGTCCTGCCTGACGCGCGACAGTCTCGATCGCCACCTTATATTCATCGGTTGACGGTGTCTCATCTGCGGTCATCAGCAGTTCGCACTGTGCGAGGATGACGGCGGTCGGGGTTCGAAGTTCGTGCGAGGCGTCCGAAATGAACTGTTTTTCGCTCTCGAACGACTTATCGAGTCGATCGAGCATGGCGTTGACCATTTGCGTCAGCTCCCAGACTTCATCGTGATTTTTACCGCTCGGCAGGTTTTTGACAAGATCCTTACCGTCGATTATCGCATTTGTCGCCGCAGACAGGCGATCGAGTGGGGCAAGCAATTTTTTGGAGAGGATATAGGCAAAGAGTGCCGTTGCGATGAGTGCGCAGGGAGCGGCGATGGCGGCGGTGGTGATCATTGTCCCTCTGACCTCGTCATCTGTGGGTGTCGGGGCGTATCCGCGCAGGTAATAGACATGTTTTTTATCGATGGTGATCTTTTTATCGTAAATAAAGTAATCGGTGCCCTCGGAGTCAGCGATTCTGAAAAAGGTCTTACTATCGGGGACGGGTTGCAGACCGAGCGTTTCGGGGAATGTGCCGACCTTCAGCTCGCCCTCTTTGGTAATGATCGCCAGCGTCAGATCGTCGTTGTCCGTCTCGACCGTGGCAGGGAGCTTTTTGTCGGCTTTGATCTCGGCGGCGAGATCGGTGACCGTTTCGCGGAGCGGACGCTTGACCCTATCATCAGCGATCATCGCACCGCCCCCGAAGGTGGCAAGACAGGCAAGTGCCGAAAATATCAGTGCGATCAGTGTAAATCCGATCGTCAAACGAAGTTTAATGGTGATTCTTGATGTTTTTTTCTCGGTCATTTTGGTTTTATCCATCCTTTCGGTTAATTTTGATCATCGGCGTCGCGGAGGACATATCCAACGCCTCGCACGGTATGGAGAAGTTTTTTATCGAACGGGTCGTCGATCTTTTGGCGAAGGTATCGGATGTAGACATCAACGACGTTGCTGTTGCCGGTGTAGTCGTAGCTCCAGCAATGTGCGGCGATATCGTCACGTGATATGACAGCACCCGCATTTTGGGCAAGTCGGGCAAGCACTGCGAACTCTTTTGCCGACAGATCGATGACCTTACCTGCCCTTGTCGCCCTTCCGAGCGCGACATCGACGGTCAGATCCGCCACTCTGCATATGCCGCCGCTCGTTTTGCCTGCGCGTCGCAGGACAGCCTTAAGGCGTGCCGACAGCTCATCGAGCGAAAAAGGCTTTGAGATATAGTCATCCGCACCCGTATCAAGACCGTTCACGCGGTCGTCAATGCTGTCAAGTGCGGTCAGCATGATAACTGGCGTCTCTGCACCCCTCTCTCGGATGGAGCGAAGGACAGACAGTCCGTTCGGCCCGGGCATCATGATATCGAGGATGACGGCATCATAATCGCAGACGAGCAGCATATTTTCGGTACTGTAGCCGTCGTGGGCACAATCGACCGCATATCCCTCGCGTTCGAGGCGGCGTTCGATCAGCCGATTGAGGTCACGTTCGTCCTCCGCAACAAGTATTCGCATAAAAATGTCCCTTTCATTGAAGTTTGATATGTGTGCCGAAAACGGCTGTTTTCTCATTCCCTCAAGTACACATCGTATCTTGCGCACACGAGATATGTCGATGCGACGCCGCAGGGTTGGAGAACCTCGGTCGTGCTCTCGCCCTTCCAATCGCCGCTCGAAAAATAGGGGTCATAATATCCGGCATCGGTCTTTGTGGACTCATTTTTCTTCAGCACAAATTCCATTGCATCAAACGCACGGTTTTGCTTGCCCGACACATTTGCGTGGGCATAATATCCGCGCATGAGCCAGCCGATGCACCAGGATTTATAAATCGGGTTGCCGTTTATCGATGCGCTGTAGTCATCGCCCCGACCTTTGATATTAAAGCAGAGGGTCGTTGCCGAGGTCTGCGTTCTGTTGGCACGCGTCAAATACTTGCTCTCGCCCGTGATCTCATAGAGCAGGCAAGCGGCAGTGATCGGCGTTGCCTGATTGTAGGCGGCTTTCCATGCGTTGATCTCGCCCTTTTTATTGATGCTGTCGCTGTAAAGTCCGCCATCATAGAGCTTTTCGTTCAGCCAATCGTAGAGCGATCTGCCGATTTCGAGATATTCCTCTACATTTGTGTATTTATATGCGGTCAAGAAAGCGATCGCGACAGGGCCATTTGCGCAGGTATTCTTCGAGGCAAATGTCTTATCCCAATAGATGCCGCCGCCAAGCTCGTCATCAATGCCTGTTTTGAAAAATTCGAGCAGTTCGAGTGCGAGATCGAGGTAAGCCTTATCGCCGAGCAGTTCATACGCGGTCAAGAATTGCAGGCAGATCCATGCGTTATCGTCATAATAATAGTCACCCGATGCGCCGCGTGTGGAATTATAATATGTAATATTCGAAAATTTACCCACCGGGGTGCGGAGCGTGGTCACCTTGACACGATAGCGATCAAGCCCCTTCGAGAGTGCATCGACATAGGTCGATCTGATCTTTTCGTCCTCGGGATAGAGGCGCAGTGCGTCCGAGAGCGTCTCGAGGAAGGTCGCATAAGGCCAGACGAAGGCGGCGGTATTGCTTTTCGGCTCGGCACGCAGGGTGTGCGTCTTTTCGACATAATAATCGTCGATGATCTTAAGACAGAGCGCATGACCGATCGCCGCATATTCGTTTGACTTCAGTGCCGCCTCATGATCCTTGGTCGATGGTGGCGGCGTGGTGGTCGCACCTGTCGTGGCAGCTGCCCCCGTTGTGGTGGCTCGCCCTGATGTTGCGATCGGCGTTCCCGATGGGGTTGCGGCACATCCGACGAGAAGTGGAAGTGTCAATGCGGCAGAAAGAGCAAAAGGAAGAATTCTCATAAGGCAACACATCCTCATTTTTTGGCGTTATTGTCTATTATTTATGAACAAGTGTCGGTACGAGCCTGACAAGTTCTTGTGCGGCGGCGATCAGCTCGTCCTTTGTATTATCGCCGGACAGGCTGACACGGACGGTCGAGTCGGCGTCGGTCGGGGTCAGTCCGAACGCTTCGAGCACCGACATCCCGGCAAGGGTGCGGTGATTGCCGTGCGACGAGCAAGCCGAGCCGTTTGATATGCAGATCCCCTGCCCCGACATCGCACGAACGAGCGTTTCGGAGCGAACGCCGCGAAGTGTTAGCGAAACAATGTGCGGCAGGTATTTTTCGGGCAGATTCAAGACACCCGACGAGGCGACGATCTCGCAAAAAGCCTCTCTGCACTCGCTCACGCAAGCGATCGACTCGTCAAGATGCTCGCATGCGTATCGGCAGGCGGCACCCATTGCGGCAATACCGAGAAGGTTTTCTGTCCCGGCACGCATTCCGCCCTCCTGACCGCCGCCGTAGACGATCGGGGCAAGGCGTTTTGCCACAAGGAGCGAATTATTGACAAGCAGACCGCCGACGCCCTTGGGTGCGCCGAATTTGTGACCGCTGATGCTGACGAGATCAGCACCGATCGTCATCGGAGAAAATTTTGTTTTCATAAACGCCTGCACGGCATCGGTGTGGCAGACGGCAGTCGGCACGCGACGATGAGCCAGAGCAAAGGCGGATGCAAGGTCGTAAAGCGCTCCCGTTTCGTTATTGGCTGCCATGATCGAAACAAGGAGCGTATTTGGGGTGAGTTCTCGTTCGAGAAAATCGAGATCGAGCCTACCGCCGTGTGTCGGGATGAGCCGATATTCGCAAAGACCCATTCTTGCTGCGGCGGCAAGCGGCTCCAGCATTGCGGGGTGTTCGCTGTCGGTCGTCAATATTCGGGGCAGTTCACGGAACTTTTTGGCAGTCAAGAGTCCGAAGATGGCGGTATTGTCCGATTCACTGCCGCCCGATGTGAAGAAAAATCGATATGCGTCCTTTTTACCTGCGCCGATCGGCAATTTACCGTCGATTCGGCGATATTTCGGGATCGCAAATCCGTCAAAGAGGGCATCGCGCGCCTCATCGACAAGCTTTGCGGCGTCAAGTCCGACAAAATGTACCGACGACGGATTGCCGAAGGTGTCGATCACCTCGGCGATCTTATCCTTTGCCGCTTTAGAGATCGGCGAGGTCGCACTGTTGTCGAGGTAGATCATTTGGGTGCCTCTGTTGTTGTCAGAGATGCGGTCGTTGTCGGGGCTTTTGCGAAGGCAAAGTTTTGAAGTATCTGATCAAAATCATCGGTATGCTCGTCAAACAGCGAAACATCGGCGGTAAAGGTCAAGAGATAGTAGTTACCGTCGTAGTAGCTGACGATCTGCTCGTATTTAAGCTCCACGCCGCCGACCTTGCCGCTATAGACATATTTGTTCGCCGCCGCACCGCCAAGCAGACAGCGATCGCCGTCGGTGAGCATAGAGAAGGTGGTCTTGCCGTCATCGTCGAGGTCGAACATCTTTTCAAGTCCCGTGCGATAAGCCGCAAAATATTCCTCAAGGCTCGAGTATGTGCGATCGCCGGTGTACGCCATGACGGTCAGGTTGGTGCGGTCGGTCTCGCTTGCGTGCGCGGCTGCCATAAGCGAATTGTCCGCCGTATCGACCACCCACTCGTCGGGGACATAGATGCGATAATCAGCGGCAGACACATGCGCCGCCTTCATTCCGTCGGGTGCGTCGCCCTCATTCTTTCCCGAACAGCCGACAACAAGCGCACAAACGGCAAGCAGGGTCGTGACAGATATTATAGTTTTTTTCCAAAATTTCGATGATCTCATTGTAAAACTCCCATGCAAAGGCACTTTTGATAATATTTTTCCTTGTATATTATAGCAAATATTATGTGCACTGTCAACCTGTTTTTGTAAACAAATGAAGAAAATCGGAATAAATTGCGTGCCATCGACACAAAATGAGAGCAAACGATCAAAGGAAGTGGAAAAGTCGTGATAAAGATAATTTCGTTGGCTCTGATCTGCTCGCTCGCCCTCTGCCCCGATCTGCTTATCTGCGGCGAGGACGCGGCACTGATCTGTCGTTTGGAACAGGACGGTGTGGTAGTCGTTCAGCTCCCCGTTGATGCACTCGAGGAGCTTTGTATGGAGCCGTCCTATCGCATCGAAGTCGGGAAATCGGCGTTTGCCGAGCTAATCGACGCACTCGGTGGGATCGACGTAGACGGTCGAGGGCATCTTTGCGGCGGTGACGCGCTCTCTCTTATCGAGAACACGAGTGACGAGGAT
This sequence comes from uncultured Lachnospiraceae bacterium, assembly GCA_964582375.1. Classification (GTDB taxonomy): domain Bacteria; phylum Bacillota; class Clostridia; order Oscillospirales; family CAG-272; genus CAKSQF01. Next base: position 9,012 of record CAZORL010000034.1, read on the forward strand.
GTCAAGGCGGCGGTGATAGGTCGATTTTTCGAGTCGGCAAAGAAGATCACGCCGCTTCGTGCGATATCGATTGTCATGGGCGTCATGGGCGATGTGCGTTGCAACGGGGATATCGGCGAGCTGATCAGGCTGATAAAGCGCGCGCTTGCGATCGACGGATCGAGAGCGGTCTATTTCACAGCCCACACAAAAGAGGAGGCGAGAGAGATCATCGATCGGGAATTTTAGCGTTCCGCTCCGAATAGAATATAAAAAGGGGGGTGAAAAAGTGAGATATTTAATAAAAGCGGTGCCGATATTGCTCTCTGCGCTCATTCTTGTCGCATGCGTCAGCAGGGGTGGGCAAAACGAGGGCGATTTTCTGTCATACATGGAGCGGCTCGACAGTGTTGTCGGGCGTACGGAGCTTGATGGCGTGTCATACGAGCTGACCTTTTCGATCGGCGGCGAGGGTCGAGCGATCGAGCTGACATCCCCCGAGTCGGTTGCGGGGATAAAATTTATCGAGCAGGTCGATGGATACATAGTCAGATACGGTGATTTTTCGACACATTTCGCAGAATGCGAGCTTTGCGATCGGCTGATTGCGCTCTTTTCGCTCTCCGAGGATGACGTTGTCGGCACAAAAATCGAGCGTGCGTCGGGAAGAACCATCATGAGGATCGACCTGACAGAGGGAAGGACGGTGCATCTGTCGGAGGAGGGCGAGCTGCTCATGCTCTCGGACGGCGTGCTGAACTTTTTCGTGAGAGCATGAGCAAATGCCAAACCCCATAGGGTGATCGGTGATCGCCCTATGGGGTAGAGATTTGTTTTCTCGGCAACCGATATCATTTCAAACAAACTCCATTTTCGTTTTTCGACATTTTTCGACTTTTATCGTCATCCTTTGCGATGGGTTCTGTTAAAAATCACGACCGCTATTTTGATTTATCGACATTTTTCGACATTAATCGTCTTCGTTTGCAATGGGTTCTGTGAAAAAAGCCGCAAAAAAGGGCGATACCGACAGCAAGGCTGAGCAGAATGACGAAGTAAATCGGCATTCTGAAGGACAACTCGCGTCGCATTTTGCACAAAGACCTTCCGTGGCTGTCGGCGATCCTGCCCGAGATCGCAACATCGCCCTCCCACGCCTTCTTTTTCCCCATTTTTTCAACGCTGTGAAGTCCGCTTTGGAAAACATCTGACATCATAACAAACATCCTTTCATAAAAAGCTTATTTATAAGATTATTTCGCAAACTTTTGTCATTTATGCATTGACAAAGCGGCTTTTTCGTGATAAAATTAGGTATAGCGATCTTGACCGAAAGGGGTGGGTGATATGCAATACTTAAAGCTTGAGGACAGCGTTTCCGAGATAGTCGGTGTCGGCGAGCGGCGGCGTGCGGAGCTTGCGAACCTGCATTTGCATACGGTCGGCGATCTGCTCATGCACTTTCCGCGCGCATACCGTGACAAGGGGTCGATCGCACGGCTCTCGGACGCGATGGCATCGGGCGAGCCATGTGCGATGATACTGACCGTCGGGACAGAACCGACCATGGCAGAGATACGGCGTGGCATGACGATATCGAAATTTTCGGCGTTTGATTCGAGCGCGCGGTGCATCGTCCAATTTTTCAACAACAAATTCGTAAAAAAGATCTTCCACGCAGGGCAAACATACAGATTTTACGGCAAAGTTGAGACATTTCGCGGCAAATACATGATAAACTCGCCCGAATTTGAGGCTATCGTCCCAAATGTCACACTGCCCGATTACTGCCCGATATATCCGCTCACAAGCGGCATTTCACAAAAAATGATGGCATCCCTCATCTCTCGTGCGCTCGAGAGGCTCGATCCCGAGATCCCCGAGGTGCTTGATCAAGCCCTCCGCGCCCGTATGGGACTGTGCGGCAGGCGCGAGGCGATCGTTGCCATCCACCGGCCCAAAGATCCGCACGAGCTTGAGATGGCACGAAATTATTTCATCTTTGAGGAGCTGTACACCTTTGCTCTCGGCGTTCTTGGCGAAAAAAAACAAAAAAAAGACCGCAGGGCACCGATTATTTCCTGTTCCGACCGGGCAAAGGAGCACTTTTTTGCCCGACTTCCCTTCACTCCGACGGGTGCGCAGGCACGAGTAATAGACGAGATCGCCGCCGACATGCGCTCGGGTCGGGCGATGAACCGAATGGTCTGCGGAGATGTCGGATGCGGCAAGACGGTCTGTGCGGCGGCAGCGGCGGCATTTGCGGCGGCTGACGGATACCAAACCGCACTGATGGTGCCCACCGAGATACTCGCAAGGCAACACTACGACAATCTGACCGAGCTGTTTGCCGGCTCACGGATGCGGATCGCCCTGCTCGTCGGTAGTCTGACCCCCTCGAAAAAACGCGAGGTGCAAGAGGCACTTGCCGCCGGCGAGATCGATCTCGTCATCGGCACGCACGCACTTATCTCCGATAAGGTGCGGTTTGCGTCATGCGCGCTCGTGATCACCGACGAGCAACACAGGTTCGGGCTTGCACAACGCGAGTCGCTGGCAAAGAGAAACTCCCTACCGAGCGGTCAATTTGTCCATATTCTTTCAATGTCGGCGACCCCGATCCCCCGATCGCTCGCACTCGTTCTGTACGGCGACATGGATCTCTCGACGGTCGACGAGATGCCGCCCGGGAGGACGAGGGTTTCAACCTTCCTTGTTGACGAGAGCTACAGGGCACGACTTGAGGGATTTATCGAAAAACAGGCATCCGAGGGGCGACAGACATATATCGTTTGCCCGTCGATCGAGGACTCTGACGAGGATGACGAGGGTGCGATAGTTGACTTTTTCGGCAGACCGATCGACAAAGGAGCAAAAAAGCTTCGCTCAGCCGTCGGATATGCGGACGAGTTGTCGCGTGCGCACCCTACCCTTCGAGTCGGCTGTCTGCACGGAAAGATGAAAGCCGCCGAAAAGGATGCGGTCATGGGTGCATTCGCATCGGGCGAGATCGATGTGCTCGTCTCGACAACCGTCATTGAGGTCGGCGTCAACGTCCCGAACGCCACGCTGATGGTCATCGAGAACGCCGATAGGTTCGGAATGTCGGGGCTTCATCAGCTTCGCGGCAGAGTTGGGCGCGGAAAGTACAAATCCTGGTGCATTTTGGTCAGCGACGACCCGAGCGCATCCGCGAAAGAACGACTTCAGACACTTTGCGACAGCACGGACGGATTTGCCATTGCCGAGCGTGATCTTGCCATGCGCGGTCCCGGCGATTTTATCCCGGCTGAACTTGGCGGCAGGCGGCAATCGGGACAGTTGAAATTCAGGCTCGCATCCCTTTGCGACAACACCGATCTGTTTTTAACCGCCTTCTCCGCCGCTCAAGCGACCCTTGCGGAAGGAGCACCGTGTTCGCCAACTTCCAACTCCTAATTCAAAAACCATCTCCCGCAGAACTGAATTCTACGGGAGATGGTTTTTAGCATATCGTTTTGTATCCTGCTTTTTCAATGGCTTTGATGACGGCTTTTTCGGAGAGTTTGCCGTCGTGCGTGATCACCGCATCGCCGCGCTCGTGGCTGACGTCTGCCGATGTGACATGAGGGACGCCCTCGATCGCACTCTTGACCCTTGCCTCGCAGTGAGAGCACATCATGCCCTCGATCTTTATTGTGATCGTTTTTGTTGTTTTTTCCATCTTTTTTACTCCTTTATGTTTCTTTTTTATCGCAAATTTGCCCTCTTTTTTGATATTTATGATATTCAGCCTCAAAGCGTTCGACACAACGCAGAAGGAGGACAGGCTCATGGCAGCAGCCGCAAACATCGGGTCGAGGTCGAGCCCCATCAGCCCTGCCGCGAGCGGAATACCTATCGCATTATAGATGAACGCCCAGAACAGGTTCTCGTGGATGTTAGTGAGTGCCGCTCGACCGAGCCTTAGCGCGGCAGGAAGTTCGGACAGTCCATCGCCCATCAGCACGACATCGGCAGAGTCGATTGCGACATCCGTGCCTGCTCCGACCGCTATGCCGAGATCGGCTGACGCAAGTGCAGGTGCGTCGTTTATTCCGTCACCGACCATCGCAACCCGTTCACCCTTGTTTGCCAGCGTCTGAACCGCCCCCGATTTATCGCCCGGGAGCAGCTCCGCCATCACCTCATCAACACCCGCCATTCTACCGACAGCCTCGGCTGTGGCGCGTCGATCGCCCGTGAGCATGACGACACGAAGTCCCATATTCCTCATTTGTGCGACCATTTGGGCACTTTCGGCACGGAGCTTATCTGAAAGTGCGATCACACCGAGCAATCGTCCGTCCTGTCCGAAAACGGTCGGGGTCTTCCCCTCTTCCGACATTTTGTCGGCTATCCGACAAACATCCTCTTTTTCGGCATCGAGCGCAAGACGCTCAAGCGCGAATTTGACCGAGCCGCCGAAAACATTTTTGCCCGAGAGTGCAGCGGTCAGTCCGCCGCCTGCAAATGTCTGAAAGTTTTCGGTTAAAAGGGGCGAGCCGAGCCGTTCCTCTGCATATGCGGCGATCGCCCTGCCGAGTGGGTGTTCGCTTTTGACCTCGAGTGCAAATGCAACTTCGAGCAACCTGTCAGATCTTTCGATCACATCGCAGACTGTCGGGCGACCCTCGGTGAGCGTGCCTGTTTTGTCGAGTGCGACTGCGGTGATTCGCCCTGCCGCCTCGATCGAGGATGCGCTTTTGAACAAAATGCCGTTCCTTGCGCCCTTTCCGCTTGCCACCATTATGGCAACCGGTGTCGCAAGCCCGAGCGCACAGGGGCAACTGATCACGAGAACCGATATGCCGTGCGAGAGTGCTCTGCCGATCTCTGCACCGAGCGCAAGCCAAGTGCCCGTCGTGACGGCGGCAATCGCGAGGACAGTCGGGACGAAGATTGCTGACACCCTATCAGCCACCTTTGCGATCGGGGCTTTCGTTGCCGCCGCGTCGCTGACCATGCGGATTATCGCCGACAGGGTCGTGTCAGCTCCGACGGCTGTTGTGCGAGCTTGCATATAGCCCGATCGGCTGACTGTTGCCGCCGACAGCTTATCGCCGACAGCTTTATCGATCGGAATGCTCTCGCCCGTCAATGCTGATTCATCGACCGCACCGCCGCCCTCGACAACAACACCATCGGCAGGGATCGAGTCTCCTGCGCGAATGACGAATATGTCGCCGATCGCAAGTTCGGATGCCGCTATCACGACCTCCTTGCCGTCTCGTATCACACATGCCTCTTTGGGTGCAAGGTTCATGAGCGATCTGAGTGCATCGGTCGTTTTGCCCTTGGCATGCGCCTCGAGCGTTTTGCCGACCGTGATGAGGGTCAAGATCATGGCGGACGACTCATAATACAGCCCGTGCAAGAGATGGGCGGCGTGTTCTGATGTCGTCATCTCGAAAAGGAGGACGGTACTGTAAATATACGCCGCCGCCGAGCCGAGTGCGACGAGCGTGTCCATGTTTGGGGAGAGCCTGATCGCCGATTTGAAACCGTTTATGAAATAATTTTGGTTAATGACAACGATCGTTGTTGTCAGAAGAAGCTCGATCAGTGCTATTGCCATCGGATTTTCGGCAAGGGGTTGTGGGAGCGGAAAATCCCACATCAGTGCGCCCATCGTTATATACATGAGAATAACGAGGATGATCGCCGAACTGATCAGTCTTTTTCTGCGTTTTGGCGTTTCTGTATCGACAAGCTCGTCCTTTTCCTCGATCTTAGCCGCACCAAGAGCCTTTGCGGTGTAGCCCGCATCGACGACCGCCGAAATGATAGTCGAGTCGGGCGCGCTGCCCTCGACCTGCATATCGCCTGTGAGCAGATTGACTGCAACCGAGGTCACGCCGCCAACCTTTGAGACGGCTTTTTCGACCCTTGCCGAGCATGCGGCACAGCTCATGCCGCCTACCTTAAATTTTTGCATTTTTCCTCCGATTTATATGTGTTACATCAACTTTCTCAGAATATCGATGAGTTCATCGATCTTTTCGTCTCCGCCCGTGCGCACACAGCTCTTTATGTGCCGCTCGAGGATGACGCGCTCAAGCGATGCCAGAGCGGCGGATGCAGCGGCGCATTGTGTCAGCAGATCGACGCAATAAGCGTCCGCCTCGACCATCCGCGAGATGCCTCTGATCTGCCCCTCGACCCTGGCAAGGCGGTTTAGGAGATCCTTCTTGTCCGCATCGGGGCGTTCCTTTTTTCGTGTGACCTCGCAACAGTCCATTTGTCGCACCTCTATTCTTTGTTTTTCGCACATATATTATATACCCCCGTGGGGTATTTGTCAAGGGGGATTTTGTTAATTTTCTCGGAGAGGGTATAATCTATCGTCCAAAGAGCGGCGAGAGATTTCGCCGATATACAATTCACCCACCAAAACCACTGCAAATAAAAAAATCGAGGGTTTTCC
>CAZORL010000035.1:0-15361 GCA_964582375.1 uncultured Lachnospiraceae bacterium
CCGTAAAAACAAAAAATAAGCACGATTATTCTATCAAAATAACCGTGCTTATTTGGTCTGAGTGACAAGACTTGAACTTGCGGCCTCTACCACCCCAAGGTAGCGCGCTACCAACTGCGCCACACCCAGATTTCAGTACCCGTATATTATAGCACTTATTTTCGATTTTGTCAAGCCCTTTTTGAAAAAATGTTTATTTTTCTTCTGAGTTGTCAATAAACATGTCACAAAAAATCGAAAAAACTAAAAGAAATAGTTGACGCTTCCAAATGCGGTGTGATCAAGTCGACGGCTTTTATTTGAGCAGTTGGATCGTTTTTTTCTGTCGAGAGAGTGCATTATTTTATTGTTGTTCCATTTGAGATGTTCGCACAGTTTCTCGTTCAGCTCATCTACCGAACGAATTTTCTCCCAATCATAGAAATATCAATGATCATTGCGGTGACTGCAGCATCATATGTTCGATCACATCCGTTGCATGTGCTCTGTTTGCGGAACGTTTCTTACTCTGTTTTGCCTGCTTTTGCATTCCCAAATAAGATCTCGCGGTCACGCAAAATACCTTGACAAGCACATAAACAATCTCATCGAGCACTCCAAGGTCGTTTTCTTCGATTTGTGATCTCAATTATTCGCGATCATCTGCCGAAATAACAAAACAAATAAGTTATTGCTGTACCGACGATTGATTTTTTTGACAATTCATGATATGTGCACCACCGCGAACAGCTACAGTCGCCCTGATGCCGTAAGCAAAACCGAAATCGGCACCGCGATGAGTAAGACTGTCGGGTGAGGAGGATATAAATCAAAGGGGTAACCAAACAGATCGGTCGCCTCTTTGATAGCCGATATATTACAAGTCGACCGCCAAAGCAACAAGTTTACCACACCATATATTATCTATATATTATCTCGGCAGGTAAATATCAAGATCTTTGACTCACGATTATTTTGTATCTCGTATCTCCCCTTCACGCCGCTTGTTTTTTACGCCAATTTTCGGGGCAGGTGCGATTCTTCTTGAACCAATCGCTCTCGCAAAGCACGCCGGTAAATCCGGAGCATTCGATGCTGTGACCGTCTTCGCCCGATCTGAATACAATGTCGCCGTTGAAGGAGGTGAATTTGCCCTCCTTGTAATCGGTGCAGAGGGTGGTGACATAGACACGATCGGTGTATTTCGCTATCCTGTCGCAAAAATCTTGCGTGGGGAACTGATTTTTGATGTTGTCGGTGTATTCGGAGCTTCCCGCACAACAGCAGACACAGACATATTCGGGCTTTATCACCGAGAGCAGTGTATCGGTCGAGGATGTTTTTGAGCCGTGATGACCTGCCTTGTAGAGCGTGACACGGGGCAGGTCGTTCATCTTGACAAGATACGCCTCGCCCTCGCTCTCGAGATCACCGGTGAACAGATAATTTTCGCTGCCGTTCGATATCAAAGTGCAGACCGAGTAGTTGTTTTCGCTCGAGGTCTTGTTGTAATAGAAAAAGCTGTCGAGAATGCGAAGCTCTATGCCGTCACCCAGATCAAAGCTGTCATTTCCCGTCTGTACGCACTGCGCCGCAGTGTAATGCTCGGCTCCTCGCTTGATCGCATCGTCAAGCTCGCGAAGGTAATTGCCGTACATCACGGCATCCCTGTCGTGATTGGTTATCGAAAAATCGATCACTCTGCCGATTTCGTAAAGATCGAATATGCTGTCGGTGCTCTCGTTTGTGGCAAATCCCGCATAGTGATCCTCGTGCGCGTGGGTCACTATCACATATTCGAGTTTTTTGTCGGTGACATATCTGTCAATGTAGTCGCATATCTCGGGTATGCTCGATCGCCGCGACCCCGCATCGATTAAAATGTCGGTGTCTCCCGCCTTGATGTAGGTGCAGTCACCCGTGTATTTGTTGCCAAGCTCGGGGAAGTGTATCGATATTTGCGAGTTGTCGACGGTTGGTGTCGGATCTTTTTGATCGATGTATTCGACATAATAGAAAGTCCCGAGCACGCCTGCCGCAAAGCCAACAAGAAAACTGATCAGTATCAGCAGTGCGACGCTTTTTTTGCTATTATTTAACAATCGTGAAATCTTCAATCTGTTCTCACCTCTTAAACCCTCTTATGCGAGGGCTTTTCTTGCATGATGCGGTAATGTTCAGCAGGACATAGACCCCGAGGAGCAGGAGCGTCGAGGTGCAAATGATGATGTACGCACCTTCCTCGCTGACGACATGATCGAAAAAGGTGACATTGCAGTCAAGCGAGCTCATGATGTCCGATGCGACCTCGGACGGAAGCCCCTCTTTCTCCATCTCCTCGACCGACAGCGCACCGTCGAGCAGGGAATTTTGAAATACGACACCCAAATTGCCCTTTATGCCGTCATATCCGAGATCGGTGTCCCGTCCGCAGACGACAACTTGTCCGCCGTCTTTTTCGAGCTTGCCGCAGATTATGCTTATCGTCGTGGATTTTCCTGCACCGTTTACCCCGAGAAAGGCAAACAGCTCGCCCTCGCGTACCGAAAAGCTTAGCGATCTGACAGCCTTGACATCGCCGAAGCTCTTGCTCAGTCCCTCTATCTCGATCACATTACCCATATTGACCCTCTTTTCTTTTTTGCCGATCGATTACAATTGTTACATTACATATGTAATTTATTGTATAATATTATACCATATCCGCAGTCGATTGTCAATACATTTCGCCGCATTTTTCACTAATTTTGCAAAAAATAAAAGTCACTCGACACCCCCGAGCGACTTCTCGCGCATGTAATGAAGTACACAACTTCATTGCACAAAAAAGTTGAAAAAACGACATTTCATCCATTTTGCTATTGTATATTATACTACAATACGGTGCAAATGTCAATAGATTTTTTGCGGGTTTTCGGAAAAATTCTTTGGTCATTCACCAAGTATTTCCGTATTTGCCTGATTTTGCGGCAAATTGCCGAAAATCGAGGGCAACCAACGATGCAAAAGGATCTGTTAAGTGGTCAGATCGCCGTCAAAGAAGGAGGACAAACAAAATGGCAAGACACGGAGAAAACATATTCAAACGAAAGGATGGCAGGTGGGAGGCACGCATTATCATCCGTCGCGACGGAGTACACGCTTACCGATCGCTCTACGGAGCGACCTATACCGGGGCGAAAGCGAAAAAGGAAGACTTCATAAGGCGATCGCCGTTTACGACAAGCATCGGGCAAAGGGGGCGAGTGACACTGAGGCAAACGGCGGAATGTTGGCTTGCGGATATGTGCGGCACGGTCAAGGAATCGACATTCACAAAATAACCACGAGGGTTTTGTCCTCGTGGTTATTTACATAATTTATATGATTTATTCAGATTGCGTGGAATCAAGTGGAAGATTTTCTGTATTTCAGAGCTTCGCTTGCGACATCAAGACCGTAGTGGGTCGCAGGTGCGTCGGCAATGTCGTCCCTGCACAGCCATTTGCCGTTTGTGAAATCGGGGATGGTCACGGGCATACTGCCGAGTGCGATCGACTCCTCGGAGAGCACGCTGACCGCCGCCCATGCCGCCGCATCATAAACATCGATCGGCATGCGGCATCCGAGGCGAAGTGCCTCGATGAACGCCATCACGACGAGATAGTCCATGCCGCCGTGACCGCCGCGTGGATCGTAATTTTCCCAGATCGGATGCTTGAAGTCCTCGGCGTAATCCTTGGCATTGCCCCAGAGCTTTTCGCCCGAGAACTCGTACTCGTCGTACTTGCCGTCGATGTAAACGCTGTCGGTGATACCGAAATAGCTGCCCTTCGTGCCGCGAACGGTAAAGGCTCTGTCATATGTGCGCGGAAGTGTGGTGTCGAGCGTCAGAACGATCGTCTGTCCGCCTGCGCATTTGATCGTCGTTGTGACAACATCGCCCTGCGCAAATTTAGTTCCGCACGCTCCCTTTTCGGGATGTGAGGCGAGATATTCGTCAAGCCCTGCCGCCATTGATGCGGTCGATGTGAGTGTCATCATACGGTTGCCGTTGTTGATGTCGAGGATCTTTGCGATCGGTCCAAGCTCGTGGGTGGGATAATTCTCGCAGTTTCTCGAGGCATAGTTGCGAAGTCTGTAATGCCTGTCCTCGATGCCGCCGGCGACCTCGTAACGCAGATCGTGATGATAGCCGCCCGAGCAGTGCACGACCTTTCCGAACATACCCTCGCGAACCATACGCAGTGACATCAGCTCGCGCTCGCCGTAGCAACAGTTTTCGAGCATCATGCAGGGTGTGCCCGTGCGCTCGTGGGTGCGTACAAGTTCAAAGAGCTTGTCTATGCTGTATGCACCGCCGACCTCGAATGCGACGGGGATCTTTTGCTCCATTGCGAAGATCGCTATGTCAAAGTGCGACTCCCATGCGGAGAAGACCATCAGTGCCTCAGGACGGGCGGTGTCACAAAGCTCTTTGTAATCCGAAAATGTTTCGGGACGACGACCTACCGCCGCCTCTATCTCGTCTGCGGCAAGCATTGTGCGGTCGGGATAACTGTCGCATACGGCGACGATCTCGATCTCACTCGGTACAAGCTGCAAAAGGACGTCTTTTACCATGCATCTGCCTCGGTTGCCGTAACCGACGATGCCAATCTTTATTGAATCGTTTTTGTTCATTTTGATCTTCATATTCACCTTTCACCGTTTTCTACTATTATATCATTTATACAAAAAAAATCAATAGTTTTTTTGCAAAAAAATCGTCAAACAGAAGAAAAATTTTTCAAAAAGGTATTGACAAAACAGAAAGTCTGTGGTATAATATAGATCGTCGCAGGCGCGAGAGCGTCGGACAGGCAAAGATGCTGGTGTGGCTCAATGGCAGAGCAGCTGATTTGTAATCAGCAGGTTGATGGTTCGACTCCGTTCACCAGCTCCAAGCAGCAGGTGGGCAGAGCGTATGCCTTGCCCACTGCGACTTATCAAAACGAATATGGGAGCGTTCCCGAGTGGCCAAAGGGGACAGACTGTAAATCTGCTGCATATGCTTCGGTGGTCCGAATCCACCCGCTCCCACCAAAAATCCCGCACGAGAGTGCGGGATTTTTATTTCTTGCCTCTTCGTTTTCGCTTTTTCTTAAGCGGCGGAGTCTTTGGAATGTAGTAAGTAAACGGGAAAAGAAAGAAGCTTAGTAAATTATTTGTGACATTTTAGGGGATCCTATTGACGTCGTGTCGGCATATCTGTATAATTAAATAATATAACCAATATATGGCTGACATAATTGGGCACTCTAAATGACTGTCAATGCCGCCGAGATCACCGATGGCGTCATAACACACGAGCACGCCGAGTATCTTAGACAAAAGTTTTTGCGGAGGAAAACTAAAAATGAACCGTAAAAGAATACTTATCGACACCGACATAGGTGACGACATAGACGACGCGTTCGCGATGCTTTTTGCAATGTGTGAGGGTGTCGATATCGTCGGGGTAACCACCGTCTTTCGGAATACGACAGAGCGTGCGCGAATGGCAAAAAAACTCATGTCGCTCTACGGCGGCAGGTATGCGGATGTGCCGGTCTACTTCGGCTATGGCGACTCGACAGCGCACACTTGTCAATATACCCCCGATCTTGAGGACGATGCCTATACCCCAAACGGGAATTGCCCCGAGGATGCGATCGATTTTATTATTGAATGCTGCGAAAAATACCGAGATGATCTGACCATTGTCGCCATCGGACCTTTCACGAATATTGCAAGGGTCGAAGAGAAGTCACCCGAGGCACTCGCTCATGTCGGAGAGATCGTTATAATGGGGGGTGCGTATTTCAGACAGTACGCCGATTGGAATGTTTGGTGCGATCCGCAAGCCGCCAAGACCATGTTTGAGTCGCTCTGCGGCATTCGCTGTCTTGGTGCGGATGTCACACATCTTTTGCGGCTGTCAAAGGAAGATGATGCAAAGATTCTAAGTTACGGCGGCGAAAATGATGCGGTGAGCTATGTAAAAGAGCTTTATCGCCTCTGGAAGATCGAAAATCGCGGTAACATCGGCATGCTCCACGATCCGCTGGCACTCCTTTGCGCCATCGATCCTTCTTTTTGCGACTATAAGATCGCACCCGTTGCGGTCGTCACCGAAGGCTTTGCACGCGGGCTGACGGTTAATCTCAACGAATACGGCAAAGTACCCTTGAATGCCGTCTATAAGACATTTGATCTTGACAAAAAGCAAGATCTTGCGTTTTCGGTCAACAGAGATGCCGTGATCACAAGGTTTATGCGATGCTTTGAGGATAATACATAATAATAAGAAACAAGGGAGAGATCAGATCAACATGAAATTTGGCAGAAGATTTTTTGACGGCGGAGATCCGTTTATATTCGTACATGACGGTATCTCATATATCTATTGCACCACCGAAAATTCACGCCCTCTCGAGGCGGCGAACGCTTTTGATACCGATATCGACGGGCGCGACGGAATTTATGTTTATCGTTTGAACGAGCACGGAGAGTGGGAGCGCGTCGGACTTTGCCTTGACGGAAGGGACGCGGTCGGAGGGCGTTGGTTTTGGGCACCCGAAGTGTATTTTTATAAAGGAAGATTTTACATGCTCTTCTCGTCGGAGGAATATCCGGAGATCGCTGTTGCCGACAGCCCGACAGGTCCGTTTAAGAGCCTTACGGGGAAACGGCTGAGAGATGAAAAATCGATCGACGGTCATCTGCTCTTTGATGGTGACAAGGTCTATCTCTACTATGTCAGACTTGACTGCGGCAACAGGATATTTGTTGCCGAGATGAGCGACGATCTGACGCATATAACGGTTGAATATGACGAGCCGCTGATCGTGGCAAGCGATCCTTGGGAAACTGTTGACTCAAGTGTTGCAGAGGGGCCGTTTGTCTTAAAACACGGCGGATATTATTATCTCGTTTATTCGGCAAATCATACGAGATCGCCAATGTACGCAGTCGGTTACGCTCTGTCAAAGTCTCCGACAGGACCGTTTATCAAATACGACGGCAATCCGATAATAAAGGCAAGCGGCGATGTCATCGGAGTCGGTCATAACAGCTTTGCGACAATGCCCGACGGCAGTCTTGTCTGTGCGTATCATTGTCACAGCGAAAGCCCCGACAATTTCAAACCGCGCATGGTCTGCCTTGCAGGGGCGGAATTTGTGGAAAATGATGATGGTGCAGATCGTCTGATCGTCCATTATCAAAATGAAGTGAGAAAATGGGACAAAATGATTTTACCAAAGGCTCTGTCAAGCGTGCGATAATTGCACAGGCAGTGCCGCTTACCGCCGCACAGCTCGTTCATCTTCTTTATAACGTTGTTGACAGGATATATCTCGGTCACATGGGGGACGGAAACAACCTTGCACTGACAGGTGTAGGTCTGACATTCCCCATAGTAACCCTTATCTCGGGATTTGCCGCACTGTTTGGCACGGGTGCTGTCCCGCTCTTTTCGATCGAGCGCGGACGCGGGGACGATGAGCGGGCAAAACGAATACTCGGCAACTCGTTTGCGCTGATCGCCGTCAGCTCGATCCTGCTGACCCTTGTCGGTTATCTCTTTTCCGAGCCGATACTTGTTGCGTTCGGTGCGGGCGAGGAGTCGCTCGGGTACGCAAAAGATTATCTTGATGTCTATTTGATCGGAACATTCTTTGCGATGGTCGGCAGTGGGCTTGCGGGCTTTATAAATGCGCAGGGCTTTCCGAAGATCGGGATGCTCTCGGTCGTGATAGGAGCACTCGCCAACATCGCACTCGACCCGATTTTTATATTTGTTCTCGATATGGGAGTTCGCGGTGCGGCAATCGCAACCGTCATATCGCAGATACTGTCTGCGGTGTGGATACTTGTATTTCTTTTCGGCAGGCGGGTGCAGGTATCGCTCTCGATCGACAGTATAAGAATAAACGGCAAAATAACCGCAGAGATATCAAAGCTCGGGGCAGCAAATTTCATAATGTCGGGCACGACCTGTATCGTACAGGCTGTCTGCAACAGGACGCTCCAAAATTTCGGAGGAGATCTCTATGTCGGCGTCATGACGGTCATGAACTCGGTGCGTGAGATATTTACTCTGCCAGTCAACGGCATAGTCAGCGGTTCTCAGCCGGTGATCAGCTATAATTTTGGTGCAAAACGCTATGACAGAGTCAGACAGGGAATAAAATTCAACACGATAGTCGGTGCGACCTACACCGCCGTTGCATGGATTCTTATATTGCTCCTTCCGAGATTTTGGGTCGGGATATTCTCGGACGACCTCGCAACCATTGAAAAAGGGGCAGAAATGCTTACGATCTATTTCTTCGGATTTGTTTTCATGGCGTTTCAGTTTGCGGGACAATCGACCTTTCAGGCACTCGGAATGTCGGGGCACGCGATCTTTTTCTCGCTCCTTCGCAAGGTCATAATCGTCCTTCCGCTTACTTTGATATTGCCGAGGGTCGGTTTCGGTGCTCCCGGGGTCTTTATCGCCGAGCCGATATCCAATTTCATCGGCGGTCTTGCCTCATATCTCACAATGCGTCTCGGTGTCTATCGAAAACTCGGAAAGGATGCCGATTAAATCAAAAAGCTGTCTCAGATCAATTTGAGACAGCTTTTTGCGTGTATTATTGTTTTTTGATCTCGATGATCGTCAGATCATTGCCGTTTACCTTGAATTTGATCGAAATGTCGGCGTAGTCCATGCCGTAGATGCGATCGGGATCGTTTTGATAGGACGGTCTCGGGTCGTCGGCAAGGATGTCGCAGATCAGATCTTGCTCATCCTCCGAAAGCACGCCGACCGTCCCCTTGCCAAACGCCACGTTCAGTCTGTGTGAGAGTGCGCCGTCGGCAAATCCTCCGACCGCATTGTCTATTCGATCGGCGGACGGAAGGTAGGGCTTTATGTCGATGATCGGCGTGCCGTCCAGAATATCTCCCCCGAGAACGGTGATCTCGCCTTTCTCGGGTTCGATCTTTTCTATCTCAAGTGCCGACATGCCGATCGGGTTCGGACGGTAGGGTGATCTTGTGGCAAATACGCCCATCCGACGATTGCCGCCGAGCCTTGGCGGGCGAACGGTCGGTGACCATTTGCCCGTCGGCGTTTGCGAGAATATCCAAAGCACCCACAGATGCGAGAATCCCTCAAGTCCGCGCAGAGCCTCGGGACTTTTGTATTTGCCGTCGAGGACGATCACCGATCGCAGTTTTTTAATTCTGCCGCTCTGCCTCGGAATGCCGAATTTTTCGGGGAAATCCGAGCGAACATGCCCGATAATGTTTATGTTTATGCTATTTTCATCCATTATTTGTCATTTCGTGCATACGATATCGAACGAACCTGCAACAGCGTCGAAATACGCGATGCCGCCGTCACAACCGATAAATACGATGCCGTCGGCTTTCTGCTCGAGCGACTCGGGCGATTTGCCGTTTACGGTGAGGCTCGCATAGCCATCGGTCGGGATGACGATGCGTGCACTCGTGTTTGCAGGCAGGGCAAACGAGTAGCTCCATGTGCTGTCGGTAAGTTCCGATCTTGCAGTAAACAGACCGTATGCACTGTTATATTTTGCGTCAACGCTCGGAATGCGCGCATCGGGTATCGGCGAGAGGATCGCGTGCTTGAAGCCCGGATCGATGGGATCGGCGTTGAAGCCTGCCATCGTGCGGAACATCCAGGATGCGACCGCACCGTAAGCATAGTGGTTGAAGGAGTTCATTGCCACATCGCCAAATCCGTTCTCGATCGTGTAGGAATTCCATCTCTCCCAAATGGTCGTTGCGCCTTGAAGCACCGAATAGAGCCACGAGGGGTTCTGCTCTTGGAGAAGGAGGGAATATGCCACATCGTTTCTGCCGATCTTCGTGAGCGTGTCGAGAATGATCTTCGTGCCGAGGAATCCGGTCTGAAGTCTGTTGCCCGTGCGCTCGAAATTAGAAATGAGCTGACCTGCGACTGCCTCTCTCGAACGGTCGCTTGGCAACATGTCAACATAGAGTGCGTAGAGGCAGACCGACTGCTCGGAACGACGGAGCGTTCCGTCCTCGTTGACATATTTTTGTGCGAAATTCTCTTTAACGAGTGCCGCGACCTTCTTGTATTTTGCAATATCGTCAAGCTTTCCGATAGCAGCTGCCATTTCAGCCATCATCTGTGCGTCCCACGCATAGTAAGCCGCGGCGATCATCGACTGTATCTCGTCGTCGTTAGACTCGTATGCAAGCCAGTCGCCCCAGACGTTGAGCGGACCGTGAAGCTCGGTCTTTCCGAGGAAGCCATCGACATATTTTTCCATCGATTCCCAGCTGTCCTCGATCACGCGCTTGTCACCGTAGAGGGTGTAGAGGGTGTAGGGAACTATGACGCCTGCATCTGCCCAGCCTGTGCCGCCCCAGTGACCGCCGTTGTATCTGCCTGTCGGAGCTGTTCCGGGATATGCGCCCTCGTCATTTTGTGTGTCGCGAAGGTCGTACATGAACTTCTCAAGGAAGCTCTCGGAAAATCCCATGTAACAGCCTGCCGATGCGAATGCCTGCGTGTCACCCGTCCAGCCTTGACGCTCGTCTCTCTGCGGACAGTCGGTCGGAACAGAGAGATAGTTCGAAAGCTGTCCCCAACGGACATTTTCGATAAGCCTGTTGATCTTCTTGTCGGATGTTTCCATAAAGCCCGTAAGCTGTTCGACCGAGGAAACGACCTCGCCGACCGCACTGTGGAGCTTTACCTGCCCGTCAACCCTGATCTCGATGTATCGAAATCCGAAGAAGCTCAGCGATGGGTGATAATTCTCGATTCCGTCGCCCGACAGAATATATTCGGTCGATGCCTTTGCGGCACGGTAGTTTGCGTTGTATACACTGCCGCCGGGGCCGTCGTTTCCGCGTGACTTTTCGCCCATGTTGTCGTTGAGCGTTTCGCCGTGGCGTACACGGAGCAGAGTGCCGCGCTCGCCGCTGACCGATATTTTTTCCCATCCTGCAAAATTCTGCCCGAAGTCTATGAGCAGTACCTCGTCGGGGGATATCTCGATGCCGTCCTCGATGCCACTGTACTCGCGCACGATCTTGATCCTGCCGTATCGCTCGTCGGTCGCACCCTCTGCACCGCTGTATATTAATGCCGATATCGGCGCACGCTCGAGCTCGTGATGTACGGTTATCGGCGAGCCGACCCAAGCGGTGATCTTGCCGCTGAATTCTTCGTTGTGCAGTACGCCGCCCCAGCCTGACTCGTCAAAATCGGGTCTCATCCATTCAACACCGATGCGTGCGTCATAGCACTCGCCGTTGAAAATGTCCGCATATGTGATCGGCGACGCACATGCCGATCTCCATGAAAGATCGGTGACAACACGCTCGACCCTGCCGTCCTCATATCGGATCAAAAGCAGAGCGAGATATGCGTTCTTCTTTCCGTAGCCGCTCATGATATCGCCTGACCACCATCCGCTGCCGAGCATTGCCGACAGCACGTTGTCACGACCCTCGTCGATCATGTCGGTCACATCGAATGAACTGTAATACTGACGCTTGGGTACTTCCGAAAATCCGGGTTTCAACTCGTGATAGATACGCTCGCCCGAGGGCATGAGTACGCCGACACGATCTCCGTTGATAAAGCTCTCATATACGCCGAGACCTGTCGTGTAAAGCTTTGCCGAGCTGATCTTTCCGGAGGGTCTGAATACCTTTCTGAGTGCGACGCCTTCTTTTTGCTCGCAGTCTGCCGAAATGCAGATCGCCCCTGCCGACTCGAATCCGACTCTGCCGCCGATGCCAGTGTCAAATGTCGAGCTTGCCGTGTGCGCGACCGATGAGCCGTCATAGACCGTCAGCTCCCATATATAGCCGGTCGAGGGGGCAAGCACCTCGCCTTCGTATGCGATATCGACCGACTGATCAGAGACAACAATATCGCTGTCCCAAACAACACGCTCGCCGTCTTTTACGATTATCCTGTAGCTCTTTTGCCGCTGACCGAGAATGTCCGAGCGCATTTTCCATGAAAATCGCGGTCTTGACACATCGACGGTGCAGGGTGGAAGCAGGTTTTCGACTCGAAGGTCGAATATTTCGGTAGTGTATTTTTCCATAAACACAGTCTCCTTTGTGAATTTTATTTGTTATCGTATCTAAACGAATCCTTTTCTTCCGTGTCCTTATTTTACCACAAAAAAATATATATTTCAATAGCTTTTGCGGAAATTGTTGAAATAAATATGTAACGACACGCCTGATATAAGTCTTCAGATCGATTTTTTGCACGTCCCCGACAAAACTTGCCGAAATACTTGAAATATTCATCTTTTTGAGATATAATGTAGTGAAAGCGGGAGAACGGAGGCTTTTTTGTATGGGTAGCTTTTTCGGACATTTGAAGACGGTGTGCAGACATCGGCATAAGGTATTTTTGCACTGCGTGAAGGCAGGGATACCGATGCGCGGACTTTTTCACGATCTGTCGAAATTCAGCCCGACCGAGTTTATTCCCGGGGTGAAATATTGGCAGGGAACGAGATCCCCGAACGAGGTCGAACGTGAAAAGTTCGGACACAGCAGGGCGTGGATGCATCATAAGGGTCGAAATCTCCATCATTATGAGTATTGGAACGACATAAATCCGAAAACCAAGCAGGTCGAGCCGATCAAGATGCCGCCCAAATATTTTGCTGAGATGGTCTGCGACAGGATCGCCGCAAGTAAGATATATCAGGGTAAAAATTATCAAAACTCGCACCCTCTCGAATATTTCAGACGCGGCAGGGGACACATGTTCATCCACGAGGAGACCGCTCGTGAGCTTGAGTTTATTTTAACTTTGCTTGCCGAAAAGGGCGAGGATGCCGCATTCGCCGAGGTCAGACGCGTGCTCAAAGAGGGATATTGACACGCAACTTTGCAAAAAATCCGACCATTTGTCAAATTTTGCAAAAAAGGTATTGCAATAAATTGTAATTTGTGATAAAATAATAACAGCAACATGTAAACTGTAACAAGAGGGGGGCAAACCCCGAGATCGATCAAACGGAGGTAAACTATGAAAAAGAGAATCATCAGCCTTGTCATTGCCATGGCTATCCTTGTGGGCATTCTGCCGACGGTACTGCCGCCGCTCAAAATAAGTGCCTTGACCGTGTCGTCCGAAAAACACAGCGTGGACACATCGAAGCTGACCGCACCGACTTCTATTCAGTTTTATACCTATAAGGACGGCGCGGACAAACCGGAAGTCGAAAAGGAGTATACTCTTAAGAAAAACTCGACCTTCACCTACAAGAACAAAAAAGACAAGAGGGATGGGTCTGCCTCTTACAAAGACGGTGTCCTGACCCTCGATAATTACGACGGCGGGCCGATCAAGATCGACGGCGACATCGTAATACTTCTCAAGGGTGAAGAAAACAAGGTCGCGTCAACTGTTTTGGCAGGGCGTTGGGGAGTAGCCGACTTTCTCATTTATGCGACGGGCGATATGTACATATTGTCCGATCCCAATGAGAAAACGGGCAGTGATCTTTATCTTGAGTGCGGCAAAGCCGATCTCGAAGTAGGACGAGATAACCCACTTAATAACAATACAATAGCTCACTTAATGGCGGACGGAGATCTGTTCATCTACGATAGTATGGTTTTCTTTGACAATTATTACACGGGGGTTGTTATTGATGAGACTGTTACCAACACGATGGCAAAGTCAACGAATATCGAAGACTCCTGGATATATTCATATGGGGGACATGTCAAGGAATACGATATATATGGGGTGGATAACTGCACATCACTCGGAGATATCGTCAATGCGAGAATTGTCAACAGCAAGGTTGAAAGTGACACCGGAATTTTTATGTTCTCGGAGATCATCAACAGTGAACTCAAGCTTGGGGGAGATATTTACGGCTTCGGCACTATCAAGGACAGTACTGTCAACGCTCAGATGATCAGACATTACGCCCCCGAGAACCTCGTCGTGCAAACCGGATACGATTGGCGTTTGTACAAGAACTGCGTAAGCGAGGACGGTAACGAAAAGCTCATTATCGACAACTCGAAAGTTACACTTAAGGGAGATCTTAATCGATATCTCCGATACGGAATCAAGGACGAGTACGGCAATTTCAAATTGAAAGACGGAACGACCATGCCGGAAACCTGCAACGAGGCGGGCATTATCATCAGAAACGGCAGTACCGTGGACATATCCAATGTCTACGAAGGCATAATCATGTCTGTCCGCGGCATCGATGTTATCGATTCAACTCTCAAGATCAAGGTTCTGGGCGGATACGGCATCGGCAACAGAGGAGTTTCAAAATACGGAGGTCCGGAGAGCAAGCATGAATACGGTCTGCATGTCATCGGAAAGTCGATCGTTGACGTCGATGCAAGAGGACGTGCGAAAACCAATAATTTGTCGTTCGGCTTTGTTGCTCAGGACGGTTATGTGCCGAACAATTATATTGACCTTGCACCGAGTTCGACCACGAATGATAACTATTATGTTAAGTTCTCGGGAGACAACTACGGCGAGTCCACCATGCCCTCTGCATGGGCTGTTCCGATGACGCTTGGCGAATATACCCGTCCGACAGAGTCCGGCGGTACATATTCAGACGGAAAGCTCACCCCCCACAAAGAAAAGCTTGTATATATCACATACGATGATTATCACACGCTTAAGCCGGGGCAGGAGTACAGATACACGATCCATCTTCAGAGCTATAGAAAGCTCACGGGAAGTGCATCGCTGACGGGTACAGTCAAAAACGGTCGTCAAGTTGTGGCATTCCAAGGTGCCCAAATAGGAGTCAATACCGACAATATAAAGAGGTGGATGTCAAACCCAATATTTCGCTATCAGTGGCAGTATCGCGATCCGACTACTTCAGCATGGGAAAGCATCAGCGGCGAGACAGGGGCAACTTATAGGCCAACGGAGGATATGATCGGTAAGTTCATAAGAGTTGTCGTGACCGCACTTTATCACGAGAGCGAGGTCATATCATCGACGGCACAAGTCCAAAAATTCAGCGGCAGACCGGACACCGGCGGAACGACACTTTGGGGTGATGCCAACGGTGACGACAAGATCGATTCCAAGGATATCATCCTTTTGAAGAAATACATAGCCAACCTCGATCCCGCAACAGGCAAGTCATCGGTAAGTGTCGAGGCAGGTGCGGATGCCAACGGCGACGGCAAGATCGATTCAAAGGATATTATCCTTTTGAAGAAATATATAGCAAATCTCGACCCGAGCACAGGCAAGTCGTCGGTCACACTCGGACCGAGCGAGTAAGCACGACAAACAATAATAAAAACCAACAATAAAAGCACACAAATTCGAAAGGAGTCATAAACATGG
>CAZORL010000036.1:0-15302 GCA_964582375.1 uncultured Lachnospiraceae bacterium
AGATTCGAACTCCAGACCCTTTGATTAAAAGTCAAATGCTCTACCTACTGAGCTACAGGGGCAGATCCTTTTGCGTATCTCACGCGTGTCATAAAGTATACCACATTTTAGTCGATTTGTCAAGCCCTTTTTGAAAAAAATTTCACCGTCGTCAATTTAAGTTTATTTAGTCAAACAATCAGTATGTTTTTGCCGTCGTGTTGTGCAAGTCGCCGAAAATGCAAAAAGAGGTGGCAAACTGTTGACAAATGTGTAATTTTGTTGTATAATGTACGAAAATTAAGAATGCAGCACCTGATAGAGGTTGCGGATATGATGAGTAGCAAGATATCGATATCTGGCAAGATGATATTTGCGAAAGGACATTCCGCCGAAGCGGCAGTGCGGTTGCCAACGCAGTGCAAGCTGGGGTTGTGCCGAACAGGCACAAAACTGTCACGTTTTTCGTGGAGCACTATCAACGGCTATCGACTTTTGTCTGTATGCCTGCGATACCTTTCGGGTCGCAGGCTTATTTTTATATTTTTTCAAACCGAAAGGAAAAAACAAATGAAACTCACAAAAATTCTTTCAACCATGACAGCGGCACTCCTGTCGCTCACAATGCTCGCCTCCTGCGGAGAGTCAGACGGTGCGGATGTCAAGAGTGCCAAATCGATCGCAGATCTCAAGGGTGCGAAAATTGCCGCGCAGGCGGGCACGTTCCATGAGCAGGCACTTAACCAGATCGACGGTGTAAAATCATCGACCTATCCCGAATTCACCGATCTTCTGATCGCACTCAAGAGCGGAGCTATCGACGGCTATGTTGCCGAAGAGCCCACAGCTCTGTCGGTCTGCGGGTCAAACGAAGAGCTTACATATCTTCATTTTGAAAACAACAAGACCGGATTTACCGCAACTGCAGCGGATGTCGGCATAGCATTCGGCTTCAAGCAAGGCTCGGATCTTTGCGAAAAGGTCAATGGTGTTCTCGGGACTATCACCGAAGAGCAGAAGAAAACGCTCATGGAGCAGATCGTTACCCTTTCAACCGGCGGCAAGGTCGATAAATTCGTACTTGAGAGCGAATCTCCCGCAGAGCCGGTCGGCACGCTCAAGGTCGGTATGGAATGCGCTTACAGCCCTTACAACTGGACAGACACAAAGGGTGATTCGCTTGGTGCCGTTCCGATCGCAAGTGAAGGTCAGGAAGGTCTCTACGCCAACGGTTACGATGTACAGGTCGCGCTCTATGTTGCAAACAAGCTTGGTATGAAGCTTGAGATCTATGCTATAAACTGGGAATCGCTGATCCCTGCCGTACAGTCGGGAACCATCGACACGATCGTCGCCGGAATGAGCCCCACTGCAGAACGCAAAGAGGAGATCGATTTCTCGAACACATATTACGAATCCAACCTCGTTATCATCATCAAGAAATAAGGCATAACAAATGGAATTTTTCAAGGACGTAGCAGAAATACTCGAAAAGCACTACTCGCTTATTTTAGGCGGTGTCGGCACGACATTACTGCTTTCACTTATCGGAACGGTAGCAGGACTTTTGATCGGACTTTTGACCGGCATACTGCGCACTGCTCCTCTGTCTAAAAACAAGATCTTGCGTGTTATCCACAAAATTGCAAACTCGATCGTTTCGATTTATGTCGAGATCTTTCGAGGAACGCCCATGATGGTTCAGGCGATGGTAATTTATTGGGGATACGCATTCGCAAGCGGCGGAAATACCCTGCCCCTCATACCCTCGGGAATACTTATCGTATCGATCAACACCGGTGCATACATGGCAGAGATCGTCCGCGGTGGTATTATCTCGATCGACAAGGGACAGTTTGAAGGCGCGATGTCGATCGGCATGACGCATACGCAAACGATGTTTCGCGTGATCATTCCGCAGGTAATGCGCAACATTCTGCCGTCTGTAAGCAACGAATTTGTCATAAACATCAAGGACACATCGGTTCTGAATGTTATTGGTGTAACCGAGCTTTACTATTACGCCGGCATCATCAAGAGAGAAAGCTTCAAGACCTTCCAAACATATCTGATCGTCTGCGTCGTTTACTTTATTCTGACATTTACCGTAACAAGACTGCTCAGATATGTTGAGAAAAAGCTTGACGGCGATAAAAACTACACGATATTCGGTTCACAGACAGATCTTGCCGCGGAGATACATCTCGCAAAAGATGACATACGCGACAAGGACACGATGATGCAAGAGATCGAGTTTGCAGGAAAAGCGTCCTGCAAAGGAAGGAGAACAAAATGACCGAGTCAACGAAAGTTTTAGAGCTTGTTCACCTTCAAAAAAGCTTTGGCGATCACTCCGTCCTACGAGATATCAACCTTTCTATCCAAAAAGGCGAGGTCGTAAGTGTGATCGGTGCGTCCGGGTCGGGCAAAAGTACGATGCTTCGATGCATAAACCTGCTTGAGACACCGACAAGCGGACAGATCCTCTATCACGGACAGGATATAACATCAAAAGATTTTTCACTGACAAAATACCGCACGAATGTCGGCATGGTATTCCAAAGCTTTAACCTCTTTGCGAACATGACAGTGCTTGAAAATTGCACTGTCGGACAAACCACCGTTCTCGGAAGAAAAAAGCATGATGCCGAAGAAACTGCGATGTATTATCTCAAAAATGTCGGAATGGATCCGTTCATCAACGCCCGTCCCGCACAGCTCTCGGGCGGTCAAAAGCAGAGAGTTGCCATAGCACGAGCACTTGCGATGGATCCGGAGGTACTTCTTTTCGATGAGCCTACGAGTGCGCTTGACCCGCAAATGGTCGGTGAAGTGCTCTCTGTAATGAAGACTCTCGCGCTCGAAGGACTTACCATGATCGTCGTAACTCACGAAATGGCGTTTGCCCGCGATGTTTCCGACAAAGTCATATTCATGGCAGACGGGGTTATTTGCGAGGAAGGCTCACCGTCCGAAATTTTCGAGTCACCGAAAGAGATACAAACGAAAGAATTTCTTTCGAGATTCTTATCAACCTAAACAATTAACAAAAACGCTGTCTCGGAAGATCGAGACAGTGTTTTTGTTATGATACGGTGTTTATCGATATTCGGTCGCTCGGGATATCACGCTCGGTGTAAACATAGTCGCTCTGTCCGAGGGCGAGCGCACAGCATGGAACAAAGTCATCCGGGATCGCAAGTCTGTCGCACAGTTTCCTGTCAGATGGCAGTGCCGCGATCGCTCCCCAAATATGGCAAGCACCGATGCCGAGTTCCACTGCGGCAAGTGCCATGTTCTGAACGATTCCGGCCGCATTCGAGTAAGCGACATTTGCCATTTTTTCAAGAGAGTCTTTTGTTGATGAGACGATAACGAGCATAGGCACACCATAGAGCAGATCGCCCTCTCTTCCGAAGACTTTTGCGCCCGCACTGTTTATCATATCGAGTGCTGCCTTGTCCGTAACGACAGTCAGATGCATATCACCATAGCGTCCGAGTCCGACGGGAGATGCATTTGCAGCCTTAATAATTTGCCGCCTCTGACTTTCGGTCGGCAGTTTGCCGTTAAAGGTTCTTACCGACTTTCTGCTTTTTATTGCCTGCATTGTATTCATAACAAGTACCGATCCTTTCGTTTTTTCTATTATACAACGAAAGGATCGATTTGTCAATATTTGTTCTGAAAAAATTACCTTTTCTTGTATGCTATAAGTTCGGGCGATGCACCGTTCTCGCCGTACTCGCAGACGAGAATAAACGAGGGAGAGGCGACGATGCCAAAGCATTTTGCACACTCGAAAAGCGAGGAAACTTGAGAACCGAGGTATATCTCGCGATCATCAAGAAAAGAGACCTTTTCGCCGTTCGAAAGTGTATACTCAAGGTTGACATATACGCCGACGAGCGGATAAAGGGTATCGATCTTCGGCATACCGAGAATATCAAACTCGTTGATCTCAGCAATAAGTTTTCTCTTATATTCCTCGTATTTTTCCTTACCGCCTATCTTTATGTAGTGCGCGACAAAGCAGTCGTTCCCAAAGGGTGCACAACTTGATCTTATACAGCCCGAGCATTTACCCGAGAAAAAGCAATTTCCACAATCTGCACCGCACATATTTTTTTCCATCAGTGATCACTCTCTTTTCCGTTTTTTACATATTCGAGCATCGCGTGAAACTCGGTCAAGAGCATCATGCTCAGCTCATCGCGCGAAAACGAGCATGTCCCGCTTGAACAGAGTGCACCTAAACCGAATGTATATATCCAAACATTCTCGAACAGCAGTTTAGCGTCATCGTGACAAAGCTGATAATCGGCACATATAGCATCGATCGACCGCTCTGCCGTGATACCCAGCTCGCTAAGGAGCATATCAAAGTTTTCTTTTTTGTTTATTCCCTTCATAAAAAGAAAATCGTACAAGTGAGGCTGTTCAAGGGCAAACGCAACCATGCCCATTCCTATCTGCTTAAATATCGGCACAGAGAACCGAGCGCTGCGCTGAGGTCTCGTGCGGTAAGACGCTCGATTCCCTTTTCTCGAACTATTTCAAGAGCGACCTTGACGACCTCTTCCTTTGTAAACTTTGGTTTTGGCGGCATATTAACACCTTCCTTTCAGACTTTCTGAAACGATTGTTTTATTATATTTTATTTATTATATAACATTTTTTGAATATGTCAATAGCTTTTCAAAAAGCAGCAACAAAATCCGACGATTGTATGTGGCAGTTCGCAAATTATTCAAAAAACTATTGACATTTGAAGGATTATGTGGTAATATTATAGAAAAGTGCGTCAGCATATCGGAGGGCACGAATGTACAAACAACTTTTCCGCCTATTACGCACCTCAATCCTTTTGGGACGGCAAAAGACGTATCAGCTTTGGGTGGGTATGCGATTTCCGCCCTGACAGACCGAGAAGCGATATTCGCACGGGTGCCCTTGCCGCTTCCCGTGAGGTTACATATGACAGAGAGGTTCTTCGGCATTTTCCCATTGAGGAATACTCACAACATCAGATCCGCATGTCAGGATCAGCGGCAATACTCTCACGCTCTTTGACGCCCGTCGTGAGATAGCGACCCGTGAGCTTGACAGAACTGAAAGAGTTCACACACATCGCGATCTCAACATCATTGAAGTCTTCATTAACGGCGGAGAATACACCGCAACATTTTGGTATTACGATTAAACTACAAAACGGAGAAGCAACAAAACATGTCAGATATAATAAAACAACTTCTGCTGCAATTCTTTCTGATCCTCCTAAACGCATTTTTTGCCGCGGCAGAGATAGCTCTCATTTCGCTCAACGAGAAGAAGGTTCGTGCACTTGCCGAAGACGGCGACAAAAAAGCAAAACGGATGCTCAAAATAATCGAAGAGCCGACGAAATTTCTCTCGACCATACAGATCGGCATAACGCTTGCCGGATTTCTCGGATCTGCGTTTGCGGCAGACAATTTTGCCGAAAGCCTGACCGACACGCTTGTCAGATCATTCGGCATATCGGACGCATATGTGAACGCAATTGACACGATATCGGTCGTGATCATAACGCTGGTACTCTCCTACTTTACCCTCGTGCTGGGCGAGCTTGTTCCGAAAAGGATCGCGATGAAACACAAAGAGAAGCTTGCGGGGGGCGTTTGCGGAGTAATCTCGGCACTTACGACAATGTTAAAGCCCGTGATATGGTTTTTGACCGTATCGACCAACCTTATTCTCAGGCTGTTCGGAATCGATCCCAAGGCATCCGAGGAAACTGTGTCGGAGGAGGACATTGTTGTCATGCTTGACGCAGGCGCAGACGAGGGAACGCTTGACAAGGATGACATTGAGTACATAAAGAACGTATTCAAGCTTGACAGTCTGAGTGCGAAAGATGTCATGACCCAAAGAATGAAGATCATCTGCGTAAGCGAGGACGCGACCGACGATGAAATAGTACAAGTAATCGGCGATGAAGGATACTCGCGTATTCCTATATACTCGGGAACACCCGACAACATAGTCGGCATACTTTACGCGCGCGATTATCTGATCGGACGCGAGAAATTCGGTTTCAAACTTAAGGATGCGGTCAAAAAGCCGCTGTATGTCCCCGAAACAAAGCATCTTGACGCCCTTTTCAAGGAAATGCAAAGATCTCATTCACACATAGCTGTCGTAATAGACGAATACGGCGTAACATCGGGAATCGTAACCATGGAAGACATTCTCGAAGAGTTGGTCGGCGAGATCTGGGACGAACAGGACGAAGCAATAGAGCTGATAACAAAGAATTCAGATGACAGCTACACTGTCAAGACCTCTCTCCCAATCGAGGAATTTTTTGAATTTTTTGATGTCACATCGGACGAGGACACCGAATCATCCACCGTAAACGGTTGGGTGATCGAGAAATGCGAAGACATACCGAAGGCAGGATACTCATTTGAATATGAAAATCTTGCCATAAGAGTAACGCGAGTCGATAACCTACAGACCCGCGAGATAACGGTTAGAGTCATTGCAGTGCCCGAGGAGCAATAAATCACACAGGAGATCCACACGATGAATATAGTAATAATCGGACTCGGAAACATCGGAAAGACCATACTTCACAGTCTGGCTGACGATGATCACACGATAACCATAATCGACGAAAACAAGAACACCGTCGAGGAGCTTATAGAAAAATATGATGTTCAGGGTGTTGTCGGAAACGGCGCATGCCTTGACATACAAAAGGAGGCGGGCATGGCTGATGCGGATCTGACCATCGTACTCACCAAAAGCGATGAGCTTAATGTGTTTGCCTGCCTTGTCGCAAAAAAGCTTGGCGTAAAAAATACTGTCGCGAGGGTTAGAAATCCCGAATACCGCAAACAGATCGGAATAATGAAGGATCAGCTCGGCATATCCATGATCGTCAATCCCGAAATGGACACCGCAACCGAAATATACAACCTGATAAACCTTCCCGAGATCGCAAAGGTTGAGCATTTTGCGGGCGGTCGTGTACTTCTCGTCGAGATAGTTGTCGAGGTCGGATGCTCGCTCATAGGCGAAACGCTTTACGCAATCGGCAAAAGCATCGGCACAAAGGTGCTTATTTGTGCCGTACAGCGCGGCGACAAGATCGTCATTCCGTCGGGTAATTTTGTTATCGAAGAAGGCGACAGAATACACTTTACGTCCGACGCAAGAGCACTTCGCGATTTTCTCTCGGATATACACATCGTAAAATCGCGTATCCGCAACATAATGATAGTCGGCGGAAACAGGATCGGCTACTATCTTGCGGACGAATTGTCCAAAAAGAAATACAACATCAAGCTCATCGAAAAGGATGAGGCACTTGCTGAGGAGCTTGCTGACAGTCTTCCGCGTGTTACCGTAATTTACGGCAACGGTACACGTCATTCCTTGTTGCTTGAGGAGGGTATCGAGGCAATGGATGCTTTCGTCGCACTGACAGACAGCGACGAAGAAAACATGATCGTTTCTATGTTTGCCAACAAAATGAAGGTCAAGAAAACGATCACGAAGATCAAAAGTGACGATCTTAACGACATGCTTTTCGAGATCGGCGTCAAAAACAATGTTTCTCCAAAGGACATCGTTGCAAATCGCATAATCAGTTACATACGTGCGATCGAAAACTCGAAGGGAAGCAATCTCTTGACCCTTTACAGGCTCGTTGACGGGCAAGTCGAGGCACTTGAGTTTCTTGCAAAAAGGCAGGAGCGGATCTGTGACAGACCGCTTCGTGAGCTTAAGTTAAAGGACAACTGTCTCATCGCCTGCATTATAAGGGAAAACAAGGTCATTATCCCCGACGGCAACGACTCTATAAAGCTTGGAGACAATGTGATCGTCGTCACGACACACAAAAATTTTGACGATCTGACAGATATTTTAGCTTAAGGCAGAAATTAGTTTTGTAGCTTTCTCTGCTCCTTGCAGAAAGTTTGCTCTTGCAAAAAGCCCCAAATCCCACAGAAAGGAAGCTTTCGCCCGGGCGATGGCGTTGAATATAAAAATGAATTACAAAAAACTTGGTGTTATCCTTGGGAAGATCATGATACTCGAGGGGCTTATGATGCTTGCGCCTCTTCTTGTATCATTTATTTACAAAGAGGACATAAGACACAAGATCGCCATAATAATCCCGATCGCAGTACTTATCATCATAGGAGTCGGCATGCAACTGCTCAAGCCCAAAAGAGATGCACTCTATCAAAAAGAAGGTTTTGCGCTCACTGCCGCTGTGTGGATAATCATGACACTTTTTGGTGCTTTGCCGTTTGTGATCAGCGGCGACATTCCAAGCTATATCGATGCTTGCTTTGAGATAATGTCAGGATTCACAACAACAGGCGCAAGTATCATAAACGACATAACATCGATCTCGCGCTCAATGCTGTTTTGGAGAAGTTTTTCGCACTGGATCGGCGGCATGGGAATACTCGTTTTTGTCCTTATCTTTATTCCCGAAAGCAACGACGGCTCATCGATGCATCTTTTAAGAGCGGAGAGTGCCGGACCGCAGGTCGGCAAGATTGTCACGAAAATGCGTGCATCGGCACGGATCCTTTATCTTATCTACCTTGGAATGACAATTCTTGAGGTGGTCATCTTAATGCTCGACAAGCCGATTCCCGGTTACGAAAACGATCAGTTTTTCTTTAGCTTACTTGCAACGTTCGGATGTGCGGGAACAGGAGGATTTGGGTTTGTCCCGGGCAGTATTGAGCTTTTTAACCCTTTTTCGCAGTATGTGATGGCGATATTTCTTATCTTGTTCGGCTGTAATTTCACCCTCTACTACCTTCTTTTGATAGGAAAGATCAAAGATGTTCTGAAAAACAAAGAACTGAGAGTTTATCTGTTGATCATAGCATCGGCTGTCGCACTTTGCTTTGCAAGTCTTGTATTGAAACTCGAAGCCTTCCCACAAAGCTACACTATCGAGGAAATGTTCAGACATTCGCTTTTCCAGGTTGCCTCTCTTATGACGACAGCGGGTTATTCCACAACCGATTTCGGCGTTTGGCCGATGCTCGCACTTACAACGCTTGTCGTGGTAATGTTCATCGGAGGAATGGCGGGATCGACTGCAGGCGGTATGAAGGTTTCAAGGATAGTTATAGCAGTCAAGGGCGTACACATAAACGTAAGAAAGCTGATAAACCCGAGATACGTCCCCAAAGCAAAGGTCGAGGGCAAAAGCCTTGAAGAAAAGACAATAAATGATGTTTTTGCCTTTATATCGCTCTATTTCTTCATTTTTGTTGCGGCGATCTTCTTGCTGTCTTTTGACCCAATAAACGGTCAGATGGTCACAATAAGCTCAGATGCGGGCGAATATTTTACAAAACACGGATTTTTCAGCAATTTTTCGGCTGCTCTGTCCTGCATTTCAAATATCGGTCCGGGATTTGAGGCTGTCGGTCCTTACGGCTCGTTTGCGGGATACAGTGCTTTCTCGAAGGTCATCTTGACTCTCACAATGCTTCTCGGCAGACTTGAAATACTTCCGGTTATGATACTTTTCAGCCCAAAAACATGGAAAAAAACATAAAAATTCAGAGCATTTCGCGAAAACGAGATGCTCTGATTTTTATGATTTATATGATCAAACAAAATGTTCGGGTTTGATGCTGCCGTCCGATTCAACCGCATCAGCGTCAAATTCATTGACTGCGTACAAAACTTCATCGTGGGTCGCCGTTGCCCAAATGCCAAGGCGACCATACTTCTTCGCTTTGGCACAGAGGTTCTTATTCGCCTTTTCGCCGGCAAACCAATATGCCCTTCCGTTGTCGTAAGGGATCCAAGTGATCAGCCTTCCTGCGGCATACTTGTATGCCTTTTCAAGTGCCTCATCCGTGACTATTCCGTCATAGTTCATCTCGGCATCGGGAAAACGCTCGGCAAGATAGGCAAGATATGGCAGGGTCTTACAAGCAAATGCGAGCTGATCACCCATATCAGCGTGCTCGATGATATCGCAGAATATCTCAAACTGCCGCTCATCAAAGGACTCGAAAACATTATCAAGCTTTATGCGTATGTTCTTCCCTTTTACAAACGCAAGTCCCTCTTCGAGGGTCGGAACGTGAGTGCCCGCAAATTCGTCGCCCATGTATATACCGGCGTCGAGTTTTTGAAGTTCATCGTTGGTCAGCGAGGATATTTTTGTCTGCTCATCAAGCGGCGAGCCGCCCGCTCTGCGGCATGTTCTGTTTACGGTATGATCATGCAGAAGTACGCAAACACTGTCCTTTGTGAATTTGCAGTCGGTCTCAATATAAGCAAACGATTCGGCTATCGCACGCTCGAATGCGGGCAATGTGTTCTCGGGGCAGGTGTTTGACACGCCGCGATGGGCTTGAATTTCTATTTTTTTCATAAATACTGATGCTCCTTTCGGTTACTGTATCCATTATATCACAAAATCCGCAGAGATTCAATATCTCTGCGGATTTTAGTCAAAAATTATTCAACCGAAATGGTATAGTAATAAAGCGGCTGACCACCGTTTATCGCGGATATCTCAACATCATCGCCGAGCTTTTCCTCAAGATATGCCACAGCGGCACTTGCCTCGTCCTCGGTAACATCCTCGCCATAGAAAAGCGTGATAAATGATGCATCGGACATATGTTCTGAAAGTTTTTCAAGACAGGCGACCTTGTCATCGCTGACATATTTGACCTTGTGATTGACAAGACCGAGTATCTGACCCTCTTTGATCGAGTTGCCGTCAAACTCGCTGTCGCGTGCGGCGAATGTCATCTCAAGAGTAGTGACAGCCGATGCCGCCTCCTCCATTGCTACCGTATTCTCGTCGGCAGAAAGATCGGCATCAAATGAAAGCATTGCGGCAACGCCCTGCGGAACGCTGACGGTCGGGATGACTATGACGTTCTTGTCTTTGCACAGATTTGCGCACTGTGTGGCAACAAGGCAAATATTACTGTTATTGGGGAGCAAATACACATTCTCGGCAGGGGTCGAATTGACAGCCGAAAGAAGCTGCTCGGTCGAGGGATTCATTGTCTGACCACCAAACACGAAGCTGTCAACTCCGAGATCGGAGAAAACGCTCTTTATTCCTTCGCCCGGAGTTACGGCAACAAAGCCATATTTTTTCTCGGGTGCGGCAATTAAGTCCTTCTCTTTTTCCTCGGCGGAAACAAGCTCGGTATGTTGATTTTGCATATTTTCAACCTTAACGGTATAGAGAGATCCGTACTTAAGAGCCTCCGAAAGAACCTTGCCGGGGTCTTTTGTATGAACATGCACCTTGACGATCTCGCTGTCATCAACGAAAACAGCACTGTCGCCGGCGGAGAGAACGAAATTTCTGAACGCTCCGACCTTGCCCTCGCCCATATACTCCCGAGATTTGGTTATAATACATTCGGTACAGTAGGGGTTTTCTATATTCGCTGTCTCAAACTGAGCGAAATCCGCTTTTGCCGAAGTCTCTCCCTGATCGGCAACGCCCTCAACCGGATGTCCGGCAAGAGCCAAACGCATACCATCAAGGATGGCAACAAATCCCGCACCGCCCGCATCAACGACATTTGCCTGTTTGAGCACGGGAAGCATCTCGGGTGTTTTCTTAAGTGTATCACATGCCGCATCGTACAGGCACTCAAAAAGCCCACCGAGCGTTTTATCCGAACTCGGGAAAAGCGAGGTCGCCTCCTCTACCGAGCAACGCATTACGGTAAGGATCGTGCCCTCAGTCGGACGCTGGACGGCCTTGTATGCCTCCTCAACACCTCTTGAAAGAGCCGCAAGAAAATCTTCTCCATCGGCTGTTTCCTTGCCCTTGAGTCCTTTTGCGATTCCTCTGAAGAAAAGTGAAAGAATAACGCCCGAGTTTCCTCTTGCGGAGCGAAGGCAAAGACTTGCGACCTTGTCGGCAGACTCGGAAAGATTTCCGATCGCTGAAGACATGTCTCCGCGTATCGGGCTTACCGTCATGCTCATATTCGATCCGGTATCTCCGTCGGGAACGGGGAAAACATTAAGCTCGTTTATCTGTGCCTTCTTATTATTGATTGCATTTGCTCCCGACGCAACGAGTGATACATATGTCGCTCCGTCAAGCAATGTTTGTTTTTTGATCTTGTTTTCTGTCAGACTCATGTTTATGGGGTCCTCTCAAAATATATTTTCTCTATCCAAGCAGATATTTTACCATAAATTTATACAAATGTCAAGGGAAATAAAACAATTTAACAAATATTACCGAACAAAACGGTCGATTATTTGTAAAACGCCTTATTTCGCTCTAAAAATGACGCCTATAACGCGCGGCCCACTGTGTGAGCAGACGATAGGATTGATCCTGTAAAAGCCGATCGGTCCATAACCGCAGACCGCTCTCATAGCATCCGCCATGTGCTCGCCGTCTATCGTCTCACTGCCGTAGACAACACAGTATTCACTGTCCGCTTCCATTTCGGCAAATGACTTTTCCGCGATCTTTTGCGGCAGCTTTTTGTCTCCTCTGACCATTTCGGAATT
Source organism: uncultured Lachnospiraceae bacterium (assembly GCA_964582375.1). GTDB lineage: Bacteria > Bacillota > Clostridia > Oscillospirales > CAG-272 > CAKSQF01. The sequence continues at coordinate 12,523 of CAZORL010000036.1, forward strand.
AACGATCTTATGGTCGTATATACGCATGATCGGCTTTATTCCGAGTGCCTCGCCAACGACCGCAACAGCCCCGGGAATCCTACCCGACTTTTTTGCGTATTTCAGGGAAAAAGGAGCAAAATAAATCACACGATGCTCGATATCATCTCGCATAAAGGAGACTATATCGTCATACAAGGAACCATTCTCAGCCATTTTAACGGCAGACAGAACAGTGTGTCCGTATCCGCCCGAATAGGTCCTGCTGTCAAGGAGAGTAATAACAAGGCTGTCCTTTGCGTCCGGATGATCGGCAAAAAACTCATCGATCGCTCTTTCAGCATTGGAAAATGTAGCACTTGCATCCTTGTTTATCAGGGTCAATATGATATGCGTGTACCCATCGTTATAAATATCTTCAAAAACGTCATAAAACTCAAAAGATGTCAGCTGTGCCGTTGTCGGTATCTCGTCTGTTTCGGAAAGAGCCTTGTAAAACTCCTCATCCGACATATCGATCCTGCTCGTAAATCCGAGATCGCCGAGCGTCACCTTATAATTCATCACGAGAAGACTCGGATGATGTGCCTCCTCCGTGAGCGAGATATCGCTTGCGGAATCGGTCACGAATTTTATCTTTTGCATTATACAAACAAAACCTTTCTGCCGTTAGATAAGATCGGCAACGTCGAGTATCAATTTTTCGGTCTTTTCCCAACCGAGACAAGGGTCTGTTATCGATTTTCCGAACACGCCCTCGCCGATCTTTTGTGCGCCGTCCTCGAGATAGCTCTCTATCATAAATCCCTTGACCATCCTCTTGATACTGTCATTATGACGGCAAGAATGAAGAACCTCTTTTACGATCCTCGGCTGTTCAAGCGGATTTTTGCCGGAGTTTGCATGGTTAGTATCAACAACAACGCCCATGTTTGCCAGATCTTTCGAAGAATAGAGATCGTATAGCCTTACAAGATCCTCATAATGGTAGTTCGGCATAGATTTGCCGTAAGCGTCAACATAACCGCGCAAAATCGCGTGAGCATAGGGATTACCGGTAGTATTCACTTCCCAGCCGCGATATATGAATGAATGCGGATGTTGTGCCGCGGTTATCGAATTGATCATTACCGTAAGATCACCGCCCGTGGGATTTTTCATTCCGACGGGAACATCAAGTCCGGATGCAAGCAGTCTGTGCTCTTGGTTCTCGGTCGATCTTGCGCCAACTGCGTTATAAGAAAGCAGGTCCGAGAGATATCTGTGATTTGCCGGATATAGCATTTCGTCTGCGGATGACAGTCCGGTTTCGTCAAGGACTCTTGCGTGAAGTTCTCTTATCGCGATTATGCCATTATAGATATCGGGCTTGCCTGTCGGGTCGGGTTGATGCATCATCCCTTTGTATCCGTCACCTGTAGTTCTCGGCTTATTCGTATAAATACGCGGAATAAGGATCAGCTTGTCCTCGACCTCATCCTGCATTTTTTTCAGTCTGTAGACATATTCCATGACGCTTGCCTCGCAGTCGGCGGAACAGGGACCGATGACGAGGAGCATTTTGTTTGATCTTCCTTCGAATATCGCACGAACTTCATCGTCCCTCTTTTTCTTTGCCTCGACCGCCTGCTTTGTAAGCGGATATTTTTCCTTCATTTCCATAGGAATCGGAAGTTTTCTTAAGAAATCCATTGCCATTGTGTTTACCTCTTGTTTTGACTCTTGTACATACCCATTCGCAAGCCACCAAAAAATCACGGGTTGCTCCGAATGTAACACCGCCGTTCAAGTATCGGCGATACCATGATGTATATATATCTATCGGTCAGTTCGAAAGCTCTTACGGTGAAAATACACTATAGTATACCATATTTTTTCGCCCGTGTCAAGGTCAAAAATGAAAAAAGTCGGCATGTCATCATAGATATCAACAAAATGTAACCTCTTTCGTATCGGTGCATAACATAAAGGTAGGCGCACATAAAACCAGAAAAAAGAATGTGACGCCACAACGCAAAAAGAAAGGATCATTTACCGACATGGACTATCAAAGAGCCTATGGTTGCAGAGGAGGACGTGTATACACCTCTCCCTGCACGCAGATGGCATCGGGACAAAAGGTCAGAGATGCTGACGGCATCTGCGAGTATCCTTCCCTTGCCATGGTTTATCTGCCATATCAAAAGTGGCAGGATCTTTACAACCCGAATGACGCCCTTGCAAACGGAACGCTGTTTATCGAGCTTGACAAACCATTCAACGCGGGCAAAAGAGGAGGCAGATCGAGATGTTAAACGATCGCGAAAGAGCCTGCGGGCAAAGAGGCATTTGCAAAGCAGCTCTCATGCGTCAAATACAAGAGCTTGGATTTGCCGTTATTGAGACAAGGATGTACCTTGATATGTACGACTCAACAGATGCCGCAGAGTATCTTAATGAAAAATCGGACGCACTTGCCAAGGCATGTGCGATGTATGAGCGTGAGTACGGACCGCTGACCATCTCTGCCGGGGCGGACGGATGGACAAAGACACCGTGGCCGTGGGAAAGCGAGGCGAACTGAAAAATGTGGTTATACCAAAAAAATCTTGAATACCCCGTAAAGATCAAAAATCCGAACCCGGCGTTCGCAAAGATCATAATAAGCCAGATCGGAGGTCCCGATGGCGAGGCGGGTGCGGCAATGCGCTATCTTCAACAGCGATACGCAATGCCAAACAGAAAAGTCGCGGGGATGCTCACTGACGTCGGTAGAGAAGCCTCTGAAATGTTCCTTTCAGAGGCTACCGCTTTTTTTGATG
>CAZORL010000037.1:0-14800 GCA_964582375.1 uncultured Lachnospiraceae bacterium
CCAAACTACCCGCAACCCGTGTCGATTTTTGTCGAAATATTGGGGGAAGAAAAACCTCCCGAGCCGAAGCTCGGGAGGTATAATTATCGACTTGGGTTAACCATTTGTTGATGGTGTTGTTTCGGGTGCCGGATCGGGAACGATGATACCGTCGCCGTATCTGAGTGCTATGTCGCCTTTCTTTACAGATATATTAAGCGCGCCGGGAAGTGTATCTCCCTTATTTGTGTCAGACATTCCGACCGACTCCAGATCGGAGTCTTTATCGCCGAGCTTACCGATCTTGACCTCGCCCTCACCGGTCATAATCGAGCGTTTGAAGTTATTTGCGGAATTTGAGGTCGATATATCAACAGACCCTTTTTCGAGCGTCAGATCGAGTGACTCGAAATCTGACTCGATCAAGTTGACGTTAACTTCGCCGAGTTCAAATGTTGTTTTTTCGGAAATGAGTTTTCTTGTGCTTATTTTGCCAGATTTCATTTCGAAAGAGGATTTCGGCGTTTCGACAGAGAGCAGGGAAATATTGCTTGCGCTTCCCTCGAATTTGAGCGAGGCAGGCTTTATTCCATTAAACTCGATAGTCGATTTGGTTGCATTGACCGAAACATCGCAAGCCTGACTAACATTTACAAGCCTGAGAGTGACATTTGTAAGTGTCATCGACAGCTGTTTTATCTCTTCCGCATCCGAGATGTAGATATCAAGCGATCTGTCGCCGTCATCATCTGCGAGTAGTGCCGAACGGAGTGTTCTCCAAACACCGGCAAAGGTCGCACCCGAGCCGTTGAGATTGATATAATCGGTTATCGATATGTTATTTGATATCGTGAGGCTCTTTTTTGAGACAGAACCGATATATTTGTTCGGTTCAAAATTTGTGAGCTTTGCGTATGATGTTTTCGCACCGCCGTGGATCGTGACAGTGCAGTCAACAAGGTCGAGCGAGACTCTTGTTATATTTTCATCCGAAAATTCAATCTCATTTTCGATGACGCCGTCTTTTATCGATTCGCCATCAATTGCGGCATCGTTCGGGGCAAGCCCTCTTGCATATTCACAGATGAAAAATCCGCCGAAAACAAGCACGAGGGATACGATAAGGAAAATAACCGAGGTGATCTTCACAGATTTTCACATCCTTTCCAAGCGGCAACTGCCCAAACTTTTATTTTTTTACGGCAAAGAACAAGTCCCTTACCGATCAGTTTGTACAAAAACGGAATGAGTCTTACGGCAATGTTATAGAGAACTATGCTGACCGCGATCGTCGCACCCGCGAACACCATTGCAAGCCCGATCTCGTGAAGACCGACATAACGAGGTTCAGATATTATCTGCGTTATTCCGTAGATCAGTGCAGCGATCGAAAGGACCGATCCACCGCAAACGACAGCCGCTATCACTGTTACCAAGGCGATTATCATCCCTGCCATGGCTATTGCGATTGCAAGCGTCGAGCCGATTATAAGTGCGATCACAAGCAGTATCGACGGAGCGCAAAGCAGTGCCAAAAGCCAAAGAAGAAGTCTTGGGTGTCTGCCGTCATCATCGCGACCTTTGCGCCTTCCTTTTTTACCTGACTGAGGGCGTGTCTTTTCGCGCTCCTTGACGATCAAAAAGTCGGTGTTTTGCGTAGGTTTTTTGGTGTCACTTCCGCTTTTGGACTGTGTTTCGATCTTTTGCTTCGGTATCACTATCGTCGGTTTGTCCTTTGCGTCTGACCTGTCATCTTTAGCGTGCGAGTCGCCGACGATCTTTGCGGCAACCATTTCAGCATTTGCCTCGGTATAATACTTAGAAGCATCATCCTTTGCGAGTTTGTTGAAATTTTGAGAGATCTTTTCGCACTTTTCATCAGCGATTGTTGTCTCCATGCCGGCGGCAACCAGCTTGTCATGAAGGAGCGAAATAAATTCCTGTTTTGTCATGAGATCTTCCTCCAAAAAAGAAGTAAAATTTACACTAAAACGATTGCATTTTTTCTCTATCGGTGATATAATAGATGACACACTTCTTAAAGTGTCGGTATCTTTAACTATTATAGCAGAAAACGGAGAAAAATGCAATATGAGAATGAGAAAAAAGAAAAACGGACAGGCAAGGATCGATGCGTGCGCCGATTATCTGATCAAGTCACCCGACGAAAATACATTTGGTGGGTGTCGTCCGCTTAGCCTTGAGATAGGATGTGGAAAGGGTCTTTTTGCGTGCGAGAGTGCCAAGGCTGATCCGAGCGGGCACTTTATTGCCGTTGAACTCTCGACAGATGCGATCATAACAGCACTTGAGAGGGCAAGAGCTGAGAACATCCCTAATCTTCGCTTTATTAATGTCAATGCGTCGGATCTTTGTGAGTTTATATCTCCTCACTCGGTTGATATCATTTATCTGAACTTTTCCGATCCGTGGCACAAATCAAGGCATTACAAAAGACGCCTTACATACCGCTCGTTTCTTGAGATCTACGCATCGTTGCTTTCCGATGGCGGAAAACTTTGTTTTAAGACAGACAATCGCGCATTGTTCGATTTTTCGATCGAGGAGCTTTTTGCGAGCGGATGGCGCATCGAGAACTTAACGTACGATCTGCATAACAGTGATTTTGCCGAAGCGAATATAATGACCGAATACGAAAAGAATTTTTCCGAAAAAGGATTCACGATAAACAGACTTGAGGCGTATCCGCCAGAAACATGATCAATCCCTCTGAGAAAAAATGCTCTTGTAGGCAGTTTTTTCGGATCTTTTTCGATCAAGAGACGTTCTGACGACAAAGTATATCGGAACAATTATCAAGTAAAGAACCGAATACACGACTATAAGAACGAGTGATGATTCATTGAATTTGTAGTCTGTGCAAAGAGCAACAGCAACAAGCGATAAGATGGTAGCGACAAAGTGTATAAGCACTCGTGTAACGACTGTCAGCTTGTCGATCTTCAAGATCAAATTGCAAAGCGAAAACAGAAAGGCAAGCAGGGTGCAAAGGAGCGCATTTGAAAGTGTCAGGGCAGGCTTTGATGTCAGACCCGAAAGTTCCATAAAAGCGAGTATCAACAACATTATAATCGATGACGCGCAAAAGGTTGGCACTATCACGTTCTTTTTTATAAATGAAAGATATTTCACCGGATTTTCACCTGCCTCCATTTATCCGTTCTTATTTTGATTATTATAGCATATTTTTGGTTTTTTTCAATAGGATTTTTTCAAAATATACATATTGTTCAAAATTCTTTTCGGACATTGCTTACCATTTTTGGATTTTTCTATTGAAATTCGGCTCAAGTTGTGATATAATATAATAAAAAATTACCGCTTTGTGCGGAGAGAAGGAGATCGCGTATGCGTAAAAATTTTGGTAAAAAAACGGCGATCAGCCCGATGCCCGTGCTGATCATTGCCACCTACAATGAAGACGGTACGTCAAATGCCATGAATGCGGCGTGGGGAGGAATCTACGATACGGGAGAGGTGATGCTCTGTCTCTCTCATGACCACAAGACGACCGACAACATAAAGAGAAACGGTGCGTTCACTGTCAGCTTTGCCACTGTTGAAACTGTTGATGCTTGCGATTATGTAGGCATCGTATCGGCAAATGATGAACCGAACAAATTCGAAAAAGCGGGTTTTCATTCACACGAGAGCGAGTTTGTCAACGCACCAATTATCGACGAGCTACCTGTCCTCATCGAGTGCAAACTGAAGAAATTCAACGAAGATGGGATCTGCATCGGAATTATTGAAAATTTCTCGGCTGACGAGAGTGTTCTTGACGAGGACGGCAACATTGATCACAAAAAATTCCGTCCGATCTCATTTGACGGGATTTCGAATGTTTATCGCGAGATCGGCGGAAATGTCGGAGCGGCGTTTTCTTCGGGACTTAAACTGAAAAATAAATGATTTTTTGACACCTATAAAATCGAGTATAATAAAATTTTTCTTAAAAAATCTGTTTTTGGGCAAAAAAATTCGGATAAAGATATTGACAAACCTTCAACTATTTGGTATAATCCTATCTAACGTTTATAACTTTGAGGTGCTATTTTGATACAGCTTGCTATTTTGGGATTTGGAAACATCGGTCAGGGAGTATACAGCGTCATCGAGAGCGGGTATAATCTCATTTGTAAGGAACTTCAGGATTTCATAAACATCAAGTACATTCTTGACTTGCGCGATTTTCCCGATCATCCGCTCGGCGATCGTGTGGTTCATGATTTTAACGTGATCTTGAACGACCCCGAGGTCTCGATCGTTTGTGAGACAATGGGCGGATCGAAACCCGCTTTTGAGTATTCACTTGCTTGCCTTTTGGCGGGGAAGAATGTTGTAACATCAAACAAAGAGGTCGTTGCGAATTTCGGAAACCTTCTCTGCGATGCGGCACGCGATCACGGCGTCCGCTATCTCTACGAGGCAAGCGTCGGAGGCGGTATCCCGATCATAAGATCAATAAAGACCGCTCTTGCTGGTGATGAGATACTCGAAATCAATGGTATTTTGAACGGAACAACTAACTATATTCTTACCGAAATGGACAAAAAAGGCAAGACCATGGCGTCCGCACTTGCCGAGGCGCAGGCTCTCGGTTATGCTGAACGCGACCCGAGTGCCGATATCAACGGTGATGACTCGGCGAGAAAGATCTGTATTCTTGCGGCTCTTGCGTTCGGGACGCTCATATCGCCATCAATGGTCTCGACCGTCGGAATAAAGAAGATTACGCCGGAGGATGTAAAAACTGCGAAGCTTTTTGGCGGTGCTGTCAAACTCGTAGCCTCCACAAGAAGATTTCAAGACGGACGTATAGATATTCGTGTTTCTCCCGCACTTGTATTATCCGACAACCCCATTTCCATGGTTGACGGTGTCTTTAACAGTATACTTGTCAAAGGTCGAGCTGTCGGTGATGTGATGTTTTACGGTCCCGGCGCAGGTGCGCTGCCGACCGCAAGTGCAGTTCTTGCCGATATCATTGACATAGCAAAGCATCTGCCGACAAAGCAACCAAAACAGGAGACATGGCAAGCATCAGACGAAGATACGATTTGTGACGAGGCGCTTGTTCCGCTAAAAATGTATGCGGCAGTACAAGCCTCCGAAGAATATGTCAAAGAGATCTTCCCGAATGCAACCATCCTTTATTCCTCGGACGAGCTTACGGCATTTATTTGCGAGGATGTATCGAGAAAGAGCTTCACAAACACTCTCGGCCGTTCGGATATCCCGATCATTTCCTTACTCCGTGTGATCTGACACTCGACAGAAAGTATCGCTCGGTCTCTTTTGCGATCTCGTCGGTGTGCCTGCACATGGAGAAGAGATTTAAGATCGTCATTCCACAGATACAAAAATCAGACAGTGTCCATATTGCGTCAGCGGACAGTATTGATCCGAGAATACAGGACAGACTGAAAATTATCGTGAATACACGCACGCCCCTTTCGCCGAGCAGATATTTTGTTGCGTTAATTCCATAATAAGACCATCCGATGATCGTCGCGATTCCGAACAAGATCACGCATGTGCATATAAGCGGAGCAGCTTTGTTCCCGAACGAGGCGATGACAAGCTCCATACCGACTAAACCTCTTGTTTTCTCATAGGATAACAAGATCACAAAAGCTGTCAATGAACACATGATGATCGTGTCGGCAAAAACTTCGAATATGCCCCAAAACCCCTGCTCGACAGGGGTTTTGTCACTTGTTGATGCATAGGCCATGGGAGCTGTTCCGCATCCCGCCTCATTTGAGACGATCCCTCGATTGATGCCGTACTTCATTGATCGAATGATCCCATACCCGCCGATCCCTCCGAGTACGGAAGATGGGTAAAAAGCCGATTTGACGATCAAAGAAAAAATCGATGTTATAGAGGCGTAATTTTTTAGGATTATCGTCAATGACAGAGTCACATATATAAGGCTCATTATAGGAACGAGAAAGAGCGTAAATGACGATATACCACAAAAGCCGCGGCTTATGGCAAGCCACACGATCGTCGAGATGATCACCCCAACAACAGCGGGGTTAACGTCGGAGAGCGCGTTTGCCGATTCAACTATCGCGTTTACCTGAAGGAAATTGCCTATCGCAAATGAGGCGAGGATGCACAACACGGAAAAGGGAAGAGCGATCACCCTTCTCATGTAGTACATCGCACCGCCGCAACCCTCACCGTTTATGATTACTCGATTTTTGACGGCAAGCACAATTTCGCAGTATTTTATAAGCATAGACAATACAGCGGCGACCCACATCCAAAAAACAGCACCCGGACCACCCAAAACTATTGCGGACGCAACACCGGTTATGTTTCCGACGCCGAGAGTTCCGGCAAGTGCTACAGTCAATGTGCGAATCGATTCGAGTTTTTTGCCTCCCGACCTTTTTTTGACCAAAGATCTGCATATCTTTCTTGCTTTGGTTATATTAAAGAATTTCAGCTTTATTCCAACATAAAAGCCGAATACGAGCAGAGATATAACTGCCGCCTGAGCAAGTATCTCCTCGGTAACAAATGAAAATATCGGATACATTTTCACAGAATACCACCTCTCTCGTGTAAGTTTATGTCGGCAGCGATTAAAAGATCACCTTGTCGGGTCGGTATTAGCAATTGTTTTGAGAAAGTGTTAAATAAGTGTTAATTATCGCAAAAAGCTATTGCATTTTTTTGGAAAATGACTACAATAGTAATCGTGAGTTAGCACTCGAACTTGTCGAGTGCCAAAACAAATAAATCAAAATCTGAAAAAGGAGATTATAATATGAACATCAAACCGCTTTCCGATCGTTTGGTATTAAAAACGGTTGAGGCAGAAGAAACAACGAAGGGCGGACTTATTTTGACGTCCGCATCAAAAGAGAAGCCGCAGTTTGCCGAGGTTCTCGCTATTGGCCCGGGCGCGAAGGACGATGACGGAGTTGTCATCCCGATCACCGATATCAAAGTTGGCGACAAGGTCGTCATCAGCAACTATGCAGGCACGAAGATCAAACTCGACAACGAGGAATATACGATAGTATCCGCGAGCGAAGTTCTCGCTGTTCTTGACTGATCCGGTACATTTTTTACAGGAGGATAAACTGTTATGGCAAAAGAAATCACACTTGGCATTGATGCCAGAAATTCACTTATGGCGGGCGTAAACAAGCTCGCTGACACGGTTAAGATCACAATGGGACCCAAGGGTCGCAATGTCGTTCTTGACAAGAAATACGGCGCACCGCTCATCACAAACGACGGTGTTACGATCGCAAAAGAAATCGAACTTGACGATCCCAAGGAAAACATGGGTGCACAGCTCGTAAAAGAAGTTGCAACCAAGACAAACGATGCCGCAGGTGACGGAACGACCACCGCAACTCTGCTCGCACAGGTTCTCATCAATGAAGGAATGAAGAATGTTGCCGCAGGCGCAAATCCCATGATCCTTCGCAAGGGTATACAGAAGGCTGTCGATGCCGCTGTAGCCGGTCTCAAGAGCAACTCTCAACCTGTCAAGGGTTCGAGCGACATTGCAAGAGTAGGTGCTGTTTCAAGCGGCTCGGAAGAGATCGGTACTCTCATTGCAGACGCGATGGAAAAAGTCACGTCTGACGGCGTTATCACCGTTGAGGAATCCAAGACTGCCGAAACCCTTTGCGAGGTTGTTGAAGGTATGCAGTTTGATCGCGGTTATCTCTCGCCTTACATGGCAACCGATTCGGAGAAGATGGAGGCTGTCCTTGACGACGCACTCGTTCTCATTACCGATAAGAAGATCAGTTCCATTCAGGACCTTCTTCCCATACTCGAGCAGATCGTTCAGTCTGGCAGAAAGCTGCTCGTGATTGCCGAAGATGTTGAGGGTGAGGCTCTTACAACAATGATCCTCAACAAGCTTCGCGGCACAATTAATGTTTGCTGCGTGAAAGCCCCCGGATTCGGCGACCGCAGAAAGGAAATGCTTCAGGATATCGCCATCCTCACGGGCGGTCAGGTCATCACGTCCGAGCTTGGACTCGAGCTTAAAGACGCGACCGTTGACATGCTCGGATCGGCAAAGCAGATCAAGGTCAACAAAGAGCGCACGATCATCGTCGGCGGATCGGGAAATAAGGATGAGATCTCGGCACGTATCGGTCAGATCCGTTCGGCGATCACCACCACGACATCCGAGTTCGACCGCGAAAAGCTCCAGGAAAGACTTGCAAAGCTTGCGGGCGGTGTAGCTGTTATCAAGGTCGGTGCCGCAACCGAGGTGGAGATGAAGGAAATGAAACTCCGTATCGAGGATGCACTCAACGCGACAAAAGCCGCAGTTGAAGAAGGCATCGTTGCAGGCGGCGGAACAGCTTATCTCAACGTTATTGAGAATGTAGATACACTCCTTAAGAATGCCGACGGTGACGAAAAAACAGGTATCATGCTTGTCAAAAAGTGCCTTGAGGCTCCCGTTCGTCAAATTGCCGAGAACGCAGGATACGAGGGTAGCGTTGTAGTTGACAAAATCGCTCGCTCCAAGAAGAAAGGCTACGGATTTGATGCGTACAACGAAAAATTCGTTGACATGATTGACGCAGGCATCGTCGATCCTACAAAGGTAACAAGATCGGCCCTTCAGAATGCTGCATCGATTGCTGCAACCGTTCTCACGACCGAGGCTCTTGTCTCCGATATCAAAGAAGACAAGAAAGCCGAGGAGGCAGCGTCACGCGCCGCAGCAATGCAGGGCGGCGGAATGTATTGATACAAACCTAATAGCCAAAAGAGAACATCCCGAGACACATTTTGTGTGCGTCTCGGGATGTTTTCTTTGCGTTATCAAATGATGTTCATGCCTTTTATGAGCATTTTGTCGGGCCCGCTGTATCTGTTTGCTGTTATCGTTTTACCCGAAAGTTTTGCGGTTTTAAGTACCTCCGAGAGCTTTCCGCTCATGGTTATACCCGTGACCGGCGTTATCTTATTACCGTTATGGAGATAAGCAAGTCGAATCTCTCCGCCGATATAATCGTTGTAAAGATCGAGTTGAAGTCCCGAAAGGGAAATGCACTCAAGATAATCGGCACACGAGAGATCGTTATCGTCAAGCGTTCCGGTCGCAAGAACCATGCATCCGAGATCACCGGTGTCAGCCTCGCCGAGATATTCCGCAAAACGGTGCGAACCGTAATATCCGACAACTTTGCCGTTTTCAATGATCCTTGTCGAAATCAGTGTTGTACCCTCCGCATCAAAATAGGATGAACCGACGGCACCGTTTATGCTTCCGACCATGTCGAGAGTTATGGTATCTCCGCCGTTGCTTTCAGCGATAAGATCACCTTTTTTGTGCAGATTGGATCTTGCGTAAACATTGTAATAATTAAGATCGCCTGCAAACTGAGCCATAAGCTCCCATACTTCATTCTCGTGAAGGAGAACATCAGAACAAAGAGGAACGGCGGGTTTTATCGCAACCTTTCTGTTTTTGACCTCTTCCATCTTCTTTGCGACCTCGCTCGTTATGCGATCGGGATCAAAGTTTGAAAATTCATGAGCAAAATAAAGCTCGACCGACTCGTCATCACCTGTAAACGTCGGGATGACCTCGATCATCGCATGATATTTTGTTTGTGTCTTGTCCATTCCTTCGCTGTTTACAACTCTCGTAACATCGCGATAAACGAATATTTCAGCCGCATTGATCGAGCCGCCGTCGATCGTATCTGCCGCAAAAACTGCGTCGGCTATCTTTGCACCAAGCTCACTGTATGTCAGAGCGTCAAGATTTGTGTCGAGTTTTGCCTCGATGGTGGCGGCATCGGGAAAGCCATAGGGCTTGTTTGACACAAGTTTTGCTCTTGCCACGGCATCCGACGCTTTTGAGATGATATCATCATCGGTCATCGAACGATATATCCCGAAGCTGCTGTCACCGGTCGATCCGTCGTGATCAACATAGACCGTCACATTAATGTCGGTAGTATCGCTTGATCTGACTGTTTCAAGCTTTTTGTGAACAAAAAACATCTCGTATGACTCGCGATCTGTTTTCGTTATGCGAAATCTGTTTATCTCGCTGTTTGATGCGAGGAGATCATATAGTCTTTTCATCCGAGCTTCACCCTCACTTTCAAATTCGGACCGCCGTCCGAAACTCGAACCCATTCTTTGTAGCCCTTGCCGCACATTCCCGCACCTATAACCTCAAAGTCGTCCGAGACCATCGAGATCGATCCAAGCAGATCGGGAACAAATCCGCTCATGACGACAGGCGAGACATAATTGTCGGTAAGCTTGCCGTCAACTATCTCTATTCCGTACTCGGCGGTACATTGTATCTGCCAGTTTTTGGGATCTTCCATTCCGTTGTTGGTCTGGAAAAGCATGTACCCGTGCTTTACCGATCCGATCATATCGGAAAGCTTGTCACTGCCGGGCTCGAAAAACGTGTTGGTCATTCGCGAATAGGCTTTTCTCTTAAAGGATTGGCGTCTTCCGTTTCCGGTTGGCTCGGTCGAAAGCTCTGTCGCCGATACAAGATCTGAAAGCCCTGCGACAAGAACACCGTTTCTGATTATCTGCGTGTCGTGTGCCAAAACACCGTCATCGTCAAAGAAATATGATGCGGCACTTAATGTTGCGGCAGCTCCGTCTCGCATATTCGTGATCGGGGACGCGACATATTTGCCCATATATTCCTTTGCAAGTGCGCGATCTTTTACAAACTGATCCATCTCGACTCCGTGCCCGAACGCCTCGTGAGCGATAAGTCCTGTGATCGAACTGTCGGTTATTACATCATAAATTCCCGGCTCGATCGGTTTTGCCTTCACAAGCTTCTTTGCTCTGTCGAAGAGCGCGTCGGTCAGAGTGCTGAGTTTTGTCATTACCTCAGAAAGAAGATTTGAATATGCTCCGTCTCTGACCATAACCATCTTGCCGTCAACATAAACGCCGTATATGCCGCCGTTTGCCCAACCATAATGCTGAGACAGCTCTCTGTTTTTGGATATGAACAGCTTTGATACCGTGTACGGCTGTATGGTAACTATGGCGTTTACGAAATGTTCGTCTTTTTGGAGAAGTTCGTCACGAACTTTATTGCAAAGATCGAGAATTTCACTGTCGGTGTAGTTGTCAAAGTCGGACTCTCTCACAAAATCCTTTTTCAGAGGCTCGTCTTTTACGCCTCCCGCACCGATTGTTCTTTCTTTGAGCGATGCGTCCACCTTGAGAGTGTCCGATATCTTCTGCGCGATCGCCTGAGCGTTTCCAAAAATGTCGTCAAGCGAATACTCGAAAAACACTCCGTCTTTTTGAAGCTTTACGACGAATCCGCACTCGCCGTCGCCTTCTCTGATCATCGAAATATTGCGATCCGAGCGCCATGCCTGAGTCCTGACATCGGTACCGAGTATACTTACGTACTCGTATTCTTTTCCGAGATATTCGACGAGATCGCGGCAAATGTCTCGTTTACTGTCGAGATATTTTGAAAATGGCATTTTTCTTACCTCCCATTTTTTCTTTTCAGTGCGATTATACCACATTTTCGATCACTTTTCAATAGTTTTTTCGAAATTGTCTTCAAACATTGTCAGAATGCATAAATATCAGGTCTTTAGAATAATTTATGTTGATGTCAGATAATGGTGAGGTGTGTTTATGCTTGCAAAATTTCTTTCTGTTATATTATGTGTCACTGTGGGTTTTCCGAGTTTTCTTCCGAGCAAAACCGATCTGCCCGAGAGATCGTTCGGAGATGCCAAAAGCATGATACTGATCGAGGCAACAACCGGTGCTGTACTGTATGAGATGAATGCGGATGAGCCTTTGCCGCCTGCATCTGTTACAAAGATCATGACCCTTCTTCTCGTTATGGAGGCAGTTGACTCGGGAAAAATATCACTAGCCGATGATGTCACTGTCAGTCAGAATGCTGCATCAATGGGCGGTTCTCAGATATACCTTGAGGTCGGCGAGTGCATGACGGTCGAAGAAATGATAAAAGCGGTCATTATAGCGTCCGCGAACGATGCCGCTCTTGCCCTTGCAGAACATGTTTGCGGAAGCGAGGCTGAATTTGTTGCCAAAATGAACGAGCGGGCAAGTGAACTTGGGATGAATAAAACTAATTTCGAGAACACAAACGGGCTTGATGATACAACGACCGGTCACCTCACATCGGCACGCGATATTGCCATCATGTCAGCCGAACTGATAAAACACGAAACTATATTAAAATACACGACCGTTTGGCAGGATACGCTCCGTGACGGCAATTTTACGCTTACAAACACCAATCGTTTGGTTCGATTCTACAAAGGCTGTAACGGACTGAAAACCGGATCAACGTCAAAGGCGGGATATTGTATGAGTGCGAGTGCGAAAAGGGATGGTCTGCAGCTTATTGCGGTCGTCATGGGTGCAAAGACACGCGACATGAGAAATTCGATCGCGAAAAGCCTTCTTGACTATGGTTTTGCGTCATATGCGTATTACGAGGATAAAACAGAGTCGAGCGGTGATGTCGCCGTAAAACGCGGTCGATGTGACAGAGTTAAGATAGGCTACACGCCGCTCAAAACGATCGTTGAAAAGGGCAATGACAAGAAGATAGAAGTATCCGCAGTTCTGCCCGATCATGTAAGTGCGCCGATAAAGAGAGGCGATGTCGTCGGGACTATCGAGTATAAAATGAACGGAAAGATCATTGAAACGAGGGATATCTTTGCCCTTGAAGAGGTTACGGAAATAACTTTCACAGACGTATTTGTAAAAATACTGAAAAAATATCTGTTAATTTAGCAAAAGGTCTTGAAATAATTCAAAAAATGGTGTACAATAAAGGCGAGCTTAAAAAAGCGGAGGATTTACAAAAAATGACAATCAAACTAAATGACAAGTATCTGTCAAACTTTATCACACCCGAGGAGCTTGACAACATAGCTCCCGATGTTCGTCGTGCGCATGAGACACTCAGGAACGGAAGTGGCGAAGGAAACGATTTTCTCGGATGGGTCGATCTTCCCGTAAATTACGATAAGGAAGAGGCCGAGCGCATAAAAGCAGCCGCCGAAAGGATCAAGAAGATGTGCGATGTTTTCATCGTTATCGGCATCGGCGGATCTTATCTCGGTGCGCGTGCAGCGATCGAATTTTGCAAGAGTGCGAAATACAATGATCTGAAAAAAGACACACCCGACATTTATTTCTCGGGTAACGATATTTCCGCATCCAACATGGCGGAGCTTCTTTCGATCTGCGAGGGACGCGATGTTTGCATAAACGTTATCTCGAAATCGGGAACGACAACCGAGCCTGCGATAGCCTTCAGAATATTCCGTGAGTATCTCGAGAAAAAATACGGTGCGGATGAGGCAAAGAACAGAATTTTCGTAACGACCGACAAGTGCCGCGGAAAACTCAAGGAGCTCTCGGACGCTCGCGGCTATGAGACCTTTGTCGTTCCGGATGACGTCGGTGGCAGATATTCTGTCCTTACCCCTGTTGGACTTTTGCCGATAGCGGTTGCAGGCATTAATATCGATGACATGATGAAGGGTGCGGCTGACGCAAGATCGACTTATACATCGGTTGATCTCTCTGAAAATGATTGCTACAAATATGCTGCTCTCCGTAACATCCTTTACCGTAAAGGCAAATCGGTCGAGATCCTTGCGTCCTACGAGTCTTCTCTCGGCATGACGGCAGAGTGGTGGAAACAGCTCTACGGCGAGTCGGAAGGTAAGGACAACAAGGGCATTTTCCCGGCATCCGTTTCGTTTACCACCGATCTTCACTCGATGGGTCAGTTTATACAGCAGGGAAGTCGCATCATGTTTGAGACGGTGATCGACCTTGTCAATTCGTCAAACGAGATGGTCATTCCTTATGACGAAACAAATTCGGACGGTCTGAACTTTATTGCCGGCAAGGATATGCACTACGTAAGCCGTACCGCATTTACCGGAACTGCTATTGCACACACCGATGGCGGTACACCGAACATCGTTCTTGAACTTGAAAAGCGCGGCGCGTATGAGTTCGGATATCTTGTGTATTTCTTTGAACTTGCGTGCGGCATCTCGGGATATATGCTTGAGGTGAATCCCTTCAACCAGCCCGGTGTAGAGGAATACAAGAAAAACATGTTTGCTCTCCTCGGCAAGCCCGGATATGAGGATCTTCGCGAAACTCTTCTCGCTAAAATGTAAACAAATTGTGAGAATTGATAAAAACCTCTTGAAATACTGAAAAAAACAATGTATAATGTAACTAACACTAAAAGGGTCTAACCCGAAGGAGATGTTTCTATGACAAATATTATCGTAGGACCGAAAGGCCACAACAAAACATCCATGCTCATCGACAGAGTAAATGCCGCTGTTGAAGTTTCAAAGGGAAGTGTCATTTGTGTCGAGAAGGTTTCTGTTTCGCAATTTCTCGTTTCGAGCAAGGTTCGCCTTATCGATATTGACGAGTATGATGTCAACTCGTATGAGACATTCTACGCATTCATTTGCGGACTTATTGCCTCCAACTACGACATAACCGACATATTCGTCGATTCGACTCTCAGGATCGGCGGAAGAGATATGGCAGAGCTTGATGCTTTCATTAAGAAGATCAATGCGCTCGGTCTTAACAACAACATCAATTTTACATTTACCATTTCGACAGAGGTCGGCAATCTTCTTGACGAGACGGTCAACACATGCAACACGACTATTGCTTGATTTTTGACTGATCTTCAATAATATGATCGATTCTGACACCCGCGCCTTGTTGCGCGGGTGTTTTCTGTGGCAAA
>CAZORL010000038.1:0-13917 GCA_964582375.1 uncultured Lachnospiraceae bacterium
TTTGCAGTTGCCGATTTCGTAATTTTCTCTCAAATTACTGTCTTATCAGCACACAGCTATCATCGTGAGGTTCTTGATAAAACATTCACTTTTTTCCGAGGGTGACGGTCGAGGTCTTGGTTTCGGGGTCGTAATTTGCGATATACTTTTTCAGAAGGATCACATCGTCCGAGGCGATCTTGCCGTCGCCGTTGGCATCCGCACCGGGTTTTGTCTTGACGGTCGATGTGCCCGTTTTGGCATCGTAATTTGCGATAAACTTTTTGATAAGTATCACATCAGCCGAGCCTACCATGCCGTCGCCGTTGGCGTCGCCGTACACGATCTTCTCGCTCGGCTTTACGGGGACGAAAGGAGTTTCTTTATCGGCAAATGACGGTGCCACGGTCGTGGCGGCGATGACGAGGGCGAGTGTGATCGGTTTAATTATCTTCATTATCAAAATAGAAAGCCTTGCCGGTTCTTGCGGACTCATAGATACCCTCGAGTATGCGTGTCACGCAATATGCCTGTTCGGGGAGTACGCAGGCGGGATGGCGTTTTTCGACGGCATCGAGCCACTGTCTTGCCTCGAGAGTTGCCATATCCTCATTGCCGCTGCCCTCAAAATATGCTGCACCGCCCGACGAGAGATCGATCTTTGTGAGGAAGCGTCTGCCGCCCTTGACGCCGTTGAAGCGAAGTCCGTCATTCATATCCGCGCCGCCGAGCGTGCCGCAGAGCGTGGTTGCCGCCTCGCGCGGGTCGGCATAGTTGAGTGCCCAAGAGGATTCAAGGCTAATAGTTGCACCGTTTTCCATGACAACAAAACCGAATGCCGAATCCTCGACGGTCATTTTATCGGGATCCCATGTGCCCCACGCATTGCCCTGAAGATCGATCGGGAGCTTGCCGAGCTTATGATATGTTGTGCCGAGGCACATTTTGGGCTTATAGTTATCCATCATCCAAAGTGTGAGATCGAGCGCGTGCGTGCCGATATCGATCAGCGGACCGCCGCCCTGCTCATACTCATTAAGGAAGACGCCCCATGTCGGAACGGAGCGGCGGCGAATGGCGATCGCCTTGGCGTAATAGATCTCGCCGAGCGTTCCCTGCTCGACCTCGCCCTTTAAGTAACGCGAGTCGGCTCTTTGACGCGACTGATAACCGATCGTGAGAAGTCTGCCGGTGCGTTTTGCGGCATCGAGCATCTTTTTTGCCTCAGCGGCATTGATCGCCATCGGCTTTTCGCACATTACGTCCTTGCCCGCCTCAAGTGCATCGACCGTGATGAAACTGTGCGAGCGGTTGGGGGTGCAAACATGCACGACCGCAATAGACTCATCGGCAAGCAGCTCTTTATAGTCGGTATAGACCTTTGCGTCGGGCGTGCCGAACTTTTCCTTTGCGGCGACGGCGCGAGCCTCAATGATATCGCAGAATGCGACCATCTCCGCCTTGCCCGTGTTCCTCAGCGAGGGCATATGCTTATTATTTGCGATACCGCCGCATCCGATAATACCAATTCTGATCTTTTCCATGACATTTTACCTCATTTTATATAATTTTTTAATTTCGTTTATTTTGTGAGCAGGCGACGGAGCGTTGGATCTGTGCCGAACTCATCTGCCAAGCGATCGTACTCGTCCATCGCGCGCCTGTCCTCTCTGCCGGTATATACGGCGCGGATCATGACATTTTTCGGAGTCTCATCGGGATCGATCAGTTCGATCGCCTCGGCACGGTAGCCCTTTGCCTCAAGCATCAATGTTCGCATCGAATCGGTGAGCAGATCGGCAAATTTTTGTTTCAATATCGAGTGCTTCATGATCGGCGCAAGCGGCTCAGATCCGAGCTGATGAAACATCTCATGATGACAGCAGGGGGTCGAAAGTATGAGCTTTGCGCGGTGTTCTATCGCATAGGCGAGCACGATATCGGTTGCGATATCGCAGGCGTGGAGCGACACGACAAGATCGACCGATCTGCCGCAGTCGAAGTTTGCGATATCACCGCAGACGAAATGAAGTCCCGAGAGTCCCATTCGTTCGGCGACACTGCGGCAATAGTCAATGACATCCGATTTGAGATCGACACCGTACATCTCGACTTGTCTGCCTTTGACCTTTTCAAGGTAGAGGTAGACGGCAAAGGTGAGATAGCTTTTGCCGCAACAGAGATCGCAGACGGTCAGCTCACCATCCCTCGGGAGCTTATTATAAACATCGTCGAGCAGTTCGACAAATCGGTTAAGCTGGCGATATTTGGCGCGTTTTTTGTCAAACACCCTGCCCTCTTTATCGCAAACGCCGAGTTCCGACAGAAATGCGGCGTATTTTTCGGAATCGATGATATGATTTTTCTTTTTATCATGCGACGACATTGCGGTGCTCGGAGCTTGTCCCTTGCCCTTATTTGTAAGAAGGCGACCCTTTGACGATATGCCTATTTGAAGAGATGCCGATGCCGAGATCAGGTTTGTTTGCGAAAACTCGCCTGTTGCCATGCGTGTGACCTCGAAGGGGATATCCCGTTCAGGGATATTCTTGTGGGTGACCTTATTATCGGATGTAAATGTTTCGATCTGCAGATATCGCACTCCCGCGCCCGACTCGATCATTCTGCCGCGTGCGCGGATGATCGACTTATCACGGGGTTTGCCGAAAGAGATACGCAGGGTATCATCCGACATCTCGGCGATCATTTCTTCAAGCTTTGATATTTCGTTTTCGCTGACCGACATATGCCACCGTCCAAAATTTACTTTACTCTATTGTACAACATTTTGAAGAGATTTTCAAGGTCTTTTTTTCAAAAAGGTCTTGAAAATCCAAAAAAAATCGATTATAATAGTATACAGATCGAAATTTGAACTTTCAAAAGAGGTTTTCATGTCAACAATCATCGGAAGAATAACAAAGGGCGTCGGCGGACTTTATTTCGTTGACTGCGGCAAAGAGAGTGCTGTCCCCTGTCGTGCGCGAGGCAAATTCCGCAGATCGGGCGAGTGCCCGCAGATCGGCGATCTTGTAAAGGTCGAGCTTGCCGACGGCAGTGAAAATATCATCTGCGAGATAATGCCGCGCAAAAATCTGCTGATCCGTCCGCCGATGGCAAATCTTGACGATCTTTTCATCGTTCTGCCGACAGCATCGCCGACCCCCGATCTGCAAACGATCGACAAGCTGTCGGCAATAGCGGTTCACGACGGCATAACGCCCTACATTGTGATATCAAAATGCGCGCTCGATCCCACCGCCGCCGACGGATACGCCGAAATATACAAAAAAAGCGGCATACCGACGATCGTCACCGATGCTGTGTGCGGTATCGGGATCGATGAGCTTCGAGAGGCACTTTGCAACAGAGAAGGCGGCAGGATCGCGGCGTTTGCAGGCGCGTCGGGCGTCGGCAAATCGACACTTCTCAACGCGCTCTATCCAAAGCTTGCGCTTGAGACGGGCAGTGTCAGCGAGAAGACCGAGCGTGGCAGGCACACAACGCGAAAGGTCGAGCTGTTTTGCGACGGGGACGGATACATTGCGGACACACCGGGGTTTACCATGCTTGATTTTGTCCATTTCGATTTTATGGACAAGGACGAGCTTCGGTCGGCATTCCCCGAGTTTTTGCCCTACATCGGCGATTGCAGATACAGAAAATGCAGTCACACCAAAGAGGAGGGCTGTGTGATCATTGATGCGGTGAAGTCGGGCATCATAGCAAAGAGCCGTCACGACAGCTATGTTTCGATATACGATGATCTCAAAGGCAAGCACGATTGGGACAAAAAGCGGTAACAAGATCGAGCAGTTTGCAATATAATGACAGCAGAGCGGCAGCAAATGTCGCGAAAAAGGAAGGTGCGACCCGTGAAGATCGTAACGCTGAGAGCAAAAGGCATACTTAAGCCGATTTTGAAAAAGCTTTTTAAGATATGAAAAAACCGAGGCTACCCCTTTCGGGCAGCCTCGGTTTTGAGGTAAGAAGTTCGGAACTTTTTTGCCCCTTTGGGCGTAACCGGATGTCGATTTTATGATCTCGAATTTGAGAGTATTTTGAACAGATCGACTCGCTCGATAGTTGTCCCGGGGTAATAATTTTCAATTATCGCCTCGGCATCGCAGCCGTCATTTGCCATTGCAACAGCTCCCCGTCTGCTGAGTCCGATCCCGTTTCCGCATCCTGCCGATCTGAAAACATATTCATCCCCGACACGCTCGATCGTAAAATCGGATGACGGAAGTCCCATAAGGCGAGCAAAATCACCGCCATCGACGAGCATATCTCCGATGCTCACCTTATCTACCCTACCCGACGGTCGGCGCGAGTGAATACCGATCTCCCCCGCATTTCTGCCGTATCTGCCGTAGATCCGCGCCTCTGCCACCCTCGTCTCGATGCGTGTTATGCTCTCGATCTTTTCCTCATAGGTTCTCACCGATCTGAGATAGGGAAAGATCTCGGATGCGTCCTCGGTCAAAAGATAGGACGATTCATGGCAGAGGGTGAACGCGATCTCGCCGTCATGGCAGACAGCAAGCCCCAGCACGCTTGCCGAGATCTTTGACACGCTCTCCCACATCGCCTCGGCACGTGTCCTGCCCATCCTCTCGCAAAACCGATCCTTTGAAAGATAAGATATTCCGCCGCTGTCTGCCGAGTCGCAGAAATCGATATTTTTCGCATCGGCGTGCTCACATTTTCCGCAAATAAAGAGGAGCATGCTCTCGACCGACAAAGATATCGCACGCAGTGCCTCATCCGGGTAGTTTACCTCGGGGTCGATCAGTGCGCAGACCGCTCCGACAAGAAGCTCGCCAAAGGGCATCTCGAGTGTGCGATCCTCGTCTGTCAAGTATAATTTTACATTCATCTCATCATCCTGTCCGCCATCGCACGCCGCAAGCAGGGCGGCAGGCAAGGAAAGTGCCAAAAGCAGGGCGAGCAGTGCCGCCGTTGCCGTAAATAATCTCTTTTCATTAAATATACGCAAGTCTGTCTTACACCTCGAAAATATTTTTACTCAAAACCTGTCTCTTTTATGCAAATTTTCAAAAAAACGATTGACATAATCGAAAAAATGATTTATAATATAGGCACAACGCTTTGATATTCAAAAATGAAAGGATAAACGCGATGAACACAACGATAAAAGAATTTATTTTCGGCAAGATGCAGGACGGCACACCCGTTTTCGGATACGAGCTTGCATCGGGCAAGACAACTGCCGTTATAACCACCTACGGTGCGAGAGTACAGAGCCTCGTGTACGACGGTGTATCGGTAGTCTGCGGCTTTGACAGTCTTGAGGGACAGCTCCGTGACGGAAGTTATCAGGGCTCGACGGTCGGAAGATACGCAAACCGCATATCCGACGGCAAATTTACATTAAACGGTAAGGAATATGTCCTTGCGTGCAACGAGAGCTCGCGCGGAGAACATCTGCACGGTGGAAATGTCGGATTTTCGGCACGCGTATGGGACAAGGTCGTCACAGAGTTGACAGAAGACGCAGCATCGGTGACGCTTGGTCTTGATGTAGGTGACGGCGAGGAGGGCTATCCCGGAGCTCTTGCGGTCAGCGTCAAGTTTACGGTCAAGGATGACGCTCTGTCGATATCCTATGCCGCAACGACCGATGCCGACACGATCATCAACATGACAAATCACAGCTATTTCAACCTCTCGGGCATCGGCAAAACGATCACCGATCACACACTGACACTTGCCTGCGACAAATATGTCCCCGTAAACGACAGGCTCATCCCCTTCGGAGAGTTGGCATCGGTCAAGGGAACTCCCTTTGATTTCACCGAGTGCAAGGAGCTTGGCAAAGACATTGAGGCAGACGATCTGCAGATCAACACCGCAGGCGGATATGATCACTGCTTCGTTCGTGAGGACGGTGCGGAGAAGAGCGCACCCGAATGGATGGGAACGCTCAGATCGCCGATCACGGGTATCAAGATGGACATCCTCACGACCGAGGGCGGTATTCAGATGTACTCGGGCAACTTCATGACCGATGACAATCCCTTCTTCGGCAAATTTGAGCAAAAACGCTTTGGCGCGGTCGCTCTCGAGTGCAACAGAATGCCCGACTCGCCCAATCAGAAGAATTTTCCCTCACCCATCCTTCGTGCCGGTGAAACATACAAGCAGGTCACCGTTTACAGCTTTAGCAGAGACTAATTTGGAAAAAATCGAAAACAGAAAATTTCTTGT
Organism: uncultured Lachnospiraceae bacterium; assembly: GCA_964582375.1. GTDB lineage: Bacteria > Bacillota > Clostridia > Oscillospirales > CAG-272 > CAKSQF01. The sequence goes on from CAZORL010000038.1 coordinate 6,211, forward strand.
TGACAAATCACGCATTTTGTGATAATATCAGTGTAAAACAGTTCTCTGTCTTAGGGTGTGACCGACACCTGAAATTCGATATCGATGTCGGGTGTAAAGACCGGAGTGTTGGCGAACAACAGAAAAATCGATCGTAAAAAGGGAGATGATCGACACTGCATAAGTTGGGGGCAGGAGAGTTTTATCGACGCTGTTTAGAAAAAAGTTTAGTGTAAATGACTTTGATTTGGCACAAGATGGTACAACCAAATTAAAGCTTGATGTCTTGCCCATGATCATGACCAAAAATTTATCCGCTGTAATGATTGGCGATTACAACTCGGCAAACCCTCGTCTCCACACCGAAAAATTGGTCGGCGGTGTTACTCGTGTGTAGGATTCGTCCAAGACCTATCTAAGCGATATGTTCCCAATACGGTTCTTAAAGCAGATATCAGGGATAATATCACCGCCCCCGCAAGAATACTTGCTGTTTTCCGAAAGTCAAAGACAGACGAACGATACGCCGAAATCACATACAAGGCAAAAAATATGATTTTAGCAAGGTTTGCTATCCATCGCAATTTGATTACTTGTCATCTTATCTTTCTGCTTAACGACAATCAAAAAACCGATCTTTTTCAGGTCGGTTTTTTGTTTTCTTCATAAAACCGTCACATTGGGCAATTATAATATAGGTGTAAAAGCAAATCGAGGCTTTGCCTTGTTTGAAAGGAAGAAAAACAATGAGCATGGATCTTAACGAACGCCCCTTTGATGAAAAGGGCGATATATCCGAAAACACCGAAAGCACCGCATCTGAGCAAGGTGAGGTGAATGATAAATCGGAGGATGTGTCCGATGGCAGCTACTCGCTTGCATCCGACGAGATCGTCGAAAAGAAGACCTTTTTCGATCCGCCGACACAAAATCAAAATGCAGGCGGCGGACACGAATACGAGTACGGATTTGACAGCAGGAGCGGCAGATATTCTTACTCGACCCCCGAGCCTCAGCCGTCGGGATATTATGAAAGCGGCAAAAAGAAGAGCGGTAAAAAGAGCGGCGGCAAGATCGCGATCATCTCGATCGCCTGTGCGCTCTGTCTTGCCCTCTCCTGCGGACTCGGAGGAGTGGCAGGTTATCTTGCCGGTGCCTATGCGGGTCACACCTCGCAAAACGGCGGCAGTGCGTCCGCCGCAAAGCCGCAGACACCCTCGGCTACCGTTCAAAATTACACAACGGTGATCGAGAACAATGCGACAAATCAGTCGAGCGCGCTCACAAAAGCGGCAGAGGCTGCACACTCATCGGTCGTCATAATCGACATTTACAGCAGTGAGGATTACGAAAAGATCAACCAGCCCGAAGGCTCGGGCTCGGGCGTAATATGGACATCCGACGGATATATCGTCACCTGCAACCATGTAGTCGAGGGTGCAAGCATAGTAAAGGTCACGCTTGAAGACGGAAGCGTATATCCTGCCGAGATCATCGGAACGGATTCGAAGACCGATATCGCGGTCATCAAGATCTCCTCGACAACAACGCTCACACCCACCATCGTTCGCGGCACAGATCTCATTCTCGCCGAATCGGTCATTGCCATCGGCAATCCGCTCGGCGTACTCGGCGGAACGGTGACATCGGGCATCATCTCATCGCTGGAACGCACGATCACGGTCGAGGGGCAATCAATGACACTTCTTCAGACCGATGCGGCGATCAACTCGGGCAATTCGGGCGGTGGACTTTTCGACATCAACGGCTCGCTCGTCGGCATCGTCAACGCAAAATCGACCGGCAGTACGGTTGAGGGCATCGGTTATGCGATCCCGATCGGCACGGTCAAGACTGTCGCAAACGAGCTTATCGAGCACGGATATGTCACGGGCAGACCTCAGCTCGGCATCACGGTCGTCGGAGTGACCGCCCAAAACTACAGTTATCTCTTCAGTGCGGGATACTACCCCGAACTTGAGCAATACGCGACAAAAACGCAAAAGGACGGATGGGGCATAACACGCAAAACCGTCGTTCCCGGTGTATACATCGTTGACACAACGCTTGTCGGCGGATATGCGGAAGGCTCGGACGTTCTCCTCTTTGGCGACAAGTTACTCTACGTCGGGCAGACCGAGATCGGCGAATCAACAGACGTCAAGTCGGCACTCTCCGAATACAGTGCGGGAGACACCATCTCGGTGACCGTCCTCCGCGAGCAAAAGACCACTGTGATCATCAACGTGATACTCGGTCAGGCAGGCGCGACAAATCAATAAAACGAATATAACATCAAAAGCGAGGGAAGGACATGACAGGGCAAAGAATACTGATCGTTGACGACGAGGAAAAGATCAGATCGCTCGTGCGCAAATACGCCGAATTTGAGGGATATACCGTTGACGAGGCGGCAAACGGGCTTGACGCACTGACTCTTTTTGATAAAAATGCTTACGATATCGTCATAATGGACATAATGATGCCAATGCTTGACGGTCTGTCGGCAAGCCGCGAGATACGCAAAAAATCAAATGTTCCGATCATCATGCTTTCCGCACGCGGCGAGGAATACGATCGAATAGGCGGATTTCAGCTTGGTGCGGATGACTATGTTGTCAAGCCCTTCTCTCCGAAAGAGTTGATGTTAAGGATCGAGGCGGTGCTCAGACGGACGTCCGACAGATCATCCGACGCATCGCACTCGGGTGGCAGTTCGGGCGCGAGCGTTCGTCGGGACATATTCACGCTCGAGGGGCTTGAGATCGATTTTACCGCACGGATCGTCAAGGTTGACGGCAAGGTTGCCGATCTTTCGCCGAAAGAATACGAATTGCTTTTCTATCTCGTTCGCAACCGCAACATTGCCCTCTCGCGCGAGAAGCTCATCTGCGAGGTATGGGGATACGACTTCTTCGGAGACGACCGCACACTCGACACGCACATAAAGCTCCTGCGCCGCTCTCTCGGTCCGTACAGCAAATTCATAGTGACACTGAGAGGGGTTGGATACAGGTTTGAAAGCACGAAATAAAGAGCGTGGAGCAAGGGCACAAATTCTCTCATGCTTCATAATTTTCATCGCCATAGCGATTACCCTGCTCACCTTTCTTCAGGTATTCTTCTTAAAATACATCTATCGTGCGGTAAAGCTGTCCGAGATGAACGAGGCGGCAGAGCATCTGGCTGATGCCATGGGCACCGACAGACTCTACCCTCTTGCCGAGGATCTGGCAGACGGTCGCGGTGTTTGCAGCATGATATTTGACCCTGTCTTTTCGGCAAGGATAAAGCTGTTGTCCTCACCGCCCGCCGGCTGTCTGCTGTATGATATTTCGTTCGCCGACTGTGCAGACATTTACAGATCATTGAAGGCGTCCGACAACAAAAGGCTCGTCCGCAGTGCCTCTTTGGTACGTGGTTCTTCTTTCTCCGGGCATTACGAAGCGACACGAGACAGCATAAAGTTGTCCGATTATTCGTTCTTTTCGGGCGACGATCAGCAAAATGTCATTTTGGCTGTCCTCGTGACAAATGCCGACGGCGATGAGCTTATGCTGATAGTCAACACATTTCTGACCCCGATCAGTGCGATCACGCGAACGATCGGAATAATACTCGTCGTAGTGGGTATAATTCTCGTAATTCTCGCTTTTGTGATCGCAAAATATCTGTCGGGCAGGATAGCGAAACCGCTGGCAAGGATGAACAACCGTGCCAAGCTGCTGGGCGAGGGCAGTTACGAGGTCCGATTTGATGAGAGTGCAGGATATCGCGAGGCAAGCGAGCTTGCGTCAACGCTCAATCATGCGGCATCCGAGCTTTCGAAGGTCGATGCGCTCAAAAACGAGCTGATCGCGAACATTTCGCACGATCTGCGCACGCCTCTGACACTGATATCAGGCTACAGCGAGATAATGCGCGACATCCCGGGCGAGATAACCACCGAAAATCTGCAGACGATAATAGATGAGACATCCCGACTCTCGTCGCTCGTATCCGACATGCTTGAGATATCGAAGATACAAAGCGGCAATGTGACGCTCTCGATCGAGAGCTTTGACATTGCAGGCGAGCTTGAGAAGATAAAAAAGACCTACAACACGCTTGCAGGTCGGATGGGATATAACATCAGAGTCGAGTGTATCGGTGACGGCAGGATAAATGCCGATCGCGAGCTGACGGTACGTGCAATAATGAACCTTGTGAACAACGCAATGACCTACACGGGCGACGACCGTGCGATCGGCATGAGCATGATAGGCAAAGAGAGTGCCGTGCGCATCGAAATAAGCGACAGCGGAGATGGCATTCCGCCCGACAAGCTCGATCAGATCTGGGAACGCTATTACAAGGTCGATGCCGAGCACAAGCGTGCGTCGAAAGGAAGCGGACTCGGGCTGTCGATCGTTCGCTCGATCGTAACCATGCACGGCGGCAGTTACGGCGTCCGAAGCTGCGAGGGTCACGGAAGCGTCTTTTGGATAGAACTTCCGCGCACTCCGGGTACGGAAACAGAAAATTAACAATCGCTCCTTTTGGCAGTCAAGTCAAAAGGAGCGATTGTTGGATGGGGGAGCTTATTCAGAAAACCTCCTCATCCAGGCAAACGACCTCACATAATCTTATCTCGGGTGATGTGCAGACGCAGACGGGGATGCCGTGAAAATCATATTCGAAAAATACATGCTCCCTATCGGGGAGGGTCACGGGGATGCCGCAGGAGAGCCATTTGGCGTGGCTTTCGCACCTTGTCCAAAGTCGGGTACGCAAAATGGGATCGGGGGGTGGGATCTCGCCGACAAACCTGCGCATCGCGGCGTCCGATATCATTCCGGACGACTGTATATCAACACCGACCTCGACATCGGATACGGCTATCGCTATCGCACCATCGGTATGCGAAATGTTAAAAAAAACGTCAGAGCCCTCAATATACGGCTTTCCGAACCTGCCTTTTATTATTTTCTCGCCCTTTTTCATTATTCCGAGCGAAAAAAGCAGATCGTGAGCGATCCCCGACTGTATTGATTGCGGCAGTGACCTATCGATCCGCTTAAGATACAGTTTTAGTGTCATTATTCTTCTGCTTTGGCTTGTTTGGCTTGCGATGAACACCGCCGAAGGGGGGTGGTGAGGTAAATCTGTCCAAAAGCGGTGTGATCAGCGAAAAGAGCGCGATCGTCGGATAGACGGCGTCGAATTTCAGATATATTCGCCCGAGCATCGACACCGCGCCGATCAGCGCACCGAAGATCAGTCTGCCGGCGCATGACACGGGTACACGCCTTTTATCGGCGGCAACGAAGATCGCGCCGAAGATCAGCGATCCCGAGCAAAGTTGCGTCAATGCGTAACGATAATACTCCACGCTGTCGGGGGCAAGCTCGAACGCAACGAGCACGCCCGCACCGACGAGTGCAACGGGGATCTCCCAAGAGACACGACCGCGAATGAGAAGATAGACAAAACAGAGTACAAGAAGGATCACCGACATCTCACCGAGTGCGCCGGATGCTCTCCCGAGGAGCATATCGAATATCTCAACATCGGGGAGCTTTTCGAGGAAGAGACTGTCAAGCGGCAGTTCAACACGTTCCCCCGAATATACAAAGGATGCCGACATTCCGCCCGACACCAAAAGCAGGACGGTATATCCAACGGCGATCGGCGATATGATACCGCCAAGCAGTCGATATGCGGCAATCGCCATAACATCGACAATAAGCAGTGCGGGTATCGACACATTGATCGGTAGTACGCAGGCGACAGAGAGTCCGATAAGCACCGGATAAAGATCAATGCCGAGTGAAAAATAATTTTTGCCGATCTTCGCTATGGCAAATCTAAGTGCGATATCGATCACGACGGCAATGATCAGTGACAGTCCCGCTGTCAGCAGTGCTCTGCTCGAATGACCGACAGCCGCCCAAAGGATGAGCGGGAGCAGTGCTATGATCGTCTCAAGCTCCGCAATGTGCACACCGTCATGCGAGCGGATGAAGGGTGCCGACGTCATGCTTTGTTTGCTCGTTTTTGAACCCAAGATCATCGGTCATGCACATCCTTTCCGACAGTTTTTTTGGCAGCGATCATTGATGAGAGCGGAACTCCCGACGGACAGACAAAAGCACAGCAACCGCAACCTATGCAAAGAGAGGCATCCGTGCTCGGCATATCGCCCGAGAGAAGTTTGTCGAATTTTCGCGAGATGCCGTTGCCCTCCGCCTGTGCAATGCGAGATGGGAGCAGATACATCGGACAAACAGCGGCGCAAGCTCCGCAGGAGACGCAATCGTCAGGCACTTTGATGCTCTGATCGGTCACTGTGATATGGCGCGTGAATCTGCCGATCGGGTCTTCCCTTCGACGCACTCTGCCGCGCATGAGTCCGTTTTCGATGATCATGCCGCCCTCGTCCGCCGAGCAGAACTCAAGGATGGCCGATATCGGTGCAAAAAGAGTTGTCGCGATCAGCCCACCGTCCTCGACCGCATCGCCGCCGACATATATGATCGGATCGATATAGGGCTTGCCGAGAACAAATGCATCATAGACCGCCACCGCCGCATCCGAGGTGAGAATAAGCAGTCCCGTCTCCTCGGGACGACGGCGAGGGGAAAGCTCGTTTCCGCACAAAAGATAGTAGAGAAGGTGCTGTTCATCGGACGGATAGATCGGATCGACGAGCGAGACATCGAGCAGTCCCCCACCCTTTTTGATGACCTCCGACCTTATCCTCTGAGTGAGCGAGTCGCCGCGAGGAAGAACGACCGTCCCCTCGATGATACCGAGTGCCGCCATAATGATCTTTGCTCCGCCGATCATCTTGTCGGTAAGTGCGGCGGCAACCGAGCGACAAATTCCGCAGGCGGGTTCTGTATCAAAGGCGACTACCGCAAGTCTGTACGATCTGCCGCACGACCGCTCCGCCTTGTCGGCAAGAGAGGCACCGTACCCGTCGGGGATGGCAAATCGGCGAATGCGTGCAATAAAATCATCGGGTGTCATCTCAAGCGCACCTTTGCCTGTCTGCTCACCGAACGGCAGACAGTCGGGGGATAATCCGAGCGGATCATCATCGTCGCGGATGATCGTCAGTCTGCCGTCGTCCGAAATCGATACCTTTCCGTGTATCGGGGACAGGATAGGCATTCCTCCGCCCTGTGCCAATATATCGCCTGCCAAAACCGTGTCCCCATCCGAGACAAGATATGGTGACGGAATTTTCAGAGTAATGCTGTCGGGTACGGGCAACTGTTCGGGCTTGCGGACATTGCCGCCGATCCTTTCAAGATCAAACCCGATCCCCCCGCGAATGTTTCTTCGCATGAGATAGACCTCCGAAATATTTGTTACCCTATATTATACCAAAGTGTGCGGCCAAAATCAAGGGGTAAAGAGTGAATTTTTTGTATTTTTGCGGTCGGGTGCAAAGAAATATCAAAAAATATCGAAAATATCCTTGACTTTTTTCAAAAAAGCTATTGACAAATCGAAAAGGATGTGATATAATAATCGAGCGTCCAAGCGGCGCGACAAAATCAAAGATGGCGGAATAGCTCAGCTGGCTAGAGCAACCGGTTCATACCCGGTAGGTCATAGGTTCAAATCCGATTTCCGCTACCAGGCCCGTTGGTCAAGCGGTTAAGACACGGCCCTTTCACGGCTGTAACATGGGTTCGATTCCCGTACGGGTCACCAAACGTAACAAATCCGAACTATTTC
>CAZORL010000039.1:0-13755 GCA_964582375.1 uncultured Lachnospiraceae bacterium
TAATTATAGCCGACGACGGCTACGAGCCGATCTTCAAACATGTGGAAAGAAGCAGGTAATTTCCATAAGTTGGCTTTATTGGGAAGAAATTTACACACACATATTTTTGATCATTGATATTTTTGCAAAATTTGCGCAAAATAATGTTGTGCGAGCGAACAAAGAATGCTTGCACGCCTGAAAGGATTGAGAATATGATGGACAGAATAACATTGATACTTCTGATCATCGGCGGCCTCAACTGGGGGAGTATCGGACTTTTCCGATTTGACATCGTATCATGGATATTCGGCGGACAGACAGCAGTCGTCAGCCGAATCGTGTATACGGTTGTAGGTCTGTGTGCCATTTGGTGCATATCCCTGCTCTTTCGTCAACGCTCCGAGATCATAGAAAGATCGGTCAACTGATGATTTCGGCGACCTCAACAAGTTTGGGGTCGCCGTTATTTTATTATTTTGTTTTATTCTTTGTTTTTTTACCTTTTATAAGAGCACGGCTTTTGGTGTTCTTTTGCCCAACATTTCTATATGCATTTGCAGGGCGGACAAGGCAATTTTCGCCAAAGCCTATAAGATCGCGTCTTCCTGCCTTAATAAGAGCCTCACGCACAAGATCGGCATTTTCGGGTCGATTGAACTGAAGAAGTGCTCTTTGCAGTCGTTTTTCTTCATATGAGCGCGGAACGAAGACATTTTTCATCGTAAACGGATCGATGCCCGTATAGAACATTACGGTACTCGCCGTTCCGGGCGTCGGATAGAAATCCTGTACTTGTTCGGGGTTTAGATGCGAGCGTTTCAAGTATAAAGCGAGTTCAACAGCATCCGAAAGAGTGCTGCCGGGGTGGCTCGACATAAGATATGGGACGAGATATTGCTCCTTCCCGATACTTTTGGTCAGTTCAAAAAATCTATTTTTGAATTTGTCATAAACCTCTATTGACGGTTTGCCCATATGTTGCAAGACAGTATTACAGCAATGTTCGGGAGCGACCTTAAGCTGTCCGCTGACATGGTCGCGAACGAGCTTTTTGAAAAAGTCCTCATTTTTATCATAAACGACATAATCAAATCGGATTCCCGATCTAATAAAGACTTTTTTGACTCCATCGACCTTTTCGATCTCATCAAGCAGTCGAACATATTCGGAATGATCGACGACGAGGTTTTTGCAGGGCGTCGGGGCAAGACACTTTTTATTAGTGCAAACGCCGAATTCGAGCTGTTTTTCGCAGGCAGGCTGACGGAAATCGGCAGTTGGTCCGCCAACATCGTGGATATAACCCTTAAAGCCTTTGAGTTTTGTTATCTTTTTAGCCTCCTCGACGCAACTCTCAATGCTTCTCGATCGAACAGATCTGCCCTGATTATAGGCAATAGCACAGAAATTACATGATCCGAAACAGCCTCTGTTATGTGTTATTGAGAACTGAACCTCGGCAATACCCGGCACTCCGCCATCTTTGTCATAGATCGGATGTGCACGGCGAGCATAAGGGAGAGCGTAGATCTTATCCAGCTGTTCCCTTTCGATCGGTGGCATGGGAGGATTTTGAACGAGCATTTTTCCGTCATAATACTCAGTGATCGCCTTTCCGCTGATGGCGTCGTTATTGGCATACTGCTCGGCAAAGGCTTTGGCGTAAAGCATCTTGTCGGTCTTCAGATCGTCGTAAGAATAGCCTTTTACATAATCAAAATGAATTCTATCGTCGGGTTTTGTCAGGTACACGGTACCGCGCACATCGTGTATCTTTTTTACCGGAATGCCTCGTTCGAGAAGCTCGGCAAGTCGCAAAAGGATATTTTCGCCCATACCGTAGGTCAAAATATCAGCGCGCGAATCGACAAGGATGCTTCTTCTGACTTTATCGTCCCAATAATCATAGTGAGCGAAACGACGAAGGGACGCCTCGAGTCCGCCGAGGATGATCGGAACATCACCATATGCCTCGCGGATCCTGTTTGAATAGACGATAACGGCACGATCGGGGCGAAGCCCCATTTTACCGCCGGGGGAATAATAATCGTAGTTTCGTTTCTTTTTGGAGACAGTATAATGTGCGACCATCGAATCGATATTGCCTGCGCTTACCAAAAATCCGAGTTTCGGTCTGCCGAATCTCTTAAAGTCATCGGTCGATCTGTAATTTGGCTGAGCAAGCATAGCAACACGAAATCCGGCATTTTCAAGAACGCGCGATATAATCGCCGGACCAAACGCAGGGTGATCAACATATGCATCTCCCGAAACATAAACAAAATCGGGTCTGTCCCATCCGCGCTCGCGACACTCATCAGCCGATATCGGCAAAAAATCGTAATTCATAAATGCTCATGCTCACTTTCATTTTTATGCATCTATATTATACATTCAAAAATGAATATTGTCAAGAAGCTTTCGAAAATGAACATAAAAAGACTCATTTTTCTTATTGACATTTTGCGTTTTATGAAGTATAATAGACAAAAAGGAAGGAGATATCAAAATGAAAAAAATAATTATCATCATCACATTATTATCGGCGATGATTCTTCCGATCCTTGTCGGATGCACCGATAAAGATGTGACTACGCAGACGACTGCGGGCAATGTTACTCCGACATCACCTGACATCTCGGAAGACGACAAAGTTGAGTATGTCGTGAAATATGCCGAAGACTCAGCGAAAATCGCAGAACTTCTTGTTAAGAAGCTTAGGGACAAGCTCGGAGCAGAGATAAAATCCTACTCGGTTGCCACTGATGAGGGAAAAAAGAGCTACGAGAAGGAGATCCTGCTAAATGCCGACGAGGCATACAAGGATCTTATCAGGATCTACGATGCAGGCAAAAACACATACATCATTTCGTCTGATGAAAAGGATGTCGCGAAAAAGATCCTCATCTACTATTCTGACACAGTTGCGGGCTACATTGCAGTCGACAGATTTGTTACCGAATGTGTATCAAGTGACGACAAGCTTACAAATCTTAATGTTGACGAAAAGATCGAGGATTCTGCCACTAAAGACAACGATTACAAAAAATATGAGGAGCTTATTTGCTATCTCGTCGGTGGAGAAGTCACTGATATTGATCTGATAAAGCCTCTTATAATACGTAGAAAAGCAGGAAGACAGTCAACACTTCGCGATCCCTGCATTCTTTACGACAACGGAAAGTACTACGTTATTTTCAACAACGGAACGGGTTGGTCAATAAGCTCGGCAAATAGTCTCTACGGCACGTGGTCGGGAGCTAAGCCTGTTGTTAACATTTCAAAGATCAGCAAGGAATACAACATCAACGCATTCGGCACAAATTACACATGGGCACCCGAACTTCACAAATATGACGGCAATTTTTATATTTTTGCGACATATTTCTGCTGTGAGGAGTCACATGATTCGCCATACGATGATCCTTATGCGGGACTTGGTCACCGTGCGTCGATAGTTCTCAAGGCAAGCGATCCGATGGGTCCCTATGAACTTGTTTCGAAAAATGCTGATGGCGAATACGGTCATTCGACCCCTGCAAACTGGGACACAATCGACGCAACGCTCTATGTTGATCCCAACGGCGATCCTTGGATGGTATTCGTGCACGAATGGACTTCCATGCCCGGCAACATTGGTGATTTCTCGGCAGTGAAGCTCTCGAGGGACCTTTCAACTCCTCTTGGCGAGCCCGTAACCCTCTTTAAGGCAGGAACAGTCATCGGTGGCAGAGACACAAACGGTGTCACGGACGGTTGCTGGACCTACACAACAAAGGACGGACAGCTTCTCTGCCTGTGGTCTACATTCATTGACGGCAAATATGTCGTTGCGTGTGCACGCAGTGAATCGGGCAACATTCTCGGTCCTTGGACTCAGGATGACGATCTGCTTTACGAAGTCGGAATGTTCAACACTTACGACGGTGGTCACCCCTGCATACTCACTCGCGATGACGGTCAGATGTATCTCGTCTTCCACTCTCCTAATGTCGCAAGTGCCGGTGTAACCGAGCTCCCTACGCTCATCCCGATAATCGAAAAGGACAACAAACTCGTCTGGGGCGTCAAGGCAGAATAAGCCAAATAACCATTTGATATTATAAACAAAAACAGCGGAACAGGCATGATCTTGGTCATATCTGTTCCGCTTTCTGCAATTATCTTTGGTAAGGTTTATTGAAAATTTAACCTTCATTAGAAAATTTTCTGCATCTCTATAGCCGGCTTTGCCATAATACTGTTCATGCAAATCATCCTTAACGGCTTGAAACTCAACGCACGATGCACCTTTTTCTCTAACTCGATTTTCGAGTTCCTTTGATATCTTCTGAAGTCATTATTGAAATATTTGTTTTTTCTCCGATTCTAACTCAAATACAGCCGGCATCCTCAAAAAGCGATATCGGCTGTTTTAGAGTTTCTTGAATAATTATTCAGGCTTAACCTGAACCATTTCGAATGCTTCAAGGATATCGCCTTCCTTGATATCGTTAAACTTATCAAGACCGATACCGCATTCATAACCGGTTGCGACCTCTTTAACGTCATCCTTAAAACGGCGGAGCGATGAGATCTTATCTTCGTAGATCACGACACCATCGCGAACGACTCTGATCTGCGCGTTGCGCGTGATCTTGCCGTCTTGAACGTAAGAACCTGCAATCGTACCAACGCTCGAAACATGGATCGTCTGTCTGACCTCTGCGTGACCGAGCAGATTTTCCTTAAATGTCGGCGCAAGCATGCCCTTCATTGCAGCGGTAACCTCTTCGATGCACTCATATATGATCCTATATGTGTGGATATCAACTTTTTGGCGTTCGGCACTATCAAGTGCGCCCTTATCAGGACGGACATTGAAACCGATTATAACAGCATTTGAAGCTGACGCGAGCATTACGTCGCCTTCGGTTATTCCTCCGACAGCGGTGTGAATAACATTTACCTTGACCTCTTCATTTGAGAGCTTAAGGAGAGATGCCTTGACAGCCTCTGCTGAACCGCCGACGTCGGCTTTTATGATGATATTGAAACTCTTGACACCACTCGAGATCTGGCTGAACAGATCGTCAAGCGAAACCTTCGCGTTTGCCTTGAACTCGTCCTGTTTCTGCTTGTCTTTTCTCTGCTGAGCAAGCTCGCGTGCCATCTTTTCGTCACGGACTGCATCAAATTCGTCACCTGATTCGGGCACATCAGCAAGACCTGTTATCTCAACGGGGACAGAAGGTCCTGCCGTCTTTACCGTTTTGCCCTTATCGTCTATCATTGCACGGACTCTGCCGACCGCGCTTCCTGCAATAACGATGTCGCCCGATTTAAGTGTACCGTTTTGAACAAGAACGGTAGCGACAGGTCCGCGACCCTTGTCAAGGCGTGCCTCGATGACAATACCCTTAGCAAGTCTGTTCGGATTTGCGCGAAGTCCTTTTACTTCGGCAACAAGAAGGACGTTTTCGAGAAGATCTTCAATGCCCATGCCCGTAAGTGCCGAAACGGGAACGCAAATTACATCTCCGCCCCATTCCTCGGGAACAAGCTCGTACTTTGTAAGCTCCTGCTTGATAGCATCGGGATTTGCGGACGGTTTATCCATTTTATTGATGGCAACGATGATATCAATACCAGCCGCTTTAGCATGGTTGATTGCCTCAACAGTCTGCGGCATTATGCCATCGTCCGCGGCGACAACGAGGATCGCGATATCGGTAGCCATTGCTCCTCTTGCACGCATGGCAGTAAATGCTTCGTGACCGGGGGTGTCAAGGAAGGTTATTTCTTTGCCGTTTATCGTGACGGTGTATGCGCCGATTGCCTGCGTGATACCGCCCGCCTCGCCTGCGGTAACATTTGCGTGGCGTATGCGGTCAAGGATCGATGTTTTGCCATGGTCAACGTGACCCATTACACATACAACGGGAGCACGCTCAACAAGTTCTTCCTCTTTATCCGCTTCATCTTCGAAAAGTCTGTCCTCGATCGTAACGACGACCTCTTTGGAGACCTTTGCACCAAGCTCTGTACCGACATATTCGGCGGTATCATAGTCGATGACCTGGTTGACACCTGCCATTACGCCGAGCATCATGAGACGTTTTATGACCTCTGCCGCCGTCACCTTAAGCTTTGACGCAAGCTCGCCGACAGTGATCTCATCGGGAACTGTTATTGAGAGTTGCTGTTTGACCGGCTTCTGCTGTTTGTTTTGCTTCATCTTCTGCATACCTTGGCGTTCTCTGTCGCTCTTGGTATTACCCTTCTGATTCTGCTTTTTCAGCTTCTGACGCGAATCGTTATTATCGAATTTGGAGTTTGTATTGTCGCTGGCGTATTTTTCGAGCTTTTCGTCATACTTGGAAAGATCGACTGAAGCGCCTCTTGTATCGATGACTTTGGTCTTAGCACCCGTATAGGAAGTTGACTCGGTAGACTGGGTAACAGTGGTCGTCGTGTCAACCGGCTTTGAACTGCGGAACATGTTTCCGTTGTTTACGGGACGCTGCTTCTGTTCGCCGTTCTTTTCTTTCTTTTGATTTTTTTGCTGATTCTTAAGATCAAGCGGATTTGCACCCGCAAATCTGTCCTGCTTGACCTCGTCACGCTGTTTTCTCTGTTGTTGAGGCTTTTGCTCGGGCTTCTTTTCGGGTTTCTTCTCGATAACTTTTTCGGCATCGGGCTTTTGGTCGATTGGGGCACTTTCGACTTTTTTTGCATCAGCCTTTTCGAGCTTTTCGACCTTTTCGGATGGTACGGGAGCAGGTTCGGGAGCTTGGGCGGGATTTGTCGGTTTTGTAACTCTCTCATCTTCTATTTTGGTCTTTCCGTCAAAATAGTCGTCAAAACCGACCACCTGATTTTTTAATGTCAGCTGATCCATGAGATATGAAAATTCGTCAGGCTCAAGCGTTGCGGAAGACACCTTCGGAAATCCGCCTGCTGCAAGTATATCGATAAGCTCCTTGTTTTTGAGTCCAAGATCCTTTGCCAGAGCGGCAAGCTTTATTTTAGTTACTGCCATATATTGCACCTCCCGCGGAGCTGTCTCCGCACTCGTTGTTCTTTTTAAGTTGTTTCATTATCGCTGCCTTGAAATTGTCGTCAATAACGGCAACGGCAGAAACATCCATCGTCTTCCCTATCGACTTTGCAAGCATTGCTTTCGTTTCCTCAATTATAACACATTCAACACCGTGGAAACCGCAGCCATCAAGTATCTTTTTCTTCGAATTATCGGACGCATCGGTCGCCACACAGACAAGGCTTGGTTTTTTCGGAGATCTCACAGCCAAGACAGTTTGCTCTGTTCCGAATCTTAACTTTCCTGCTCTGTATGCAAGACCGATCACACCAAGAAGGTTGCTCACTGTCCCAAAGCCCCCTTCAATGTCTCTTCAAGCGAGGCAAACACCTCGTCGGATATTTGACATTTCAGATTATTCTCAAGTCGTTTTGCTTTTCTTGCCTTTTTCAGACATTCAGCCTTTTTACAAATGTATGCGCCTCTGCCTGATTTTTTGCCTGTCTCATCAAGGCAGACCGTCCCGTCGGGAGTTCTTACCACACGAATAAGTGTTTTTTTATCGTATGAAGACATGCATCCGAGACATCTGCGCATCGGGCTTTTTTTCGTATCGTTGTTAACTGACGACAAGTGATCTGCCTCCGATCTGAATTATTTGATTACTCCGTCTTGATATCTATCTTGTAACCCGTAAGACGCGCGGCAAGTCTGGCATTCTGTCCGACTTTACCTATTGCCAGCGACAGTTGATCGGGATCGACTAATACGCGACAAGTATTTTCGCCGTCGATAATAACCTCATTGACCTTGGCGGGGGAGAGAGCTGCCGAAATAAACTCAACGGGATCCTCGCTGTATTTGACAACATCGATCTTTTCGCCGCGAAGTTCTTCAACAACAGCCGTTATTCTGATTCCGCGTGCGCCTATGCATGCGCCGACCGGATCAACACCTTGCTCTCTTGAATAAACAGCTATTTTAGATCTCGATCCCGCCTCGCGGATCACCGAGTGAATAATAACAGTTCCATCACGGATCTCGGGAACCTCAAGCTCAAAGAGACGCTTGATCATATCGCCGTCCCTTCTTGAAAGCATGACGATCGGTCCGCGTGTTTCTTTCTTTACCTCTGAAACAAAAACCTTGACATGGTCACCGACGGCAAATGTCTCACCGGGAATTTGTTCGCTCTTCAGGAGAACGGTGTTCTTTGTCCCGGTGTCGAGCACGATATCACCGGTGAGCGGATTGACCTTTTGAACGACAGTTGAGATGATCTCGCCTTTTTTGCTCTCAAACTCTTTATACATCATTCCGCGTTCTGCTTCTTTGACGCCTTGCAGTATTACCTGCTTGCCGGTATGTGCGGAAAGTCGGCGAAAATCCTGCGGTTTAAGCTCAATATCAACTATCGCACCGAGTACGCTTTTTCTGCTGACTTTTTTCGCATCGCGAAGTGTTATCTGAGTCTCGGGATTCTCGACCTCCTCGACGACCTCTTTCTGTTGATACATTTTTATCTCTCGTTTGTCGTTGTCGATCACGATGCGAACATTGCTTTCGCCGTCATGCTCGCGCTTATACGCGCTGACGAGTGCCGCGTCAACCTTCTCAAGCATATAATCCTTAGGGATTCCCTTTTCCTTTTCAAGCTGGTCGAGAGCTTCGAACAATTCGTTATTCATTTTAATATCCTTTCAGTCAAATGATGACAAAAAACTTTTTCTTTGCTTAATTGTCCAATTATTAAAATTGGAAGTAAACATTCGCCTTTGCAATCGCTTTACGCTCAACGGTCTGCGTTGAGCCGTCATTCATGCGAATGATAATCAGGTCGCCGTTTTGATCGGTATCAAGAACTCCGACAAACGACTTTGTTCCGTTTATCGGCTTATAGAGACGTATCTGAACGGTCTCCCCTCGACAAAGCAAAAAATGCTCGCGAGTTCTGATGTTCCGTTCGAGTCCCGGAGATGAAACTTCGAGATAATACGGATCCTCGATAGGATCGGCACTGTCAAGCACCGGGTCTATCGCTCGATGAACTCTCTCGCAACCGTCAAGATCGACACCTTGATCGGAATCGATCGTAATGCGAAGATACCATGTCGCACCCTCCTTGACGTACTCGACGTCCCAAAGGGTATATCCAAGCCCTTCGACCGTCGGTCTGACAAGCTCTTCAACAATTGACGAAATATTTCCGCTTTTGTTTGCCATGAAATTTACCTTAATCTCCGCTTTTTGCTGCCGCAAAAAAGCGGAAGAGCGCCTGCACGCTCTTCCTTTCATTAACTCTATGATCTTACTGTGGCTATAGTATACCACACAATCGACACTTTGTCAATAGTTTTTTGAAAAAATCTTTGACTTCCGGCAAAAAAATAATAATTTTTTTCAAAAAGCTATTGCATTTTCGGTCGAATTTTGCTATAATAAGGCAGTTTGCAATAAAAGGCTCCAAGGAGCCTCTGCCGCTATGTCTGCCGATCCCGCGGGTGGCGGCAAATTTATTTGCGACTGCCTTTATTTTTATTCTATTTATAAAGTGAAAGGGAGCTTTTGTTGGGATCGAACAGAAGCGTAGGGTAGGAAAATGTATGATAAGACAGGAGAGAATGTAATCATCAGCCTGAGACAGGTTTCAAAGGCATTCGATGGAGAAACGGTCCTTGATCACATAGATCTGGACATTTACGGCGACGAATTCGTGACGATACTCGGTCCTTCCGGGTGCGGAAAAACGACCACACTTCGAATTATCGGCGGATTCGAAACACCCGACTGCGGTGATCTTTTCTTTGACGGAAAACGCATCAACGACCTTCCGCCGTATCAACGTCAGGTAAATACCGTATTTCAACGATACGCCTTATTTCCTCACCTTAATGTGTACGAAAACATCGCGTTCGGTCTTCGTTTGAAAAAGCTTCCCGAAGACGAGATCAAGCAGAAGGTTCAAGAGATGCTGACACTCGTCAATCTCAAGGGCTTTGAACGTCGCCGCGTGACTACCCTTTCGGGCGGACAGCAACAACGTGTTGCGATCGCGCGTGCCCTTGTCAATCATCCTAAGGTCCTTCTTTTGGATGAACCGCTCGGGGCACTCGATCTGAAGCTCCGCAAGGACATGCAAAACGAGCTCAAACGCATTCAGCGACAAATGGGGATTACATTTATATATGTCACCCATGATCAGGAAGAAGCCCTTTCGATGTCGGATACCATCGTTGTCATGTCCGAGGGCAAGATCCAACAGATCGGATCACCGACCGACATTTACAACGAACCCGAAAACGCTTTTGTCGCTGATTTTATCGGTGAATCAAATATTCTCGATGGTATGATGCTCGCCGATTATAAAGTCAAATTTTCGGGACATATATTTAACTGCGTCGATGCAGGGTTTTCCGCACGCGAACTTGTTGACATCGTTGTCCGTCCCGAGGATGTTGATGTTGTTTCAAAAGAAAGCGGCATGCTGACGGGAACCGTAAGCTCGGTAACATTCAAGGGCGATTACTACGAGATCATAGTTGATGTCGGCGGATTCAAGTGGATGCTCGAAACCTCCGATTTTGTCGGAGTTGACGAGGTGATCGGGCTTGATATCGAACCCGAGGCAATACATGTTATGAAAAAATCCGAGTATTCCGGAATGTTCGGAGACTATTCGACCTTTAGTGACGAGATGGAGCATCTCGGAGATCTTGGGGAGGAAGAGGAAGAATGAAGAACAGATCGTTTTTTCAGCAAATAGTCGCACTTCCGCACATCCTTTGCGTGATCCTCTTCATCGCAGCTCCGATGATGTTCGTGCTCTATTTTGCATGCACGGACGAAAACGGTGCTTTTTCCCTTTCAAATTTGGCAAAGCTTTCGCAATACGGAAATGTGTTCATACTTTCAATCGCTTTTGCGCTCATTGCCACCGTTGTGTGCCTGTTGATTGGATATCCGCTTGCATACTTCATGTCAAGGCAGTCGGAAAGAACGCAAAAAATTCTCATGATCCTCGTCATGCTTCCGATGTGGTGCAATCTTTTGATCCGCACATATGCACTTATGGCGCTTCTTGACAACGGAGGTCTGCTCAACTCGGTGCTTGAGAGCATAGGGCTTGGCAAACTTCATATAGTTGGAACAAATTTCGGCGTAATACTCGGAATGGTCTATGACTTTCTTCCCTACATGGTTCTGCCGATCTTTACTTCTATGACAAAGCTCGACAAACGATATATTGAGGCATCGCACGATCTTGGATGCAACAATATTCAGACGATGTTCAAGGTTGTTGTCCCGCTTACAATGTCGGGCGTAATTTCCGGAATCACCATGGTATTCGTTCCGTCGATAAGCACATTTTACATTTCGCAAAAGCTCGGCGCAGGTAAGATAGATCTTGTCGGCGACACGATCGAGCGTCTGTTCCAAAACACCGCCACATATGGTGTCGGAGCGGTGATCTCGCTCATAATGATGATACTTATTCTAATTTCTATCGGTGTTATGAACCGTTTCGAAAGCGGAAGTGACAAGACCGTTGTAGCAAAAGGAGGAATCGTCAAATGAAAGTGCTGTCAAAGCTCTATATGGGCATCATTTTCTTTCTTTTGTATGTTCCGATTGGTGTTCTCGTTGTATTCTCGTTCAACGAATCGGGAAATCTCGCCGAGTTTTCGGGATTTACGCTTGATTGGTATAACGAACTCTTTAACGATAGCGAAGCTCTGTCATCGCTTCTAAACTCGGTGATCCTTGCGGTCACATCGGGCGCGCTTGCGACCGTAATCGGTACTTTCGGTGCTCTCGGACTCAGCAAAATGAGAAACAGATACGTCAAAGGAACGGTAAAAGCATTGACAAATATTCCGATGATGAATCCCGATATCGTGACCGGCGTTTCGATGATGCTTCTCTTTGTCGCTTTTGCCACACTTATAAAAGCACAGAGCGTTTTCGGTTTTTGGACCATGCTAATCGCACATACAACATTCAGCCTTCCCTATGTTATACTGTCGGTAATGCCGAGATTTAAGGAGCTTGATATATCTCTCTCCGAGGCGGCGCAGGATCTTGGATGCACACCATCGGGAGCATTTTTCAAGGTCGAGCTTCCCGAGATAGTACCGGGTATCATCTCGGGCTTCATGCTCAGCTTCACTATGTCGCTTGACGATTTCGTGATCAGCCATTTCGTCAGCTCTCCCGATTTCCAAACGCTTCCCCTCTATGTTTATAATCAGACGGCGCACAATGTCAAATTCAGCATGTATGCATTGTGTACGCTGATCGTGACCGTGATCCTCGCGATACTGCTCGTGGTTAATTTTGCGGGCGGAGCAAAGAAACGCAAGGAGGTAAAGCGTATATGAGAAAAGTAATATCGATCATCCTTTCGGTATCGATGATCCTCTGTGTTTGTTTGTCTCTTCTGTCATCCTGTGCAAGTGACGGCGTTTCGATTGGCGGAACAACGACTCTATACGTATACAACTGGGGAGAATACATGTCGGATGGTTCGGAGGGTTCACTTGATTCAAATGCTGCATTTGAAAAGTGGTACTTTGAGACCTACGGGCAAAAGGTAAAGGTCAACTATTCGACCTATTCAAGCAATGAATCCATGTACGCAAAGATCTCATCAGGATCGGTCAACTATGATATAGTTATCCCGTCCGATTACATGATCCAGCGAATGATCAACGAAGATCTGCTCTCGCCTCTCGATTATTCTAACATTCCAAATGCATCGACAACGCTCGAAGATTTTTTGGATCCCTATTACGACCCTGATGTTGATGGCGACGGGTTCAGTGATTATTCTGTTCCCTACATGTACGGGATGGTCGGAATTATCTACAATACGACAATGGTCGATCCGGAAGATGTCGGCTCGTGGGATCTCATGTGGAACGAAAAGTACAGCGGAAATATTTTGCAGTTCAACAATTCGCGTGACGCTTTCGGTTCGGCACAGTATTCTATGGGAGACGTCGATCTGGTAAACTCGACAAACGAGTCCGAATGGCGTGCGGCACTTGAACGTCTCAAGGAGCAAAAGCCTATACTTCAAGGCTATGTCATGGACGAGATATATAACAAGATGGAAAACGGCTCCGCCGCCATCTCGTCCTATTACGCCGGTGACTTTTTAACCATGTATGAAAACAATGACGATCTTGAATTTTATTACCCGAGTGAGGGCACAAATCTTTATGTTGACGCTATGTGCGTTTTGAAATCGAGTAAAAACAAAACCATTGCTGAAAGATACATAAACTTTATGCTGTCCGAAGAACCGGCTGTCGCAAACGCGGAGTTTACCTATTATGCGTCGCCCAGTAAGCTTGTTCGTGAAAACGAAGAATACATCGAGTACATGAACAGCATCAAAGAAAATGGGTACGACCTCATGTACGATACGGACAATGTAAAGACTTCGTCATATAAGAATCTCAGCTCGGAAAATCTCATGCTTCTCAACGATCTTTGGGAAGAACTTAAATGCGACATTTCCGTGAGCGGCGGTATTTACGCAATATGCGGTGTAATAATCGCCTCACTTGCAGGATTTGGCATCTTCTTCGCCGTTCGAAAGAAAAAGCGGGATATATACTGATTTCATTAATCAAAAAAGTTGCGTTTTTGACCTGTCAAGAGCGCAACTTTTTTGTTAATCTCATATGAGAGAGTTTTTCTTCCCCCAATATTTCGACAAAAATCGACACGGGTTGCGGGTAGTTTGG
>CAZORL010000040.1:0-13501 GCA_964582375.1 uncultured Lachnospiraceae bacterium
GAAACGAATTTTGTTGAACAACAAATCGGCGATGCGACAACAAAATTTTGCCAATTCCTAATTCCTAATTCCTAATTCCTAATTATCCCTTGACTTTTTCCCAAAAATACTGTATAATATATCTGCCGATCGTCCCGATCGTGTAAATACAATTTACTGAAGAAATAACGGCTATGAAAGAATTTATTTTATGCAAATACGGCGAGGTCGTGCTTAAAGGCCTCAACAAATCAAGCTTTGAACACATGATGGCAGCAAGTGTTAGACGCAGGATCGCCGAACTTGGTGAATTTGACGTCTATTATTCGCAATCGACCCTCTATGTCGAACCAAAAGACGACGCATGCGACATGGATGAGGCGTACGAGCGTGTCAAAAAGGTCTTCGGTATATCCTCTCTCTCGCGTGCGATCGCCGTTGACAAGGATCTCGATGCCATACTCGACGCCGCAAGGACCTATCTCCCCGAAAAAATGGCAGGCGTGCGAACCTTCAAGGTCGAGGGCAAGCGCGCGGATAAGCGATTCCCGATGACATCCCCCGAGCTGTCGGGCGAGATAGGCGCAACACTGCTTGAGGTCATGCCGAACCTCTCGGTCGATCTTCATAACCCCGACCTGACCGTTCGTGTCGAGATCCGCGAAAAATACGCCTTTTTGCACGCAGGTGCGGAAAAAGGCGCATGCGGCATGCCCGCAGGCTCGGCAGGCCGTGCACTTCTCCTGCTTTCGGGCGGCATCGACTCGCCTGTCGCCGGCTACATGATGGCAAAGCGCGGTGCGGAACTTGACGCACTCTACTTCGAGTCGATCCCCTACACGTCCGAGATGGCACGCGAGAAGGTCATGACGCTTGCCGAAAAGGTCTGCCTCTACTCGGGCAGAATGCGCGTTCACACGATGAACCTGACCGAAATTCAAGAAAATATAAAAAAATACGCAGATGAGGAATATTTCACCCTCATTCTGCGTCGAGTAATGATGCGCCTTGCGACACGGCTGGCCTGCGAAAGGGAATGCCATGCACTGATCACGGGCGAGTCGCTCGGGCAGGTGGCATCGCAGACTCTGCTTGCACTCGGCGTCACCGACACGGTCGCCGATCTGCCCGTCTTCCGCCCTCTCATCGGCATGGACAAGGAAGAGATCGTCACGATCGCAAGAAAGATCGACACATATGACACATCGATCCTGCCTTACGAGGACTGTTGCACCGTCTTCACCCCCCGACACCCCCGAACCCGTCCGACCATCTCCGCCGTCGAGGAACAGGAGGCAAAGATCAAAGATCTCGCCGCCCTCGAGGACGCCGCATACAAGACGAGAGCGGAAAGAATGATAAAGGCGTATTCGTAAGATATAAGTATTTGTGCGATGGGGATCTGTTTATCGCCGATTTCCCAATACAGATCAAATCCGTTTTCCCTCCTCACTATTACCTCTTACCTCAATTTCCTTCCGCAAATAACTACCGCAACATAGACGCCGACCGCTGCCGTCACTTTCCACCACAGACCAAACGGCACCATCCCGCCGACCGTCGTTCCTGCTGTCACTGCGGCAAAGGGGAGCAGAATGTCGAATACACCATCGATCTTTACCCCGACTCTTTTTACAAGCCTTGCGACAGAGAGCGTGGCGTTGATGATCTCGCAAATATAGATCTCCGCAATGAACCCCCATACACCTATCCTCGGCGTCAGGGCAAACACCACCGCCACCGATAATATCGAGTCAAGCATGTTGACGAGCATCGTGTACCGTTGCTCGTCAACTCCTTTTAACAGACTGTCAACACAGGTGTCCATGTACATTATCGGCACAAGCGGCGCAAGATATCTGATATATCGCCCCGCCTCGACCGAGCCGCAGACAACTCGCCCGATCTCGCCGCCGAATGCCGCCAAGATCCCTGCCGTGCCGATGCCGAAGAATGCGGTGAACGAAATTGCCCGTGCGCCTGCCGATCTGACCGATCGCTCGCCCGTGCCGACCTGCCGCCTTGCGATCTCGGGCAGGAGCATCGAGCAAAAGGGGGTCAAAAACGAATAACCGAACATCACGACAGGCAGTGCCATCGACTGCACCCGAGCGTACGTCCGAAGTGCCTCGCTCTCACTAAAGCCCTTCTTCTTTAACCCATACGGGATGAGCAGATGCTCGATCGACCCAAGTCCCGAGCGAACATATGATGATACTGCCATCGGCAGTGCTATCCCGAGCAGTCGCCGCCGTCCCACGCTCCCACCCTCGACCTTTTCACCGTGCCTGTGGGCAAGATAAGCAAGTGCCGACAAAGCCAGCGTTGCCGCCTCGGATAACACTATCCCGACGCCGACCGCCGAGAGCGACCTCGAAAGCGAATCGCCCGTGCGACAAAGCAGTCGAGCGGTCACGAAGACCCGAAATATCAGCCCGACCACCTGTGCAAGCGATGATCGCGTCACGCACCTGACGGCGGTAAAATATCCCGAAAGTGCCGACCCGAGCGACACGAGCGGCAGAGAGAGCGCAAGCGTGCGAAGCGTGACCGTCGTGCGCATATCGCCGAGCAAATGCCTCGATATCGGCTCGGATAAGATAAAAAGAAGAAATGCGGCAGGGATGCCGAAGGACAGGCTGTAGACCACGCACCCGACCATCGAAGGGCGTATCTTTTCGGGATGTCCGCTCCCGACTGCCTCGGACACGAGCCTTGTCGAGGCAAATCCGACCGCCGATGTCGCAAGCGTTGTTGCCGGCGAGTAGACGGCAAGCGTCAGAGTCAACAACCCCAAACCGTCGCTCCCCAGCCGCTCGGACAGATAGACATTAAATCGAACCGAGATCGCACGCACGATCGCCGATGCGACCGACAGGACTATCACACCAAGCACAAATCGCCGACGATCTTGGCATCCGAACATTTCCGCACCCCCCTTTGTGACAATTTTATGAGCCGTGATGCGGCGATATCAACAATTCTCTTAAATATTTCGAAAATCTGTTGCAAATTTCATCATTTTGTGGTATCATCTGTCTTGATCCCCCGAATTAATCAATCGACCACACGCGACGAACAAATATCGTTGAACATATCACCCCCACCCATCAAAAAAGCAAATTACACCTTCTTCCCCGAAAGGACATACCATCTTGAACAAGGATCTCACAAAAACAAAGAAAGAGGCAGACCACGCTAACCTGACGGTCGGATCGCTGCCCAAAAAAATACTGATATTCAGCCTGCCGCTGATGGCGTCGCAACTGCTCCAGGTTCTCTTTAACATGGCGGATGTCGCCGTGGTCGGCAGATTTTCAAGCGCGATCGCTCTCGGCTCGGTCGGCTCGACCTCGACACTCGTCACACTGTTCACGGGGATGCTGATCGGACTTGCCTCGGCGGTCAATGTCATCGCCGCAAAGCACATCGGCGCAAAAGAGCCGAGCGAGCTTCGCCGCACCGTCGGCTCTGCATTCATCGTCTGCACGGGAGTCGGCGTCATGATAATGCTCGCCTGTCTCATCTTGGCACGCCCGATGCTCGAGTTGATAGGCACAAAGGACGAGCTGATCGACGGCGCGGTGCTCTACTTTAAGATATACGCACTCGGCATGCCCTCGCTTGCGATATTCAATTACGGCAACGCCATCCTCAGTGCACAGGGCGACACAAAACGCCCACTCGTCTATCTGACTGCGGCAGGCGTGGTGAATGTCATATTGAATCTCATTTTCGTCATCGGACTTCACATGTCGGTAGACGGCGTTTCGCTCGCAAGTATCATCTCGCAGACCCTCTCGGCTGTGCTGATACTCATTCGCATGGCAAAAAACGACGGCGATATCAAGTTTGATATTGCACACCTCGAGTGCTCGAGCGAAAAATTTCGGCAAATACTCGCGCTCGGCATCCCTGCCGCACTGCAAAACGCAATTTTTGCCGTGGCGAATCTGTTTATACAGAGGGGTGTCAACTCGTTTGATCATGTTATGGTCGAGGGCGACTCTGCGGCGGCAAATGCGGATGCGATAGTCTACAACGTAATGGCGGCGTTCTATACTGCGGCATCGACCTTTATGGGTCAAAATCTCGGCGCGGGCAAGAAGGATCGCGCACTAAAGAGCTTTTTTGTCAGCCTTGCCTACTCGGCTGTATCGGGCGCGATACTCGGCGGACTGCTCCTTGTGTTCGGACGGGTGTTTCTGTCGATGTTCACGACCGAGCAGGCAGTTGCGGATGCGGGCATGCAAAGGATCATGATAATGGGCTTTTCCTATATGCTCTCTGCCCCGATGGACTGCACGATAGCCGCATCCCGAGGGCTTGGAAAGAGCCTTGTCCCGACGATCATCGTCATCCTCGGCTCGTGCGTCTTTAGGGTCACCTGGGTCTACACCATCTTCGCCGCCATCCGCACCATCCCCTCGCTCTATCTGCTCTACCCATTCTCCTGGACTATCACCGCCACCGCAGAGATCGTGTACTTTGCGAGAGAGTACGGAAAGCTCGGGAATTAGTTGTAAGATGCTTTTGTCGCAAACCTGTTCGCTCGTAAACTTGTTTGCGGTCTGCCGACCTCTTCGGCGGTCGGTGTATAACAAATCGGCGATGTGACGATCAGATTTTCACCTGCCATTTCCTCACTTCTCATTCCCAATTCTCTTGATTTGTTAACAAAATTGTGCTACAATATAGAAAAGGAGGCGACGACATGGATGATATCAGATCTAACATCGCAAAAAATATGACCGCGCTTCGGCAGGCAGCCGGGATGACGCAGGCGGAACTTGCAGGACTGCTTTGCTACTCGGACAAATCGGTATCCAAATGGGAGCGTGCCGAATCTGTCCCCGACATCATCGTCTTAAAAGCCATCGCCGACCACTTCTCGGTCAGCGTTGACTACCTCATCACCGCTCACGACGATGCCGAACCTCTCCCCGATGACAGATCAACGACCTTCATCAGCAAACGACGCATCACAGCAGTCGCCGTGCTCGGCGTCTATGCGATCGCTTTTTTGGTGTTCGTCATCCTTTGGCTCTCCGGCAGGCTCTCGGGCATGCCGTTTGCCATCGCTACGCCTGTCGCTCTCGTGACCGCACTCGTCCTTCATTCGATCTGGCAGAGCGGAAAATACAATTTCTACATCGTCTCGGGGCTTATGGTCTCGATCTTCGCCCTGCTCTACTTCCTTTTCATAAGGTTTAATCCATGGCAGATCTTCCTGCTCGCCATCCCCTCAGAGATCATCATTTTTATTGCGTTTCACCTCAGATCAACGAGAAATCGTTGATCAAATACCCCATTCTACTCAGAGTAGAGTTGACTTTCGCCAACTCTACTCTGTATTTTTTTGCGGTAGAGTTGCGATCCTTGCAAAGTAGAGCGGCGGCGGCAAGCAGTAGGTTGACTTTTTCCCCCGATCGGGCTATAATGGTATCAACACCTAAATCCAAAAGGAAGATCTTATTTTGAACAATACCAAAAACATAAAGCTCGCCACTGACACATCGGCAAACCTGCCGCAGGATATCATCGACAAATACTCGATCGCAGTGATCCCCTTCACTTATACGGTAAACGGCGAGCATATCGATCAAAATGGCAACTTCGACGGCGTGGCGTTCTATAATGCAATGCGTGAGGGCGCGGATGTGCGCACATCGATGATCAACCCCGACGCATACAGAGAATTTTTCGAAAAGCTTCTCCACACGTGTGACGGAATTATATACATTTCAATGTCGGGCGGCATCAGCGGCAGTGCAAATGCGGCGACGATCGCGGCAGCCGAGCTTCGTGGTGACTATCCCGACAAAAAGATCGCCGTCATCGACTCGCTCGGCGCATCGCTGGGTGAGGGTCTGCAGGTCATCGGTGCGGCAGAACTGCTCCGTCGCGGACACGACATGGACACGGTCGTCACCGAGATAGGCTCGCACCTGCAAAATGTCTGCCAATATTTCACCGTTGACGATCTCCACTACCTTCATAAAGGCGGCAGACTCTCGGGCGGCAGTGCGGTGATCGGCTCACTGCTAAAGATCAAGCCGATACTCACGGGAAATGCCGAGGGCAAGATAGTCAGTTGTGACAAGGTCAGAGGGAGAAAGGCGGCAATCGATGCACTTGCCGAAAAATACGACCTCCTCGCCTTCGATAAACGCTCCCCTATCGGCATCGCACACGCCGATGACAGTGCGGCGGCAGATCAGCTGCGTCAAAAGCTTGTCGAAAAAGGCTTTGATGGCGAGTGCCTGACCGTCTGCTACGAGCCTGTCACCGGCTCCCATGTCGGACCGGGCACACTCGCACTCTTTTTCAGAGGAATACACAAATAAACGCCGTGGCGTTTATGGCGTTTATTTGGAAGGAATATGTAATAGTGAAGAGGTAAGAGGTGAGGAGCATTTTCGTCCTGTGAGCGAAAATGGATCTTGATTTGTAATTCGAAAGCGGCAAACAAAAATCACCTGCGAGAAAAAACATCCTTAAACAACAAAACGGCATTTTACCCAAAGGAGAAAGCACATGACACGTACACCGCTCAAAGACAGAGTCCTGCCTGCATACACAAGGGGACAGGACATCGCAAACATGGTCACCCACATAGTGGGCGGCGCGATCGGCACTCTCACGCTCGTGCTCGCCGTCCTAATCTCCGTCTACCACAAAAATGTGTGGGGGACGGTCAGCGGTGCGATCTGGGGTGGGTCGATGATCGCACTTTACAGCGTTTCAAGCATATATCACGGACTTCGCCCGTCAATGGGCAAAAAAGTAATGCAGGTCATCGATCATTGCACGATTTATTTTCTGATAGCCGGCACATATACGCCCATTCTGCTCTCCTCGATCCGCCCCGAACACCCGACACTCGCATGGACGATATTCGGCATCGAGTGGGGATTTGTCGCATTCGCGGTCGTCTTCACGGCAATCGACCACAAAAAATACGCCGTGCTTTCCATGCTCTGCTATATCGGCATGGGCTGGTGCATAATTTTTGCTCTGCGCACAACGATCGCTTGCATGGGAAAGGACGGATTTGCTTGGCTTCTCGCAGGCGGCATTGCCTACACCATCGGCGCAGTGCTCTATATGATAGGACACAAGAAACCGATATTTCATACAGTATTCCACATCTTCGTAGACCTCGGCAGTCTGCTCCAAGCGGTCTGCATTTTAGGATTTGTGTTGTGAATCAGGAGTTCGACATGGCTTTGGGACAAGATCTCCGCTTTCGAATTACAAATCAAGACCCATTTTCGCCCATCGGGCGAAAATGTTCCTCACCTCTTACCTCTTACCTCAAAAAAATCCTCCATCGCCGAAGGGACGATGGAGGATTTTTTTACAATTTCGGTTTGTCAACAAATTCGATCTCGGGTGCTGTGTAAAAATCCGATTCGAAGACGATAATCTCGTTTTCGCCCTCGTGCAGGAAGGGGGCAGGTAGGTAGAGTGTCTTTTGCGGACCTGCAGGGAGGTAGAATCTGCCGAGATTGTGCCCGTTCACTACCACAAATCCCTTAACAAAATTGTCAAGGTTCACGAATGTATCGCAAGGTTTGTCCTCGATCCTTAAAAATCCGCGCAGAAAGACGGGGGTCTGCTCTGTCGGCTCGGTCTTCGTGAACCGAAGTCCCGACAGATCATCCATCGGAAGTGGGTACTGCTTCCAGCCGAAATGATACTGATAGTCAAATCGCACGCCCGATATGCCCTTGCGATCACGCAACTTCGGTCCGTAATTGACACGCCCCATGTTCTCGCACAAAATGTCGAGCTGATGCGGCTGTCCGTCGCCGCCGACATTCGGCAGGATCTCAGAGGGTGGCATACGCCTACGATCGTAAACGCCGCTCGCTTTGCCGTCAATGAACAAAAGCGCTCTGTCGTGCACCTTTTCGATGATCAGCGGTCGTGACTCGTCTTGCGGCAGAGTTTCGGTTCGATAGAGCATGTAACCGAAATCTTGACCGAGATCTTCCATAAATCTCGGGGCTGGCGTGGAATATTCTGTCGAAAGTGTGTTGATATTGTCGAAAAGCGGTGCAAATTCGTCAAATTTCAGCTTTCCGTAGGCACGCTTTTCGCTCTCGTGGGCGGTGAGCGGAACGGAGTGCCCTGTCCTCTCGGCGATCATCTCACGCACTCTGTAATACGCCTCGGTTCGGTCGCCTGCCTCGGTCAGCAGGGCGTTGTAATCGTAGCTCGTGACGGTCGGCTGATAGAAATCGTAGTAATTCGCGCCGTTTGTGAAGGCGAAATTCGTGCCGCCATGGAACATATAAAAGTTGAAGGATGCGCCGAGGTCGAAAAATTCGCCAAGGTCGCGGCAGATCTCGTCTGCGGTGCGAACATGATGCTCCTCGAACCAGTGATCGAACCATCCGCACCAATATTCGCCACACATCAGCGGCTGATCGGGGCGGAACTTTCTTAGTATTTCGAGATTCTGTTTTGGTTTTGAGCCGAAATTTGCGACAGAGAGGACGCCGTCCAGCGTTCCGCCGCTGAGCATTAGCTCGGTCGGACCATCCGAGGTGAAATAGAGGCAGTCCATGCCGCAGTCCTTGTAGATCTGCTCGATCTTTCTGAGATAGGTCTTATCGTTGCCGTAGCTGCCGTACTCGTTTTCGATCTGGAGCATTATGATGTTGCCGCCCTCGCCCGTGAATTTCGAGGTATGTGAGAAAAGCTCGTGCAGATAACGCTCGAAATGTGAAATAAACCGCTCATCGGCACAGCGAAGGGGCATATTTTCGGCAGGCAGCAACCATGAGGGCAGACCGCCGAGGTCAAATTCGGCACAGATGTACGGACCGGGGCGAAGAATGACGTTCAGCCCAAGCTCTGCGGCAAGGCGGATGTACTCGGCAACATCGAGCATACCCGAAAAGTCGTACACACCCGGTCTGCGCTCGTGCAGATTCCAGCAAGTGTATGTCTCGACCGTGTTGAAGCCGCACTCGACGAGCTTTTGCAGCCGATCGCGCCAATACTCACGCGGTATGCGGAAGTAATGCATAGCACCCGAATGGATGGTGTACTCTTTGCCGTCCAGATAAAATTTGTCGTTTCTGTAGTTGAGTCGTGACATAATAACCTCCGTAAAATTAAATTAGGAATTAGGAATGAGGAATGAGGGATCGTCGGGGATCTGTTGTTCTGGCGGTCGATTTATTATAAATCAAACCCTCAAAGAGACAATTTGCAAAACACGATTTAATCATCGTTTCCCGGGTGGGGATACCGCCGAAACGAATTTGATCGAACAACAAATCGACCGCCAAAACAACCAAATCTCATTTATTTCTAATTTTTCATTCCTAATTTCCCATAAACGTCCACATTTCGGACGCTTAATTCTTTTGATTCAAATCTGACATATCTTGCACTTGTCGGTGTTTTGCCGTCCCAAGGGGTGTATGCGCCCCCGTCGGCAGAGATCGACAGGGTCACATCGGCTCGCTCGCCTGTGGTCAGATAAATGTTGCAGTATGACAGATCGCAGACATCTCCGAGGTCAACGGTCGTCATTTTGCCGTCATTTGTGATCGTCGTGCCCTCCAAAAGGGCAAGATCAGCGTCGTTTCCTTCATTTATATTATATAGTGTGAAATATTCGTCGGCGCGGACGAACTCGACCTTGCCCTCGCCGTAGATGGCAGTCAGATCGTCGTAGAGCTTGCCGATGCCCGAAACAGAGATCGGACTCCAAACCGAGATCTGACAGGAGACAAATCGGGGACTGCTGCCGTCCCAGTCGCCGATGGCAGTCTTCACATTGCGAAGGAGCGCATCGTAAGCCGATTCGTAGCAGGGCGTGAGCTGGGCGATGTATTTGCCGCCGATCGTTCCGTCGATCGTCTGCGTCGTTTGCTCCCACTTTTGCACGGTCAGCCCGAGCAGGTATGGCGCTCCCTCGATGTATGCCGCTCGCTGATCGTCTGTGAGATCGTCCCAAACGGTCACTGTGCGAAGCCCTGAGCGGACGAGATATTTTTGTGTGAGTGCGACATATTTCGAAAAGATTTCGGTATCATCAAGATAATTTTTGGCAGGTGCACCCTTTTCGGCAAGAGTGTTCACGAACATCGCATACCCCATACCCGACGGTCCGCAAACGAAATAGTCGTTTTTCGTCGCTGAACCATAGTAATAGTTGAGCATTTGGGGTGCGAGATCGACCAGTGCAGGTGCGATCGTCCAGTTGATCGGCACCTTTCCGCGCGAGCCCTTCGTGCTGTCCCAAAGCTTGCGCATGGCGCGCTGAACATACTGCGTGTTGTCGCCGTCGCTGACATAGACAGCGACGTAGAGCTTGTCATCGACGGTCGGGTCGATCTTGTCATATGTCGGGACGGCGATCTCGGCATCAAGCCCTGCCCAAACGGTGGCATTGCAGAAAAGATCGGCAGGGATGGTCGATATGCCGACCGATGCCGCTGTCGTGATGCCCGATCGTTCGGTCGTGTAAAATCCGAGGCAAGCCGAACTGCCCGGGGTCATGTCGGCGAGAAGCTTTAAGAAGGTGCGCTTTTGCGAGCCGTTGGTGCAGTCGAGCCAGACGATGGCAGACCCGGTCGCTGCGGCAAGGTCGCGCATATGATAGCCGTCCGACGCATTTTCGGAAAAGAGCAGGCGGTGCGAGCACTTGTCCCAATAGTTTTCGTACAGATAGGTGTAGATCTCGCCCGTTTTGGTCATCTCAAGACCTGTCAGGTCGCAGACGATCTCGGGGGTCACGTCGGCTTTGGTGCAGACCTTGTCGTAGACCGCCTTGGTCATCGGCAGGGCGTTCATCGTGTTGGCGATCGTGCAGGCAAGATTTGTGTAATGCTCTGATTTGTCGGTCGAATAAAGGACAACACCATCAAATTCTGTGGCGTATTTTGCAACAAGATCATATTTTCTTGCGGCAGTGGTGATCTTGTAGCGGACACCGAAAGTTTTTGCCCAAGTCTCGCCGCCCTCGTCCGCACCCTCATCGATCAGAAGGATGCGCGGTTTTGTGCGGTTCACGATGCCCTGAAGGGTGGAGAATGTGACCTGTTCCTCGTGGCTCATCGCACCCGATGTGATGGCATCGAGCCTGTCGGCAGGTTCGGGGAATCGCGGAATGATGATGTCTTCGCTCCATTTCATATATTTTACCTCACTTGGATCATTTCGGTCAGATTCTGTGGTCTGCGGCAGTGTTTCGATCGTCTCGTGCGTCGGATGCGCAGTGGTTTCGGTGACGTCCTTCGGCGCGCACGAGATAAGGCAGATCGGCACAAGAAGGGCGGAGATCAGTGGAAGATGTTTCATATGAGCCTCGCTTGAATTAGCAATTAGAAATTAGGACTGAGGAATTGGTAAGATCCGGGTCAACTGCATTCCCATTACAAATCAAATCATACCTCTTATTTCAAAGACGGCGGAGAGACAGTATTATCCTGCCCCTCCGTCGTTTTTTGTTTATTTCTTTTCTATCTTTGCGACGTGCGGGCAGATGAGTGCTTCATCACGGCGGTCGGGTGCCGCCCAATAAACGGCATTGCGAATGATCGTTTGAACATCGGGAACATAATATGTCGGATATGTCTCATGGCCGGGCTGGAAATAGAATATTTTTCCGTTGCCGCGACGGAAGGTCGCGCCACTGCGGAACGCCTCGCCGCCCTCATACCAGCCGATGAATATCAGATGCTCCGGTTCGGGGATACCGAACGGCTCGGAATACATCTCCTCGTGCGGAACTTCGACATATCTGCCAAGTCCGCGACAGATCGGGTGGGACGGATCGCAGACCCACAGGCGTTCGAGGTCGCCGTCCTCACGCCAGCTGACATTGCATGATGTGCCCATGAGCAGTTTGAACGGCTTGGAATGATGTCCCGAATGGAGCGGGATGAAGCCCATACCCATGAGGACGTGGTCGCGAACGCGCGCGGCAACCTCATCGGGAACGAGATGGTGTGCCATATGTCCCCACCAAAGCAGGACGTCGGTGTCACGAAGGGTCTCTTCGGTCAGTCCGCACTCGGGGTCATCGAGCGTGACGGTGCGAACCGATATCTCATCCGAGTGCAGGAAATCTGCGAGTGCGCCGTGGATGCCGTTTGGGTAGATCGCACGGACAGATTCCATCTCTTTTTCGTGTTTGAATTCGTTAAATATTGTGACTTTTATCATGGTAAAGTCTCCTTCCGCTTTGCTTGCTGACTATATTATAACAGATGTGCGGCGATATGTCAATCTTTTTTTTGAAAATTTTTGAGTATTTTTGCCAAAAAGGCTTGATTTTTTGGCGAAGATGATGTATAATGGTTGCAATGGAGATTATCTCCGAATTTCGTATCCGAAAGGAATTTTAGAATTATGAAAAAGATGCTTTCAATTATTTTCGTCCTCGTGATGATCGCGACGCTTGCGCTCCCATGTGCGGCATCCGACATCGAGAACGGCATGGGAAACGGTGAATGGGAAGTCAAGAGCGAGGATTCGGTCCTTTGCAAATGGGGCGAAGGCGTGCTCCCCGGCTCGGGCGGATATTTTCAGCTCGGACTTGCCGACAGCTTTGAGCTGACCATGTCACTTGGTGCGAACTGGCGTGCGGGTCTGATCTTCGGCGTCAACGACGTCAACGATGACGGCTATATCGAGCAGAACGAGGATCAGTACATACTCGTTTGCTTCCGTGACAGCCAGACCTACAGCGATGACGGTCTGACCATCACCGACGTTGGTCTGTCGATCAACGATTGCCGTTGGGGAAATTGGGTCACCGACAAAGAGCCGAACGACAAAGATCTCAACCCGATCGGCTATTTCGAGGACGGACTTAAGGTCAAGATCAAGTTCGGCGATGGCACGCTTGAAGTTTATGCCGCAGGCGGACACAATCCCGATTCGGGATTTGAACGTGGTGAGGATGAGTGGGAGCTTGTCCTCAAAAAGGAAGGCCTGACCCCGTTCGGACGCGGATTCGGTCTTTGGTGCAAGACCTCGGAGGACGACAATTACCCCGAGTATCTGTTCGAAAACATCAGCTTCACCGCTGACGGAGTCGACGGCAAGATCCCGACAAAAGAGGAGTCGCCGGTAACGACCGAGGCGCCGAAGGCCACAGAGGCACCGAAGACAGACACAAAAGCACCCGTCGGAACGAGCGCACCCTCAACGACGGCAAGTGATACAACGCCAGGCGACGGCGAAAAGAGCAGTGTGCTTCCGATCATCATCGTCATCGTAGCCGCAGTTGCAGTGGTTGCGGCGGTCGTTGTAGTCGTGATTAAAAAGAAGAAATGACAAACAACCCCTTCCTCTCACAAGAGGAAGGGGTTGTTTGAGGTAAGAGGTGAGGAACATTTTCGCCTGTCGGCGAAAATGGATTTTGTTTGTAAATGTCGGCAAGATTTGTTTGTTTTGTTCGCCGATATGTTGTATCGCAAGTGAATGACATATCGGTTGCCGATACGAACAATTACAGAAGCCTCCCTCCGGGAGGGAGGGGGACCGCGTA
>CAZORL010000041.1:0-12946 GCA_964582375.1 uncultured Lachnospiraceae bacterium
ACCTTCTATACCAAACTACCCGCAACCCGTGTCGATTTTTGTCGAAATATTGGGGAGAACGCGATAAGCAACTATGCAAAAAAGCCCGCAAAGTGCGAGCTTTTTGATAAAATGTAAGGGCGACAAAGTGATCTGCATCTTTACCGAATTATGATCGCATCTCCGCAGTTATCATTAACGTTTTTTAGGCGTCATATAACTCACGCCGTGCGGCAGTGAAAAAGAGAGGGATGACGGCAGAACCTCGGCATGAAGTTCGCAACAGCTCACGATCTCGCCGTCAAAGCAAACACTCTGCTCACCTTCGAATACAATATCGAGCTTTCGACATTTATAGAGCCTGACATGACGCAGTATGCGAGCGTTGTTGATGTAACTGCCGTTTTTGTAACTGCCGACCATACTGATGAATGACATTCTCGACATTGGCAGAGCAATGCACACATCGATAAGTCCGTCATTGACCTCTGCCCTTGGTGCTGAATTGAAACCGCCGCCGTAATATGAGCCGCCTGCCGCCGCAAGGAGAAGAAATTTGCCGCAGTCGACCTCGTTGCCGTCCACTTGCATTTTTTTGATCTTCACCATCGGCATTTTGATAAGCTCACATGCGACGCCTGTGATATATGCGGATCTCGGCGATATGAGCGGATGCTTTTTAAGTGATGACGTTTTCTCAACGACGGCGCAGTCAAATCCTGTGTTGACAAAATTGACCGATACTCGATCACCGCAAGCGATGGCGTCGATCTTCATGGGCGAGCCGTTGATCTGGGCATCGATGTCGAAAAAAGCGGCGTTGCTGTCAAAATTTCTGACAAAATCATTGCCCGTTCCGAGGGGAATGACGGCGATCTCGGCGTTTTCTCTGCCGATAACACCGCTCGCAAGCTCCCCGAGCGTTCCGTCGCCTCCGCAGGCATAAAAGCGAATTTTTTCATTTTCGTATTTTTTACAAAGTGTCTTTGCAATGTTCGTGCAATCACCGATGTGAGAAGTCATGTGTATCTCGTAATCGACCGACAGTCGTTCGCACGTTTCCTTTATCTTTTCCTCGAGTGAATGCTTTCTTTCGGCAGATCCCACCCCTGCCGTGGGATTGATAATAAATATGTGTCTCATAGCAAGTCTCCGTTCTTTAACCTGTCATAATTATACCATAATTTGATCTGAATGTCAATAGAATTGATCTGAAACAGAAAAACTCGGACAAATGATAAAAACATAGCAGGATGTAACTAATGAACATCCTGCCATGTTTATCGAAATATCTTAGTGGTTATTACTCGCGACCGAGAGTCTGATCAGCGCACGTTTAAGTTTTGCCTCGGCTCGCGCAAGGTCGTCGGGGGAGCGTTTTTGCTCTATGCGTTCTCTTGCGTTTGCTGCCGCCATCTCGGCTCTTTGTATGTCTATAGCATCTGAAAATTCGAATGTTGTTGCGATCAGTCTTGCCGTGTTATCCGAGACGGACAAAAATCCCTCGGTACAGGCGGCAATGAGTGTTCTGTCGTCGGTTGTATTGATCTTCACCTTGCCGTAATCGATCGCAGTCATATAATTTGCGTGATTTTTCATAATACAGACATCGCCGACTACCGATCTGAGTGTAACATCCTTAACAGCATCATCAAATGCAACGCCGTCGGTCGTACAGATCTTAAGTGTCAATTCATCCATAAGAGGAAACACTCCTTACTACAAAAGATTTATTTTTGCTCTCTTGCTTTTTTGACAGCCTCATCGATTGTTCCGACAAAGAGGAAGGCCGATTCGGGAAGAGAGTCGTGCTTGCCGTCGAGGATCTCACGGAAACCTCTGACAGTCTCTTTGATCGGTACATATTTTCCTTGCATTCCGTTGAACTGCTCGGCGACAAAGAAGGGCTGCGAGAGAAAACGCTGTATCTTTCTCGCACGGCTCACGAGCAACTTATCTTCATCCGACAGCTCGTCCATACCCATGATCGCGATTATATCCTGAAGCTCTTTATATCTCTGCAGAACCTGCTGAACGCGGAGTGCCGTCTCGTAATGATCTATTCCGACAATCTCGGGTGTCAATATTCTTGAGGTCGATTCAAGCGGATCGACAGCGGGATAGATTCCGAGTGACGATATCGAACGCGAAAGAACTGTTGTTGCATCAAGGTGTGCAAAAGTTGTTGCAGGGGCAGGGTCGGTCAGGTCATCGGCAGGAACGTAGACAGCCTGAACAGATGTGATCGATCCGCGCTTTGTTGATGTGATCCTCTCCTGTAGAGCACCCATCTCTGTTGCGAGAGTCGGCTGATAACCGACAGCCGAGGGCATTCTTCCGAGCAGTGCGGAGACTTCACTTCCTGCCTGCGTAAATCTGAATATGTTATCGATAAAAAGCAGGACATCCTGATTTTCGCGATCTCTGAAATATTCAGCCATCGTGAGTCCCGACAGGGCAACGCGCATTCTCGCTCCGGGTGGTTCGTTCATCTGACCGTAAACAAGTGCGGTTTTGTTGATGACCCCCGATTCCTTCATTTCGTTGTATAGGTCATTGCCTTCACGCGTGCGCTCGCCGACACCGGTGAACACCGAGATGCCGCCGTGCTGTCTTGCGATGTTGTTGATAAGTTCCATTATCAGAACAGTTTTGCCTACTCCCGCTCCGCCAAAAAGACCTATCTTACCACCTTTGGCATAGGGGGCGATAAGGTCAACGACCTTAATTCCGGTTTCAAGTATCTCTGTCGTGCTCTCTTGCTCATCATAGGACGGTGGTGCACGGTGAATGCACCATTTTTCGGCATTATCGAGCTCGGGACCATTGTCAACAGGATCGCCAAGCAAATTAAAAACTCTGCCGAGGGTTTCTTTGCCGACCGGTACTGTAATTCCCGATCCTGTATCGACGGCATCAAGCCCTCTTTGAAGTCCGTCGGTCGAGCTCATTGCAATGCACCTGACGACATCATCGCCAATCTGCTGTGCAACCTCGCAGACGATCCGCTTTTCGTTTACATCAATATTTATCGCATTAAGAAGATCGGGAAGGCGTCCCTCGGAAAAGCGAATATCAATAACGGGTCCGATCACCTGAGTGATCTTTCCGACATTTCCAGTGCTCATATTTTTTCCTTTCGATATAATGTGTGCCGATCGGCTTAATCGGCGTGACCCGCACCGGCGACTATTTCTGTTATTTCCTGCGTGATTACCGACTGTCTTGCTCTGTTGTATTGCAGTCGCATATCCGCAAGCATGGTTTCGCCGTTTTTGTTGGCTGAGCTCATCGAATTTCGACGTGCGGCGTGTTCAGATGCCTGAGCCTCAGCGATCGCGCAATAGAGAAATGTCGCGATATACTGTGATGAAACTCGACAAAGAAGGTCATCGGATGACGGCTCGTATATTGTTGACTGTCTCGAAAGCTCGACCTTTTCATCAGCAGAAAAGGGAAGTATCTGCTCGAGAACGGGTGTCTGAGTCAGTACAGAATCAAAGCGTGTGTACGCCAGCACCACTCGGTCAAACTTTGCCTTGGCGTATCCGTCAGACACAAGTTTTCCGATTTCAAGACAATCGGAAACGCTCATCTCAGAGGCAAGCTGATAATTTGATGACAATATTTCTCGTCCGTTATGCTTGAAATGTTCAAGACTTTTTTTGCCTATCGGGATCAGTGTGTACGGAACATCCCTGACATCTGCCGAAACGGTCTTGAAGAGATTTGAGTTATATCCGCCCGCAAGACCGCGGTCGCCCGCAATGACTATATAGCAGGTCTTTTTTATCTTGTGCTCTTTGAAAAAATCAGACAGCGATGCCTCGCGATCGGCTCGCATGGCTGAAAGAGTTTGCGTCAAAATGTCTTTAACGGGCTTTGTAACAAGTGCTCGCTCTTTTGCACGTCTTAGCTTCGATGCCGATACAAGCTCCATAGCATGCGTGATCTGCATCGTCCCTTCAACGCTTTTTATGCGGCTTTTGACCGCCTTCATTGAAACGCTTGCCATGATCAAATGCCCCTTGTGAAGCGTTCGGCATACTCACCGACCGATCTGACGATCAATTTTTCGTTTTCATCGGAGAGAAGACCGGTATTCCTTATATCCTCGGTCACGGTCGGATAGTTGGCTTTAAGGTATTCGAGGTAGCCGACCTCAAATGCCTTGACCGATTTTACGGGGATCTCGCGCATGAGATCATGTACGGCGATATAGATGATCACGACCTGATTCTCGACAGCCATAGGTTCATTTCTTCCTTGCTTGAGAACCTCGACTATGCGCTCGCCTTGTGAAAGTCTGCGTTTCGTGTCGTCGTCCAGATCGGATCCGAACTGAGCAAATGATTGAAGCTCACGATACTGTGCGTAGGCAAGCTTTAACGGTCCGGAAACCTTTTTCATGGCTTTTATCTGTGCGTTTCCGCCGACTCGTGACACCGAGATACCCGGGTTTACCGCCGGTTTGATACCGCTGTGGAAAAGCTCGGTTTCAAGGAATATCTGACCATCTGTAATAGATATGACATTAGTAGGAATGTACGCCGAGACATCACCCGCCTGCGTCTCGATTATGGGAAGTGCGGTTATCGATCCACCGCCGTATTCGGGCGAGACCCTTGCCGCACGTTCAAGAAGTCTTGAATGGAGATAGAATACGTCGCCGGGATATGCCTCGCGTCCGGGCGGACGTCGAATGAGAAGTGAGAGTGCACGATATGCGACCGCGTGCTTTGAAAGGTCATCATAAACGATCAAGACATCCTTGCCTTGATGCATGAAGTATTCTCCCATGGCACAACCGGAGTAGGGTGCGATATACTGGAGCGGAGCGGACTCGGATGCGGTTGCGGACACGATAAAGGTATAGTCCATAGCACCGCTTTGAGCAAATGTCTCCGCGATCTGAGCGACCGTCGATCTTTTTTGACCTATCGCGACATAGATACAGATCATTCCTTTGCCTTTTTGATTAATGATCGTATCGATCGCGATCGAGGTCTTGCCTGTCTGTCTGTCTCCGATTATAAGCTCCCTCTGACCTCGACCTATCGGAATCATCGAGTCGATCGCGGCAATACCCGTCTGGAGGGGAACACTGACCGATTTCCTTTCGATGATCCCGGGTGCGGGGGACTCGATGGGCAAACTGCCGACCGCCTCGACCCGACCTTTTCCGTCGATCGGTTCTCCGAGCGAGTTAACAACACGTCCGATAAGAGCCTCACCTACGGGGACGGAAACTACCTTACCTGTCCTTTTTACGGTGTCGCCCTCGCATATGCCTGCATCATTTCCGAGCATGACTGCACTGACATGGGTATCTTCAAGATTAAGAGCCATGCCGTACTGTCCGTTGGAAAACTCAAGAAGTTCGTTCGACATGCAATTGTCGAGTCCGTGAACTTTGGCTATTCCGTCACCTATCTGTATGACATACCCCGTCTCGCTTTGCTCGATTTTTGACGAATATGTTTTAATTCTGTCCTTTATGACTTTGCTGATGTCATCTGCGTTAATTGGCATGTTTTTTCCTTTCGATCGATAACAAATTTAACTTAAACAAGCAGTTCGCGCTTTACCCGATCAAGCTCGGATGAGACGCTCGCATTTGTTTGCATATCGGGATATTTAAGAACAATACCGCCGATCAGTGTACGATCGACCTTGTTTTCAAGAATGATCGTCTTTTTGCGTTTGTTTTCGAGAACACTTTTCAGTCGTTTAATCTGATCCTCTGTCATGGGAGCGGCAGTGATCGCCGCCACATGTTCTATACCGTGCGCCGTCTCGTAATATGAGTTGTAAAGCGAGACTACTTTTGTGAAAGATGAGACTATGCGATCCGCTGTGAGAATGCACATCAGATTGATCGTGTATGCATGTGCACCGACAAGAATGTCGCAAACGATGCTTTGCCGCTCTGAGGAAGATATGCCGGGGGAATCAAGAAGGTTTACAATGTCGCCATTTTCACAAAAGGCGCGATCGATCTCCGAAAGCTCATCCCTGACGACGGTGTCAATATTCTCGTCGTGACACAGATCAAAAAACGCCCTTGCAAGATTTTCAGTAAGATCCAATGCTAAATCCCCCAAACATCACTCTTTTTTCTCTGCCACTTTGATATAATCGTCGATCATCTCTCGGTGATCATCCTCACTGATCTCTTTTTCGATGATCTTGGACGCAAGAATAACTGCAATCTCGGATATCTCATTTTTAGCCTCACCGATCGCATTTTGCTTTTCAAGCTCGATCTGTGCCTCCGCTCTCTTAATTATCCTGTCCGCCTCTTCGTGAGCATCTTTGACTATTTGCTCTTGTGTGATAGTGGCTTTTCTTGTTGCATTGCTGATAAGTTCAGCAGCCTCGCTTTTGGCACCTGACAGCTTTTCTTCATAATCTGCCTTAAGAGCCTCGGCATCGTCGCTTGCTTTTTTTGCATTTTCATACGATGCGGCGACTTCCTTCTCGCGCTTGTCAAGTATGTTTTTTACAGGCTTGAACAGAATCTTCTTCATCAGCAAAAAGAGGATGAGAAGATTGCCCCATGTAAAAAGCATTTCCCAAAAGTCGATGGTTACGAATGAAAGAAACTCTTCCATTTGCTTTTCTCCTTAAATCCTTAAATTAAAGAAGATTTACGAGCGGATTTGCGTATATGAGAATAAGCGCGATGACAAGCGAGTAGATACCTGTCGATTCCGCGACGGCACACCCGAGCAGCATGGTGCTCGTGACGCTGCCCTTGCATTCGGGTTGTCTTCCTATTGCCTCAAGTGCCTTACTTACGGCGATTCCCTCGCCGATGCCGGGTCCAAGACCTGCGATCATTGCAAGACCTGCTCCTATTGCCGATGCGGCAAGTACGATTGCTCTTTCCATTTTTTTCCTCCGAATAATAGTTTTTGTATTTTGATTTTTGAGTGATTTCTTGTTTGCTTAGGTTTCGTTTGCGTTCGAGATATAGACCATGGTCAGCATACAGAAGATGTAGGCTTGCAGACAGCTCGAAAACAGATCAAAATAAATTGATAAAACTGCCGGGATGCCGAGTTGTAATATCGGTATCGATGCAAGGAAATCATTTGGTATAAACGACAACACAAGCGAGCTGAGTGAGGCAAGTGCCGTGTAAACGAGTTTGGATATAACCAAACCCGATGCAATGTTTCCAAAATGTCTGAATGCCATTGATATAGGCGTTGCTACCGTGCTTATAATATTGATTGGAAGCATTACGGGAACGGGGTCGATAAATGACTTAAGATAGGCGACTATCCCACCGGTTTTTATCGTCTCGACTTGAATCATCACGAAAACAACAATGCCCCATGCAAGCGTTACACTGAGGTCTGCCGTTATCGGTCGCATTCCGACAAGACTCGATAGACTTCCGAGTGCTGAAAGCGTCAACACCGTGCCGATAAA
The DNA here is from genome assembly GCA_964582375.1 of uncultured Lachnospiraceae bacterium. Lineage (GTDB taxonomy): Bacteria > Bacillota > Clostridia > Oscillospirales > CAG-272 > CAKSQF01. The sequence goes on from CAZORL010000041.1 coordinate 7,420, forward strand.
GGGTGCGTATTTGCTGTTTCGCATGCCCATCGTACCCTCGACCAGTGAGTAAAGCTTTGATACGATAAGCTCCGCCACGATCTGCCGTTTGCTCTCGGGACGGTCTTTCAGTCCCCGTGTCAGGAATATGCAGACTCCGATGATGGCTGCCATCAGTATCCACATGTTGACTGTCGTTTCGGTGATCGGGATCCCACCGAATATGGGTATCTCAAAATAAATCCGCGGTCCGGTTACATTCATCTTTGCTTTTCCTTTCTGATATCGAAAAGCTGGATAATAACGATCACGACACGCGGAAACAAAAAGGGAATTGCTGTCGCGATGTAGTTAAAGATCGGTATCTTTATCGCAACGAAGATCGTAATACCGATAACAACAAGACGTGCAAAATAAGAGATCTTCATCATCGATTGTCCCTCTTTGACGTTATCTTTGTTCGATATCCGATCGACCGAGAACGCCAAAAAGAAATAGTTGGCGATGGTGACCAGAGCACCGAGGAAACCGCCGGTGACGACTTTGTAATCAAATTTGTCGAAGGCGGCAAACACGCCGATCATAATGGCGGTCATTACCAAAACGCCTATTGACATTTTAACCGTTTGTTTCTTGAGTTCGGAATTGATCATTGTCATTTTCCTTCTTTATCAATGTTTTTATTGTCATCAGATCCGCCTGTCGAATCTTTTTTCAGAACCATATGAAGATATTTGAACATTCCGTAAAAACCCGACAAAACACCAAGCACGATTCCTATGACCCTTATATAGTCGGGAAGTCCGCATTTGCTTATGAGAAGCTCGGCGGCGATCATGCACAGTCCGACATTTGTCAGGAAGATGATCGGTGCTTGAAGATATGCCGTGTACGCATACACTATTTTTGACAGAACACTGCCTTTGTTATCCTCTTTCAACAGAAACCTCCAATGTGTGAAATGTTTTGACACACATGTCTAGTACTTTTTCTTATTATACAACCTTTTTGTAAAGATTTCAATAGGTCAATTGCAAAAAAGAAAGAATTTTCAATTTCTTAAAATATAGTCAAGAAAAATCAATCGATACGAACGTCATCGATAAAATATTGATAAATTCGACAGAAAAGGGTGTCTAAAGCTATTGACAAAAGTCCAAAAAAAGTGTATAATAACATACGATGGATTGTATTGACCGAAACAAGGTCATTATAACCGTGCTAAGGCACGAAAAAAACATTAAGGAGGGCTATCATGGCTCATTTAAGCGAAGCTGCAGTAGCTAAGATCACCGAGATATGCAACAGATATGTCGGCGAAACTACACCCTTGATGATGATTCTGAGTGACATTCAGAAGGAATACGGTTACATACCGCTTGAGGTTCAACAGCTTGTTTCCGAAAAAACGGGAACGAGCGTTGCTGAGATCTACGGTGTCGTTACTTTCTATTCTTTCTTCTCCCTCAGACCCAAGGGAAAGTACATCATCGGCTGTTGTCTCGGTACTGCCTGCTATGTCAAAGGCGCGCAGCAGGTTATCGACAAATTTTCCGAGATTCTCGGAATCAACCCGGGTGAAACGACCGATGACGGTCTGTTTACCATCGACGCTCTCCGTTGCATAGGTGCGTGCGGAATTGCTCCCGCCGTCTCGATCAACGGAAAGGTCTATCCTAAGGTTCAGGTCAATGCCGTTCCCGGTATTATCGAGGACCTCCGCAAAGAAGGAGGAAATTAACCTATGATCAAAAACTTTGATGAACTCAGCGCAAAGCAGACAAGCTGTACCGCCTGTCTTAACGGCAAGTTCTCGGGCGAGTCGGGCAAGCGTGCTGTCGTTCTTTGCGGCGGTACGGGATGTCTCTCGTCAAACTCCGCAGAGATAAGAATGAAATTCGAGCGTCTCGTCGAGGAGAAGGGACTCTCCGACAAGGTTACGGTAAACCAGGTCGGCTGTTTCGGTTTCTGCTCTCAGGGACCTTTCGTAAAGATCTATCCCGAGGACACCCTTTACAGACTCGTTAAGATCGAGGATGTCGATGAGATCGTTGAAAAGGATCTTGTCGGCGGCGAGGTCGTTGAAAGACTTCTTTATGTTGATCCTGCGTCCGGGCAGAAGGTCGCAAAGCAGGACGATATCAACTTCTACAAAAAACAGGTCAGAATCGCACTTCACGGATGCGGCTCAATCGACCCTGAAAATATCGATGAGGCTCTTGGCGCAGGTGCGTTCCAGGGTCTTGTAAACGCACTCAAGATGGATCGTGCCGATGTTATCAAGTCGGTTCTCGATTCGGGACTGCGCGGCAGAGGCGGCGGCGGATTCCCAACAGGCAGAAAGTGGCAGTTTGCATATGCTCAGCCTGATGGTGCAAAATACGTCGTTTGTAACGGTGACGAGGGCGACCCCGGCGCATTCATGGACCGTTCGATCCTCGAGGGTAACCCCCTTGCAGTTATCGAGGGTATGATGATCGCTGGTTACGCGATCGGTGCGCAGAACGGCTATTTCTACGTTCGCGCCGAGTATCCTATCGCTGTCAACCGTCTTAAGATCGCAATTCGTCAGGCGGAAGAACTCGGACTTCTCGGAGATAATATTCTCGGAACAGGATTCTCCTTCCGTGCGCACATCAGACTCGGCGCAGGCGCATTCGTCTGCGGTGAGGAAACAGCTCTTCTTAACTCGATCGAGGGTAAGAGAGGCATGCCTCGTCCCCGTCCTCCGTTCCCGGCTGTCAAGGGTTTGTGGCAATGTCCCACCATCGTTAACAATGTCGAGACTCTTGCATGCGTTCCGTATATCCTTCGCAACGGCGTTGAGTCGTTCGCGAAATACGGTACTGAGAAGTCGAAGGGAACAAAGGTCTTCGCTCTCGGCGGCAAGGTCAACAATGTCGGACTTGTCGAGATTCCCATGGGAACAACTCTCCGCGAGCTGATCTACGATATCGGTGGCGGAATCCCGAACGGAAAGAAGTTTAAGGCAATTCAGACAGGCGGTCCTTCGGGCGGATGCCTTACAGAGAAGGATCTCGATGCCGAGATCGATTTCGATAACCTCGTTGCAAAGGGCTCGATGATGGGTTCGGGCGGAGCTATCGTAATGGATGAGGACAACTGCATGGTTGACGTTGCTAAGTTCTATATGGAATTTATCTGTGACGAGTCTTGCGGTAAATGTTCTCCCTGCCGTATCGGTACAAGACGTCTTCTTGAGTATCTCAATAAGATCACCGATGGCAAAGCAACGATGAAGGATCTTGAGGAACTCGAACTGCTTGCGGGAACGATCAAAGACGGCTCACTCTGCGCACTTGGTCAGACAGCCGCTAACCCCGTTCTCTCGACACTTACTCATTTCCGCGATGAATATATCGCTCATATTGTAGACAAAAAATGTCCCGCACATGTCTGCAAAAAGCTTATGCAGTATCATATCGATTGCAATAAGTGTATCGGATGCGGACTTTGCGAGAGACAGTGTCCCGTCAACGCCATTGCCAAGACCGATTACATCGCACCCGGACATAAGCTTCCGTCTCGCGAGATCGATCTTGAAAAGTGCATCAAGTGCGGAATGTGCATAGCTTCTTGTAAGTTCAAGGCAATAGAAAAGAAGTAAGGGGGAATAGAAGATGGCAAAGATTAATATTAAAATTGAGGGCGTAGCTTATCAGGTCGACGCCGGGCTCACCATTCTCGAAGCCGCAAGACAGTGCGGATACGAAATACCCTCGCTCTGTACATACAATCACGGCGAATGCAATCAGGGTTCCTGCCGCGTATGTCTTGTTGAGGCTACAGGCGCAAGAGGACTTGTAGCATCCTGCGTTTATCCCGTAAACGAGGGAATGGAGATTACGATCTCGTCTCCCAAGGCAGTGGCTGCTCGCCGTGCATCGGTTGAGCTTCTACTTTCCAACCACTCAATGAAATGTCAGCAGTGCGACAAGAATGAGAAGTGCGAGCTTCTTCACGTCGCAAGAATAACAGGTGCAAGAGAGGATATGTACGAGGGCGCAAAGACCCCGACCACTCTTGATAATCTCACTCCGTCCATCGTTAGAGATACATCAAAATGTATTCTCTGCGGAAGATGCGTTACAAGATGCGCAAACGCTCATGGTGAGGGCGTTCTCGCATTCCAAAACCGCGGATTCAAGACTATCGTAGGACCTGCTGAAAACAGATCCTTTGCAAACTCGCCCTGCATCATGTGCGGACAGTGCGTAAGCGTATGTCCCACAGGTGCTCTTATGGAAAAGAGCGAGATAACCAAGCTCGATGATGCTTTCAAGGCAGGGAAGTATGTTGTTGTTCAGACCGCTCCCGCTGTTCGTGCGGCTCTCGGCGAAGAATTCGGCATGAAGGTCGGCACTCCCGTTACCGGTAAGATGGTTGCCGCTCTTAAGCGTCTTGGATTTAAGAAAGTATTCGATACCAACTATGGCGCAGACCTCACGATCATGGAAGAGGCTACCGAACTTCTTGACAGGGTCAAGAACGGCGGCAAGCTTCCGATGATCACATCCTGCTCGCCCGGATGGATCAACTATGCAGAGTATCACTACGGTGATCTTCTCGGACATCTCTCGAGCTGTAAGTCTCCTCACGAAATGCAGGGTGCGATCCTTAAGCACTTCTACGCAGAGAGGATCGGAGTTGCTCCCGAGGATATGTTCGTTGTATCGATCATGCCTTGTACTGCAAAGAAGTTCGAAAAAGAGAGAGACCAGCTTAAGACACGCGGCATTCCGGATGTTGATGCAGTCCTCACTACAAGAGAACTCGGAAAGCTCATCAAGAGAAGCGGTATCAACTTTACAAAGCTTCCTGATGAGGATTTCGATCGCGATATCGTGGGCGATTACACGGGCGCAGGCGTTATCTTTGGCGTTACCGGCGGTGTTATGGAGGCAGCACTTCGTACTGCTGCTTACGTCCTTACCGGCAAGGAGCATGAAGGCGTTACCTTCACTGAAGTTCGCGGATTCGAAGGCGTTAAAGAAGCAGAATTTGATCTCAACGGCATGAAGCTGAATGTTGCCGTTGCTCACGGAATGAAGAATGCAAAGGTTCTTCTTGATGAGATCCGCGCAGGCAACAGTAAGTACCAGTTTATCGAAGTCATGGGATGCCCCGGCGGATGTATCAACGGCGGTGGACAGCCTTATGTCAGAGAGTGTTTCCTTCCTAACGAGGACATCGACATCGTTGATACCTATAAGGAAAAGAGAGCGGCTGCCCTTTACAGCGAGGATGAGAGACAGACTCTCCGTCAGTCTCATAATAATCCTCAGATCAAGGCACTCTACGATGAGTTCCTTGGCGAGCCGAATTCTCACCTTGCTCATGAGCTTCTTCATACAAGCTATGCCGCAAGAGAGCCTTTTGGCAACTAATTACAATTAAATAACAAAAACGTTGCGGTTTTGATAAGTCAAAATCGCAACGTTTTTTATGATCGAATGTACACCTGTGTAAGTTATCTGCTTCTTTCCACATGTTTGAAGATCGGCTCGTAGCCGTCGTCGGCTATAAT
>CAZORL010000042.1:0-10375 GCA_964582375.1 uncultured Lachnospiraceae bacterium
TGATTGCATCGGCAACGGAGATGTTATTTCGTACACGATACATCAAATCGGCGATATTACAACAAAATTTTGCCAATGGCTCCCTCCGAGAGGGAGCTGTCGCCGTAGGCGACTGAAGGAGCCTGCGTGCAGAAATAAGTCTGAAACGCAACATTTCTGTCGCTGTTTGTACGGTTTTTCTATATAAAACGAGATAAAATCTGTTGCGTTCCGCCGGCTCCTTCCACCGCTGTGCGGTCCCCCTCCCTCCCGGAGGGAGGCTTCTGTAATTGATTGCATCGGCAACAGATATATTATCCATCGACCGTCAAAAAACGGGCGATCGATGCAGAAACAAATCTCGCCGACATTTACAAACAAGATCCATTTTCGCCCTTTGGGCGAAAATGTTCCACACTTCTTACCTCTTCACTATTACCCATTACTTCAAAAAGGTGCATATCATGAGTAAATTCGATTTTGATAAAATAACAGACAGACGAAACACCGGCTCGGTCAAGTGGGACGAATCTCCCGATGCTCTGCCGATGTGGGTTGCCGACATGGACTTCCCGACCGCCCCTGCAGTGTCCGAGGCGATCGCAGAGCGCGCCGCGCATCCGATCTACGGCTACACCGACATCCCCGACGAGTGGTATGCCGCCTACTCGAATTGGTGGGAGCGTCGCCACGGCATACGCTACGAAAAGGACGAACTGATATTCTGCACGGGCGTCATCCCTGCAATATCGACCGCAGTCCGCAAATTGACCACACCTGCGGAAAAAGTGGTCGTCATGACCCCTGTTTACAACATTTTCTTCAACTCCACACTAAACAACGGCAGAGTTTTGGTCGAATGTCCGCTCGCATATGACGGGCTGAACTACTCGATCGATTTCGAGAGACTCGAGATGACGCTTGCCGATCCGCAGGTCACGCTTCTGATCATGTGCAATCCGCACAACCCCGTCGGCAAGATCTGGACAAAGGACGAGCTTGCAAAAGTGGGCGAGCTCTGCCGCAAAAACGGCGTTATCGTCATTTCGGACGAGATCCACTGTGACCTGACCGATCCGGGGCACGAATACACCCCGTTTGCGTCGGCGTCCGATAGCTGCCGCGAGATAAGCATCACCTGCCTTGCACCGACAAAGACATTCAACATCGCAGGCATACAAACGGCTGCCGTCGCTGTCAAAAATCGCTTCCTTTACAATAAAATGCATCGTGCACTCAACACCGACGAGGTCGCAGAGGCAAATGTCTTCGCCGTCCCTGCGGCAGTTGCGGCATTCACCAAAGGCGAAGAATGGCTGAACGAACTGCGCGCCTACATCGCCGAGAACAAACGCATCGTGTGTGATTTCATCAAAAACGAGATCCCCGACATGTGGGTGACACCGTCGAAGGCAACATATCTTCTCTGGCTCGGATGCGGCAAGATCGCTCCGTCAAGAGAGTTTGCCGATCATCTTCGCAAAAATGCGGGACTTTTCCTGACCGCAGGCGCGGTCTACGGCGGTTCGGGCGACAATTTCCTTCGAATGAACGTCGCCTGCCCGAGAGCCGTTGTCGAAGAAGGACTCAGACGGCTGAAAAAAGGAGCAGAAACGATCAGGAATTAAAAATCGGTGGGATCGGTTGCGATCCCGCCGTTTTTTTGATAGGTCGGGAATAATATATCAGTGATATCACAACAAAATTTTGCCGAGGGGATTCTTCACAATCTCCTGATGACATAAAAAATTCAAAAAAATATTTGAAAAACTATTGCAATTTTGTCCCAATTGTGGTACAATAAGAGGGTAATATAAACCGAAAGGACAAATGACCATGTCACCACATTCAGAGGACAGAAAAGCACTGCTCGATGAGCTGTCAACCGACGAAAAGTGCGGACTTGATCCGACGGCACTCGACGCACTTTATGAAAAATACGGCAAAAATAAGCTTGCCGAGAAGAAAAAGAAGGGACTTTTTGCCCGATTTATCGATCAATTCAAGGATGTCATGATCCTCATCCTGATCGCTGCGGCTGCCGTGTCCTTCGTCATCGCCTGTATCGAGAAAAATCCCAAGGACTTCGTCGAGCCTGCGCTCATTTTAGTTATCGTCATAGTTAATGCGATCATGGGCGTCATGCAGGAGAGCAAAGCCGAAAAGGCACTCGATGCCCTCAAAAACATGTCCGCACCGCACGCAAGGGTCATTCGCGGAGGGGTCGAATCGGTCATCGATGCTGCCGATCTGCTCCCGGGCGACATTATAAAGATCGAGGCAGGCGATTTCATCCCGGCAGATGCACGCATTCTCGAAGCCTCCGGGCTTAAATGCGAAGAATCGGCACTCACGGGCGAGTCTGTCCCGAGCGAAAAGGATGCCGACGCCGAAATCGCCCCCGATGCACCGCTCGGAGATCGTGCCAACATGGTCTTCTCGGGCTGTTCGGTCAGCTACGGAAGTGCCCTCGCGGTCGTCACAAGCACGGGTATGAACACCGAAATGGGCAAGATCGCAGGACTGCTCGATTCCGCCGAGGACGGTCAGACCCCTCTCCAGCAAAAGCTTGCCGCAATGGGCAAATATCTCGGCGTTGTCGCACTTGCGGCATGTGCGATCATATTCGTTATCGGACTTGTGAACAACATACCGCCGCTTGAGATATTCATGACCGCCGTCTCGCTCGCCGTCTCGGCTATCCCCGAGGGACTTCCTGCAATCGTCACGATCGTCCTCTCGATCGGCGTACAGCGTCTCGTCAAGAAAAATGCGATCATTCGCCGACTGCCTGCAGTCGAAACGCTTGGCTCGGCATCGGTCATTTGCTCGGATAAAACAGGCACGCTCACCCAAAACCGCATGACGCTCGTCAAAGCATGGCATTCGGGCGGCGATGTCACCGATATCAAAAAGGACAGCGATCTCCCCGAGGAGATCAAAAAGCTCCTCCTCTACGGCTCGCTCTGTTCGGACGGCAGTGTCGTTTTTGACGGCGAGATCGAAACCCACATCGGCGATCCCACGGAGACTGCCATCGTGCTTGCCGCACATCGCGCAGGAATGCCGAAGGACGAAATATCGAAAAAATATCCGAGAAAATTCACACTTCCCTTCGATTCTGACCGTAAGCTCATGAGTGTTGTCTGCGAAATTGACGGAAAGCTCCTCTTGATCGTCAAGGGCGCATTCGATGTCATGGCAAAAAGATCGATCTCGGGCGACATCAAGAGCGGCGAGCGTGTCTGCGACATGATGAGCCGAGACGCACTCCGCGTCCTGGCGATCGGCTATCGCGAGCTGGACGCACTTCCCACAGGGGACGCTGCCGATATCGAAAAGGGGCTTACCTTCGTCGGACTTGTCGGCATGATCGACCCACCCCGACCCGAGGCAAAGGCGGCTGTCGCAGTCTGCCGTCGCGCAGGCATCAAACCGGTAATGATCACCGGCGACCATGTCGTGACCGCATCGGCGATCGCAAAAGAGCTTGGCATCCTCGAGGACGGCGATCTTGCCATCACGGGTGCGGAGCTTGACGCAATGAACGACAGCGAGCTTGACGAAAAGATCAGAAACATCTCGGTCTACGCCAGAGTCTCGCCCGAAAACAAGATCCGCATAGTCAGAGCATGGCAGAGAAAGGGCGAGGTCGTCTCCATGACAGGCGACGGCGTAAACGACGCTCCTGCACTCAAAGCGGCTGATATCGGCTGTGCAATGGGCATCACGGGCACGGATGTCGCCAAGGGTGCGGCTGATATGACGCTCACCGATGACAATTTCGCAACAATAGTCGATGCCGTCCGCGAGGGCAGAGGCATCTATTCAAATATCAAAAAGGTTGTCGGATTCCTGCTCGGCACAAATATAGGCGAGGTCCTCGTCGTCTTCATCTCGATGCTCCTCTGGCATAAAAGCCCCCTGCTCTCAATGCACCTTCTGTGGATCAATCTCGTCACCGACGGTCTGCCTGCAATCGCACTCGGCATGGAGGCGGTCGAGGCGGATGTCATGGAGAAAAAGCCGAAGGCAAAGACCGAGGGCATTTTCGCACACGGATTCGGTCTGCGCACCATCCTGCAGGGCCTCATGTTCGGCGCACTCGCACTTTGCGCATTTGCCGTCGGTATGAATGTCACGGGCACGGAGGCAGGCGGTCAGACACTCTGCTTCATGGTTCTCGGACTTTCGCAGATCGTTCAGGCGTTCAACATGCGCTCCGAGCATTCGCTCTTTAAGATCGGACCGTTCACCAACAAGACCCTCAATAAAGCCGCCGCTCTCTCGATCGTCCTCATGGCAATCGTAATGTTCACCCCCCTCTCGGGCGTGTTCGGACTCGTCTATCTCCCCCCGCTGCTCTATCTCGCAGGTCTTGCCCTCATCCTTGCACCCCTTGCGATTATGGAGATCTCAAAAGTATTGGGACTGATAAGACACCATAATCAGAAATGAGGAATTAGAAATTGGTGGGAGTTTAGGTGTTTCGGCGGTCGATTTGTAATAAATCGACTGCCGAAACAAATGCCCTTCTCTCCCATTCCAAATAAAAATCCCTTTTCGCCCCTCGGGGAGAAAATGTTCCGAACTTCTTAGCTCAATATCATCCCCAAACGCTTTCGTGTTTGGGGATGATGTTGTTTACGTGGAAGATATAACCTCGACCGTACCGTCAATGACTCCGGGGATCGATGCCATGATCTTCTTCGTCTCTGCGTCGCAAAGTGCCTTTATCTTCGGCTTCATCGTAAGATAATAGGCGACTGCGAATGAAAGCGCATTTTCGTAGCTCTCGGGGAGCGGTATCTCCGAGCCAAGATCGGTCACAGTGCATCCGCCCTCGGGCAGACCCTCAACCCCTGCCGCCATGGCAAGCGGAATGAGAGAATCGACCGCCGACTCAAGCAGTCGGCAAAATCTCGCCTGCGTTACAGCATTCTCGCTCCCCTCGAAAAGCCCGGTTATCGCCTCGACATGCTTAAATATCGAATGTGCCGTCATGCCGCAGGCTTCAGATCGAGCAGGATAAGCTCTTTGGGATATACGATCTTTGCGCCGTAGAGATGAAGCCCCTTGACAGCGTCGGCAAATCTCTTTTCGGGACGGTACGCCTCGACGAAATTCACCTGATCGGCATAGGCGATGGCACGCTTGGTACGTGCAAAGCACTTGTAACTGCCCTCGCCGTCCTTCTTGATGTTGTTCGACACATAAATGTCAAATCCGACAAACGAACCGATGTAGCCGTTCGAGAGCGCATCCTCGTTGCTCGTTGACTGCAGGATCTTCGCCTTGAGAATGAGTGCCGCGATCGCAGGCGATACCTCAAGGACGGTGTCGGTGTTGCTGTTTACATTGTTCGAGAGCAGCTTTTCGCGCGCCGAAATGAGCAGATCGACAACATGCTCGTAGGTCATCGCCGCATTCGAGATCGTGTTTGCCGATGTGATCGAGGTGTACATGCCGTAAATGTAAGAGTCAGCCTCGTCAGCGATGGCGTCCGCCGCCTCGCCCATTGCAGCTCTCAAAAGCGACACGTTCGCCTGAGTCTTGTCAACATCGTCAACCTGGAAGTTGAACGCCTTCGCACGATTGATCTCGAGCGTCACACTGCTGTCGTCAAGCGTCTGCGGTGCGTTCATGTCGGTGTTTTTGGTGTAATCGAATACACTGACCGTGCCGATCGAGTTGATCTTGACACGATCTCCGAGCGATCTGATCGATCCCTCAAACTGTCTGTTGCAGTTCTTGACAGCAATGTACTGCTTGCCAAGCTCCTTTGCGAGCGTTTCGCTCCAAACCGTGGGTATAAAATTTGTAATTGCCATTTGTATTTTCTCCTTTTTCTTTAATTAATTATATTTAATTCTTGCTTTTCGACCCCGCAAGGCTTCTCATTACTGCCTTGTAATGCTTTTTCACCTCGCGCGGAGTCATCATTCGGATCTGCTCGATGGAGAACAGCTCCTCCCTCTCTCCGCCATGCTCGATCGCTCCGCTTGATCTTGACACGGCAGCCTCAAGACGCGCCACGTCCCTCTCATGCTCGACCTCGAGCCGCCTTGCGTAGAGCGCGTATTCGGCAATCAGCGGAAGATGATTTTTCGCCGCGCTCTCCCTGACAATGTCGGGGATGTCCGCCATGCTCATGTTCGGGTAAAGCTCGGCAAATGCCTTCTCTTCCCGCGCCGTTTGTTCGTACTGCTCGACGACGGTCGAAAGTCGCCGTATCTCCGCGCGGCACGCCTCAAGCTCCTCTTCATGGCTCTGCGTGACAGTCTCCCCTCCTTCATTTTGCACCTCCGCCGTCTCGGTCGTCTCGGTCGTCTCGGTTGTCATCATCTCTTCCGACATTCTCGTCCTCTCCTTTCAATTTTTCGCTTTCTTTCTCGTCCGCATCGGCTCTGCGCGATCTGACCTCCCTAAGCAGTGCGTCTCTGCTGTCGATGACACCGTCGGGGAGCTGTTCGAGATATTCCTCAAAACTGATATACCCCTTGTCAAGCAGTGAATTCAGCGTCGAGAGCATGACAGATGACGAATAACGCCTGCTCGTGCCGATCTCGACCTTGGCACGGATGTCGTCAACATTGATCTTTTCCAGATCAAGATGACCGATCGTCTGATCACCGAACAGGTATTTCACACTCGGTGGCAGATATTCCTTTGCCATGTCCACCCAGACAAGCGATAACTCCTCGATCGCACGGTAAAGCTCGATCCTCACACCGTCAAGCGGCAGATCCGCCGCCTCACGAAGGGCAAGGATCGCAGACGTGTTCGTCGGATCGACCTCGCCAAGGGCGGTGTCGGTCGCACCGGCAAGCTCTTTTGTGTAGGTTATGACACGATCGATAATGTCAATGTACCCCTCCTGCATCTGCCCGACACCGACAGTCGTGACCGCCCCCGAAACATCGCCGCCCGACATTACGCCGATCGCCTGCCCGACTTCGTTGTTCCATTCGGGAATGAGCCTCTTGTCGTAGATCACCTTCGAGAATGCCGTGTCGATCATGTGCTTCATCTCCATCGCAAACGCTTTGTTGATGTATTTCTGATTGCCGATCATCTCGCTGATCGGGGTCGAGCCGTGAAGTGAGTTCTTCTTTGCCTCCCAGTTGAAGAGCACGATCGGGTAGTATCTCAGCCCGGTCTGCACTTGCGAGATAACGACATTTTTGGTCACCTTCTCGAACTTGACATATCCGCGATCGTCTCGCGAAAATCTGATCAGATATCGGCACTTGCCTGCACCGTCATCCTCGTTTTCGTACAGCTCGCCATCCGATGATATCGACTCGGTGTCGGTCGATTCGGGGGCGATCGATAAAATATCGCTCTCGCTGACCCCCTTGCGCCTTGCCTCGGCTCGAAGTGCCGCAACCGATCGCCTGCCCGAGATGATAACATAATCCTGCGACTGAATGTCGGGGGTGTTCATGTCGGCGGCAAACAGATCGACACCCGAAATGACCGATGTGCGGATGTCGCCGCGATGCCCCATGTCTGAGCTGACATTTCCGTCAAACCAACAGTAGAACACTCCGTCTCCGCTGATGACCGCATCGGTCAGCGCGTCTCTGAAGATCTTGTCCATGCCCTGCCGCTCCCATCTGTCACCGATGAGCCTCGACAGCGTTTCGAGATTTGCACGCGCCTCGCGTCTGGCAGGTGAGCTGTCACTGAGCGTCAGCGCACTGTCGTCAAATCTGACCGATACCTTGTAGCCCATGATCGAGCTGACAAGATATGACGCCACACGCCTGACCAGATTGAATACAGGCGTCGGCAGTCCCTCGCTCTCGACCCCATGCCATTGATCGCCGCGATAAAATCGCTCGTTTTCGGCAACACGCGAGTATAACCCGATGCGACTCTTGTAATCCCTGCCGTATTCGTAGGCACTCCAGATCGCCGACAGCAGTTCCTTTTCTTCCTTGTTCAATTTGCACTTTTCCTTTCTTGTAGATTTTTACCCTTTCTCAAAGCAAAGAGCGCGATCCGTTTGCCCTTTGCAGTGGGAAAAAGGTGATGAGTTGGGATCGGATCGTCGATCGTTTTACAAATCGACCGCTAAAGAAACAAATTACTCCGCATAAATATCTTGTATCTTGCAACCAATTTCCTCAGTACTCCGCTATCCCTTTGCCGTGTCGCTTCTTTCCGGTGAAACTCTCGTACAGCGAGAATTGCTCCTCCTCACGCCCCGATGGCGGTGCACATGACATTATGCCGTACCGAAGTGCCTCGGGGGCGTGGGTGATGGCGTGCGGCTCACTCGATACATCCTCGGGACGGCGTTTGTCATGCTGCAGAGCCGGCAGACACCTGATAAGCTCACTGCAGGTCGAAAAGATCTTTATGCGAGGTTCTTTGCCGTCTCCCGATGCAAGATACTCCCGAAGATTTCTCCATCCCGTAATTCGCCGATCGTCCGCCTTGATAAGCGGCGGCATTCCGAGCGTCTCACTCATGATCATCTGACCGCTCTTGCCGCTGTCCTGACGCCTGTTCCAAAGATCGGGGGACGCGGCAATGTATGACAGCCGCTCGCCGCCGCCCTCGCGAACAAGTGCATCCGCCGCCGCCGACAATGTCAGCCCCGACTCGCAGTATTCGCGATATACATAAACCCTGCCCTCGTAATCGACGGCAAACCATAGCACTGCGAACATGTCGAACCCGTAATCGAGCGCACCGAACCTCTCCCAGTGCGGATCAAGCTCAAACGGCTCGACCACATGCACATCACGGCTGAATTCTGTGAAATATTGTCCCTCGAAGACATTCCAATCACCGTCAAGCCATGCACGCCTTAGCGATATCGGCAAAGACTTCAGCGCATCAACATATTCGTGATCTCGCTCGATAAGTGCCTTGTTGTCGTAAACACGCGCCGATATGAAGGTGTAATCGGACGGATTCTCCCCCTGAGTGTATACCCGATCAATGAAGAGCCGCTTCACCCATGCGTGCCCGACACCTCCCGGATTGCAGGTCAGATAAAATCGCTTCGGAAACTCGTTCGCACCGCGCAGACAGGCTTTCAGCGTCGTGAATTGATATTCGGTCAGCTGTGTCGCCTCGTCAAGCGCAATAATGTCAAATTCCTGTCCCTGATAACGCAGTACATCACGCTCGGCATCCATGTACCCAAGCTGCAGACGCGAACCGTTCGGAAATATGAAGCATTTCTCTATCTCCCGATAGGTCACATAGCCCGATAGCTCGCTTTGCAGTGGGTGCAGATGATTCTCCCGAAGTTCGGGGAAGGTGCGCCTTATGAGTATCATGCGTATGCCCGGATAGCGAAAGGCAAGCAGTATCAGCTTTCGCCGAAGTGCCCACGATTTGCCGCCCCCACGCGAGCCGCCGTAGGCTGTGTATCTTGTCCGTGACTCGAAAAAGCATTTCTGCTTTTCGTTCGGGACGCCCCGTAACACCAGCCTGCCGCCGCTTTGTCGATGCTTACTGCCCATCGCAGAGCGGATCGTGCTCGCAGATGATCTTCAACGTGTCGCCGTCCGACTCTCCGCAGATCGCACTTGTGAGCTGTGTCAGATAGTTCATGTTCGCGGCAGAGTTCGGGAACTTGTTGTTGAGTGCCTCATCGATAAAGGTTGACTGCGCAATGTCAAACATAAGCGGGTATTTTTCGGCAAGCGCGGCAAACGTCTTTCTCGAAATCGAGCAAAATCTGCAAAATCCCGCGGCATTCGGCAAACGCTTCTTGTTCTCGTCACCCGTGCAATGCTTGATGTAGCTCTTCAGCTTCCTGCGAAACACCGCCTCCGATGTGATCGCCTCGATGTCGTCTGTTTTTACTGTATTCATCCTGCATCCCTCCTTTCTTTTGGATTTTGTCGGTTTTTTCATGCGTCTTTCGGATCGCACCTGCATTATAGCACAAAGTTTCTGCGACGACAGTAGCAAAATGTACGATTTTCAAACATTTGTTCGATTTTTTTCAGAAGGGACAAGAGCGTGGGGTTGACTGAATGATCAAACGACAGGCGAAACAAACGCCCACCCCCGAGGGAGGAGCTGAAACAATATTTACACGCCGATATGTCATCCCCCCCGATCGCCCGAGAGAAACGAATTTTGTTGAACAACAAATCGGCGATATTACAATAAAATTTTGCCAATGGCTCCCTCCGAGAGGGAGCTGTCGCCGCAGGCGACTGAAGGAGCCTGCGTGCAGAAATAAGTCTGAAACGCAACATTTCTGTCGCTTTTTGTACGGTTATTCTATATAAAACGAGATAAAATTTGTTGCGTTCCGCCGGCTCCTTCCACCGCTACGCGGTCCCCCTCCCTCCCGGAGGGAGGCTACTGTAATTGATTGCATCGGCAAACGATATGTCGTCCCCCGACCGCCCGAGAGAAA
>CAZORL010000043.1:0-10272 GCA_964582375.1 uncultured Lachnospiraceae bacterium
TATCGGCAACCGATATATTACCCCCGACCGTCCTGTCAATTCTTGAGCGATTGGAGTGGTGCAGGGATCCTGCCGCCGCGGTGGATGAATTTGGACGGGCTATAGCGCGAGACCTCCATGATCGGAGCCTCGCCGAGCAGACCGCCGAAACTGACGCTCTCGCCGACCCCTTTACCGAGTGCGGGAATTATCCTGACCGCCGTCGTTTTGGTATTGACGACACCGATCGATATCTCGTCGGCGATGATGCCGCAGATCACGTCGGTCGGTGTGTCTCCGGGGACTGCTATCATATCAAGTCCGACCGAGCAGACTGCCGTCATTGCCTCGAGTTTTTGCAGGGTGAGTGCGCCGCAGGAAGCAGCCGCGATCATTCCCTCATCCTCAGACACGGGGATGAATGCGCCCGAGAGTCCGCCGACATGCGAGGACGCCATCACGCCGCCCTTTTTGACGGCGTCATTGAGCAGTGCAAGGCATGCGGTCGTTCCCCAACCGCCGCAACGCTCAAGACCCATTTCCTCAAGCACGCGAGCGACGCTGTCGCCGATGGCAGGGGTGGGTGCGAGCGAGAGATCGACGATGCCGAACGGAACGCCGAGCGAGCTTGCCGCCTCTTTGGCAACGAGCTGTCCGACCCTTGTTATCTTAAATGCGGTGCGTTTTACCGTATCGGCAAGCTCGGAGAGGTCGCAATCGCCGGCGCGTCTGATCGCCGATGCGACGACGCCGGGACCCGAAACGCCGACATTTATCACGGTCTCCGGCTCGCCCATTCCGTTGAATGCGCCTGCCATGAAGGGATTATCCTCGGGAGCGTTTGCAAAAACAACAAACTTCGCACATCCGAGGCAGTCGTTGTCTGCCGTCAGCTCTGCCGCCTTTTTGATGATCTCGCCGCACTTTATGATGGCATCCATATTGATGCCCGCCTTGGTGGAGGCAACATTGACCGACGAGCAAAGATAATTTGTCTCGGCAAGTGCCTGAGGGATCGAATCGAGCAGTGCCGCCGCCGAATTTGACATTCCCTTCTGGACGAGTGCGGTATAGCCGCCTATGAAATTTATCCCGAGCGTCGTTGCCGCACGATCGAGCGTTTTTGCGATCTTGACGTATCCGTCAGGATCTGCCCTGCCGCCGATCAGCGAGATCGGGGTGAGCGAGACACGCTTATTGATGATCGGAATGCCGTATTTCTTCTCGATCGCCTCGCCCGTCTCCACAAGATGCTCGGCTCTTTTTGTTATTTTGTCATAAAGATTGTCACAAAGCCTGTCAATATCATCGGACACGCAGTCGTAAAGCGATATGCCCATCGTGATCGTTCGTATGTCGAGATTCTCCGAACGGATCATGTTTATCGTCTCGAGTATGTCCTGTCTTGTTATCATCTGCATGTTAATTTGCCCTTTGCCCTTTTACTCAAATATGATGCATTGTGTTGAATATTTCCTCGTGCATTACAGACACAACAAGTCCGCATTCCTTGCCGAGGGTTGCCGTGCGATCGACGAAATCGGTGAACGGGATAGTAAGCCCGTCGATATCGGCGATCATGATCATCGCAAAATATTCACCGAGGACGCTCTGCGAGATATCGCTGATGTTCGCGCCGCACTCTGCGCAGATCGTGCTGATCTTTGCAACTATACCGACGCCGTCCTTGCCTGTTACCGTTAATACTGCTTTCATTTTGATGCCCATCCTTTTAGGTTATTTCGTAGAATTTGATATTCTCGTATTTTTTCGCATATTTGATCTCAAGAGACGCCGCCGTCTCCTCTACGAGTCCGAAAAACTCACGCTCGAGATATCCGGCGCAGAAGACCGAGACATAATTCTTGTCGATGTATTCCGAGTCGAGCGGAAGACGTTTCACGATGAGAAATCCGTCGGGTGCATCGATCAGCTCACTGCAAGCTCCTATCTCGAGTGCGGTGACCGCCTCCTCGAAATATTCCTTTTGCTGTGTGTAGGTAAATCCGCCGATCTTCTCATACTGTATGCCAAGTCCAAAGGTCGTGCGATCGCCCTCGTAAATATCGGCAAGCTCCTCGCCCTTGCTTATGCGCTCGATGACGCCCTCCATGTATTCGCGGCGGCTTTCCTTGTCATTTGCCGAATATGTGACCAAAATAAACTCGGCGGAGAACCAATTGCCGGCATCGATGTCGGCATCGATGGTCGCATTGTCCGACTTGAAATAAGGATCGTTGCCGCTCGTCATATACTCATAGAGCTTGTCGCAGAGCTTTTGTATCTCGTAGATCCGTCGGACGACCGCCTCGGTGGCGTTTGCCTCGTCAAGTCCTGCCTTGTACGCCTCGTCGTCCTTATATTCGGCTCGCATTGCCTTCATCTGTTCGTCGATCTCGGCTCTGTCGTCCTTGTCAAGCTTTATCGAATACTTATCCGCCAGCGTGACATACGCCGCAAGCTCGGAAAGCGAGGTCTTGACATTTTCGTCAAGCGACTCTTGCAGTTCGGCATCGGTCAAGAAATCCTCGGGCGTGATGTCCTCGTATCCTTGCATATAGCCTCTTGCAAAATAGCGGAGCATATCATACGAAACATCGAGCTTGCCGATCTTCATAACGGTCGGGCTGTCGGATGCACAAGATGTGAGTGCGATGACCAAGCCGAGAAGCAGCCCCAAGATCCGCGCGTATCTTTTTGTGTTTTTCATAAGTTGTACCTGTTGTTTGTTTTCGTCGTTCGTTAAATATCGTCATGATGGGATGACGAACAGGAGAGATCAAAAAGAAGTTTCACCAAAGTCTCCCCCGGAGGACGCCCTTGGCAAAATTTGGTGTGATTACGCCGACCTGTTGTTCAACAAAATCTGTTCGTCACGGGCGATCCGGTGGATGATAAATCGTTCGCCGACTTCCCAATACCGATCAAAATCCATTTTCGCCCCTCGGGGGGCGAAAATGTTCCTTACCTCTTACCTCAATCTCACCCTCTTACGTTCGGGTCGATGGGATTGCCCTCGACGAGATCGATCGCCGATGAAAGGAGCTTTTCGACCGAGCCGCAAACCAGATAGAACTTGCCGCTCTCGCCGTCCGATTTGCCGTTCTCGTCGATGTTTTCGATGGTCAGAAGTACCCTGCCGTTCGATATCTCGTAAAATCTGTAAACTCTCGTGACGCTCGGTCTGACAAAATCGACAACGTCGGTCTCTTTGCCCGCCTCGTCCTTCTTGTTGACTGTCGTCTCCGCAGTCTCGATCCTGACCGTCGCCATCGGTTCGTTCTTCTTCGCCTCGGCGATCGTTGCGTCGTCAAGCTCTTCGCGCAGGCAAAGGTCAACGAGCACTCGGTAGTATTTTCTGAACAGCTTTGTGTCGAGCTTTTTGCCGCTGTTTGCCTCGGTGACCGTCAACTCGCCGCCTCTGCTGTCAAGCTCGAATTTGAAATTCACATCCTGCTCGCCCTCGCGACCCTCGTTGTCAATGCCGAGATCGAAATATTTTCCCGAAACCTCGATCGTCTTGCAGTTTGTGATCATCAGATAAATTATGTTGCTCGATATGTAGCCCTTCAGATCCCACTCGAGGAAGTGCGCCGACGAAAGCTCGACACGCGATATGGTGTCGAATACGACCGAGTAGGCGTAATAATAACTTCCCTCTTGAAGCGGACTGAAATAGACCACATTTTCAATATCATTTGCGGTGTAAGTGACACGACAATAGGGATCGTCGAGGTAATATTTCTTGAATGTCTCATCATCAAAGGCATAGATCTTGTGACCTTCCTCGTCAAGCTTGACACTGCCGTCCTCGTTGTATTGAAGCTTTGCCAGCTCGACAACCGAGCTGCCGGCAAATTTGCCGGTGAGATTATCCTCCTCGTAGCCGGTAAACATATCGATAAGTCCCTCGAACGCAGTGGACGAATAATATCCGTTCGGCACGAGCATATTGTAGACCGACAGACCGTTAAATACCGAAAACGGGTCGTGCGAGGTCGTATCGGTCGGCTTTGCGTAGATAAACGGACTGAGTTTTCGCACGGGCTTGCCGTCCGCGCCGATGACCTGATTGCCGTTTTCGTCGATCTCGTATGTGTAATACTTCTCGTCGTAGATCCACACGCCGAAGCTTTGAAGTCTGGTGTTGTCCACCGCAGGGTAGGCAAGAAGAGGGGTGGTGATCTTGGTCGGCGATGACAGGAGGGTCATCGAAACATAAAGATCGTAGAGAATGTAGACCGAGTCGCGAACTGCTCTCTCGCCCGTTTCTCTGCCTGTTTCGGGGTCGATCACAGCATCCTCGTCAAGTGAGCGAATGTAATATCCGCTGCCCGAGGGGAGCTTGTCACCAAAGACCACGGTATGCGTGCCGCCGTCCTTTTTGGTCAGTATCATGTATGTGTCGTCCTCGCCGAGAGTGCCGTCCGACAGTCCGTATTTTGCAAAATCGGTGCAGTGATCCTCGATTCGCGCGGTGCAGAGCACACTGCCTGCCGCCGAGAGCATATAGGTCAGCGACTGATTTTTGAGCGGTGCATATTCGTAATCGATCAGGTAGAATGTGTCAGCCGCAAGAAGGTTAGTCTCATCGGCTTTTTCATTATAATATATGCCCCAATCGTCGTAACGCTCGCCGTTTTTCGGATTGTGGATGTCGATCCTCACGATGTCCTCACGCTCGACCGACGGATAGAGCGTGAGCCTGCCACTGCCTGCCATCTGCTCGCCGCCCCAGATCTTCGGGGTCGATGTGGTCGTGTTGTCGGTGTCCGAGCTGCCCATCAGCGGTCGGACAATGAAGAAATACCCGAGGAGCAGTGTGGCAAACACGACCGCGAGTCCTATGATCAGCCCGCGCTGTTTTGCGAGCGAGCCTTTTTTCTTTGCGTCAGAGCTTGTCAAGAGTGTCTCCTCCTTAAATATACGACCGTGCCGAGTGCACACACGACAAGCGGAAGTGCGACCGCAAGAAGGATCGTCGCCACCGTCGTCTGCCTGCCCGTAATGTCAAGCCCGTCGTTTTCAATAATTCTGTACTTAAGTCCGCAGAGCGGCTCTGCCTTCTCGGACGCTCTGTCGATAAGCGTCAAAAGGATCTCTCTGTTCGAGTAGATCGGACTTTCGGTGCACTCGCCGCCGACAAAGCTCGATGTGCCGCAAACTATCACCCTGCCGCCGTCCGAGATCTCGGTTAGGCTCATGAGCGAGTCTCCGACGCTTGTCTTGTCAACAACGCTGTCCGGAACATCGTAAAGCGAGAGCGTTCCCTTGTCCCCGTCGATCTTTATCGACTGAGCGGATGAAAATACCGCTTTCCCTGCGCCGCCAAGCAAGTCGGCGATCGGTGAGCTGTTTGATGGTGTGCCGACGAGCGTCAGACCATCGACCGACAGCGAATTTTTGCCGCCGTCCTTGACCTTGCCGCCACCAAGCGTCACGCCGCAGTTTTTGCTCAAAAAGTCGTCAAGATTTGAAAGCTTTCGAACACTCGGATCGGCAAATACCGCCAGAGTGTGACCCTTGCCATAAAGGAATTTTTCGAGTTTTTCGACCTCGTTGAAGCGATCCGAGTTCGCGGATGCCAAAAGATCGGTCGTCGGCGCGAACATCACGCAGAGTGCGTCGCTCTCATCGCCGAAATCCTCATAGCGAAGATCGATCCTCTTTATCTTGTATCCGCTGTCGCGAAGGATCTGCCAAAGTCCCTGCGCCGAGCCGTAGCTCTCGGATGTGCCCGACGATGCCGTCTCCGACGTGTCCTCGCTCGAGGAAAAGTCGTAAGAGCCGATCGGCTCACCGTGACCGCTGAGGAAATAGGCGGTCGGTGCATCCTGCCCTATCGAGATCGACGAGATCGCACTTGCCAGCCGATAATCGCCGCAGAAGGAGTTGACGTAGTTGACCGAGCTGTCCGCATAATCGAAGGTGTAGAAGGCATCGCGGCTGAAGATGCGATAATTGTGTGCCGTGTCGTAGACCGCCCCGGACGCATCGGTCAGTTCGCTCTTGCGATCAACGAGCACCTGCGTACTGCCGAATGTGATCTTTTCATAGTCATCGCCTGTCACCTCGCGCAAAAGAGCGGGATCTTTGGCGTAATTTACATATTCGACGCTCACAAAGGGGTATTTTTCCGCAATCTCGAGCGCGACCTCGTGTATTGGGCGCATTCCCCACGCATTTGTCTGTCCGAGATAATTCGTTGACTTGACCTCACCGCCGAGCATGTCGGGGTCGGTCAGAAAATATATCGTGACCGGATCGCTGCCGTCTACCTCGTCAAGCAGAGCCGATGCCGCCTCCGAGAGGTGATAGCTCACATCTCCGCTCATGTCAAAATACCAGCTGTATCTCGACGCAAGTGCCGACACGATCAGATTGACCGCAAGCACGACTGCCACAAGAGCGGCGGTGAGCAGGACCGCACTTGTGCCGTATTTGAAATTTCTTTTTGAAAAAACGCTCGGTTTGTCCGATTTCTGCGATTTCTGCGATTTTTTCGATTTGATCTGTTCTTTTTCCGATCTCACTGCCATCCCTCCTTACTTATGTCTTCTCTTGACGAAAACTACCGTTCCGAGTGCGAGAGAAACAAGCGGTACGGGTGCGCAAAGCAGGATCGTATAGGCGACAACGCTCTCGTCGGTCAGTCCGCTGATCGCAAATGTCTCGATCTTCTTCATATCGACCGTATAATCGACGGTCGCTCTGCTCATTATGCGCATGGTATAGTACAAAATATCGCCGTTGCAGTAGGACGCCGAGTTGACATATTCGGCATCGGCAAATCCGACCGAGCCGCAAATGAGCGCATAGCTTACGGTCGTGTTGTCGTTTTGGTTTATCCTGTCGATGACCGAAAGGGTCATAAGTGCGGGCTGATCGCCGCTCGAGTAATCGGTCGTACTCTCGCCCGAGATGCCCGATGCGCTTTTGGGTGCAACAAATACGCCGCCGGTCGTTGTGGTCGTACTGTCATCATGGAATCCGTCGGTCTGTCCGAACGCATCGTTTATCGACAGCGTCCACGCACCGTCGAAAACGGCAAGCGGCTTGGATGCCATCTCCGAAAACGGGTCGGTCAAATTCGTTCCGATACCGTATTCGTCGGTCTCGTAGTCCGAAATGAAGGTGTATCCGTCGTGTGAGAGGCTGTTTGCGCCCCCGTCCTTGACCTTGACAGGCTCGACCCTGACGCCGTAATAGTCCTCAATATATTCGTGAAGGTTCGGCAGATCGGCATCGCCGTCAACGAAAAACATCGCACTGTGACGGTCGCCGTTCATGAATTTACGAAGGACAGCGATCTCGTCGGTCTTGCCTCCCCTGCCGACATAGTCGGAGGTCGGTCCGAAGACCACGATAATTCGTGCGGTATCGTCCTCGAAAAGTGCCTTATACTCGGTCGAGAGATCGATCTTCTTGGTGACATATCCCGCATTGAAGAAAAGATCGCGAAGTGCGCCCGCTCTGCCGTAATCGGCAAAGATCGAGTCATCAAGGGTGGTATCGTCTCCCACGCTCTCGCCGTGACCGCTCGTGAAATAGACTGTCGGATTTTCGCCCGACACGGACAGCAGTGCCATGGTGAAGACCTCGTCTCCGTTAAAACCGTAGGCGTATCCGGTCTCGCTGTTGAACACGAAGAAGTTGTCACGCTTGTATTTGCGGAAATTGTGGTGCATGATCGGCTCGCCGCTTTCATTTGTCACGACATTGCCGTCCTTGTCACGCTCGCTCGTGTAGTTGTCGACAATGACCTCCTGCTTCGTGAAGCTCGTGCCGAACGTTGACTTAAATTCCTCAAGCATTTCGGCATCCTTTTTGATGTTCAGCGTCTTGACATCCACAAAGCTGTATCGCTCGGCATAAACATCGGCAAGTGCGCTTATGTATTTCATTCCCCAGAGATTGGTCGTACTGCCGCTGACCGAATTTGAGTATCCCAGCTCGGCGGAGTTCAGCTCGTCCCTGTCGGCAAGAAAATATATCGTTATGTTGTTGCCCTCGGGGTCGATCTTGTCAAGCTCCTTCTTGGAGGCGTCCGAGATCTCATTAAAGCCCTCTGTGGTCATATCGACCGTCATTTTTGACCCGAGCGCAAGAGTGAGCACAAGATTTATGACAACGACCGCTGCGAGAATGCCCGCTGTAAAGAGCCACGCCGTCGATCTGTGCAGTGCTCTGTTCTTTTCTTTCATTTTATTATTATGGATGTTGTTGTCCATCGTCAGACCGTTCCTTTCGACTCACGCCCAACGACGCTTTTCATAAACGCGCACGGTCAGGAAAAGGAAGACGAAGGAGATCGAGATGTAATACACAAGTGCGTTGACGTCAAAATATCCGTATGTGAAGTTCGAGAGACGCTCCATGAGCGAGAACCAGCTGAGTACCGTGCGGATGACATAGCTGTCGATGTAGCTGTTGAATGCTGACGTAAGCACAAAAAAGATGATGATCGCCATCGTAACGAGTGCGGCAACGAGCTGATTTTCAGTCATTGACGACACGAAAACGCCGATCGCTATGCAGGCAGCTCCCGCAAGCAGGATAGCAAGCGACGAGCCGAGCAGGACGGCGGTGTTCGGATTGCCGAACTCATAAAGCGTGATAAATCCGGTGCATGAGACAAGATACGTCCCGGCAAAAACGGTGTATGCCGCAAAAAACTTCGCAAGCACCATTGCGGCAAGGCTGATCGGTGCGGTGAGGAGCAACTGCTCTGTGCGTCCCTTCTTCTCATCGGCAAAGAGCTTCATGGTCAGAAGAGGAAGAACGACTATGTAGATCACGAGAAGGATCGAGAAATATGCGGAGATCGACGAGCTCGCACCCTTTTGCAGAGTGCAGAAGGAGAAGACCAGACCCGCGGCAAGAAGAAATATCGCAACAAATATGTATCCGATCGGGGATACGAAATAAGAACGCAGTTCGCGTTTATATACAGCAAGCATTTTCGATCATTCTCCTTTGTTTTCGGCAGTTTCTTTATCTTTTGCGTCTTTTGCGGCATCTCTGTCGCGGCGACGCTTTTTGCGGACAGGCTCGGGGGTATCAACGACCGCAAGGAAGATATCCTCAAGATTTGCGCCCATCGATTCAAGACCGATCATCACCCATCCGTTTGACGCGATCATGCGCGAGAGCGACTTTCTGATGTCAAGCCCCGGCTCGCATTCGACAAGATAGGAGGTCGAGTCGAGATCGTGGTTTCCGAGTACCTCGGCGTAGATGACACCCGTGGTCGATTTGATCGCCGAGAGCACATCCTTTTGCGGTCCGCAGATCTTGACCGAGAGGCGGCGATTGCCGGAAAACGCCTTCGATATGTCCTCGGTGCGCTCGTTTGCGACGATGCGTCCCTTGTTTATGATGATTATCCTGTCGCAGACCGCCTGAACCTCGGGCAGAATGTGAGTCGAAAGGATGACAGTGTGATTTTTGCCGAGTGCCTTGATCAGATTTCGTATCTCGATGATCTGCTTGGGGTCAAGACCGACAGTCGGCTCGTCAAATATGATAACACGCGGATTGCCGACAAGTGCCTGTGCAATGCCGACACGCTGACGATAACCCTTCGAGAGGTTGCGTATTACACGATCGTAAACATCGTAAATGCGGACAGTCTCGGCGATCTCACGCAAATGCTCGTCGCGACGGAGCGTACAGCCCTTAAGCTCGTATATAAAATTCAGGTATTCGCGCACGGTCATCTCCATATAGAGCGGCGGCAGTTCGGGCAGATAGCCGATCTGCTTTTTCGCACCGATCGGGTCTTCGAGCACATTCACGCCCCCGACCTCGCAAACACCCTCAGTGGATGACAAAAATCCGGTTATCATCGACATAGTCGTGGTCTTCCCTGCACCGTTCGGACCGAGAAATCCGACTATCTCGCCCTCCTCAACCGAAAAGCTGATGTGATCGACCACCCATTTGTCGCCGTATCGCTTTCCGAGATTTTCTACTTTGATCATGGAATTATTCCTTTCGCCTTTTATTTAACAGTTTTTTTCTTTATAAATTTCATACATTTCAGTGTACCATATTTTTGTAAACAAACTCTGAACAAATGCCCCTTGCAGAGAAAATTCATCTCTTTTTCAGCCATTAAAGGGTGAAAATTCACACATTTGTAAACAAATTCCGAACAAACGCCCCTTGCAGAGAAAATTCATCTCTTTTTCAGCCATTAAAGGGTGAAAATTCACATATTTGTAAACAAATTTTGTTGAACAACAAATCGACGATGTACCCATCAAATTTCATCCGTGTAGGGGCGATCAT
>CAZORL010000044.1:0-10116 GCA_964582375.1 uncultured Lachnospiraceae bacterium
ACAACGATTCCTTATTCTTTGGCAGTCGATGTGTAATAAATCGATCGCCGATACAAACGATCTCCGCCAATTCCTCATTCCTCATTCCTCATTCCTCATTCCTCATTCCTAATTCCTCTCACCTCAGCTTCTGAAGTCTCACATCCGTGCCGCAGAAGGGCAGGACGGTGAACTCGCCGAAGAGTCTCGAAAAAATTCGATCTCCGTAGCGTGCCTTTATCTCATCCGAGGAGAGATTTGTGTTGATGATCATCGGCTTGCCCGAGACTACTCTGCTGTTGATGAGCGAGTAAAGACAGCTCTGCGTAAAGCTGTTCGATGTCTCCGTGCCGAGATCGTCGATGATCAGCAGATCGGCATCAAGATAGCGTGCGGTGTCGCCCGATCTGCCCGAGACGGCTCTGCCGAAACGCTCGACCGAATAGTCGTCAAATAAGTTTTGCGTGCTCTCGTAGACCACTTCATAGCCCCGTCCGATGACCGCTGATGCGATCGCCGTTGACATGTGCGTCTTGCCAAGCCCCGTTTTGCCGCAAAGGAAGAGATTTTCGTGCGTCTTGCCGTCAAAGCCTTCCGCAAAATCGGTGCATATCTCGAGCACCTTGGTCATTTGCTCGAGCGTGCGCCTGTCCGAGCTGTAATATTTCAGGCTGAATGTGTCAAAGCTCTGGCTCTCGAAAAGTCTGCCGAGTCCCGAACTTTCCATTGCCGCCATCGAAAGTGCAAAACGCATGCATGAGCAGATGTTCATGCCGTCAAATCCGCTGTCGTGACACTTTTTGCAATCGTATTTTATCTCCGTGTAATCGGCAGGATATCCGTTTCTTTTTAGTATCGTATCACGCTCGGCACGCAGTGCCTCGTTGTCGAGCCTGATCGTCTCAAGCCGTTCGTCAAGCCCATCCTTGCCCTTTGATATCTCCTGCATTATGAGCAGACCCGTGTTGGCAAGTTCGCCGTCAATGTCGGCAACGGCAGGCAGAGCCTCATGCACCTCGCGAAGGCGTGCCTTTGCCGCCTCGGTCTTTGCATAAAGCTTTTCTTCATATTCGCGCTTGACCTTTGAGAAATTCTCACGACTGTAACTCATTTACGCCGCTCCTTTCTGTCCTCCGATACGGATGTGTCCCTGCCGTCCATGCTTCGCCGCAGTGCCGCCTCGAAAAATTCGTCCTTGTCAAATGAAGATGCGCCAACCACTCCGCTCTTTTTTTGTTTGTAAGCCTCGATAGCCGCTCGAACATCGTCGGCAGTCTTGTATCCTGCCTCGCGCCATGTGGTGAGCACCTTGTTCATATAGGGCATCGACGGTTTGGACGTGTTGTCCACCGTAATGTTGTATGCAAGCTCGAGCATATCATCGGGGATCTGAAGCTTTGCGAAATTGGCTATAAACTTCTTCTCACGCTCGGTAAATGCACGATCGCCGATCCCGAGCAGACCTCGGAGCTTGCCCTCGACCGAGCGGCAGGCATCCTCGGCACGTATCTTCTCCTCAAGTCCCTCGACGGTGACTATCCCGCCGTTGTAGAGCGAGACGCCCGTCTTTAATATGTACGGGATCGAGCCTTTGCCGATCTCGACACACCGCCCGACCAAAAGAGCAACATATTCGCAGGAAAATCTGAAAACATCGACGAGCGCGATCAGCTTGTTGATCTCGCCCGAGCCGAGCATCTTGCCGAGTATGCGCTGACATTCGTCGACAAGATCGTGCATCTCGCTGTTTTTTGCAAATATCGCCTCGATCTCCTTGCCCGTATAGTGGGGCAGATCGCCGCTTGACACCACTGTCACGCGATTTGCGTCGGTGCCCACGCCCTCGTGAACACTCACCGATATGCCCTCGCTCCTCTCCGAGACGCTAATTACCCCTGCACCTCGCCAAAAATCGATCGCGCGAAGGAGTGCCTCGTGATCGACCCCTGCCGCAGATGCGACACGGTCGGCATCCTCAAAGCCGTATCTTGCAAGCGCAACGAGGACACGAAGCTCGGAAATATCCGCTCTCGAAAGCTCGGTCGCCGCAGATGCAGGGAGACTTATCACGCTGTTTTTATATTGAAATTCAAAATCAAGTTTGTTCATCATCGTCGCCGCCCTCGGCATCCTTTGTCTTTTTGTCCATTGCCATTTTGACATCACAGCAGAGCATCATCAAAACGTCCCCGGGATAGCTGTTTCTGATCGATACTCCCTCGTACCTTGGTATGTCGCTCACCCCGAGATTCCATATACCCTTGACCCCGAGACGGCAGAGCCGCTCTGCGCACGGGCTGTTGTCGGTGATCACCGCAAGATCTATCCGATTTTCGGCAAAAAAGCTCTCGAGCTCGGATATTTTGCAGATCGGACATCCGCCGATCGTCTCACCCTCACCGTACACCGCATCGGTGCTTGTGTCAAATATCGCCTTTGTGAAAATTCCGCACCCGACAAGCATCGACGATTCGGCGATCGCACGCCCGAGTGCGCCCGCACCGATGATCACCGCACTGTACGCCTCATCAACACCGAGTATCTCCCCGATCTTGCCCGAGAGATATTTGACGTTGTATCCGTACCCCTGCTGTCCGAACTCGCCGAACATATGCAGATCCTGCCTTATCTGCGAGGCGGTCACGCCCATCCGAGATGCCAGATCGCGCGAGCTTATGCGATAGACGCCCTCGCCGAGAAGGGCGACAAGCATCCTGTAATATCTCGGCAGTCTCGCTACCGAGGCGGCAGGTATCTCACTCTTTTTTTCCATGTCTGTCACACCTCTCAAAAAACGTCGCCTTTCCCAAAATATCGTAAATTATTCACCGTCGCCGAAAAATTTTCACTGTTGTAAATCGACCCAAATTTTGCGGTTTTCCACTTTTCCACAGGCTCTTTCCACCGTTTTTCCTTCAAAAAACCAACTTATCGTTGATTGCTGCGGATAATTGCGAGTTTTCCACAGTTTCCACAGGCTTTTCCACAGTTTTGCACATATTAGGCTGTGCAAAAATTTTTTCACGAGCCAAACTAAAACGCAGCCTTTCCGCCGCTTGCCACCGCATTCAATGTGTTGTCTGCGATGTGCCCCGCCTTGTACTCGAAAAATCCCTGCGCGGCGATCATCGCACCGTTGTCTCCGCAAAGCGACAGGGAGGGCATATAGAGCTTGACCCCGAGTCTGTCGCAGAGTGCGCCGATCTCGCGACGCAGATGTGAATTTGCCGCAACGCCGCCTGCAAAAACGAGCTTGTCGAAATGATACTCTCGGTGTGCACCCTCGAGGACGGTGATCATCGAGTCGCAGACCGCCTTGGTAAACGATGCGGCAACATCGGGTCGGCTTATCTCCTCGCCCTTCTGTGCGGCATTGTGGAGATAATTCATGACCGCCGTTTTCAGTCCGCTGAACGAAAAATCAAGGCTTCCGTGTATTGCGGCGGACGGGAATTTGATCGCATTTTTGTCACCGAGAGAGGCAAGTCTGTCCATCTCCGCACCTCCGGGATATGGCAGTCCGAGTCTTCGTGCCGATTTGTCGAACGCCTCCCCTGCGGCATCGTCGCGCGTGCGGCTGATCGGCA
This sequence comes from uncultured Lachnospiraceae bacterium, assembly GCA_964582375.1. Classification (GTDB taxonomy): domain Bacteria; phylum Bacillota; class Clostridia; order Oscillospirales; family CAG-272; genus CAKSQF01. The sequence continues at coordinate 3,567 of CAZORL010000044.1, forward strand.
CAAATTCGGTCGGCGTCTTTGCGTATGTGAGCGATGTGTGCCCCCCCGAGGCGACCAGCGCGAAAAAGGGTGCTTTCAGCTCGGGATTTTCGTAATACGCCGCCGCCGCATGACCCTTTACATGATTTACCGCAATCAGCGGCTTGTTCCATGAAAGCGCAAGCCCCTTGGCAAAATTGACACCGACAAGCAGTGCGCCGATCAGCCCCGGACTTGCCGTGACCGCAACGGCATCGATGTCATCCATCGTGACCCCTGCCTCCTCAAGTGCCGCATAGCAAAGCGACGAGATCGCCTCGGCGTGTGCGCGCCCGGCAATCTCGGGAACGACACCGCCGTAGAGTGCGTGAATGGCTATCTGCGTCGCCGTCTTGTTTGACAGTATTTTTCGAATCTCGCCGCTCTCGCCGATAAATTCGGCAACGGCGACCGATGTTTCGTCACATGACGATTCAAATGCAAGTATTTTCATACACAATTGTCCTTGATTTCTTCCTCTCTGCACATGATGATCGCATCCTCGCGCGGAGAACTGTAATAATTTTTTCTGACCCCGATCGGGCGAAAGCCGTATTTCTCATAAAGCCCTGCCGCAGCATCGTTCGACCGCCTGACCTCAAGATAGATCGTGCCAACCCCACGATCGCTCGCATATGCGAGAAAATCGCCGATCAACCTTCCGCCGATCCCTTGTCTTCTTGCCAAGCCATCAACGGCAATGTCGCATAGCTCGCTCTCGGGCGGAATGACCGACCAGGCGGCATAGCCGACAACACGATCGCAAATGGTTGCGACGGTGAACACATGTGTGTCGCTTGTCAGCAGAAACTCAAAGGACGACCTCGACCAAGCATCGGTAAAAGAGTCGCACTCGATTGCAAAAACGGCGTCAATATCGGCAGAGGTCGCATGTCGCACCGAGATCTCGCTCATTTGCCGCTCGCCCCCGAGCCTGCCGCCTCGTCATAGCTCCTAAAGAAAATGTCAAGCATGTCCGAGTCAGCCTTTGCAAAGATCTTTTCTTGCGGCAAATAGATGTAATAATCGCCCGTTTTCTCGTTTTTGTAGAGATAGAGCACCATCTGCATAAAACCGTATTTGCTCGAGCTTACGCGAAGCTGTCTGAAAAGCGTCGAGTCCTCGTACTCCTCGCCCTCGTAGAGATTTTCGCATCCGCCGTCAAAAAAACCCTTCGGGAAAAAGACACTTGCCGCCATCTCGCTCTGCGCCACCGTCAGATCGGTCGTCGAGCAGATGTAGACCGTCTCGGATTCAAATTCACCGATCTTCGGGACGGTCACGCTGTCCTTGTTGTAATAAAGAAGCATTCCGCGCTCCTTGCCGACCGAGAGCCAGTCGGACGCACTCTCAAGAGTCAGCTTGTCGCCCGAAACATCATCGGATGCGAGCGTTCCCACCCTGTAGAGCAGTCGCTCGCCCGCCATGCCGTAGACCGGGTCGGACAGCACGCTCCCTGCCTGATAATAGACGGGCGCACGCAAATACGTGATCTTCTTTTCGGGGTCGTAATAGCTGTCCGCAGCAGGGTCGTATTCAAGCTGTACCCTCGATGCTCTGATGGCGGCAGGCTCTATGACATACACCCAAAGCAGCGTGCCGCCAACCGTCAAAACGATCAGCGAGATCACAATGATCCACGGGATGATGTTCAGTTTTCTTCCTTTAATATATATAGCAGTTTTCACTTAAACAAAATCACCTTTCATCAGTAGCCGAAGACGCCCGAGAGGCTGTCATCGTTCTCGATCCAGTCGGAGACCTCGACGATCGAATACTCGTCATGGGTGCGTCTGAAAACGACTGTCGCAATGCCGGCATTTATGATCTGTCGCTTGCACATCATGCAGGAGCAGATGTCGGGGACAAGCTCGCCGCTCTTGCTGTCGATACCGGTTATGTAGAGGGTCGAGTCGATCATAAGATCACGCGAGGCGGTGATGATCGCATTCGCCTCAGCGTGAACCGAACGGCACATCTCGTATCGCTCACCACGCGGAATGCCCAGCTTGTCACGCATGCAATAGCCGAGATCACAGCAATTCTTGCGTCCTCGCGGCGCACCGTTGTAGCCGGTTGACAGTATCGCATCGTTTTTGACAATGATCGCACCGTATTTCTTGCGTAAACAGGTCGATCTCGCCGCAACAGTCTCCGCAATGTCGAGATAATAATTTATTTTATTTCGACGGTTGCCCATAGTTTCGTCATTCATAGCATAACCCTCGCTTTTTTTGGATAGAATTATTCATTGTTTATTATATAACAAACTCGGGATAAAATCAAGTCTTTTCGACCAAGTTTTATATTTTGTTACAAAAAAGGGATGCACCCCACGGGGGATGACTAATTAAATCGCCTGCCAAACAAATCCCTGCCTGAAAAATTTTTCCCAAATTTTTTTCAAAACCCTCTTGACAAAATCGAAAATCCATGCTATAATAACGATAACGATAATCATTACTATTTTGGAGGAACAAAATGTATATTTCCGATAATGTAAAATATGTTGGCGTAAACGATCACAATGTCGATCTGTTCGAAGGGCAATACACCGTGAAGGGCGGGATGTCCTACAATTCATATGTCATCCTCGACGAAAAGATCGCGGTCTGCGACACGGTTGACGGTGCATTCACCCACGAATGGCTTGACAACATCGAAAAGGTGCTTTGCGGCAGGCGTCCCGATTATCTGATAGTCCATCACATGGAACCGGATCACTCGGCAAACATCGAAAATTTCATGAGAGTCTATCCCGACGCCGCCATCGTCTCGACCGACAAGGCGTTCGTCATGATGAAAAACTTCTTCGGTCACGAGCTGACGGCAAATAAGATCATGATCACCGAGGGCAGTACCCTCTGCCTCGGCTCTCACACGCTGACCTTTGTTCTTGCGCCCATGGTTCACTGGCCCGAGGTCGCACTCTCCTATGAGCAAAGCGAAAAACTGCTCTTCTCCGCCGATGCATTCGGCAAATTCGGTGCACTTGACACCGTCGAGCCTTGGGATGACGAGGCACGCCGCTACTATATCGGCATCGTCGGCAAATACGGCAAGCAGGTGCAGGCAGTGCTCAAAAAAGCCGCCGCACTCGACATCGAGAAGATCCTCCCCCTTCACGGCCCGATGCTTTCGGAAGATCTCGGGCATTATCTCGGTCTTTACGACAAATGGTCGTCCTATGAGCCCGAGGAGGACGGTATCGTGATTGCCTACACCTCTGTTTACGGCGGCACGAAAAAGGCTGCCGAGCGTCTTTTCGAGCTTGTCCGCGAGCGCGGATGCAAGAATGCGGTCATATACGATCTCGCACGCTCGGATATGGCAGCGGCTGTCGCGGATGCGTTCAGATATAACACGTTGGTGCTGGCAACAACGACCTATAATGCGGATATCTTCCCGACAATGAAAATCTTCATCGATCACCTGACCGAGCGCGGCTTCAAACGCCGCCGTGTTGCCTTTATCGAAAACGGATCCTGGGCACCACGCGCCGCAAAGATCATGCGCGATATGCTTGCATCCTCGCCCGAGCTGACCTTTGCCGATCACGGCGTTCGCATAATGTCGGCAGTCTCGGACGAAAATGTCAAAGAGATCACCGCCCTTGCCGATGAGCTTTGCGCCGAATACACCGCCCGTGAGAGCGTCGGCAAAAACGTGCTCGACCTGACCGCGCTGAATGCTCTCGGCTACGGACTCTATGTCGTGACCTCGGGCATCGACGGACGCGACAACGGACTGATCGTCAACACGGTATCGCAGGTCACAAGCACGCCAAACCGCGTGAGCGTCGTTATCAACAAGGACAATTATTCGCACCACATCATAAAGCAGACGGGTATAATGAACGTCAACTGCCTTTCGACCGACGCACCCTTCAGAATTTTCGAAAATTTCGGTTTTTCAAGCGGCAGAGCGGTCGATAAATTCGCAGGGATGACCCCCGATCGCTCGGCAAACTCGCTGGCAGTCCTTCCCGGCTATATCAATGCGTATATTTCGCTCAAAGTCGCACAGTATGTCGATCTCGGCAGTCACGGTATGTTCATCTGCGATGTAACCGAGGCAAAGACGATCTCCGACCGCGAGAGCATGACATACGCATATTATCATCAAAATGTCAAGCCAAAGCCCGAAACAGAGGGCAAAAAGGGCTATGTATGCAAGATCTGCGGCTATGTCTATGAAGGCGATGAACTTCCCGATGACTATGTCTGCCCCCTGTGCAAGCACGGCGCAGCGGACTTTGAGGAAATCGGAAACTGAACCGTACCCCTGCCCAGATCTGTGTGTTTTGGCGATCGGTATATAATATATCCTTTTCCCCGCATTTCGAAAAATTTTTCCCAAAATTTTTCGTTTTCCTCTTGACAAAATCGAAAATATATGCTATAATATCAAAAACGATAATCATTATCGATTTGAAAGGATGACAACAATGACTCAGACAACAAAGCATTCAAGACAGCGCGATGCACTGCTGGAGCTACTGACCGGTGTCACCTGCCATCCGTCCGCCGAATGGCTGTACACCGAGCTTAAAAAAGAGCATCCGAAGATCTCGCTTGCGACCGTCTATCGCAACCTGGCACTCCTGGTCTCGCAGGGCAAGGCGATCTCGATCGATGTCGGTGACGGAATCATTCACTACGATGCGCAGGCATTCGATCACAACCATTTCTACTGTCGCTCCTGCGGCGAGCTGTCGGACATCGGCGGCGACGAAGGCTCGGAGCTTGACAGCATCCTCTCCGAAAAATACGGAGCGGAGATCGACTCACATTCATTCGTATTCTACGGCAGATGCCGCAGATGCGTTGAAAATACTTAAAAAATAAAAATTATATATTACAAGGAGATAATATCATGAAAAAATTCGTATGTCCCGTTTGCGGTTATGTTCACGAGGGAGAGACTGCTCCCGAAAAATGCCCCCAGTGCGGCGTTCCCGGCTCTAAGTTCACCGAGGTCAAAGAGGGTGCTCTTTCCTACGTATGCGAGCACGTGATCGGCGTCGGCGCAAAGGGCAAGATCGAGGATGATGTTTACGAGGGTCTCAAGGCAAACTTCGAGGGTGAGTGCACCGAGGTCGGCATGTACATCGCAATGAGCCGCCAGGCTATCCGCGAGGGCTACCCCGAGATCGGCGCGTTCTACCTCCAAGCGGCATATGAGGAGGCAGAGCATGCGGCAAAATTTGCCGAACTGCTCGGCGAGGTAGTTACCCCCTCGACAAAGAAGAACCTCGAACTTCGTGCAGAGGCAGAGTGCGGCGCGACCGCAGGCAAATTCGAGCTTGCAAAGCGCGCAAAAGAGCTTGGCTACGATGCGATCCACGACACCGTCCACGAGATGGCAAAGGACGAGGCACGCCACGGCAAAGGCTTTGAGGGCATGCTTAAGAGATATTTCGGAAAATAATGAGAAGCAACCGCCGATCGGATCACAGATCCGATCGGCGATTCGATTAGGGGAAGGAGCACGCCCCGACCCTCGCAGGTTTCTGTTTCCTAATTACTAATTCCTCTTGACATTCTCCGAAAATTATGCTACAATATATGTAACAATCCAACAACGAAAGACGAAATGAATATGACCGAAATTAAAGATAAGATCTTGACCGGGGAACGTGCACTTTTCGGCGCTGATTCCCTTCTTATAACCGATTGCATATTTGAGGACGGAGAATCGCCGCTTAAAGAAAGCCGCAACATCGAACTTCACGGTTCAATGTTCAAATGGAAATATCCGCTCTGGTACTCTCACTCCGTGCGTGCCCAAAACTGCGTGTGGTTCGACATGGCAAGGGCAGGCGTTTGGTACTCGTCCGACATAAAGATCACCGACTGCCCGATCGAAGCACCGAAAAATTTCCGCAGGTGTACCGACCTCGAGCTGACAAATGTCTCCTTTTCGAACGCATCCGAGACGCTTTGGAGCTGTGACGGCGTAAAACTTTCGAATGTCACCGCACGCGGCGATTATTTTGCGATGAACAGCAAAAACATGACGATCGACCAACTGACCCTGTTCGGCAATTACTCATTTGACGGCGTCGAGAACCTGACCATCGAAAATTCCAAGCTCCTCACCAAGGATGCATTCTGGAACAGCGATCATGTCACCGCCAAAGGATGCTTCATCTCGGGCGAATATCTCGGATGGAATGCGAAAGATCTGACCCTTATCGACTGCACGATCGAGTCATTGCAAGGGCTTTGCTATATCAACAATCTTGTCATGAGAAACTGCAAGCTGATCAATACCACGCTCGCATTCGAATATTCGAGTGTCGATGCCGAGATCTCGTCATCGATCGCAAGCGTCCTGAACCCCTCGAGCGGCAGGATCACCGCAGATTCGATCGGCGAACTGATAATCGAACACGATAAGGTCGATCCCCAAAAAACAACGATCATTTGCAGGAATTAACACATGGTATACAGCGGATTACGATAAATCGCCGTGGGTGAAATAATATTTACCACGCCGATATGTCATTCATACACGATATAACAAATCG
>CAZORL010000045.1:0-9771 GCA_964582375.1 uncultured Lachnospiraceae bacterium
CACAAAAATGTACCGTTTCAGACCCATCCCACCCCCCAAAACCCCGAACTGACGATCTGCACATATATCCGCACATATGAAAGCGATGCTTTGGGCGAAATGACCGTTATATACATTTTGTGTATAATTATACAATCATTTGACCGTGAGACAGGGTGTCGGTGGTTTAAGAAAATTGCCCTCTTGGAAGAGATATTCGCTCTTTTTGCAAAAAAAAACGAAAAAAATTGAAGAAATTTGCGAAAACCCCTTGACAAAATCGAAAAAATCGTGTATTATATAGCAATAACAGCACAGGTATATTTTATACATTTCCTGTGAGTCCGATGATGCTGCATAAGTATGCTCGGATAAATTTATTTGGAGGTTTTCCTATGAAAAGCACACTCGTTAAAGTGCTTGTCGTTGTCATGGCCCTTGCTATGGTTCTTCCTATGGTCGTTGCCTGCAAGAAAGATAACGGCGGCACGACAACAACCGTTGCCGGTGGTCCGAACAACACGAATCCCGTGCCAACAGTAAAACCCTGGGAAGATGGCAAGACATATACATATCGTATGGGCCCTTCCAGCCTTCCTACAACATGGAACATTCACACCTACCAGTCGAATGATGCAACTTACATTCTTGACTATACCTCTGATGCTCTTTACGGCTTCGAGTATAACAAGGACTTCACAGGTTACGAGATCGTTCCCGCAATGGCATCCGCATTCCCGACCGATGTTACAAGCAAGTACGTCGGCAAGTACGGTATCGTTGAGGGTGACAAGAACAAAGCGTGGGAGATCCCGCTGAAGGACGGCATGACATTCGACAACGGCGCAACACTTGACGCTAAGTCGTTTGTTGACTCGATGAAGCTCCTTCTCGACCCCAGAGCATCCAACTTCCGTGCGGATAACGTTTACGCATCCGGCAACCTTAAGATCGTTGGTGCTGAGGAGTATGTAAAGCAGGGCTCTTATGCATACAGCGAATTTGTTTCCGCATCTTACGGCGATGACGAGTACGTTGATCCTGCAAAGTTCACCACCACCGATGACGGTTTCTATCAGTACAACGGCAAGGACGTTGTTCTTAACCTTGCCAGCGGCGGAAACTGGGGAAGCAACGGCCTTGATGACTACAACGGCGCAGGCTATCTTGAAGCTGTAGCAGACGCATTTGCTAAGCTCGACGCAGCAGCTGATGACAGCAGATGCGTTAAGATGAATGCAGAGCTTCTCAAAGCAGCTCAGGACTGCATTGCATGCCTGCACGGCCATGCTGATGCTGATGCTTACGCAGCAGCTACCAAAGACACCAAAGATGGTGTAAACTATGCATATGTTGAGGTCGAGGAAATGCTCGTCCTCGGTATGACCTATCCCGTAGTCGCTTACGAAGATACCGTTGGTTTCTTCCAGAGCGAGGGCAATAAGCTCGTTGTCGTTCTTAAGAATGCAATGGAGGATAACTTCTATCTCCGTTACGAGCTTTGCACAAGCTTCTTCCTTGTATACGCTCCTCTTTACGAGTCGCTCATCAATGTTACCGAAGACGGCGTTTACACCAACAGCTACGGCACATCGGTTGACACATTTGTCGGCTTTGGTCCTTACAAGCTCACAAGCTACATCGATGGTTCTGCAATCACTCTCGAAAGAAACACCGGCTGGCGTGGATATTCCGAGGCTGACTACATCCCCGGCACATATCAGACCGACGCAGTTTCCTACAAGCAGGTCGATGACGAGGCAACCCGTCTTGAGATGTTCCTTGCAGGTCAGCTCGACTCCTACGGCCTCCAGGCTGATGATATGGAGACATACGGCTCCAGCGATTACACCTACTACACCGACTCCGAGTCTACATGGTACCTCGTTATGAACCCCGATATGGATAACCTTGTCGAGCTTCAGAAGAACGCTACCCCCGAGGTCGCAGGTAACACTGTCATCAAGACAGTTCTTACAATTCAGGAATTCCGTCAGGCACTTTCCTACTCCATCAACCGTCAGAGCTATAACGCAACCCTTTCGCCTACATCCGGTATCGCAAAGGCTCTGCTTTCTTCGATGATCGTTGCAGACCCTGAGTCGGGTCTTACCTACCGTTCGCTTGATCAGGCTAAGGACGCTATCCTTAAGTTCTGGGGTCTTGCTGATCAGTGGGGCGAGGGCAAGAAGTACGCAGACCGTGACGCTGCTATCGACTCGATCACAGGTTACGATCCCGACGGTGCAAAGGCTCTCTTCAATACCGCTTACGACAAGGCAGTTGCGGCAGGTCTCATTTCTGACGACCTGGTAGCCAGCGGCAAGTGGGAAGTACAGATCACCATCGGTATCCCGAAGGCTGTTAAGTACTACAACGACGGCTCCGAGGTTCTTAAGGGCTTCTGGATCGAGGCTGCTAAGGGCACTAAGTTCGAAGGTCACATCACCTGCGTAAACAGCCAGGAACTCGGCTCGTCCGGATTTGGCGAATACCTCAGAACCGGTCAGGTTGACCTCCTCTTCGGTGTTGGTTACGGCGGATCTATGTTCGATCCTTACTCCATGATGGACTGCTTCACCGGCTCGCTCCAGTATGACCCCTTCACCGATAAGGCTGCTGTTGAGTGCGACGTTTACTTCGATCCTTCCTACGTTAAGGATGAAAAGCTTGCAGGCAAGACTCTGCGCGCATCGCTCTACGACTGGGTATCCCAGGCATGCATGGGCAACGAGATCACCGCAGTTGTCGTTGATAAAGACGGCAATGCTACCAAGGATTCGGTTAAGCTTTCTGCCGGCACTTCGGACGCTCCCGAAACAAGAATCACCATTCTTGCAGCAGCTGAGGGCAAGATCCTTACCCTTGCAAACGTATTCCCGCTCTCTACCGATGCATCCGCATCGCTGAGATGCATGAGAGTCAAGTATAAGACCGAGGACTACATCGTTGGTATGGGCCGTGGCGGTATCGAATGGTACACCTACGCTATGGACGACGCTGAGTTCACGGAGTACGTTAACTCTCAGGGCGGCAAGCTCGATTACACCTAATTTTTCAGTGTAATTATCGCTTGATTAGCGTATAAATAATTGATTCGGATAAGTAGCAGGATCATCCGGTTCTGCTACTTATCTGTTAGTAAAGGCATGCATTTGTCAACAGATGACAAGTATACCTCGCCTTGCGGTCCGTCTGACCGTTAATTAAAACTCAGATGCTCATTTTTCAGTGCAATAATGCTGCTTGTACTGAAAAATGAGTATCGGACAAGGAGAAAAGTCGTGTACTACTTAAAATATGTAACAAAGCGTGTGCTTCTCATGCTTTTTACATTCTCGATAATCGTTACAATGTGCTTTGTTCTCGTTAAGCTTCTCCCGAACAAGCCCGACATTGCGTTCGGCAAGGACCAAGCACTTATTGAGCAGCGCAGAGAGATGCTCGGCTATAATAAGCCTATCCCCGTTCAGTTCGTTCGTTTCATCAAGTATGCATTCCAAGGCAACTTTGGTGTCGGTGAAACATTTAAGCAGGGTGCCGATGTATGGAAGAATTTCGTCGAGAGACTTCCCCGTACCGTCATGCTTAATGTTGTCACAATGCTTGTTGCGATACCGCTCGGACTAATTCTCGGCATTGTTGCGGCACTTAAGAAAAACAAATGGCAGGATCAGCTGATCTCTGTCGGCGTTATGGTCTTCGTTTCCGTGCCCTCGTTTATTTACGCATTTCTCGTCAAGTACCTCTTCTGCTTCGAGCTGAAGTGGTTCCCTGCGACATCCGACCTCACGAATGGCGTTCTCAGCTGGACTTTTATATGGTCGATCATGCCTGCAGTCATTTCGATGGCTCTCGGTACGATAGCGGGCTTTGCCAGGTTCACTCGTGCGGAGCTGACCGAGGTGCTGACCTCCGATTACATGCTCCTTGCAAGGACAAAGGGTCTGACTAAGTCGCAAGCCACCGTCCGCCACGCAATGAGAAATGCGATGGTTCCGATCTTCCCCATGATCCTTGGTGAATTTCTTTCGATCATGTCGGGTTCGCTCATCATCGAGCAGCTCTTCACGATCCCCGGCGTCGGTGCGCTCTATATCGGCTCTGTTCAGGCACAGCCGTCGCCCGACTACAACTTCTTTATGCTTCTTACCGTCTTCTATACCTTCCTGTCACTTGCGGCATCGATCGTTATAGACCTCAGCTACGGTATCATCGATCCTCGTATCAGAATGGGGGCGAAGTAATATGAATAAACAGATAGATAAATTCCCCGAACTTTCGAAAGAGTCGTTCGAGCTTGTCGGCGCGGATCGTGTAATGCACGACCAGAAGCTTGACACCAAGCCCATCGGCTACTTCAAGGACGCTTTCTCGCGTTTTGCAAAGAACAAAGGCTCTGTTATTGCGGCTATCATCATCGGCATTCTCTGCATCTATGCGATAGTTGGCCCGTATTGTTGCAACAGCTCATATACCGATGCGGTAAGAAACCTCGACTCTGATCTTAAGTCCTATAAGCGTATGCGCCCTCGCCTTTCTTTCATGGTGGGTACCGGCATTTGGGACGGCTCCAAAGAGGAGTCGATCAACGATCGTAACTACGATAGATATCGTGCCCTGGAGCTGGAGAGAGGTCGCCCGATCATGACCGAACTGATTCGGGAGAACAGAACCGTTGACGCTTTCAATGTTGAAAAAGTTTCCTACACCGTCAGAGTTGACAGCTATACCAAGACCAAGACGATCGCCACCACGATCACCGACGCCGATTATAAGGCTATCCAAAAGTGGCAGGACGAGACGGGCAAGCAGGTCATTCTTCCTGCCATCAACCTCAAGACAGGTATCGATGTTTCTCAGGTGGCCGATATTTGGTATAAGGTCAAAAACGACTCGACACTTGCGGGCTATAATAAGATGAGTGCCATCAAAGATGATGACGGCAACTTCATCCCCAACTATAAGCAGACCGGCGACGACGAGTACACAAGCAAAATGCGCATTGCGTCCGACCCGTATAACGAGGGTGACACCGAGAACGCTTACAGATATGCGACCCCTGCAGGCGCGTCCGGTTCGTGGACTGTCCGCCTTGACCCTTACAATTACTTCCTTTATAAATATGACTTCGAGCCTTCCTTCATCTTCGGTACAGATGATAAGGGCTACGATATCTTCTCGCGTCTTGCCAGCGGCGCACGCTTCTCGCTCATCCTGGCTGTCTGCGTTTCGGCGATCAACCTGATCATCGGCGCATTCTACGGTGCGATCATGGGCTACTACGGCGGCTGGATCGATATCGTTCTTGATCGTATTGCCGAGATCCTCTCGGGTATACCGTTCATGGTCGTCACATCCCTCTTTGCGATGTATCTTGCGGCTAAGGTCGGACCCGTGTGGTCGATATTCTTTGCGTTCGTCATGACCGGCTGGATCGGCATGGCATACCGTGTTCGTATGCAGTTCTATCGTTTTAAGAATCAGGAGTATATCCTCGCGGCAAGAACGCTCGGCGCAAGCGACCTGCGCATCATGTTTAAGCACATTTTCCCGAATAGCCTTGGTACGATAATTACCGGCTCGATACTCGTTATCCCCGGCGTTATCTTCTCCGAGACTTCGCTGACCTACCTCGGCATCATCAACCTTGACAGTGCAACCAGAGCATCCGTTGGTTCGATGCTTTCAAATGGTCAGGCGATCATGAGAACCGACCCTCACGTCGTGCTTTTCCCGGCGATCTTTATCGGACTTCTGATGGTCTGCTTCAACCTGTTCGGCAACGGTCTGCGCGACGCGTTCAACCCGTCACTGCGCGGAGTGGAGGAATAAGACATGGCAACAAAACTGCAAGTTAAAGACTTAAAAATATCCTTCCGCACCGTATCGGGCAAGCTCAAAGCTGTTCGTGACATCAGCTTTGACCTCGAGGAGGGCGAGACCCTCGCCATTGTCGGCGAGTCCGGCTCGGGTAAATCGGTCACATCAAAAGCAATTCTCGGTATCCTTGCCGGTAACTCGATAGTCGAGGGCGGCGAGATACTTTATGACGGCATGGATCTGCTCAAGATCCCCGAAGAGGAGTTTTATAAGATACGCGGCGATAAGATCGCAATGATCTTCCAAGACCCTCTCTCCAGCCTGAATCCCATAATGCGTATCGGCAAACAGCTGACCGAGGCAATGCTCCTCAAGGGCAAGGCTCGCCAGCGCGCAAGCCGCGCCGCATTCAATGGTATGCTCGGCAAACTCGAGAAGACCATGATCGAGGCTGTCGCTCAGGGCGACTCCGCAAAAGCCTCGGCGATCTCCGCCTCTTGTAAGGCGTTCAATAAGTTCGAGTTCAAGCATATCGCCCTCGAAAAAGAGTATAATGTCGCACTTGACGCAGCAAAAGAGACCGCTGATGAGATATCCGACATCATTTTCCACATGGAAAAGGATGCCCTCGCCGATGGTAAACGCGTGATACGCGAGTCAACAAACCGTGCACTCACCGCCATCCATCCCTATGTCGTATCGGGCGAGGATGCGGATACCCTCACAAACGATGTAAACTCCATCCGCACAAGCTCGGCAACGGCACTCAGATCGCACGATTACTCGGCACTCATTCCGCAGTATGAATCTCTCAAGAAGATCCTCGACCGTGCACTCGAAAAAGAGACTCCGAACTTCTTCTCGATGGGCTATTACCTCACATTCTCGAATCAGCCTCTCCCTCAGTTGCCCATAGACGAGCTGAATAAGTTCCTTCGTAAGTATCTTGACGACAATTTCATGCTCGATTTCATCGACAATGTCGAGGCTGCACTGAAATATTCGGCAAATGCGTCTTATGCGGCAAAACAGACCGCTGTTTCGACGCTCTCGTCCGCACTCAAAAAGATAAGCACCGAAACTCTCAACGAAAAGGACGCAAAAGATATCGCCGCCGCCACTTCGAAGGCGGTCAAGGCGGGTATCGACCCCCTTGCGATCGTAAAAGACAGCCCTGCTCTCACCTTTGCTTCGGGTCTTGAGGATGCGATCGACATCTATTTCACCGGTATCAAGAAAAACTCGGGCGAAGAGGCGCGCTATAATAAGGAAAAGGCGAAATACGACGCCTTTGTCGCTAAGAATAAGAGGACTCCCGATTGGAAGCCCGTCCCTGCGGCTGTCGTCGATCTCGACCTCGCACTGGGAAATATTGTCAGAATAATCACCAATCTCCGCGACCACTATCAGGCACTTTGCGATGCCGCTCCCGAGCGTCTCTACCATGATGAGGCTGTCGCTATCATCGATTACCTCAAGATGAACGCATCGGGCGTTGTCAACCACATCACACGCCGCATGGCAAAGCATAAGGCGATCAAGCTGATGGAGGAGGTCGGTATCCCCGAGCCGAGAAGAAGATATAAGCAGTATCCCTTCGAGTTTTCGGGCGGTATGAGACAGCGTATCGTCATCGCGATCGCACTTGCAGCCGACCCCGATATCCTTATCTGCGACGAGCCGACCACCGCACTTGACGTTACCATTCAGGCGCAGATCCTCGAGCTGATCAACCGACTCAAAAAGGAACGTAACCTCTCGATCATCTTCATCACCCACGACCTCGGCGTCGTTGCCAACATGGCAGACAAGATCGCCGTTATGTACGCAGGCAAGATAGTAGAGTACGGCACGTCCGAGGACGTCTTCTATAGCCCGGCGCACCCCTACACATGGGCACTTCTGTCCTCCATGCCCGACCTTGACACCAATGACAAACTCGAATCCATCCCGGGCACACCCCCGAACATGATCTTCCCACCCGTCGGCGATGCATTTGCCGAGCGTAACAAGTATGCGCTCAAGATCGACTTCGAGAAACAGCCCCCGATGTTCAAGATCTCGGATACACACAGTGCGGCAACATGGTTGCTCCATCCGAACGCGCCCAAGGTCGATCCCCCGAAGATCGTCACCGACCGTATCGAGAGAATGAAATCAAGAACCAATAACGCTTAATCGAAAGGATAATCATAATTATGGCAAAAGATAAAAATCATGTTGTTGACGATGATGTCCTTCTTCGCGTTGAGCATCTTTGTCAGTATTTCGGACCGACCAAAGCTGTTGATGATGTCTCCTTCGATATCAAACGGGGCGAGGTCTTCGGTCTTGTCGGCGAGTCCGGTTGCGGTAAGACTACCACGGGTCGCTCGATAATCAAGCTTTACGATATTACAAGCGGTAATATCTATTTCAAAGGTCAGAGGATCGCGGCAGGCACAAAATCCTACCGTGACGCCATCGCCAACGCAAAAGCACACCCCGAGACGTTCGAATCATCGGGTGCGCAGGCGGCTTTCATAGCTGAACAGAAAAAACAGATCGCTCTGGCAAAGCACGATCATAAAAAGGCTGATCGTAAGCTCGTCACCGAGATCCAGATGATCTTCCAGGACCCGATCGCATCCCTTGACCCCCGTATGACGGTCAGAGAGATCATCTCCGAGGGACTTGCGATCAGAGGAATGAAGGATAAAGCCGAGATCGATAAGATGGTCTATAAGGTGCTTGACACCGTCGGACTTGTCCCCGAACACGCAGGCAGATATCCGCACGAGTTTTCGGGCGGTCAGCGTCAGCGTATCGGTGTTGCTCGTGCTGTTATCATGCAGCCCGAGCTGATCATCGCCGACGAGCCTGTCTCCGCACTTGACGTGTCGGTTCAGGCACAGGTCATTAACCTGCTTAACGATCTTCGCAGCTCGCTCGGTCTGACCATCATGTTCATCGCACACGACCTGTCGGTTGTCAAGTACTTCTCCGACCGTATCGGCGTCATGTATTTCGGTCATATGGTCGAGCTTGCCGATGCCGATGAGCTTTTTGCACATCCGCTCCACCCTTATACAAAGTCGCTTCTTTCGGCGATCCCGCTTCCCGACCCCGAGTACGAGAGGGCGAGAAAGCGTATCACCTACGATCCGCTTCGTGAGCATGATTATACGGTCGATCTTCCTTCGATGCGTGAGATCGCGCCCGGACATTTCGTTAAGTGCAACGACGCCGAGGCGGCTCGCTATATAAAGGAACTCGGACAGTGAAAACAAAGGATGACGAAAACAAAAGCGGACGCATGAAAGTCCTTCGCTCCTATGGGATAACGATAGTGCTTGGCGTTCTGATTGGCTATTTGTACCTTTGCGCAAATCCGCTCTCGGATGCGCCCGATATGCAGACGAAATTTGTTTTTCTCTGTAACGCCGCATTCGTCCCGGGTATCCTTTTCGTCCTCGCCGGTCTGCTCGTCTGGTGCATCGGTCAGGGTTCGATCGATGGTCTGACATATTCGATCGGATTGTTCTTTAGATCTGTCAATCCTTTCGAAAAGCATATAAAAATCGAAAATTATCATGAGTATGTCGAAAGAAAGAACCAAAAACGCCTGAAAGGGAAAGGATATTTCTTCCTCTTTATGGTCGGCGGTGGGTTCATCTTCGTCTCGATAGTACTCTACGCGACATCATTTTTCGTGTGATAAAAAAGCCGCCTCTTTTTGGAGACGGCTTTTTTGATGTAAGAGGTAAAAGGGAAGAGGTAAGAAGTGCGGAACATTTTCGCCTATCGACGAAAATGGATTTTATTTGGGAATTTGCACAACGAAATCTCATCCGTGTAGGGGCGATCATCGATCGCCCGGGAGAAACGAATTTTATTGAATAACAAATCGGCGAGCAAAACAACCACCCCCTGTTGGGAGAGGTGAACTTATTCGCACCGCTCTGCCATCCTCAAAGTGCTCTCAAAAAT
>CAZORL010000046.1:0-9490 GCA_964582375.1 uncultured Lachnospiraceae bacterium
TAAGGAAGCCGCAAAGAAGGTTGGCGAGCTCCTCGCAGAGCGCGCGATCGCAAAAGGAATTTCCGAGGTCGTATTCGACCGCGGCGGCTACCTCTACCACTGAAGAGTACTTGAACTTGCCGAAGGCGCACGTGCCGGCGGACTTAAGTTCTGATAAACAGGAGGAGAAATATGGCAAAGAATATAGAGGCAGAGACGCTCGACCTGCAACAGAAGCTCGTTAAAACAAAGCGAGTTTCCAAGACAGTCAAGGGCGGTCGTATAGCATCCTTCGCAACGATCATGGTTGTCGGCGACGGCAATGGTAACGTAGGCTACGGTCTCGGCAAAGCAGCCGAGGTTCCGGAAGCTATCCGCAAGGGTATCGAGGATGCGAAGAAAAACATGATCAAGGTATCGCTTGACGGAGATACAATCCCCCACGAGATTACCGCCGAGTACGGTGCAGGTAAGGTTATGCTTAAGCCGGCACCCGAAGGAACAGGTATCATCGCAGGCGGCACGATGCGTGCCGTATTCGAGATGGCAGGCATCAAGAACATCCGTGCAAAGTGCCTGCGCTCGTCAAACCCCACCAATGTCGTTAAGGCAACCTTTGCAGCTCTCGCACAGCTCCGTACCGCAGAGGAAGTCGCAGCAATGCGCGGAATCTCGGTTGAGCAGGTCACGAAATAAGGAGGATACAAGATAATGATAAAGATTACACTTGTAAAAAGCCTTATAGGCGCGATCCCCGCACAGAAGAAGACTGCGGCAGCTCTCGGACTTCGCAAGATCGGTGACAGCAAGACTCTTGCCGATACACCTGCAACACGCGGACAGATCAAGGTGATCTCTCACCTCGTTTCTGTTGATACGGCAGAGTAAGCCGACAACGGCTTTTAGAAAACAATAAGGAGGAAATAATATGAAGCTCCATGAACTTTCACCGGCAGAAGGCTCTGTGAAGAAGTCCTATCGTAAGGGCAGAGGCGCAGGCTCTGGCAACGGAAAGACAGCCGGTAAGGGCCATAAGGGTCAGAATGCCCGTTCGGGCGGCGGTGTCCGTCCCGGATTCGAGGGCGGTCAGATCCCGCTTTACAGAAGACTCCCGAAGAGAGGATTCTGCAACGCAAGATTTGCAAATGTCTATAGCATAATCAATGTCGAAGCACTTAACTCATTTGAAGACGGCGCAGTCGTTGATATGGCAACACTTCTCGAAAAGGGTATTGTCAGAAAAGAAAATGACGGACTCAAGGTTCTCGGCCGCGGCGAAATCACTAAGAAATTAACCGTAAAGGCTAAGATCTTCTCAGCATCAGCTAAGGAGAAGATCGAAGCAGCAGGCGGAACTGTTGAGGTGGTCTAAATGAAAACTGCTATAGGTAAAATCAGAGATATCTGGAACGCAACAGACATCAGGAATAAGATCCTGTTCACACTTTTCATATTGCTCGTTTATCAGCTCGGCTCCGCTGTTCCGGTACCCTTCGTTAAGTCGGATATCGCAACTCAGTTCCAGCAGGTCTACGGCAATACGATCCTCGCTTATCTGAACCAACTCTCGGGCGGCTCGCTTGAGCAGGCAAACCTCTTTGCCCTCTCGATCAGCCCGTACATCACCGCCTCCATCGTAATTCAGCTGCTCACGGTTGCAATTCCGAGATGGCAGGAGTGGTCGAAGGAAGAAGACGGTCAGAAAAAGCTCACGCAGATCACACGTCTTGCGACTGTTGTTCTGGCACTTATCACAGCTTACGCTTACTACAGAATACTCAGATATTCTCTTGAGTGTCTCTACATCAACAACGCATTCTCGGCGATCGTTATCATTGCATGCTTCTGTGGCGGTGCAGCGATCGTAATGTGGCTCGGTGAAAAGATCAACGAAAATGGTATCGGTAACGGTATCTCGATGATCCTCTTCGCAAACATCCTCGCAGGTTTCCCGAGAAGACTTCCTTCTATCTGGAATCTTTTCACAAACTGGGGATGGGGCACTGCCGCTGCCGTTATCGGTGTTGCCGGCATCCTTGCGATCATCGTTTTCATCATCTTCATCACTAACAGTGAACGCAGAATACCCGTACAGTATTCAAAGCGTGTTGTAGGAAGAAAGATGTACGGCGGTCAGAATACCAACCTTCCGCTTAAGCTGAATATGAACGGCGTCATGCCTGTCATCTTCGCATCGTCCATCGTATCACTTCCCGCAACGATCGGTACACTTCTCGGTCATTCCACGAGCGATAAGGGCTTCTGGGGCACGTTCCTTACCATTTTTGAGGCAACATCTCCCCTTTACATCGTCCTTTATCTCGTGCTGATCGTAGCATTCGGCTACTTCTATACGCTGATCTCTTTCGATCCCGTGGAAGTATCCAATAACCTGAAGCGCAACGGCGGTACTATTCTCGGTATCCGTCCCGGCGCACCTACAGCCGAATATATCAAGAAGATCCTCAATAGGATCACGCTTATCGGCTCGCTTTTCCTGATCATAGTTGCAGGCCTTCCGCTCATTATCAATGCGGTGGCAACCGTGCTTCCCACCAGCTGGGGACTCTCGTCCATCTCCGGTCTCGCGTTCAGCGGTAACTCGCTGCTCATCGTTATCGGCGTTGCGCTTGAGACCTATCGCGATATCGAGGCTCAGATGTCCATGCGTCACTATAAGGGCTTCCTGCAGTAATCGGCGCACCGAAGGAGATTATTAATGAAGATAATGTTTTTGGGCGCTCCCGGCGCAGGCAAGGGCACACAGGCAGAGGTCGCGGCGAAGACCTATAACATTCCCGCGATCTCGACCGGTGCAATAATCAGAGAAGCAATCAAAACCGGAACAGAAATGGGCAAGGCGGCACAGTCGTACATCGAAAGCGGCGCGCTTGTTCCCGACGAGGTCGTGATCGGCATAATCAAGGAACGCCTTGAGAATGACGATTGTAAGAACGGCTTCATTCTGGACGGATTTCCCCGTACCGTTGCCCAGGCAGAGGCACTCGATAACATGGGTGTCGAAATGGATGTCGTTGTTTCGCTCGAGGTTCCCGATGAGGCGATCGTTGAGAGAATGTGCGGCAGACGTGTCTGCGATAAGTGCGGTGCAAGCTATCATACCAAGTATAAGCCCTCGAAGGATGGCGTGACCTGCGATAACGACGGAACTCCCCTTACACTTCGTAAGGATGACGCTCCCGAGGTCGTGCTCAGCCGCCTTGAGACTTATCACGAGCTTACCGAACCGCTCAAGGATTATTACAGATCCAAGGGCAAGCTCAAGAGTGTCATCGGTCAGGAAGAGGTCGCCGATACGACTCGTCTGACTCTTGAGACCATTGCAAGCGTGAAGTGATCACGCGGGTGAAGGTAGAATGATATCACTCAAAAACGAAAAACAGATCGAATTAATGAAAAAGGCGGGCAGGATCACCGGCGAGGCATTACTCGTCGCGCGAGATGCCATCCGCCCCGGCGTGACCACAAAGCATATCGATGACCTCGTGCGACATTATATCGAAAAATGCGGCGCAAGACCATCATTTCTCGGTTACGGCGGATTTCCGGGCAGTGCCTGCATCAGCATAAATGATCAGATCATTCACGGTATTCCTTCTTCTAAGGTAGTGCTGAAGGAAGGGGATATCGTAAAGGTCGATGTGGGAGCGTTCATTGATGGGTTTCACGGCGATGCCGCAAGGACCTATCCGGTCGGTAATGTCAGCGACGCGGCTGCAAGGCTGATCAGAGTTACCGAGGAGAGCTTCTGGAAGGGCGTCGAGCAGATCAAAGAGGGCAACAGACTCGGCGATCTCGGTGCAGCGATAGAGGCACATGCCGAAATGAATGGTTACTCGGTCGTGAGGAAGTATATCGGACACGGAGTCGGACACGAGCTTCATGAATCGCCCGATGTGCCAAATTACGGAACTCGCGGCAGAGGACAGCGTTTTATGCCCGGTATGGTTATTGCCATTGAGCCTATGGTAAACGAGGGCACCCATGAGGTGATCGAGGAATCAGACGGCTGGACGGTAAGAACGGCAGACGGCAAGCTGTCGGCACACTATGAGAACACGGTTGCAGTCACCCCCGACGGCATACTCGTTCTCACGAAATACGATTAATGTGAAAAAAGTAATTAAAATCAGTCTGTAAGAGAGGTTAGGAGGGATTCTTCTGGCAAAAGATGATGTAATTGAGTTCGAAGGCGTTGTCGTTGAGGCGATGCCGAACGCAAACTTTAAGGTTAAACTGCCAAACGATCATATAATCACGGCACACCTTTCGGGGAAGCTCCGTATGAACTATATATGGGTATTGCCCGGCGATAAGGTAACCGTCGAGGTTTCGATCTATGACCCGACCAAGGGTCGTATAACCTGGCGTTCTAAATAAGAAAGGAATGGTGTATAATGAAGGTTAAACCGTCCGTAAAGAAAATTTGCGATAAATGCAAGATCATTAAGCGCAAGGGAATCGTAATGGTTATTTGCGAAAACCCGAAGCACAAGCAGAGACAGGGCTAATTGAAAGAAGAGGTGAATACTAAATGGCACGTATAGCAGGCGTAGATATCCCGAATAACAAGCGCATCGAGATCGCTCTTACCTATATTTACGGTATCGGCAGAAAAAGCGCAAACGATATACTCGCAGCAACAGGTATCAACCCCGATACCCGTGCAAAGGATCTTACCGATGCCGATATAGCAAAGCTTCGTGACGAAATCGAAGAGAATTATAAGGTAGAGGGTGATCTCCGTCGTGATGTCGGACTTGATATCAAGACCATGGTCGAGATCAACTGCTACAGAGGCATCAGACACAGAAAGGGACTGCCCGTAAGAGGACAGAGAACCAAAACCAACGCGAGAACACGCAAGGGTCCGGCGAAGACAATTGCGAACAAGAAGAAGTAAGGAGTGAAAAGGGCAGATGGCAGCAAATAATGCAGCAAAAAAGGTTGTCAGAAAGCGCAGAGAGCGTAAGAACATCGAAAAGGGTGCCGCTCATATCCGCTCAACCTACAACAATACCATCATTACGATTACCGACACTAACGGAAATGCTGTTTCTTGGGCATCGGCAGGCGAGCTGGGCTTCAGAGGCTCCAGAAAGTCCACCCCCTTTGCAGCACAGTCAGCAGCAGAGACCGCGGCAAAGATCGCAGTCGAGCACGGCATGAAGACAGTTGAGGTATATGTAAAGGGCCCCGGTTCGGGACGTGAATCGGCGATCCGCGCACTTCAGACAGCAGGTCTTGAGGTTACCCTCATCAGAGACGTAACTCCCATCCCTCACAACGGATGCAGACCTCCCAAGAGAAGACGCGTTTGATTTTACCAAGGAGGAGAACAGAAAATGGCAAGATATACAGGACCCTCTTGTAAGCTTTGCCGCCGCGAAGGCAGAAAGCTTTACCTTAAGGGCGAAAGATGCACATCAGGTAAATGCACACTTGACCGTCGCCCCACAGCGCCCGGTCAGCATGGTGCCGCAACCAAGAAGCCGAAGGAATACGGTCTCCAGCTCCGCGAGAAGCAGACCGCTAAGAGATACTATGGTGTTCTTGAGAAGCAGTTCCTTAAGTATTTCGAGATGGCAGATAAGATGGAGGGCGTAACCGGTGAAAACCTGCTCCGCATCCTCGAGACACGCTTTGACAATGTCGTTTACAGAATGGGACTCGCTCCCAGCAGAAATGAGGCACGTCAGCTCGTTCTGCACGGTCATATCAGACTCAACGGCAAAAAAGCGAATATTCCGTCTATCATACTCAAGGTCGGCGATGTTATCTCTGTAAGAGAAGAGAGCAGATCCTCTGCAAGAATTAAGCAGCTTATCGAGGATCTTGAGGGTGCACATGTACCCGCATGGCTCGAAGTTGATAAGACAAACGCTATCGCGAAGGTTGTCGCACTCCCCAAGAGAGAGGATATCGATTTCGACTTCAACGAGCAGCTCATCGTCGAATTGTATTCTAAGTAATACAAACCTCCGCATGCTCCGCGGTTTGTGGAAAAACCGACCAAACAAAAGCATCAAATATATTAGGAGGGTAAATTTGTGATAGAAATGATAGAAAAGCCCAAAATTACACCCGAATTCGTCAGCGAAGACGGCAAAGAAGGCAGATTTGTTATCGAACCGCTCGAACGCGGCTACGGTACGACGCTCGGCAACTCTCTGCGCAGAGTTCTCTTAAGCTCGCTTCCCGGCGTTGCTGTCGTAAGCATCAAGATTGACGGTGTACTGCATGAGATCTCCACTGTTCCGGGCGTCGTTGAGGACGTAACTGAGATCGTCCTTAACGTTAAGGGCATTGTGGCGTCACTTCATGCAGAGGGACCGAAGACCGTATTTGTTGATATGACAGGTCCTTGCGAGGTCACAGCAGGTGATATTAAGCAGGACGCTGATGTTGAGATCCTTAATCCCGAACATCACATAGCAACTCTCAGCGAAAATGCAAGGTTCTATATGGAGCTTACCTTTGATCACGGCAGAGGTTACGTATCCCAAGAGCGCAATAAGCAGCTCGCACTCGATGCTGCAAACGATCGCTCGCACCTCTTCGTGGCTACCGATAAGACCAAGCCGTCAGCACCCGCTCTCGGCACGATCTTTACCGATTCGATCTATACACCCGTTTATAACGTAAGCTATACAGTCGAAAAGACACGTGTCGGTTCGATCACCGACTTTGATAAGCTTACAATGGATGTCAAGACCAACGGCGTCATCACGGCAAAGGAAGCACTTTCGCTCGGTGCCAAATTCCTCAGCGAGCATCTCACCCTTTTTGCCGACCTTTCGGAAGGCACAAGAGGCACGCAGATAATGGTCGAAAGCAAAGAGACCGAACAGGCACAAGTTTTGGGGATGACCATTGAAGAACTTGACATGTCTGTGCGCAGCTTTAACTGCCTTAAGCGCGCAGGCATCAATACGGTTGAAGATCTTATCAATAAGACCGAGGAAGATATGATCAAGGTCAGAAACCTCGGAAAGAAGTCACTTGAAGAAGTGATTGCAAAACTTCACTCTCTCGGACTCGACCTCAAGCATGAGGACGAGTGAGAGAAAAGACGAATAAGTATAAGGAGGTAACCTAAAATGCCAGGTACCAGAAAACTCGGCAGACCTACCGCGCATAGAAATCTTATGCTCCGCGGAATGGTAACCTACCTGCTCGAAAACGGTAAGATCGAAACTACCGTTACAAGAGCAAAGGAGGTTCGCGCTCTCGCCGATAAGATGATTACTCTCGGAAAGACGAATACACTTGCTTCCCGCCGTGCCGCTCTTGCGTTCATCACCAAGGAAGAGGTTGTTAACAAGCTTTTTGACCAGATCGCTCCTGCATATGCCGACAGAAACGGCGGCTATACCGCTGTTTATAAGCTCGGACCCCGTCGTGGCGACGGAGCTGAGATGGCTCTGATCAAGCTTTGCGGCGTTGAGCTTGCTCCCGCAGAGGATGATAAGAAGGGAAAGAAGACCAAGAAAGCAAAGGCTGATAAAGCTGAATAATCTTTGATCTTTCTTTAGATTATTTTTACCGCAAGTCGATCTCGGCTTGCGGTAAATTTTTTAGGTCTTTGTTTTCACAATAAGCGATCGCTTTCCGCTGTCATCGATCGAGAGGAGAAAGACATCCTCGAGGTCTATCTGCTCTCTCTCGAGATATGCACGGATCTCACTCTCATCAATCGATAACCGCTCGATCACCGATCTGTTGAATACGCCCTGCATTATCAGTGCGTGTGCGATCCCTTTTTCCTTTGGTGTTTTTATTTTCGAAAAATCCGAATATGTCGGCGTACTGTCTTTGATCTTTGTAAATACCGATACCGTTCCCGACGGCTCAAGGACGGCGTATTCGACCTCGCAAGGGTCGGAGATTCCGCTTGCACGCAGTATCGATAAAAATTCTTCGGGCGATATTCTGTTCTTTTTCATCTCGCCTTGATCGATCTTGCCGCGCTTGATAAGATAACTCGGTGTCCCCTCGACCGTCCGCCTGAGTTTTGGATATCTGAAAAGAAGTATCGGGATCGTATATTCGAGAACGCCGATCAGTGCTATCGGAATTATGGCAGTCAACAGGTTTTTGCTCCTGTCGGTTATCGGAACAGCCGCGATTTCGGATATCAGGAGCGTGCTCACAAATTCGGATACCTGAAGCTGACCGATCTGCCTTTTGCCGAGCAGGCGTATGATGAATGTGAGAAATAAATATATTATCAGCGTTCTGATGGCTTGTGCGATCAATTTGATCACCCCCACACACCTTAGTATGCCGATTTTTTACAAAAATATCAAAAAACGCCCTCGAGGGCGCGCAAAATTAGCGGTAAAATTATAACAACCGAACAAGCAGCCCTAACGGCAAAACACCACGGAAGAAAATCCGTGGTGTTTTGCTTTGCAGTCCGCAATGTGTCAAGACTCAATATTTGTGTCGGAGAAAACAAAGAAAAAGCTAAGTGAAAATAGTATTTTTATTTTCGAAAAAAGTCTGGACTTTCGCCCCCTTCTGTGGTATTGTTGTGTGCTAATAGGAGGTACGAACTATGAAAAGTATGATTAAAGAGCTATGGCGCGGAAATGTAATGCAACCCGAGGACAGCAGACACAATACACCTGAGATGAAACAACTATTGGAATACACCAGTCGGCACAACGATGACTTACTCAAAACAATGACGGACGAGCAGAAAGAGATATTCGAGAAATACTACGACTGCTGGAGCGAGTATGCAAGTTTTTCGAATGAGGCGATATTTGTTCGCTAATACCCGTGTGACAATTTTGAGGTACAATATTTGTATCATCAGAATTTAAGGAGGTCATTATGACAACACAAAATTTACTTACTGAATGGTTGGAAAACTATCAAAAGGAGCATATCAAAGCAAGGACATATAGCCGATATCAAGGGCTTATTACAATGCATATTGTCCCGACGCTTGGGGAAAAAAACATTGCGGAACTCGGACGGAGAGAGATTCAAGAATTTCTCACACAGCAGAAGAAGGATGGAAATATACGCAACGGAGAAAAACTTTCTGCCACAAGTACAAATATGATGTTATCCGTTCTCAACCTTGCATTTGAATACGCCTGTGACATGGAATACATTGAAGAAAATCCGTGTTTACGAGTGCGAAGGACGAAAGCCGAAACCAAAAAAATCGAGGCTTTCACGGTTGAGGAACAACGAGCGATCGAAAGCGAAATTGCCATATCTGACGATAGACGCCTACATGGTGTCCTCCTCTGCCTGTATACAGGATTGAGAATAGGTGAGCTGTTAGGACTCACATGGAGTGATGTTGACTTTGATCGCGGCGTAATAAATATAACGAAGACAGTATATCGCGAGAAGGACGAAAGCGGTGCGTGGCAGCTCTGCGTAGATACTCCGAAAACAAAAGCATCGGATAGAGTAATTCCTATGCCCGAATATATTACTAATATGCTCCGTCAGGACTTTGAGACTA
>CAZORL010000047.1:0-7346 GCA_964582375.1 uncultured Lachnospiraceae bacterium
CGATTCCCGTACGGGTCACCAAAATAAAAAACGCACACAGCTGTGTGCGTTTTTTGCATATATATGCAAATTGTTGAAAAAGCACAAGTAATTTTGCGGATAACTAAAAATTTCGTAAAATATGTCAATTATGCATTGGCAAACGAACATTTTTCGTAAAAATACCGTTTTTCAAGAAATATTTTAGAAAAAAGGCGGATGCGGCGTTGTTTTGCCGCTAAAGAAATATGAATTTTAATGCAATTGTTGGACAATCGGGCGGACCGACATCCGCAATCAACGCGACTCTTGCCGGTGTAATCTCCGAGGCACTCGCCTCTGAGTTTATAGATACCCTCTATGGTGCAAAAAACGGAATTGACGGCATCATCTCTGACAATTTAGTCAACTTGACCGATCTCTTTTCGGGTGATGGTGCAAGTGAAGATCTTGAGCTCTTGAAGACTACGCCAGCTGCCGCACTCGGTTCCTGTCGACACAAGCTTCCTAAAAGCGTGGATGATGACAGCAATAGTGTTTACGCAAAGCTTTTCGATGCCTTTGAAAAGCATAATATAGGCTACTTCTTCTATATCGGCGGAAATGATTCGATGGACACAGTCATGAAGCTAAGCTCTGCCGCAAAACTGTTTGGAGCAGAGCACATCAGGTTTATCGGCGTACCGAAAACGATCGATAACGATCTGTGCGAAACCGACCACACTCCGGGATACGGATCGGCGGCAAAATATATCGCATCCGTCATGCAGGGCGTCCTTTACGATTGCGCCGTGTATACTGTCAGATCGGTGACGATCGTCGAGATTATGGGACGTGATTCGGGATGGCTCACATGTGCCGCCGCACTACCGAGACTTAACGGCAGAGCGCCCGATTATGTTTATCTGCCCGAGGTCGATTTCGACAACGAAAAATTTATAAATGATATCAAGAAAGCTCATGAGACTCACCCGAATGTTGTTGTGGCTGTTTCGGAGGGAATCAGATATTCGGACGGCAGATATGTCGGTGAGAGCAATCAAAGCGGAGCGACTGATGTCTTTGGACACAAATATCTTGCCGGAGCAGGAAAGACACTTGAACAGCTTGTTAAGGCGGAGCTTGGTTGCAAGGTTAGATCTTTTGAACTCAGCCTCCCGCAAAGAAGTGCCTCGTTCTGCCTTTCGCTTTGCGACATTGAGGAATCATTCGGTGTCGGAAAAGCTGCAGTCAATGCCGCAAAGAGAGGCGAGAGCGGCGTTGTCCTTGCGTACATTCGTTCAAGCGACGCGAACGAGTACAAGATAACATATGAGTCGGTTGACATAGCAAAAGCGGCAAATCGCGTAAAAACAGTGCCTCTCGAGTTTATCTCGCATGATCACAACAATGTCACAGACGAATGCCTTGAATACATTTCTCCGATGCTCCTCGGAGAGCCGAAGCTTAAGTATATGAACGGAATCCCCGTTCATTACATAATAAAATAAACAAAAACAAAATCAGAAACAAAGAGGTAAAAAAGATGAACAGACGCTACACTTTTTCGGCAGGTCCGTCAATGATCCCCACAGCCGTTCTCGAGAAGGCGGCAGAGGGACTTATCAACTACAACGGCAGTGGATTTTCGGTAATGGAGATGAGTCACCGATCGTCCGACTTCGAAAAGATACTTTCCGACGCTGAGTCTGATCTTCGATCTCTGCTTAATATTCCCGAAAATTACAAAGTCCTTTTCCTTCAGGGAGGCGCCTCCACGCAGTTCTCGGCAATTCCGCTCAACCTCCTATTCGGTAGCGGCAAAGCCGACTATGTCGTAACAGGACTTTTCTCGAAGAAAGCATACGTTGAAGCACAAAAATACGGCGATATAAGGCTTGTTGCATCATCTGCCGATAAGAACTTCACCTACATTCCGAAGCTCACAAAGGACGATTTCAGACCCGATGCAGACTATGTACACATCTGCTTCAACAACACCATCTACGGAACAAAATGGAACTATATTCCCGACACGGGTGATATTCCGCTTGTCGCCGATATGTCCTCCTGCATCCTCTCCGAGCCGATCGATGTGTCGAAATTCGGACTCATCTATGCCGGAGCGCAGAAAAACATGGGCCCGTCCGGCGTCACCATCGTGATCGTTCGCGACGATCTGATCGGCCACATCCGCGAAAACGCTCCCGCTATGTTTGATTACAAACTCATGGCAGACAATGACTCCATGTACAACACTCCCCCTTGCTGGTCTATTTACATGGCAGGACTTGTATACAAGTGGGTGCTCTCGATGGGCGGAACAAAGGCAATGGCGGAGCTTAACCAAAAGAAGGCAAAGCTTTTCTATGACTATCTTGACAGCCAAGACTACTATGTCAACACAGTTGAGCCCGATTGCCGTTCGCTCATGAATGTCACGTTTGTTACAGGCGATCCCGATCTTGACAAACTTTTTGTAAAGCAGGCAACCGAGGCGGGATTTGTCAGCCTTAAGGGTCACCGCAGCGTCGGCGGTATGCGTGCATCCATCTACAACGCAATGCCGTACGAAGCTATCGACGCTCTTGTAAACTTTATGAAGGAATTTGCTGCGGCAAATCCCAAGAAAGTGGCGGAGGTGTAAGCTGCCATGAACAACATCCTTTTGCTTAACAAGATATCAAAACACGGAACCGACAGATTTGACGGTGCGAAATACGCAGTTTCAGATGCGTGCGATAACCCTGATGCAATAATGGTCAGAAGTGCGTCAATGCACACATATCCGTTCGGATCGGCTCTTCGTGCGATCGCAAGAGCCGGTGCAGGCGTCAACAATATTCCGATCGATGAATGCGCATCTAAAGGAATCGTTGTTTTTAACACCCCCGGTGCAAACGCAAACGCCGTTAAAGAGCTCACGATTGCCGCTCTTCTTCTCGCTTCGCGCGATATAGTCGATGGTATAGGCTGGGCGTCAACACTTTCTGAAAATGTCGCCGCCACTGTTGAGAAAGGTAAATCAAAATTCGCCGGTGTTGAACTTCGCGGTAAAACGCTCGGCATTATCGGTCTCGGTGCGATCGGCGGAATGGTCGCAAATACCGCTCTTTCACTCGGAATGAATGTAATTGGGTTTGACCCGTTTATGTCGGTCGATGCTGCGTGGAGACTTTCTTCAGCAGTAAAAAAAGCCGCTGATTTCGATGAGATCTATCGTGAGAGCGATTTCATCAGCCTTCACACACCGGCAACAAAAGATACAAAAGGAATGATCAACGCGGAGTCGATCGCTAAAATGAAGGACGGCGTCAGGATCGTTAACATCGCTCGTGCTGATCTTGTAAATGGCGATGATATCAAAAAAGCAATCGCCAACGGCAAGATTGCAAAATATGTTGTTGATTTCCCGACAGAAGAGACGGTCGGGGTTCAAAACATAATCACCATCCCTCATCTCGGTGCGTCTACCGAAGAGTCGGAAGATAACTGCGCGATAATGGCTGCCGATCAGCTGATTGATTTTCTTGAAAACGGAAATATCAAAAACAGTGTCAATTATCCGACTGTCATCCTTGATCGAGGTAACTGTTCGAGGATCTGCATTCTTCACAAAAACATCCCGGCAATGATATCCTCGGTCGCAACAAAAATCGCAGGCGAAGGACTCAATATCGAGCATATGCAGAATGCGTCAAAAGGCGATTATGCCTATACCGTTGTTGATGTTGATGAGCATATCCCCGACGATGTCGCAAACGATTGTGCAGCAATCGACGGTGTTATCCGCGTTTTTGTTATCAATATTTAATCATAACTTAAGTGGTATTAGCAAATCACCCTTTCCAAAGCAAGGATCTTTGGAAAGGGTGATTCTTTGTTAATTGTATTATTTCTTTGAAAAGCTGTCTTTAAGCGTGACTATTCGATTGAAAGTGTTCGGATATTTTGTATCTTTAACAAAATATCCGGTGCGAACAAACTGAAATCTTTCGCCGGGTGTCGCATCGACAAGCGATCTCTCGACCTTACATCCCGTCAGCTTAATAACAGAATCGGGATTTAAGAAATCGTTGTATTCCGTTCCCTCAGGCATGTCGTTGAGATTGGGAATGGTAAAAAGCTTCTCGTAGAGCGAAACACTGACATCATCGCAGTATTTTGCCGACAGCCAATGAATCGTTCCCTTAACTTTACGATCGGTCGGATTGCCGTTTCGAACTTCGAGATCTGCTGTGCAGTGGATCTCGATTATATTTCCGTCCGCGTCCTTAACTATATCACCGCATTTTATGATATACGCACCCATGAGTCGGACCTCTCCGTCAGGCTTCAGTCTGAAGAACTTGGGAGGCGGAACTTCGGCGAAATCGTTTCTGTCTATATATATTTCCTTTGTGAATGGGAGATCACGAAATCCTGCATTCTCAACCGTTGGATTATTAGGAAGAGGGAAGTGTTCTACGAGATCCTCGGGATAGTTGTCGATAACTATCTTTATCGGATCGAGAATGCAAACCCTTCTTTGTGCGGTCGCATTGAGTTCATCTCGTGCGCACGCCTCCAAGAGTTCGATATCGACAAGGCTGTCCGTCTTTGCAATTCCGGCACGTTTGATAAAATCAAAGATCGCACTCGGCGTATATCCGCGTCTTCTGAGAGCGCAAAGAGTCGGAAGTCTCGGGTCATCCCACCCGTCAGCGATGCCTGTCTCAACAAGTTTGCGAAGGTAGCGTTTGCTCATAACAGTGTATGTCACGTTCAGACGCGCAAATTCCCTCTGTTTGGGGCGAAGTCTACCTTTGAAGCAGTTCTCGATTACCCAATCATAAAGAGGTCTGTGGTTCTCAAATTCAAGCGAACAGAGCGAGTATGTGATGCCCTCGAGCGCATCCTGGATAGGGTGAGCAAAATCATACATCGGATAAATACACCATTTATCGCCTTGACGATGATGATGCGCACGAACAATTCTGTATATAGCAGGGTCACGCATGTTGATGTTCGGTGACGACATATCGATCTTGGCACGCAGGGTCTTCGAACCATCGGGAAATTCCCCGTTTTTCATGCGAACAAAGAGATCGAGATTTTCTTCGACCGATCTGTTTCTGTAAGGGGATTCGATGCCCGGCTCGGTCAGCGTGCCGCGATACTTGCTCATCTCTTCTTTGGTAAGATCGCAGACGAATGCTTTTCCTTCTTTGATCAGACCAATGGCAAGCTCATATGTTTGATCGAAGTAATCAGAACCGTAATAAATACCGCCCGTGGGTTCGCATCCAAGCCAACGGAGATCCTCAAGGATAGAATCGACATATTCGGTATCTTCCTTCGTCGGATTGGTATCGTCATAACGAAGATTGAAAAGTCCATTATATTTTTTTGCTGTCGTATAGTTGATGTATATTGCCTTCGCACTTCCTATATGAAGGTACCCGTTAGGTTCGGGCGGAAAACGTGTGTGAACACGATCATTCACACCTGCCGCAAGATCTGCATCGATTATATCATGAATAAAATTACTTGCAATTTCTTCCATTTTGAAACGTTCCTTTCTGTATATTAAAGCTTTTCAGCCGCAGTTTTGAGCCTGGAGATCGAACGGTCATATCCAATGATCTGCATTATCTCCCAAAGATCGGGTGAGTTTGTCTTGCCGGTAATTGCGATTCTTAAAAAGGTACTGATATCTCCGACATGACCCCTGTATTGATCGGGTGATGCCTTGTAAATCTTCATTTCGGGAGCAAAACCAAGCTCGGATGCTATCTGCTTGACAAGATCGAACCACATGCTGCTGTCAAGGGAAAGATCGTATCTTTCGGCGAAAAATTCGAGTGCTTTTTTGATATCCTCTTTGTCAAATCCGTCGGGATATGCATCGACGATCTCGAACAGATCATCGTAGAAAAGCGACATATAGGGTTTTGCATCAGCCCATGTGCAAAGATCCTTGCGTGGCTTTTTACCACCGCGTCCAATTGAAAGAATGCGTTTTGCGTAAATTGGATCGTCAGAGAGGAGCTTCGCAAAATCCGTATCATAAGACGATGCCCAATCAAGCGTGTAATTGTATACAGTGTCCGCACTCATTCTCGAAATAACATTCTTTGATACATCGTTAAGTTTGTCAAAATCAAAGAGTGCACCTGAGGTGGACATTTTTTTGATGTTGAAAGGGAAGTCAGTGTAGGGAAGAGTCGGATTTGCCGTCCTCCATTCTTCATAATTGGAGTTAAGAAGAGTCAAGATGTATTCGATCACACTTTCGGGTGCGTAACCGGCAACACGATAATCCGAGAGCGCCGCACCATGATCGCGTTTCGAAAGCTTCTTTTTGGAATTGCCTTCCATCTTCATAAGCTGTGCGATGTGCATGTATTTGGGCGGCTTAAATCCGAGATATCTAAACAGTTGGAGATGCTTAGGAAGGCTCGGCAGCCACTCCTCGCCGCGTATAACATGAGTCGTGCCCATGAGATGATCATCGACGGCATGTGCAAAATGATATGTCGGTATGCCGTCGCTCTTGAGAAGCACGAAATCTTCATCATTCTCGGGAAGTTCAAGCTTACCCTTGATCAAATCTGTGCAGGCGACTTTCCTCTCACCATCGCCGTCCGACATGATTCTCAAAACAAATGGATGTCCTGCCGTAAGTTCTCTCTTAACTGTGTCGATATCGATCTCTCTTGCACGAAGCATTTCCTCACGTTCTGAATCTCGGTCAACATGCCAATCCTTCGACTTGATTTCGGCTTTTCTGTCGGATGCTTGAAGCAGTTCATATTCCTCAACAGAGGTAAAGCAAGGATATGCTTTGCCTTGGCGAACAAGTTCTTTGGCAAAGGTCTGATAGATCTCGGCACGCTGACTTTGTCTGTACGGTCCGTAAACGCCCATGTCGCCGTTCAAAAGCGCACCTTCATCGAAATATATTTTATAATAAGCAAGTGAGTTAATTAAATCAGTCTCTGCGCCCTTGACCTCACGCTTTGCATCGGTATCCTCAATGCGAAGAAAGAAAACACCGTTTGATTGATGAGCAAGACGCTCATTAACGATTGCCGGAAATAAAGTGCCGAAATGCATGAATCCGGTCGGGCTCGGTGCAAGACGAGTGACCTTCGCACCTTCCGGAAGTTCTCGTCTTGGAAAAGTCGCTTCAATGTCTGCAGGTAATTTTGCTATATTCGGAAAAAGAAGTTCTGCAAGCTCGTTGTAATTCAAAGAATTATTGTCCATTTTATTTTACTCCTGATAATGTTCCTGTATGTCCATATTATAACACATTTTCCGCATTTAGTCAATAGAAATTTGACGATGTCCCGGATTAAATCAGAGAAAACCGCTTCTCAATTATACAAAATAATCATTTTGTA
>CAZORL010000048.1:0-7314 GCA_964582375.1 uncultured Lachnospiraceae bacterium
GGGAGAGGTGAACTTATTCGCACCGCTCTGCCATCCTCAAAGTGCTCTCAAAAATCCCTCGAGCCTTGATGCTATGATCGCGTGTCCGGCGTCGTTGGGGTGCAGACCGTCGGGCATGAAGAGCCTCATCTGCGACTCGACATCGGGTTGCATGGAGGATACGGCAAACAGATCAAGCACCGGGATCGCATAGTGGCGGCAGACGTCCTTGATCAGATCAACATAGCCCGAAAGAGGGAGCGTGGGTGCTTTGTAGCCGTCACCGCGCGGCGAACTTTCGTTCAGACGGTGGGTGGGGGTCATGAAAACTATAGTTTTGCCCGGGTACATGTCGTAAAGCTTGCGAATGAGCAGGTTGAGCGCACCGCAGAAGCTGTAGGGCGTGGGGTCGTCTATACTGCCGACGGGCGCATCGCCGTGACCGTAGTCGTTAGTGCCGCCGAAAACGACGATCACGTCCGCATCACGATCCATTGCGTCCGCACGCATGATAAAATCGAGATCCCACTGCTCAATGTCGCTCTTTTTGTGCTGGGGTGCAATGCGTGTGCCGCCGACACCGTAGTTGCGCGCCTCGGCAAGTCCGGCGGAGCGTTTCAGCCGCTGATGGAATATGTTTGCGGGATCGGCGACCCCGACGCCCTCGGTTATGCTGTCTCCGAGAAAGTTGATCTTAAGTCCTTCGAGTTTCATCTTGTTTTACCAAAGCCTTTCGGCTTTCCTTTCAATTGGTTTTTTATATTGTATCACAAACTTCGATAAAATGGAAGGGTTTTTGCAAAATTTGTCAAATATTTTTCGAAAACGACCTTGATGTACCGATTTTTGTACATCAGTAAAGGTATAATTGGGATGGAAAAAGGAATTGGGAATTGGGCGGAGTTTGGGCGTGACTTCGCTGATTTAATATATTAGCAAAATTCGCCGTCACATTATACAATAACCACCAATTCATGATACCGCAAAGTATATAAAATTAATGGAAGTGGGTGCAACGAATGTCGATTTTTGTCGAAAATGAAAAGCTGTGTGCGGCGTACCAATCAGGGGATGCGCATGCGCTCGATCTGCTCGTCGAGCAGAATACCAAACTTGTTGCGTCGGTCGTGTCGTCGATCGGCTATCGTGGCAAATACGAATTTGAGGATCTGATGCAGGATGGGGAAATTGCCCTAATTCGCGCCGCCAAAAGATACCGCCCCGATAAGGGATGCTCCTTCTCGACCTACGCTTGGAAGGTGATCGACCGCAACCTGCGACGCGCGGTCGGCAAGAACGGTCTTGCCCTTTGTCTGCCGTCAAATCTTTATGAGCGTGCAAGACGCCTTGCCGCAATTGCCGCAGACCACGGGATCTCCTTCTATTCGGATGACTGCGAGGCGATCGACGAGCTTTTTGTCCTCTTTTCGGCAAATGAGCGGAAAAGCGGCAGGGAGATCGACCGCCGTAGCTTTGATAAGATCCTCAACTGCCTGCGCACGGTCAATTCGTGCACACTTTCGCTCGACTACGACCTGCCGAGCGAGATCGGTGCCTGCGACGATGATACACGGTCGCTTGTCGATGAGCTGATGACCGACGCACTCGATCCAAGGGAGAGATCGCTCATCTCCATGCGTTTCGGACTGTCGTGCGGACCTGCCCTCACCCTTGCCGAGGTCAGCCGTCGGATGGGGATAAGCCGTGAGCGGGTCAGACAGATCGAGGAAAAGTCGCTCTCGAAGCTCCGTCTTGCCGCACTTAGATGATATTTTGGCAGAATATTCGAAAAGCTATTGCAAAATTGCAAAAAATGTGATAAAATATAAGGTGTCACATCGACAAAGGAGCATTTCCATGACAAACTATCAACTCATCACACAGGCGATCGGACTGCTTGCGACCGTGATCGTCGTTTCGTCATTTCAGATAAGATCACCGCGCGGCACATTCGTTTTGATGTCTTTTTCGTTCATCTGTTTTACCGTCCACTATTTCATGCTCGGATCGCTTGCCGGCGCACTGCAAAATTTCCTCTCGCTCGTGCGCAACATCTGCATCCTCGCCTTTCCAAAGGACAGCAGGGCAGGGCGGATCTCGAAGATCGCCGTCCTTGCTGCCATCTCGTCGATCCCCTTTGTCGAGCTGCTCGTCCCTGCGCTCCCCTTTTCGCCTTGGGATTTTTTGGTCGTCCCTGCGACTGCCATCGGGTCGGCGATCTTTTGGACATCGGACGCAAAAAAGATACGCATTGCGCAGTTTTGCATCCTCTCGCCTGCATGGCTGACCTACAACATCGTGTTCGGCTCGATCCCGGGAATCGCTACCGAGTGCTTCAATCTCACCTCGGTCGCACTCTCGAGCGTGCGAATGAAGCTCGATGAAAAGAAAAAATTAAAGGAATTGTCAGACCCGACCGACGATCGTCGAAAATAATTCGAAAAATTTGCGAAAAACTATTGATTTTTTTAGCTTTTTATGATACAATATGCATACCCCCCGATCGAACTCGCACTTTTTACCGTAGAGAGCGGTCGGGTCTTTTCTGCGCGTCATTGCCGCCGAGGTGCGGTGTACAAATTATAAAAAATTAAAAAACTGAAAGGTTCAACGGAAAAATGGATAATATTGACCTTAAAATTCTGGGTTGCCTGAAAAACAACGCCAGGGAGAAGGCATCGGCGATCGGAGAGGAGATCGGACTGTCGGTGTCTGCCGTAACCGAGCGCATCAAGCGAATGGAGGCATCCGGGCTGATACGCCAATACACCCTGATCGTCGATCAAAAGAAGATCGGCAACTCTGTCTCGGCAATCATGGAGGTTGCCATGGAGCATCCGCGATTCGGCGATGCATTCCTCGAGATGATCGACAGTCTCCCGAGCATCATTTCCTGCTACTGCGTGACCGGCGATTTCGACTACATTCTGCACATCGTCACCGACTCGACCGATGGACTCGAGGCGATCTACAGCAAACTTCGCTCCTTCGACGGCGTCGCAGATACAAAAACGCACATCATCCTTCGCAAATCTAAGGACGAGTACACGGTTTTGCCAAGCGTTCTTTAATTTTTCAAACAGAGCCGTTATTATGCGGCTCTGTTTGAGGTAAGAGGGAAGAGGTAAGAAGCGGCGATATTATACCCGACCCTTGCCAATTCCTCATTTCTGATTCGGAGTTTTTATGTACAACAAAAAAATGTATTCCCTCGGCGCGCAGGGATCGGTGATCAGAGAGATCTTCGAGTACGGCAGAGCGCGCAAGGCTCTTATCGGGGACGAAAATGTCTTCGACTTCTCACTCGGCAACCCGTCCGTCCCTGCTCCCGACTGCATAAACGAGACGGTGCGCCGTCTGCTCGACTTGCGTGATCCGATAGCCTTGCACGGCTACACAAGCTCGCGCGGCGATATGTTGACCAGATCGGCGATCGCGGACGACCTTTGCCGCAGATTTGACATCAAGGTGTCAGCCGATGACATCATAATGACCCTCGGCGCGGCTGCGTCTCTTTCGTGCGCACTCGGTGCTCTTTGCGAGGATGGTGACGAATTTATCGTCATCTCGCCCTACTTCCCCGAATATCGCGTCTTCGTCGAGGCGGCGGGCGGCAAACTCGTCGAAGTTTCCGCCGACCCCGATCACGGTTTTTCGCTCGATATCGCCGCACTCGATCGGGCGATCGGTCCGCACACAAAGGCGGTCATCATCAACTCGCCCAATAACCCGACCGGCAGAGTCTACTCGGCAGGCGAGATCACCGCTCTTGCGGATCTGCTCACACGCCGATCGGTTGGCAGAGAGCCGATCATGCTCATCTCGGACGAGCCGTATCGAGAGCTGATCTATGGGGACGCAATTTATCCTTTTGTGACAAAATACTACAAAAACAGCATTGTTTGCTACTCTTACAGCAAATCGCTCTCGCTTGCGGGCGAGAGGATCGGCTACCTGCTCGTTTGCCCCGATGCCTATCTTTCAAGCGAGATCCTCGCCTCTGCCGCAGGTGCGGCAAGAGCACTCGGCTATGTTTGCGCACCGTCGCTCTTTCAAGCGGTCATCGCCGAGTGTACGGGTGCACTGGCGGATGTTTCGGTCTATGATGCGAGCAGAAAGCTCCTCTCGGACGAGCTGTGGAGGCTCGGATTCGATTTTTCGCCGCCCGACGGTGCGTTTTACCTCTTTTTACGCTCGCCCTCGGGGGATGCGGATGAGTGCTTCCGACGCGCACGCGATCACGAACTGCTCCTTGTGCCCTCCGATTCGTTCGGCGTGAAGGGCTATCTGCGCATTTCCTATTGCACCCCGCCCGAGATGATCGAGCGTGCCCTGCCTGCCTTCGAGGCACTTGCCAAAGATTATGGGCTTTCGGGCAGATAATTTCAAAAATACATGATAAAATACCGAATTGGTGTTGACAAAATCGCACAAAAGTGGTAAAATAGGCTTGTCAGAAAAAAACGGAGGACATTAAAAATGAAGAAGTTTTTCAAAGAATTTCGCGAATTTATCAACAAGGGTAATGTTGTCGATATGGCAGTTGCCGTCATCATCGGTGCGGCATTCTCGCCGATCGTAAACGCACTCGTCAATAACATCATCATGCCCTTGATCGGCAAGATCGTCGGCAATATCGACTTTTCCGATCTCAAAACTGTACTCACCGAGGAAGTGCTCGATGAGGCCGGCAACATAGTGACCCCTGAGGTTGCTGTCGGATGGGGCGTGCTCATCGGTGCGATAGTCAACTTCCTGATCGTGTCGCTTTGCGTGTTCACGATGCTCAAGGTCATCCTTGCCGCAAAGAACGGCGGCGAAAAGCTTGCCAAGAAGGGCAAAAAGGCAGAGCCTGAGACGCCCGCAGAGCCGGCGGCACCCGTCGAGACCGATATCGACGTTCTTCGCGAGATCCGCGATCTCCTGAAGGATGCCGACAAAAAGTCGAAATAATAACAGAAATCAGGCGAAAAGAGGACAACGGCAGTGAAAATTCAAAGATCCGCCGAGGACTATCTCGAAACGATACTTGTACTTGAAAAGCGCGGCGCGAGCGTCCGATCGATCGATATCGCGACCGAGCTTGGCTTTTCGAAGCCGTCTGTCAGCGTCGCAATGAAAAATCTCAAAGAGGGCGGACATATAACGGTGGACACGGACGGCTCGATCCGTCTCCTGCCGTCGGGTCGTGCGATCGCCGAGCGTATACTCGAGCGTCATACGACCCTGTCCGACCTGCTCGTCCGTCTCGGTGTCTCGAGGGAGATCGCAGTCGAGGACGCATGCAGGATCGAGCATGTGATCAGCGCAGAAAGCTTTGACGCCATCAAAGCCCACGTCGCGATGTACGGAGAGAAGAAATAGACACGAGATATTTGTATTGTAGCGACGGTGTTATGTCAATCTTTGCTGCACTGATCTGCCTAACCCCCCAAAATTTCACACGCCGCCTACCAAAATGGTGGGCGGCGTGCGAATTTTGGGTTATTTATCTTCTTTGTTGCGTCGATGCTTTGCGAGCGCGACTACTACGGAGACACAAAAGAGTGCGATCGCTGTAAGAAACAGCGCAATGTCGCCTGTCGGCGGCGATGTCAGCTCGGTCGTTACGCTCTCGGCTGCGATCAAGATCTCGTTTATCATTTTTTCTACCCTGTCGGCTCCCTTCAATTTCATTCTTTTTTGTCCACCTCTATTGTAACATATTATTAACCAAATGTCAATATTATTTGAGAAAAATTTTCAAAAAAATCAAAAGAATTTTTTCGCATGGGCGGACTTGTTAATAAACTGTTGTTTTTTCAGAAATCTGTTGACAAAAGCGAATAAATGTTGTAAAATAGCAAGATAAAGATATCAAACAGGAAGGTTGTAAAAAAGGATGAAGAATCTAACATTTAAGCTAATGGTGCTCTGCCTGACCGTCGTTTTGCTGTTCACCGCCTGTGCCGACGACATCGGTGCGAACATTACGACGATCTCGGGCATAATCACTACATCGCCGACGACGACCACGACGAATGTGCCGCCGCAGAGCAGTGTGCAAACGACGACCACCGCACCGACCACGCTCGTCCCCGACCCGACAACGCCGAAAGTCGAGCCGACATATATAACGCTTCTTGCGGTCGGCGACAACCTGATGCACATGCCTGTCGTGCAGAGCGGACAAAAGGTAGGGTACGACAGCTATTATAAAGAGCTTGAGCCGATGATCAAGGCGGCGGATGTCGCGATCATCAACCAAGAGACGATATTCACCGACAAATCTCCGACCGGTTACCCTGCATTCGGCTCTCCGAAGGAGATCGGCGAGGCCGCACTTGCGGCAGGATTTGAC
This sequence comes from uncultured Lachnospiraceae bacterium, assembly GCA_964582375.1. Classification (GTDB taxonomy): domain Bacteria; phylum Bacillota; class Clostridia; order Oscillospirales; family CAG-272; genus CAKSQF01. The sequence continues at coordinate 6,320 of CAZORL010000048.1, forward strand.
GTTTTTTCGACTGCCACCAATCACACGGCGGACAAGGGCGAGGATGCGATATTGTACACGCTCGATTTTTGGGATAACCACCCCGAGGGACTTATGCTCGGACTCAACCGCGAAATGGCTGAGCGCACGCGCATACCGACCCTGACCGTCAAGGGTGTCAAGATCGGCTTCCTCAACTACACATACGGCATGAATTCGAGTCTGAAAAAGTGGTGGATGGTCGATATCCTCGACAAGAGCGACGCCGGCAAGGCACTCATCGCCTCACGCATCGAAAAAGCGAAAGAAGAGTGCGATTTCGTTGTCATGTGCGCACATTGGGGGGCAGAATATGTTAACACCCCGACCTCGAGTGAGCAGATGTGGGCACAGTTCTTCGCCGATTGCGGTGTCGATCTCGTTATCGGTACGCATCCGCATGTCGTTCAGCCCGTGATGGAGGTCGAGGGGGAGGGCGGCAACAAAACGGTCGTTTACTACTCGCTCGGCAATTTTGTCCACAACCAAAACGATTTCGAGCCGAACATCGGCGGACTTGCGAACATCACGCTGATCTGCGACGAGGACGGAGTGCGCATCGATAAGTACGAGCTTGTCGGCACGATGGTCGATTGCTACAAAAACGAGGACGGCGTCAGATGCTACAGTGCCTGCCTAATCTCCGAAATGACCGAGGAACGCCTCAAAAATCATATAAAATTCAGCAAAAAGACGGTCGCCGATTTCGAAAAAGAGTTTGAAAAGGCATCGACGGCATATCCGAAGGGAAATTAAGAATTTGCAGGGTTTGACTGTAAAATCACCACCTTCTCATTACAAATAAAATGTTCCTCTTCATGAGATAGAGTGTTCTTGCAGATGCCTCATCCACCCGACCGCCAAAAAAGCGGGCGATCATCGATCGCCCGGGACGAAACGAATCCTGTTGAACAATATATCGGCGATATTACAACAAAATTTTGCCAAGGGCTCCCTCCGAGAGGGAGCTGTCGCCG
>CAZORL010000049.1:0-7275 GCA_964582375.1 uncultured Lachnospiraceae bacterium
GCTCCTCCCGACTTAAACAAAAATCGCCACCTTGTCGGTGGCGATTTTTGATTTATTTTACCGTATTGATCGGCGTGCCGTTGACTGTTACGGCGTCTTTGCTCATGTCAACCTCTATGCTGCCGTCACGGGTTGCATAGATGAGGGTCTTCGCATTGGTCAGTGCTGTTATCGTCTTGACATCCATCTGCGTCTTGTCGGCGTTGTTCGAGCAGAATGCAACCGAATATGTCGCCTTGAGACTCTCGAACAGACTGTCGTAGCTCTGATCGTAGATGCCGTAGTTCGGGACAGTGACAAGATCAAATGTCTTGCCGCCGAGATCCGAGACAAGCTCTGCCGTGCGCTCGCCCTTGATACGCGAGGTCATGAGGAAGGACTTGCCCTCGTATTCGAGCGAAACTGCCAGCGAATTGCACTCGTCGTTCTCGTCAGAGGTCGTCGAGTAGTCCTTGTGGGGGGCGTAGATCGTCATCTTGACATCGCCGAGCGTGATCTCGGTGTTCTCCGAAACTTTGGTCGCAGTGATGCCTGCGCCGCTTAGCGCACTCTCGAGCAGTGTGTAGCTGTTGCTTGCCTTGTTGTAAGCAGGGGTGAGCACATTCTTGAAGGTGACCTGCTTTGACGAGATGATCGCAGGCAGACCGCCGATGTGCTTTTTCGAGTAGTTGGTCAGGATGAGGTAGTCAATGTCCTTGATGTTCTTCTCAGCAAGATAGGTCAGCACCTTGTCGGTCTTGTCATCGGCGGCGGTGTCGATCATAACGTTGCCGGCAGGTGTGCGGATGATGATGCAGGTCGATCTGCCTGCTTTGAGGAACTTGAACTTGACCTTGCTGCTCTTTTCGGGGTCGTTTTTGTCGGTCTTGCCGACCGTTATGACGTTTCCGTTGGCGTCGGTGACCGTGGTGTTTGAACTTCCGTCTGTCGAGCATGCCGCGAGCGAAAGCACGAGCATTACCGCCGAGAGAAGGAGTGCGATGATTTTTTTGGTTTTCATGAGGATGATCCCCCTTTTCGTGTTCGTTGATCTTCTGCTATTATAAGTTGTAATTGTGAACTTGTCATTAATATTTACATAAATTAACAAAAATTTCGAATGATTTGTCCGCTTTTCGGCAAAAGGTGACAGCGATCAACCGCTTTTCCCGAGAGAAGCTCCTCTCCCCGGATGTCCTCGATCGTGACAGAGGTGTCCGAGACATTGAGTGCGACAAAGATCTCGTGATCCGCCTCTTTGGCAAATCGACGGAATGCAAACACGCCATTTGGCAGATCCTCGATCACCTCAAGAAGCCCACCCGAAAAGAGCGGCTCGGAGCGTCTGATCTTTGAGAGATGTTTGTAATGCTCGACAAGACCCTTGTCCTGTCGCTCCTTGACAAAGGGCATGCGGTTGAACGGGTCGCGATAGCCCTCCATGCCGCCCTCGTCACCGTAATAGACGCAGGGAAGCCCGGGCAGGGTGAAAATCAGTATTGCACACAGCCTAAGAAGTTCCAGACCGAGGGCACGCTGCTCCGGCGAGAGCTTTGCCGTCGCAAGTTCGGATGCGGGTCTGCCGCCCTCATCATCGCCGACCAACACCGTCAGGATACGCTCGGTGTCGTGCGTGCCGAGGAAATTCATCAAAAGATCGGATGCTGATTTGGGGTAATGCGAGTAGAGCAGGGCAGTCGCCTCAAAAAGCTCGGAGCGATCGCCTGTTTTTACGAATTTGATGATTCCGTTTCGGAGCGGATAGTTCATGACCGAGTCGAGTCTGTCGCCTCTGAAATATTTGCGTCTTGTGCCGTATGCCGATTTGTTCGACGCATCCTCCCAGACCTCGCCGAAGATCGGCGCATCGGGGTCGCATTCCTTCACCCTTTTGCAGAGCGAGCCAAGAAATGTGTCGGCAAGCTCGTCGGCAACATCGAGCCGCCAACCTGCGATGCCCATGTTCGTGTATTTTGCGACAACTCCGTGGTCGCCGCAAATGAAGTCGGTGTACGACTTGTTTGTCGTGTCCACCGCAGGCAGGACATCGATCCCCCACCAACAGCGGTATTTGTCGGGATAATTTGTGAAATCGTACCAATCAAAATAGGGCGATGATCGGTCACGATAGGCACCGCCGTCTCCGTATCTGCCGCTTTTGTTGAAATATTTGCTGTCTGCCCCCGTGTGATTGAACACGCCGTCAAGGATGACGCCGATACCGCGCGCTGCCGCCGCCGCGATCAGTTCCTTGAGCGCACGATCGCCGCCGAACATTTCATCGACCTTCATATAGTCGCCCGTGTCGTATTTGTGGTTCGAATACGCCTCGAAGATGGGCGAGAGGTAGATCAGGCTGACGCCGAGGGAAGAAAGGTAGTCAAGTTCGTCGATAACGCCCCAAAGATTGCCGCCGAAAAATTTGTTGTTGCGGACAAATCCGCCGCGATGCTCGGCAAATTCGGGAACGCCGCCCTCCCAATCGGGATCGAGCAGGGCATCTTCACGCAGAGGCATACTGACGCTCCCCTTGGCAAATCGATCGACAAATATGTGATATATCATCCCTCCTGCCCATTTTGATGGGGCAAACGGGTCGGTGTGGCTGATCGTCAGCTGAAAGCCGTCGTAGCCCTCCCATGCGTATGAGAGCCTTGGCTTGTAGGATGTCATGTTTTGCGAAAGGCGAAGCCTGCCGTAGCCGCTCTCGAAGACTACCGTGTACCAGAGCAGAGCATCGCACTCGCCCTCGGGGCAGAGCAGGATCGTGTCAAGGCTTGCCGAGTATGTCTCGATCGGAGAGGTCGGCTCGCTGTTCATCTCGAGGGCAAGGCTGAGCCGTTTGCCGTCCGAGTCTCTGTAAAACTCAAGGGACGGGCGATAGACACCCAGTTCGCGAGGTGCGGATAAATTAAATGTCAGCCTGTCTTCACTTGAAAAAACGCCGAAAAGACCGCCGAAGTCGGTCTTTTCGGAGCTTTTCGAAAAAACAAGCTCATCTGTGAGTTTTTTCGGAACAAACATAGATCACTCGTTTTCGGTCTTTATCGGGCTAATGTGCCAGATGTTCTTTGCGTATTCGTCGATCGCACGGTCGGCGGAGAATATGCCGGCACGGGCGATGTTGATGAGCGATTTTTTCTCCCAGACACCGCGATCGGCATAGTCGGAGAGCAGTTCTTTGTGCTTTGCGAGATAGCTGTCGAAATCGGCAAGGCACATATACGGGTCGGGAACGCCCGGTCCCATGAGCAGATAGTTGTAGAAGCTCGTGTAATCGTTGCCGTTGAAGCCGACCTTGAGCTGATCGACCGCATCGTGGAGGAGGGGACTTCTGTTGTAGAAGTCGGCGGAATGATATCCGCTCTGCCAGAGCGAGTCGACCTCGGGGGTGGTCAGACCGAAGATATAGACATTGTCCGCACCGACTGCCTCTGCGATCTCAACATTCGCACCATCGAGCGTTCCCAGCGTGAGTGCGCCGTTGATCATGAGTTTCATGTTGCCCGTGCCGCTTGCCTCCTTGCCCGCAAGCGAGATCTGCTCGGAGATGTCGGCGGACGGGATGAGCACCTCGGCGAGCGAGACGTTGTAATCCTCGGCGAAAACGACCCTCATCTTGTTGCGCAGTACACTGTCACGCTCGATCTCGGCAGAGATGTCGCAGATGAGCCTGATCGTCTGCTTTGCGATGAAATATGAGGGGGCAGCCTTTGCCGCGAAGATAAATGTCTGCGGCGGAAGGTCGATGCCGGGATTTTCTTTCAGCATCCTGTAGTAGGATATTATGCGCAGAGCGTTGAGCATCTGCCTCTTGTATTCGTGCATGCGCTTGACCTGAACATCGAAGATCGAGTCGGGGTCGAGCGTAATGCCCGTCTTTTTTGCGTAGTAATTTGAGAAACGAACCTTGTTTTCGCGTTTGATGGCGTAAAGCCTGTCAAGCACCGATGCGTCGGAGGCGTATTTTTCAAATTTTGCAAGCTCCTCGGCGTGCTTCCTGTAGCCTTTGCCGATCGTATCGTCAAGCAGGGCGCAAAGACCCGGGTTCGAGTAGCAGAGCCAGCGACGGTGAGCGATGCCGTTGGTCACGTTGGTGAATTTCTCGGGGGTGTATTCGTAAAAATCCGAGAAGACCGTCTTTGTCAGAATGTCCGAGTGGAGCTTTGATACGCCGTTGACCGTGTGCGAGCCGACGACCGACAGATTTGCCATCTTGACACGGTTGCCCGAAATGATCGACATATGCGTGATCCTGTCCCAGTCGCCGGGATAGCACTTCCACAGATCCGCACAGAAGCGGCGGTTGATCTCGCATACGATCTGGTGGATCCTGGGCATGACATATTTGAAGAGTCCCTCGTCCCAAGTTTCAAGTGCCTCGGGCAGGACGGTGTGGTTGGTGTAGGAAACGGTCTTTATGACGGTGTTCCACGCATCATCCCACGAATAGGAATATGTGTCGGTCAGGATGCGGATAAGCTCGGGCACGACCAGCGCGGGATGGGTGTCGTTGATGTGGATTGCCACCTTGTCGGCAAAATTCTCAAGCGTGCCGTAACTGCGCAGATGATCGGCGATGATCGACTGAAGCGATGCACAGACCAGGAAATATTGCTGTTTTAGGCGAAGCGTTCTGCCGCCGTCGTGGTTGTCGGCAGGGTAGAGCACCTTTGAGATGATCTCCGCCTTGTTCGACTCCTCCATCGCCTGGAAATAGTCGCCTTGGGAGAAAAGACCCATGTTGAACTGATTTGTCTTGACCGCCTTCCACAGACGAAGCGAGTTGACCGCCTTGCTGTCAGCACCCGAGATCATCATATCGTAGGGGACAGCCTGAACCTCGGTGTAGTCGGTGTGGATGACATCGTGTCTGCCGTTCTCCCATTTTTCGGTGATATTGCCGCCGAAACGGACGGTGCAGGTCTTGTCGGTTCGGGGGACGAGCCAGCTCTCGCCCGAAGGCAACCAAATGTCGGGCAGCTCGATCTGCTGTCCGTCAACGATCTTCTGCTTGAACAGACCGTACTCGTAAAGGATCGAAAATCCGGTCGCCGAATAATCAAGCGTCGTCAGCGCATCCATAAAGCATGCCGCAAGTCTGCCGAGTCCTCCGTTGCCGAGTCCGGGATTGTCCTCGTGCTCGTAGAGATCCTCAATGTTGTAGCCCCATGATGCGAGCAACTCACGGTATTCTTTTTCAAGACCGAGATTCATGAGATTGTTTTTAAGCGATTTTCCGATCAAAAACTCCATGCAGAGATAGTAGATCTTCTTGCCTTCCTTGTTTTTGACATTCTGCTTGAACTCGGTGCGCTTGTGAGAGAGGATGTCCTTGACCGAAAGAATAACGGCTTTGTATATCTGATCGGCGTTTGCCTCGTCGGGGGTGGTCCCGAAGAATTTTGACAGTTTGTCGGTGATGTCGCGACGCACCGTCGCATCCTTTGATTGCCTTACCGTCTTTTTGGTCAGCTTGACAGCCTTTACCTTTTCGGTCTTGATCTCTTCACCGGTTTCAATTTTCTTTACCATTTAATTAAGTGTTCCTTTCATGTGTCGAAAAAATAATTGGGAATGAGGAATTAGGAATTTGCGAGGTTTTGATGTTTGGGAGGTCGATTTGTAATTATCGGCGGGATAAATAAGCAATTACCCGTAGGGTCCGACCGTTTGACCCCATCAAAACATCGACTTATATACTTCCATATATCTTCTTGCGGATGCGTCCCAGGTGAAATCGCTGGTCATGGCATTTTTGACCAGCTTTTTCCATGATGCCTTGTCATAATAAAGCTCAAGCGCGCGTCCGACGGCGTCCTTCATCTCATACGGCGAGAAGGCGTAGAAGGTGATACCGTTGCCCTCGCCGCTCTCTCTGTCAAATGCTTTGATCGTGTCGTAAAGTCCGCCCGTTTCTCTGACCACCGGGACCGCACCGTAGCGGCAGGCGATCATCTGCGACAGTCCGCAAGGCTCCGATTGGCTGGGCATCAAGAAGATGTCGGCGGCGGCGTATATCCTTCGGGACAGCTCCTTGTCAAATTTGATCAGCGCGCGAACCTTGTCGGGATAGTATCCCTCGAGTCCGCGGAAATAATTCTCGTAATCCTGCTCGCCCGTGCCGAGAATGACAAACTGCGACTCTCCCTGCATGATCTCGCCGAGCATCGCACGCACAAGATCAAGCCCCTTGGGTGCGACCAGCCTCGTGACCATCGCGATCAGCGGTTTGTCCGGCTCGATCGGAAGCCCAAGCTCTGCTTGAAGAGCGGCTTTGTTGGACGCTTTGCCCGAAAATGTGTGATATTTCGCACTGTAGTGACTGCCGCCCAAAATCGGGTCGGTGAGCGGATTGTAGTAGTCGTTGTCGATACCGTTCACGATACCGCAGGATTTTGACGCATATTGCGCGATTATGCCCGAGAGTCCGTGCGCATAATAGGGCATGCGGATCTCCTCGCTGTAACGCTCGCTGACCGTTGTTAACTTGTCACAGCAGACTATCGCACCCTTGGTGAGGTTTATGCAATCATCATATTCAAGCTCGGGCAGATCGGTCTCCCAAAGGGAGAAAACATCGCCGATGATCGATTTGGGAAATTTGCCCTGATATTCGATGTTGTGGATGGTGTATACCGTGCGCGTGTTCGGATAGTTTTGCTGTTTGCGCAGATATATTATCGAAAGTGCCGCCTGCCAGTCGTTGGCGTGGAGCAGATCGGGGGTAAATCCGATGCGCGGGAGCATCTCGACGGCAGCCTTGCAGAAGAATGCGTAACGCTCGCCGTCGTCAAACTCGCCGTAAACATTCGGGCGGTTGAAATAATAGTCGTTTGCGATGAAATAATAGATCACGCCGTCCTTTTCGAGCATTTTGACCTCGGCATGCTGAACACGCCATGCAAGATGGACGTCAAACGACGCCACGGACAGCATTTGGTCGATCCAGAAGGATGTGATCTTTGAGTGGAGCGGCAGAACGACACGAACGTCGTTTGTGCTGTCTTCGCGAGCGATCGCCGCAGGGAGCGAGCCGAGCACGTCCCCGAGTCCGCCGGTCGATACAAACGGTACGGCTTCGCCGCCGACATAGAGTATTTTCATTTGAAACCTCCTTGGAATCAGATACAAGATATTTGTGGGGGGAAAATTTGGATATTCACCTGCCGATATTTTATCGGAGGGGCAAACATTTTTCTTTAGCGGTCAATTTGTAATAAATCGGCGATATTACAACAAAATTTTGCCAATGGCTTCCTCCGAGAGGAAGCTGTCGCCGTAGGCGACTGAAGG
>CAZORL010000050.1:0-6434 GCA_964582375.1 uncultured Lachnospiraceae bacterium
ACGTCGGAGGGAGCCATTGGCAAAATTTGATTGTCACATCGACGATTTGTTATATTGTGCATGAATAACATCTCTGTTGCCATTACAAACAATCCCCTACACGTCGGAAACCATTTATTCCTTACTTCTTACCGCTTTCTTCGATTCTCTCCCACATTTCGCCAAAAAATACACTTCCCTTCTGATATAATCACCGTCAAAGGATGGTGATCTTTATTTTTACCCGAAAATATCGTATGTACAACTCTTCCCTTCTCCTTCGTCGTATCCCTCTCTCCGCTGTCATTCCACCAAATATCGCCGCAGACTCTGCCTCGGTCGCTCGTCTTGCCGCATCAATTCGCTCTGTCGGACTTCTCTGCCCTGTAATTCTACGCAAATGTCGCAGAAAATACTCGATAATCGACGGAAAACAACGCTATCTTGCCTTGAAAATGCTTGATGCGCCTTATCTCGATGCACTGATCGTTGTCGATGATCAAATTCTCGACCTTCTTCCCTCCGAGCCGCAGATCGACATGCCCCAAAGACCTGAACCGCTTGTTCTCATCCGTGATATTCGTCCGCTTTATAACAGCCTCTCCCGAATGATCGACCGCCTGAATACTTCCGGAATACCCTCGAATGTTTCATGTGAAACAATTGATGGCAAAACAGTCGTTAAGATCGAAATCGAAAAGCCGAGATCGATGTTTCACGTGAAACACGAATAAAAAGTTTCACCGTTTCACAAAAATATGCGAAAAACTATTGATTTATTGCCGATAATGTGCTATAATATGGGATGAAAACCAGCAAAGGAGGGCACGCATGGGAAAAATAATCGCTTTCTCCAATCAAAAGGGCGGTATCGGCAAAACGACCTCTGCCGTTAATGTCGCGGCATCGATCGCACTCAAGAAAAAGAAGGTTCTGCTTATCGATCTTGATCCGCAGGGAAATGCGACAAGCGGTGTCGGAGTCAGCAAAAAGGGCGATCTGCCGTCAATATATGACTGTCTGATCGGCGAAAAAGAGGCAAAAGACTGTGTAATTGCCACGGAATTTCAAAATCTGTCTGTAATTCCGTCAAATCTGTCGCTCGCAGGCGCAGAGATCGAGCTTGTATCGGTCGAAGGAAGGGAAGGACTGCTCAAGGGTTCGCTCGACAACATAAAATCCGATTTTGACTACATAATCATCGATTGTCCGCCCTCACTCGGGATACTCACGCTGAATGCGCTTGTCGCATCCGATGGCGTCATAATCCCCATGATCTGCGAATATTACGCACTCGAAGGACTTTCTCAGCTCATGCTGACGATAAAACAGGTCAAAAAAGCGTATAATCCGTCGCTTGAGGTGGTCGGAATACTGATCACAATGTACGACAGGCGGCTTAATCTTTCAAAATCGGTTGAAAAAGAGCTGAAAAAGTACTATAAAGATAAGCTTTTCGACACAAGGATCAAGAGAAACGTCCGTCTTTCGGAAGCACCGTCGTTCGGTCAGCCGGTCTATTATTATGATAAGCTGTCCAAGGGAACGGAGCAGTATCTCGCAGTAGCGACAGAGGTTATTAAGAGAATATAAAAGGTCGATTGTAAATGTCGCTCTTTAAGATTCAAAACTGACAAAAGAAAGGGAAGGGAAATGGCTAAAAAAACAGGGCTTGGAAAGGGTCTGGACGCCCTTTTTGCCGAAACGAGCGAGTCGATCGAGGAAAAAGTCGAGCCGACGAAGCTGAGAATATCCGAAATTCAGCCACGAAGCGGTCAACCGAGAAAGAGTTTTGACAAGGATGCCCTTGCGGCACTTGCAGACTCAATCGCTCAAAACGGTCTGATTCAGCCGATAGCGGTTCGATCGACACCGTCAGGGCTTTATGAAATAATTGCAGGTGAGCGTCGATGGCGTGCGTCAAAGCTTGCGGGGCTTACCGAGGTCCCGGTCGTCATAATTGACAGCGATGATCGCAAAACGGCAGAACTTTCGCTGATCGAAAATATACAGCGTGAAGATCTGAACCCGATCGAGGAGGCGATGGCGTATAAGTCGCTCATGTCCGAGTTCGGGATGACACAGGAACAGGTCTCCGAAAAGGTCGGCATATCACGTGCGGCAGTCGCAAACAAGCTCCGCCTGCTTGACCTGCCAAATGAGGTGTACGCACATCTGATCGCAGGCGATCTCTCGGAGGGACATTGCAGGGCACTGCTCGGGTTGCGTGACAAGAACAAAATCACAGAGACTGCGACGCTTGCGATCGAGCGTGATCTCTCGGTCAGACAGGTCGAGGAGCTTGTAAGACGAGCAAACGAAACTTCACAAAAAGTTGCCGAAGATGACGAGGACAAACCGAGATCTGTCAAAGATGTAGACTATGTTGCAGAGCTTGAAAAACGCATCCGCCAAACTATCGGAAGAGCGGTCAAGATCGTTGACGGTAAGAAAACAAAGAAAATTGAGATCGAATATACCGATAACGCAGATCTCGATGATCTCCTCCGACTTCTTTGCGGAGAAGACTTTTTAACAGAATAATCAACATTACAAATACAAAGTGAGGAATATAAAATGCTTGACATCAAATATATCAAAGAAAAACCCGAAGAAGTGACAGCTCGCCTTGCAAAAAAAGGCAAGGACGCAAAGGAAGATATCGCTGCGATCCTCTCGCTCGATGAAAAACGCCGTGCGCTGATCGGCGAGACCGAGAAACTCAAAGCCGAAAAGAACAAGACCTCGAAGCTCATTCCGCAGTATAAGAAAGAGGGAAGGGACACTGCCGAAATTTTCGCTGAGATGAAGAAGATCGGCGATACGATCACACAAAACGACAATCTGTTAAAAGCGACAGAGGATGAGCTGAACGGTATCCTGCTCGGTCTGCCGAACCTTCCCGACGAAGATCTCCTCCCCGGCGGCAAAGAGAACAATCAGCCGCTCAGATATTCGGGCGAGCCTCGCAAGTTCGATTTCGAACCGAAAAACCACGTCGATCTTTGCACCGCACTCGGACTAATCGATTATCCGCGCGGAACAAAGCTTGCCGGCTCGGGATTTTGGATCTATCGCGGCATGGGCGCACGCCTCGAGTGGGCACTGCTCAACTATTTCATGGAAACGCATATTAACGACGGCTATGAGATGATCCTTCCGCCGCATATGCTCGAATATGAGTGCGGACTGACGGCAGGACAGTTCCCGAAATTTGCCGATGAGGTCTATAAGATCGAAAATCCGACCGACGATCGCGTCCACTACATGCTCCCGACCGCCGAGGCGGCACTTGCATCGCTCTATCGAAACGAGATCCTGACCGAGGCGGATCTGCCGAAGAAAATGTTCGCATATACACCCTGCTTCAGACGCGAGGCAGGCTCGTATCGCTCGGACGAGCGTGGAATGGTTCGCGGACATCAGTTCAACAAGGTCGAGATGTTCCAATACACCCTTCCCGAAAAGTCGGATGAAGCGTTCGACGAGCTTGTGACCAAGGCTGAAAACCTCGTCAAAGGGCTGGGCTTCCACTTCAGAACGGTCAAGCTTGCCGCAGAGGATTGCTCAGCATCGATGGCACGCACATACGATATCGAGATCAACATCCCGTCGATGAACGGCTATAAAGAAGTTTCGTCTGTCTCGAACGCACGCGATTATCAGGCGCGCCGCGGCATGATCAGAGTCAGACGCGCGGACGGCAGGATCGAGTATGTCCACACGCTCAACGGCTCGGGACTTGCGACATCCCGTGTTCTGCCTGCACTCGTCGAGCAGAACCAAAACGCCGACGGCTCGGTCAACGTCCCCGATGTCCTCAAAAAATGGATCGGCGTCGATGTCATCCGCCCCGAGGAAAAGTGATTTTTCAAAAAAGTTTTGCACAATCTGTGGAAAACTATGTGGAAACCTGTTGAAAAGTCAAAAAAATCAAGAAAAAACAACATCCCCCGATATTTTGCGGAAAATCCGCAAAATATCGGGGAGATTTTTTTCGTCCATGCGGGAAAGACAAGAACATCTTTGTTTAGTGCCGTAAAGCTTTCCTTTAAGCATAAAATACCGCCCGTGCCTGTCGGGACAGATGATTTTGTCAGCACACTGAAATTTCTTACCATGGAAAGGCTTACCGTTGCCGCTTTTTTGATCTCAAGAGGATGAAGCAAGCCATCACTTTCAATAATGAGATCGATCTCCTTTGTGTCTTTATCTCTGTAATAATGGAGATAGCATTCCATACCTGCATTCAGATATGTTTTGCGGATCTCGGAAACGATATAGTTTTCAAGAATTGCCCCATTGATAGAGCCGTTGGCAAGAATTTCGGGAGAACTGTGGCGAGTCAGGTATGCCACAAGCCCGGTGTCGAAGAAATACATCTTGGGGATCTTGACTGTCCGCTTTGGCGTGAACACTGCAAGCAACTCACATCAGGTGCTCGATCAAGATCTTGACACCCATCAGAATGAGTATCGCGCCGCCGACTATTTCGGCAGGTTTTTTGAATTTCGCACCGAAAATGTTGCCGATGTGCAGTCCTGCCGCCGAGATCAGAAAGGTCGTCACGCCGATCAGACCGACTGCGATGAAAATGTTGACATCGGGAAGCAGGGCAAATGTGATCCCCACCGCCAGCGCGTCGATCGACGTCGCAACGGCAAGCGGAAGCATCGCGGCGATCGCAAACGAGGGTGCGACCGACTCGTCGTCGCCGCCTATTGCCTCACGGATCATGTTTGCGCCGATGAGGGCAAGCAGAATGAATGCGATCCAGTGATCGATCGCGGTTATGTAACTCTCAAATGTCGAGCCGAGCAGATAGCCGAGCGCAGGCATGGCAGCCTGAAATCCGCCGAACCACAGCCCGATCAGAAAATAATGACGCAGTTTTAATTTGTCGGTCGAGAGTCCCTTGCAGATCGACACCGCAAAAGCGTCCATCGCAAGTGCGACCGCTATCGTAAAGAGTTCAAAAAATCCCATAAATTCAGGTTTTCCTTTTGTTTGTTTTCTTTATATTTTATCACATCATCGACCGATTGTCAAGACCTTTTGGCACAAAAGAGCAAACTGACCGACAATTTATGTAAAAAAGTTCATTATTTGACCAAAATGCATCTTGACAAATGCCGCCAAAAGGCTTATAATATAGTTACCTTATATCTTTTTTATCGAAAAGGCGGCTTCATCGGGGGAGAGTGCCACCGTCACAGGTAAGCCCGAGGCCTTTTCACTCAAAGTTTGTGACGTTTCAATGCCAAAATAATAACGAAAGGTATTCGCCCGCATGATCGGGCGAGGTCGTGCATTGCCGCGATCAAAGGTAATCTCATGAAAAAAGAGAACAAATTTATCGGATTTTTACACAAAAAGGGGATAACCCTGTCCCCGAAGGTCTATTTCGTGGATGCGATGGGTGCGATGGCACTCGGGCTGTTCGCCTCGCTTCTGATCGGCACGATCTTCAAGGCTCTCGGCAATGCGTTTTTTCCGACATCGGACAAAGACATATTTCATGTAGTCGCATCCTATGCGCAGAACGCCTATGTTTACGGCGCGGCGATCGGCGTCGCAGTTGCGGCGAAGCTCAAAGCAGATCCGCTTTTGCTCTATTCGTGCGCCGCAGTCGGGGCGATGGGCGGTCTTTTCCCTGCAGTCTTCGACGGCGCAACTTACACCGCAGGCCCTGCAGGCTCGTTTTTTGCCGTGCTTTTTGCCTGCGAGATCGGTAAACTCGTCTCAAAATCGACAAAAGTTGACATTTTGGTCACCCCTGCGACCACACTTTGCGCAGGTTATCTTGCATCGTGGGCACTTTGTCCGCTCGTCGCGCGCCTGATCTATGCGCTCCGCGGACTTATCGAGTACGCAACCGGCGAGATCCCACTCGTCATGGGCATCATCCTCGCAGTCGTCGTCGGCATCGTGCTGACGCTCCCTATCTCGTCGGCAGCACTTTGCGCCATGATCTTCACGGTCACCGCCGAGGGGGGCATCTCAGAAAATCTCGCACTCGCCGCAGGCGCGGCAGCTGTCGGATGCTGCTGTCAGATGGTCGGATTTGCGGTCACATCCTTCCGCGAGAATAAATGGGGCGGACTTGTCGCGCAGGGACTCGGCACATCGATGCTCCAAATGGGCAACATTTGCCGCCATCCACAGATCTGGATCGCACCGACGCTTGCCTCTGCCGTCTGCGGACCGCTCTCGACGGTCGTCTTCAAGCTTCACTGCTCGGGTGTCAACGCAGGAATGGGCACTTGCGGCATGCTCTCGCCCTGGCAGATCCTCATTGACATGAATTGGACAGCCGATGCGTGGATCGGCGTCGCCGTCCTGTGCATTCTCCTGCCCGCAGTTTTGTCGATAGTCTTCGACTTCGTTCTCCGCCGCATCGGTTGGGTCAAGGACGGGTATATGAAGTTGGAACTGTGAGGAAAATTAGAAATTAG
>CAZORL010000051.1:0-6175 GCA_964582375.1 uncultured Lachnospiraceae bacterium
AAGAACCCTCCGAAATTCTGCCCCGAATGCGGAGATATCTTCAATGAGGGCGACACAATTTGATCGCTGATATTGCCTATATATTAATGAAGAAAAAAACACTTTCCGTGTCCGATCTAACGGCAATATCGATCTCCTGCGGTCACGCAGATCGCACATGTGCATACTCGTTTGCGATGATCAAAGAGGCGGACGGTTGGTATCTTGATGCGGATCTCTTTGAGAGATCGATCAGCAAAAGAGCGATCGATACCGAGCGTGCGAACGAGATCTTGGCGATCATCGAGGATCGGGGGATCATACGAGAGGCAAATAAGCAAAAAGAGCAAAAAGGGCGAAAAAAGCTCTTTCACATCCCTGATGAGTCAGTATACTCATTGGCACTCACCTTTTCGGACGGAGAGATCAAACGTTTCCCGAAAAGGCAAGGCGAGCTTGAGACAGCTTTTTACAGGCTCGTCGAGGAAAAACAAAATAAATGACGGCAAAATCGTATAAAAATACGAAAGGAGTACTGTTTTGGGTAACTTACAAGAGTACAAGTGTCCGTGTTGCGGAGGCGCGATAGAGTTTGACAGCAGTCTGCAAAAGATGAAATGTCCCTATTGTGACACCGAATTTGAAATGGAAACGCTTGCGGGCTACGATGCTGACCTGCAAAACGATAAGGCGGACGAAATAAGTTGGGGGAGCACAGGCGGCTCGGAATGGCAGAGCGGCGAGGTCGATAATCTCGGCATGTATGTCTGCGATTCCTGCGGTGGCGAGATCGTTGCCGACGATACGACAGCCGCAACATCCTGTCCGTTCTGCGGCAATCCGGTTGTCATGAAGGGACGCCTGTCGGGATCTTTGAAGCCTGACTTCATAATCCCCTTCAAACTTGACAAAAAAGCCGCAAAAGAGGCACTTCAGAAGCATTACAGCGGCAAACGCTTGCTCCCGAAGGTATTCAAGGACGAAAATCACATCGACGAGATCAAGGGCGTTTATCTTCCGTTCTGGCTCTATGATGCCGATGTCAACGCCCGTATTCGCTACCGCGCTACAAAAGTTCGCAAATGGAGCGATGACGAGTACGATTACACCGAAACAGAGCATTTTTCGGTGCAAAGAGGCGGAAATATCGGATTTGAGAAAGTCCCCGTCGATGGCTCGACCAAGGTGGACAATACACTCATGGAATCGATCGAGCCTTATAATTTCAATGAGGCAGTCGATTTTCAGACAGCATATCTCGCAGGCTATCTTGCCGACAAATATGACGTTGACTCCGAGGCGAGCAAAACACGCGCCGTTGAGCGTGTCAAAAAGTCTACCGAAGAAGCTTTTGAGGCAACAGTCGAGGGATACGCGACCGTGAAGACCGAAAGTTGCAGTATCGACCTTAAAAACGGCAGTGCTAAATACGCGCTCTATCCGTTATGGCTGCTCAATACGACCTGGAACGGTAAAAAGTACACATTCGCGATGAATGCGCAGACAGGTAAGCTCGTCGGCGATCTTCCGCTCGATAAGTCGGCGGCAAGAAAATGGACGATAGGTCTCACCGCCGTCTGCACCGTCGCAACTTATGCGGCGGCATGGTTACTTCATCTGATCGGATTACTGTAAGGAGGGGCGGACAATGAAAAGAACAAATAAGATAATTTTCGCACTCTTGATGGTTCTCGCCGTCTGCGTCAGCTCTTTCACCGTTTTCGGCGATGTAATTGTTGCACCTCGCCTTTCCGATGGTGCAAATCTGCTCTCCGAGTCCGAGGCAAGCTCCCTTTTGGAAAAGCTTAACGAGATCAGTGACCGACAAAAGGTCGATGTCGTGGTAGCTACGGTAGACACGACCGAGGAACTCTCGATCGAAGAATGTGCCGATCTGTTCTATGAGCTGTCGGGATTCGGTTTCGGTACCGAGAAAGACGGACTGCTTTTGCTTGTTGATAAAGGAAACGGCAAGTGGCATATATCTACAAGCGGTTATGCGATAGAGGCATTTACCGATGAAGGCATCGAATATATAGGCAGGCAGATAAAGCCCTTCCTTTCGGATGGCGATTTTAACGGCGCATTTGTTAGGTTTGCCGAGCTTTGCGATGATTTTATCACGCAGGCAAGGACAGGCGAGCCTTATACTAAAGCAAACCTACCGCGAGAGGCACTCTCGCTTGTTTGGATACCGCTTTCGCTGATCATCGGATTTATCATTGCGCTGATCGTGGTCGGTAATATGAAGGGCAAGCTGAAGAGCGTGCGCACACAGACCAAGGCTGACAGCTATGTCAAAAAGGACAGCATGAACCTGACAGACAGCCGAGATCTCTTCCTCTATCGAACGCTCACGAAAACCAAAAAAGCGAACGAACAAAAATCGTCTGATAGCTCAACCCATGAATCCGAGTCGGGCAAAACGCACGGCGGCGGCGGTGGATCTTTTTGAAAAGAGGTAATGTAAAAATGAAGAGAAAAATATTATCATCCGTGCTGTCGCTTTTCTGTGTGGCAGTCATGATCATCGGCAGCATGGCAGCTCTCGCCACACCCGTGTCGGCGGAGGAAAGCTACACCCCCTATCCTGTCCCTCTGAAGGCTACGAAAGACGGCGCACCGGAAGGCTACGATGGCATCACAGTCGGAAAAGTCTACGAGCACGCTTATTATACAGTTGACATGGATTTCCTGCTGGATGGTTTTTCCGCAGAGAATTTTTTCAAGGAACACAGTCAATGTGACCTTTATTTGTGCTTCATTGACAATGGAGACTGGTTCTATTCCGATGCAAAGGCGTCCTATTTCCTCAATGGTTCCTCAACGGATTGGTCCTGGGAATATCCGTATATTACCTATAAGTATGAGGACACACCCTATGAAAAGGCTGTTTGGCACCTTGATTATCCCATCGGGAAATTTACAGCGCCCTTTACCGCTCCGCGGGTGACAGTGATGTTTGACCTCCACAATGAAACGCCCCGCTTTAAGTACTCATTGGCACTGGAGATCAGAGACCATAAAACCGATGAAGTCGTTTTTACCAAAAGAATCCGAATCAATTTGTGCACGTCCCCCACCAGGATCGGAGAGCTCGAGATCCAGAATTTTGATTTCCAGCAAAAGCACGGCTTCCTCCTGAAAAGGGATACCAAGGATGTGTGGTGCGATGCCGGCAATGTCGAATCCATCCGGTATCTGGCGGAGGATAAAAAGACCGAGTACACCGAAACCGCAGCCAGAGCCGGGATGACGGGCTGGATCGAGTTTACCGTCTCAAAAGCGCAAAAGGGATGTCTTTTTGACTCCAAGGTGGATGCGAGCCTCTTTGCCGGCGGCTATACCGGTACAACGGTAAATACTACCACTGCGTCAGATGGCAGTTGGTGCAAAGCCTACTTCCACTTCTCAATTCCCGATGACAACACATATGTCATCAAGAAGGGGACGATCAAACTCACCGCCCCGAAGGCCGACTCGAAGGTCGACAGCAAGGTTGACCTTTCGAATGTCGAGCTTGTCCCGGGCAGAGACTCCGTAAAACCCACACCGCAGTTCAAGGCAGGCGAGGCTCTCTGGCTGAACATGAACAGGCGGACTCTAAAGCTGACCCCCGTGACCTCCTTCTCGGCGCTGAACAGCTATCGGGCCCTGGTCAAGCTGGAGCCCCACGGCAGCTATTATTTCAACGCTGACTCGGATATCAAGGTGCCCGGCGCGGAAAACTTCACGATCAAATACCGTAAGGCCGGCGATTTGGACGGCAATGTCAAGGAAGACGGCTGGTATCTGCTGGTCACCTTCCCCATTGTCGCAATGAGCACATTTGATCTTGAGATCGGTTACGACAAATCGAACATAACGGCAACGCAGAACGACAGGGCATACCTGACAGCCACAAGCTCCTGTGATCTGTCCAAAGCGACCGATGTCAGCGTACAGTGGTATTGGTCGGCTGATATCACCAAAGATCCGATTGGTGAGATCTGCGCGGCAAGCGACGGCGATCTCAAGCTGCAGCTTGACACATCGACGGTCGGCACGAGCTACTACAAGTGCGTGATCTCATGCATGCTCGACGGCAAGGCGGCGAAAATATCATATCCGATTACCGAGTGGGTAAAGGTCACGATCAACGCAAAGCCAAAAGAGCCATTCAAGATCAGCCCGGTCGGAAGTCAGAATGTCACTGTTAATTCGCCCGATGACGATTTCTCGTTTGAAGTCTCGACCAAAAATGCAGCAGGCGATGTCAAATTCGTTTGGCAGGCGTGCGACAAAGACGGCAAGGTCACAAATGCATCAGTCCTCGGAAACGGTCAGGCACTGCTTATCAACGGTCTGCCCGAATCCGAAAACGGAAAGACCAAATACTACAAGTGTACCGCGACAAGCGGCAGCGAGACTTCGTCTGTCGTCTTCTCCGCAAAGCTTGAAATAACATATTTCGATCTTACGATCACATATTCGAAGACCGATGTAACCGTCGAGCAAGGCGGCAAGGCGGAGATCACCGCGCAGACAAATGTCGATCCGATGCTTGCGTCCAATTTGAATGTCGTTTGGTATGTTGCCGATGACGCAAATGGAAAGAACGAAAAGGTTCTCGGCGGAGCAAACACACCGAAAATTACTCTGCCGACCGACAAAGTCGGAACGAAATACTACCGTTGTGTAGTGTCTTGCGTGGTTGACGGCGAATACAGCAAGCTTGTCTACACCTCGACAAAGTGGGTAAAGGTCACAGTCACCGCCAAAGGTGAAGTGCCGACGACATCGAACAAACCTGAGTCGTCGAACAAACCGGAGACTTCGAACAAGCCGGAGACTTCGAACAAGCCGGAGACTTCGAATAAACCCGATACCTCAACAACCACCCCCGAGATACCGAACGATCCCGCAACATCGACCAAAGTGCCCAATACCACGACGACCGAGCAGCCGTCGGTGACCACAAAGACACCTATCACCGAAGATCCGAGCGACCCGAGCGATCCGAACACCAAGCCGAGTGATCCGACTGAAAAGAAGGATCCAACCGATCACGATGATCAAGATCAAAAAGAGGATTCGTCCCTGATATGGATCATAATCGTGGCAGTTGTAGTTGTGCTCGCGGCAGGTGCGGTTGTAGTTGTTATAGTTATCAAGAAGAAAAAATAATATATAATATACAAAAGGAGAAAAAACAATGAGTATTTTTGACAAGCTGAAAAGTTCAGCAAAACAGGCTGTAAACACGGCTGCACAGTCGGTCGGCACGAAGCGTGAGAAATTCACCTTCACATCGCTCCCCGAGAGCCTTGCCGAGATGCAGGCACTTCCCGAGGCATCCCTTGACACACCTCAGAAAACAGCGGCACTTACTCTTCTTGCCCTCTGTGCATATGCGGCTGACAAGAACATAGGCACTGAGATGCTCAACTGGCTGAGAGGTCCGCGTGCACTGAACGGTCAGGACATATCCTTCCTAAACGACCGTTTCCGCGACGGCAAGACATATCTTCCTTTCACCTACTTTGAGGGATCGACCCCCGAGAACAATTACACCCCGACCGAGCCTTACACTGTCGTTATCGAGAGCAACCACACCTCAAACGACGAGGCAGGTTACATGAAGCTCTTTATCCCCTGTGGCGGTGCGGACGATCCCCGTCCGATCAAGCTCCGTCAGCGCGGCAGTGACGGCAAGTGGTTCTTGTGGGAGCAGTACCTTCTGACAGGCGTCCGCACCCCCAAATCCGCCGATCCGTGGGCATAAACACAAGCAAAGGAGACTAGTATTATTATGGATCTTATCGGAAGATGGACACTCAAGGGAATTAATGTTCCCACAGAGAACGGAATGGCATACTATACCAAAGAGACACTTCCCGAGGAGTACGAAGAATCGTATGCGGAGGCGGCGGCTTTTGATCTTGAATTTCTTGAGGACGGCACATACAACATGATAGGAAAAGCCGAGGGCGAGCTTGCCGAGCAGGCAAAGGAAGCAGGAATCGAGATCAGGGAAGACGGCTATGTTGTAGCGATGAGCGCAACATGGGAAGATCGCGACGGAACACTCTATTACGACAGCGGTGCTGAGGGAACTGTTCTTGACGAGGAGATCGATCCCTTCGTGCCCGCTGAATTTGACGAGAACGGATGCCTTCTGTACAATTTCGGTATGCTTGTATACGAAAAGGTATAA
>CAZORL010000052.1:0-4671 GCA_964582375.1 uncultured Lachnospiraceae bacterium
AAACCGTTTGTTGGGGTGGGCTGATTTGCAATATATATGTTGCCAACCTCTCGGCGATATCTATATCCTCACTTTTTCTTGCCCCTCGCCGTCTTCTTTTTGACCTCTTCGGGGACACGCTCGAGCATCACGCCCGAGAGCGGAGGGAGATCGACGGTGATCATGCCGAGATCGTTTGCACGGTGCTCTTCGGGATAGAACATTCCGCCACCGCCGAATGCGACATCGTCGGTCGAAAGTATCACGCGATAGGACTCGCCCTTGACAGGGAAGCCGTAGCCGTCGTAGGCGCGTGCCGAGAAATTGATGGCACAGACGATCTCGCGTCCCGAGCGATCGACCCTTCTGTAGGCGATGACATTGTCGGCATCGCGGTCGGCGTAGATCCAATCAAAGCCGCTCCAGGAGAAATCGTCCTCCCAAAGCTCGCGTCTTGAAAGATAGAGATTGTTCAGAGTTTCGGTAAAATAGGAAAGCTTTTCGTGCTTGTCGAAATCGAGCATGAACCACTCAAGCTGATTTTGATAGTCCCACTCGCGGAACTGTCCGTATTCACAGCCCATGAATGTCAGCTTTTTGCCCGGGTGCGTCATCTGCCAAAGCTCAAAGATGCGCATGCCTGCAAATTTCTGATCGTAAGTGCCCCACATCTTGTCGATCAGCGACTTTTTGCCGTGAACGACCTCGTCGTGTGAGACAGGGAGGATATAATTCTCGTCAAACGCATAGGAAAGCGAGAAATTGAGGTCTTTGTGGTGGTATTTTCTGAAAAACGGGTCGGTCTCGATGTATTCGAACATATCGTTCGCCCAGCCCATGTTCCATTTGAAGGAAAATCCGAGTCCGCCGCGATCGACAGGCTTTGTGACCGATGCCCAAGAGGTCGATTCCTCGGCGATCATCAGCACGTCGGGATGCTCGCAGAGCAATGTGCCGTTGAGCTTTTTGAAAAAGGCGATCGCCTCGAGATTTTTGTTGTCGCCGTAAATGTTCGGCACCCATTCGCCGGGCGCTCTTGCGTAGTCGAGATAGAGCATGGATGCGACCGCATCAACGCGAAGTCCGTCGATGTGATATTTCTCGATCCAGTTCATCGCCGAGGACACGAGGAAGCATTGCACCTCGTTTCTGCCGACGTCAAAACAGCGAGTTCCCCATTCGGGATGCTCCATTCTGTCGTGACCTTGGTATTCGTAAAGCGGACTGCCGTCAAATTCGCAGAGTCCGTGCTCGTCCTTCGGGAAGTGTGCGGGTACCCAATCGAGAAGTACGCCTATTCCGTTTTTGTGAAGCGTGTTAATAAAATAACGAAGATCGTCGGGCGTGCCGTAACGCGAGGTGGGTGCGAAATATGATACGCACTGATAGCCCCATGAGCCGTCGTAGGGATGCTCGGCAATGGGGAGAAGCTCGACATGCGTGTAGCCCATGCGCTTGACATAGGGTACGAGCTGATCGGCGATCTCGCGGTAGTTAAGATAATTCTCGCCTGCCTCTGTCGTTTTGCCCTCTCTTGTGCGCCACGAGCCGAGATGCATCTCGTAAATGTTCATCGGAATGTCGTAGGGTCTGCCGCTTTCCGCGATCGCACGTCGCCTGTCCATCCATGCGCCGTCGCTCCAGCGAAACTTCGATGAGGTGCAGACGATCGATGCGGTGGCGGTGAGCGTCTCACCGTATGCGGCATAGGGGTCTGCTTTGTAATGCTCACCCGAACCCGAGCGGATGAGGAATTTGTATTTGTTCCCTTCGAGTAAGCCCTCGCGCAGGGTGATCTCCCAAACGCCGCCGTCAGATATGCGAACCATCGGCTGACCCTGCCAGCCGTTGAAATCTCCGACGAGCAGAACCTCGTCGGCATTTGGTGCCCATGTGCGGAATGTATATCCGGAGCGCACCTTGTGTACGCCGAGATAGTCGTGAGAGCGGTAATTCGTTCCTTGGTGGAAAAGGTAAAGTGCGGTGTTGCTTGTGCTTGCCATTTCGCTTCCTCCGATCGCAGGTGGGTGGATGTTTGGACGGCTTTTACATTGCCATCTTTATTATAACACAAAATCGCAAATAATGCAATGATTATTTTGAATTTTTCACAAATTTGGGCGATAATTTTGCCGGAAATTTTCGACATCTTACGCATCGGTGTCTCCCCTGATGCTCTTGACATGTCGGCGATAATGTGGTATAATCTATAGTGGTTCAAAAAACCGACAAACAATAGAGAAACCAACAAAGCAAGCGGCGGAGGCATAATGTATGAACGATAGCAACAAAAACAAAAAGATCGAGACAAAAGCGGTTCAGTCGGGCTACACACCGAAAAACGGCGAGCCGCGCGTTCTGCCGATCTATCAATCAACCACCTACAAATACGACAGCTCGGATTTTCTCGGCGAGCTTTTTGACCTGAAATCGGACGGACATATGTATTCGCGCATATCAAACCCGACCGTTGCGGCAGTCGAGGACAAGATCGCCGATATGGAGGGCGGAATAGGTGCACTTTGCACATCATCGGGGCAGGCTGCGACATTTATCTCGATATTCAACATCACATCCTGCGGACAAAATATAATCTCCTCGACCACCATCTACGGCGGAAGCACCAATCTGCTTGCCGTCACGATGAAGCGTATGGGCATCGAGGTCAGATTCGTCACCCCCGAGATGACCGACGAGGAGATCGAGGCTCAGATCGATGAAAATACCCGTCTCTTTTTCGGCGAGACTATCGCAAATCCGGTGCTCAAGGTGTTCGATATCGAGCGTTACGCAAAACTTGCGCACGCACACGGCATACCGCTGATCATTGACAATACCTTTGCCACCCCCGTCCTCTGCCGCCCGATCGAGTTCGGCGCGGATGTGGTCATTCATTCGACAACGAAATATATGGATGGTCACGCATCGGTCGTCGGCGGTGTTATCGTCGATTCGGGCAATTTCGATTGGAACAAGGGCGGAAAATATC
This sequence comes from uncultured Lachnospiraceae bacterium, assembly GCA_964582375.1. GTDB lineage: Bacteria > Bacillota > Clostridia > Oscillospirales > CAG-272 > CAKSQF01. The sequence continues at coordinate 2,969 of CAZORL010000052.1, forward strand.
CCGAGCTGACCACCCCCGATGAGTCCTATCACGGAGTTGTTTACACCGAGTCGTTTGGCAGGGCTGCCTATATCACAAAGGCACGCACACAGCTCATGCGCGATCTCGGCATGACACCCATGCCCATGGCGTCATATATCTTAAACCTCGGACTCGAGTCGCTCCCCCTGCGCATCAAACGCCACAGCGAGAACGCACTCGCAGTCGCAAAATATCTTGAGAGCTCCGACAAGGTCGCCTGGGTCAACTATCCCGGACTTGAAAGCTCGCCCGATGCGGAACTTGTCAAAAAATATCTGCCAAACGGTCAGTCGGGCGTCATTTCGTTCGGCGTTAAGGGCGGCAGAGAGGCGGCGGTCAAATTCATGGACGCCCTTCGCCTTGCGCAGATAGTCGTCCACGTCGCAGATGCGCGCACCTCGGTGCTCCATCCCGCATCCACCACGCACAGACAGCTCACCGACGAACAGCTCGTCGATGCCGGCGTATCACCCGATCTCATCCGTATGTCGATCGGAATCGAAAATGTTGACGATATCATCGCGGATATCGAACAAGCACTTGAAATAAGCAACAAATAAGAAGTAAACAGGGAATAAAAATGCCGATAAAGATACCGAATGATCTGCCTGCGGCAGAGACACTTCACAGTGAGAACATATTCACGATAGCAAAGACACGCGCGGAGGGGCAGGATATCCGTCCGCTGAAGATACTTATCCTGAACCTCATGCCGACCAAGATCGCTACCGAAACGCAGTTGGCAAGACTGCTCGGCAACACGCCTCTTCAGGTCGAGCCGGAGCTTATCCATACAAAGACGCACAAATCAAAAAACACGCCCGAGGAGCATCTTCTTGCCTTTTATAAGACATTTGACGAGGTCAGGGAGAACAATTATGACGGCATGATCATCACGGGCGCACCTGTGGAGCAGATGCCCTTTGAAGAGGTCGAGTATTGGGATGAGCTTTGCGAGATCATGGAGTGGAGCAAGACGCATGTGACCTCGGTCTTTCATATATGCTGGGGCGCACAGGCAGGACTTTACTATCATTTCGGGATCAATAAGCATCCGCTCGAGAAAAAGCTGTTCGGCGTTTTTCCGCATAAGGTCGAGCGACGCTCGTCGATCCTCCTTCGCGGATTTGACGAGACTTTCATGGTTCCGCACAGCAGACACACCACCGTCCTTCGCGAGGATATAGAAAAAGTCCCCGAGCTGAAGATACTTGCCTCGTCCGATGAGGCAGGGATATACGCGCTCATGACCGATCGAGGCAGACAGATCTTCATAACCGGGCACAGCGAATACGATCAGATGACGCTTGACAGTGAATACAGGCGCGACAAAGCGGCAGGATTGCCCATCGAAGTTCCGAAGAATTATTACCCGAACGATGATGACACCAAGCCCCCCGTGGTCACCTGGCGCGCACACGCAAATCTCCTCTATTCCAATTGGCTTGATTATTTCGTGTATCAGACGACACCGTATGATATAAAGAAGATACAAGATATGAGATACGAGATACAAGATACCCGTGCGGAGGGCAAGATCAAGTGACATAGCTGAGATAAAGAGTCTCGCCGTGAGGGTTGCTTGCCTCGCTCGCCGATATATTGTTCAACAAAAATGTTTATAGCGGGCGATCATCGATCGCCCGCTTTTTTGGCGGTTGGGGCATAATATATCGGCGTGG
>CAZORL010000053.1:0-4427 GCA_964582375.1 uncultured Lachnospiraceae bacterium
CGTTCGCATACTCGTGCGGTATGTAAGCGACGCCGTCCTCGTTTGCACCAAGGCTGATACCGACACAGCCGTTATCGCCGTTTGCGTAGGGCTGAGCGGTGAGAAGTGTGAATGTGTAGGACATTGCGAAATACTTGGAGTCGATGTGGTACGCCTAAAGTTTCATCGCACTGCCTGTCGCGTCAATCGAATCATTTCTGAATCCGGTCTCAAACGACTCAACACTAACAGCTGCGGGAATGATGGCGAGCACAGTCAAGACTGCAAGTACAAGAGACAATACTCTTTTCATCGATATCTTCCTCCTTTGATATTTGTGTATGCCAAGTTGCCCTCGCATCGGCGTTAATCTTCGAAAGGGATATTTTGGGTACACTTTTTGTCTTGGATATCCGGCATAATCATCTCTTTTTGACCATAATTGCAATAGTTTTTGCAAAATATTAATGGTAATTTTTGAGATTTGTGTATATAAATGGTATTATCTGTCAAGATGGGGAATAATTTATCACACGACACGAATATGCGGCGAAAACAGGGACACAATAAGTGAGCAAATAAAAATGCGAAAGAGGGTAAAAGCAAATGAAAAGAAGAAAGATCAGCGAAAAGACGGTATACACGATCTTATGGTCAACGGTTGCGGCGGCGTCGGCGGTGCTTGTCGGATTATGCATATTTGCGGCGGCAAAGAGAGCCGATCGCGGAGGTGATCTGACCGGGCCGAGTGTGACATCGGGCAAACAGGCGACAACGACGACGCCGAGCCTGCCGATCCCTCCCACGACGGAAAGGGACACAAGTGTTGACGCACCTGCGGTGATATTCATCGCGCCGATCGAGGGCAAAACGACAAAAGGACACACGGTGGACACGCTCTGCTACAGCAAAACGATGGACGATTATCGCACGCATGCAGGAATCGACATCGAGGCGGAGCTTGGCTTTGCTGTCCGCGCGGCAATGGACGGCGTGATCGGTGCGATATTCGACGATCCGCTGATGGGCAAGGTGATCGAGATCGACCATGAGAGCGGACACAAGACGCTCTACAAAAATCTCGCGCCCGAGCTGCCCGAGGGCATCGAGGTCGGGGCAGTAGTCGAGAAGGGACAGCTTATCGCATCGGTCGGACAAAGTGCGATATGCGAGCTTGCCGACGAGCCGCATCTGCATTTTGAGATCATCGGCGAGTCGGGTCAGTTAGATCCGCACGACATGATCGATTTCGGGGAGTGATTTGATGGTAGGCGGTCGATTTGTTGCAAATCGACCGCCCAAACACCAAAATCTCGCGAGTTACTGATTTCTGATTTCATTAAAAAAACGATCCCGCCTTGCGGCGGGATCGTCTGTATTATATATTGTTGATCTTTTCGTAATCTTCGAATGAGGGGAAATCGATAGAGTCAACATCGTTGATGACTACATACTCTTGAACTGCGTCGAGCGATACACGAGCGGTCACGCCATCGGAGGTGGCTTCGACAACGAGCTTCATGGAGATCGAGATCAAATCGTCCTCGGCATTCGTGGTCACCTCGATCGAGAACTCGGGATATGTAACGTCCACACCGCCGAGGTCGCCGACGATGGATGCTATGTAATCCTTGCCTTTATCGGTAAAATCGGTGGCACCTATGACGGTAATGCCGCCCTCGTAACCTGTCACCGAAAACTCGTTGAAGAGCTCGGAATAGTCAATATCGTCATCCTGAAGTCCCGCAAGCTCGAGGAAATCATCGGCGCTGAGTTCGTAGCAGATCTTTGTGTCTTCGTAACTCGTGTAGATCATACCGTCCTTGTAATAAGCGACACTGTCGACAGCTGCTTCGTTATCGTAGCTGAGAACCACCTTCGCTTCACAGCCATTGTCGACCTTTCTGAGGGTCACGGTGGTGTGTTCGACGTTCTCGATCTTCTCGCCGCTCACTTCAATGACCGACTTGCTGGTCGATTTCATGACAAAGCCGGTGTATTCTTTTGCTCTGTTGCGTGCTGCATTGAGAAGTTTCGCACCGGTAGTTTCTGTCGGTGTCGTGTCGGGAGCTTTATTTTCAGTCGTTACATTGGGAACGTTGGTAGTAGTGTCGGGCGAGCCGGTGCTCACATCGGGCAGATTGGTGGTAATTTCGGGATCAACGGTCGTGATCTCGGGAGCGGAAGTCTTCTTTTTTGCTCTTGTGGTCTCTGCCTCATCATCGCCGTCGCAGGCGGCAAAGGTGAGTATCATAAGCGTCGCAAGCAACGCAGACAGTAATTTCTTCATTGCGAAATTTCCTTTCGGCATTGTAATTTGTAAATTAAACACATTAATTATACCACATCAGAGCCCGGTTGTCAAGTATTTATGTGATTTTTTCAAAATTGACCATGCCAAACAAACAATTACCATCTCTTTTTTCAGTGGTTGTACCGATGTCACTAAAGACATAGAGAGGATCGTAATTCATTTTGTCCCACGGATCGACGCTTCTTTTCAGTGCAATCTCGTTGTACAGCCTGATGTTGTCGCCGACCGAGAGGGGCAGTTCCACTCCCGGAGAAACTGCTTTCCCGTTATCGTCACGGAAAGCCAATTCCACCGTTCGGCGGATAACATCTCTTGAACCGACAGACACCCTTTTTGATTCCCTTGATCAATCTGTATTTTTTTATTGCCAACGCCATATACTCAGAAGAGTTGGGGATGAAAAGACATCTGCAGCGGATATCGTTCGGTGCGAACAAAGCCATTCGTTTCGCAAAGAAGGTCAAGCTTACGGCAAGATATATTAAAAGCGAAACAACAAAACATATCGAAAACGAATCTGCACAAAATATTCGGCGATTTTTGCTGTTACAAAACTCAAAATTACGCACGTCAGCAGTACGGCGATCACTTTAATGGAGGCAAATAAAAAGTTTTCCTCGGGCTGACCATCTTTTGTTTTGTTTCGGGGTATATCTCTTCTATCGGACCGAAAACTGTATATTTATGTTATTCAACCTTGTATCGAACACTCCGTTTGTTTTTCAATCTCAAAGCACACACCTCTAAAACAAGTGGGGACGTATCTGTCGCATATGCCCCCACTCATGTTTTTAGTGCCGAAAAGATGTCAGTTTTTTGAGAATAATTTCACACTTAAGTGTAACGATAATGTTGGGCGGGGTTTGCTTGATCATTTCTTAAATGCTGATACATTTTTTTCAAAAAATCGATTGAAAGATCGCGCGAGATGTGGTATAATGGTAGGACAACACAAAGGAGATGCAAAACAATGAACAAAGTAAAAGATTTGATATTCTCGGACGGAGACAGGGTCGTGTTTGCGGGGGACTCGGTTACCGACATGGGAAGTGCGCAGCCTGTCGGCGAGGGGTTATTTGACAACCTCGGGCACAGCTATGTGCGCATTATCGACAACATGCTTGCGGCATACTACCCCGAGCGCAAGATCCGCATCACAAATTCGGGCATCAGCGGCAACCGCAGCAGCGAGCTTCTCGCACGCTGGGATCGCGATGTCCTCTCGCTTCGACCCGACTGGGTATCGATCTGCATCGGCATCAACGATGTTTGGCGTCAATTCGACAGCCCCGCCCTTGCCGATCATGCCATACTCCCACAGGAGTACCGCCAAAATCTGGTCAAGATGCTCGACACCCTGAAGGGGGCTGTCAAGGGCATATTCATCTGCTCGCCATACTACATGGAGCCCTCACGTGAGGATACGATGCGAGCAAGAATGGACGAATATGTCGAGATCTGTCGCGAGCTTGCCAAGGAATACGGTGCAATATTTGTCGATTTTCAGAAAATGTACGAGGATTATCTGCACATCCGCCATTCGTCCTTCATCGCTTGGGACAGAGTTCATCCGAACCAAGTCGGTGCAACCCTTATGGCGAGAGAATTCCTCGACAAATGCGGATTTGACCCTGATCACCGCGCATACTGACCGCAGAAAAATACCGACACACAAATTTTTGGTCTTGTGTGTCGGTATTTTTTGTTTATTCAAAATATTGAACCGTCAAAGTGGCGGTATTTCGAAGATCATCGAAGATCGACGGATACTTATCGATCGCCCGGCGGCAGACGAATATGCCGAGTGCGATCCCAAGCGCGGCGGCTATGATGCAAGCTATGACCGCCGCAGGGGAGATCTGTGATCTTTTCTTTCGACCGCGCCGTTTTTTCGTTGTCGGTCTTCTTGTCTGTCGTGATGCCATATTTCCGCCTCCTTTTGTGGGGTAATGTGGATTGGGTGATCCCTCCCAAAGGGAGGCTACCGTAATTGTTCGTATCGGCAACCGATATATTATTCATGCACAATACAACGAATCGGCGATATCACAACAAAATTTTGCCAATGGCTCCCTCCGAGAGGGAGCTGTCGCCGTAGGCGACTGAAGGAGCCTGCGTGCAGAAATAAGTCTGA
>CAZORL010000054.1:0-4090 GCA_964582375.1 uncultured Lachnospiraceae bacterium
TTCGCCGGCTCCTTCCACCGCTACGCGGTCCCCCTCCCTCCCGGAGGGAGGCTCTGGCGTGACTTATTTGTGATATCGCCGATATGTCATCCCCCAACCGCCAAAGAAACGGGCGATTTATTCAATTACCTTTCCCTCGGGACGAACAAAATCGAGGCATTCGACAAAAAAATCAAATTTCCACTTGAAAAGTTTTGCGATCTATGATATAATATAGCGGTTTCCCGTCAAAGACCGACGGGGTTATCAACGGTTTTCTTCCTTTTATTTATATATAGCACAATAATTCACACGGAGGCACAGATGGCAAAATTTATTCTGTCATGCGAATCGACGGTCGATCTGCCCTACTCCTACATCAAGGGCAGGGACATACCGGTAATTTTCTACACATACACGGCGGACGGTGTCGAGTATGTTGACGACATGGGGCGAGATCCCGAGGCTCTGCCGAAATTTTACAAGGCACTCGCATCGGGGGTGATGCCGACGACATCCCAGCTCAACGAATACGCTTATGCAGAGTTTTTTGAGGAGCAACTCTCTCGCGGCGATCTTTTACACATAGTATTCGGCACGGGCATGACGCAGTCATATCAGAACGCTTGTCTTGCGGCAGAGGAGATGCGCGAGAGGCATCCCGAGCGGCGCATCGTTGTGATCGACTCGCTTTGTTCATCCTCGGGCTACGGAATGCTCGTTGACTATGCGGCGGACTTGCGCGATCGCGGTGACGAACTTGACACGGTCGCGGCGTGGGTGAACGAGAACAGGCACAAGATACACCATCAATTTTACTCGACCGAGCTGTCGCATTACCGTCGAAGCGGACGGATGTCGGGTGCGACGGCAATGATCGCGACCATTCTCGGCATTTGTCCGATCATGCGTCTTGACGCTGTTGGCAAGATCGTCGCCTACAACAAGGCGCGCGGCAAGCAGAATGCGCTGAAGATCACGCTTGACGAAATGGAGTGTCATGCGATTGGTGGGGTCGATTACGACGGCAAGTGTTTCATCTGTCATTCGAACTGTCTTGAGGACGCACTGCGCACAAGAGATGCACTGAAAGCACGCTTTACAAAGGTCGGCGATGTTAGGATCTGCGACATCGGCACGATAATCGCATCCCATTGCGGCCCCGGCACGGTCGCGGTATTCTTCCTCGGCAACGAGAGAGGATAAAGTGAGGGGCAAGCACACACCACGGCGGTTGCTTTATTATTCGCCGATATCATTATAAATAAAGATCCATTTTCGCCCCGAGGGGGCGATAATGTTCCGCACCTCTTCCCTCTTACCTCAAAACCACACCCTCGGCATATCTGCCGAGGGTGTGGTTTATTCCTCTTCTTCTCTTCTCTTGTGCTTTCTCTTTTGTCCGCGGATGAGGGCTGTGGCGATGACCGTTACTGCGAGGGCGGCAGCGGCGATCATTATGGCTCGCAGGACGAATTTGTCGGTGACAACATCCTTTGCCCTATCGTAATAGTACTCCTTCATATTCTTGGCAACATTCGTTCTTGTGATCAGATCGGCTCTGCCTACCGCCTCTCCCTCTTTCATGAGTATCAGCTCGCCGACCTTCGTTCCCGCGCTGATGGGTGCGTCAAGGGTGTCCGTATCAAGCTTATATTTATATGAAAAGAGATCATCGACCGAGTCGTCGTTTTTTACATAAAACGAAAAGCTTCGATCGGGCGTCAGTACGACTGCGTCGATGCCCTCACCCATTCGGACGGGGATCTCGCAGATCGGCTCGTACTCGCCGAGCACTCTGACGAGTGAAAAGCTGTTTTTATAGGTCTTTACCAGCAAATTTGTGATATCGCAGGGAATCGAGCGTTCCTTTGCGCTCTTTGCATCCATGACGACTGCGATATAGGTGTACTCGCCGATCGTGCGGAATGTTATCAGCATATCCGGATCGACCACCGAACCTGCGATACTTGCCGTCGTGGTCGAGTCGAGATAGCGCTTTCCGGTGGCGTTATAGTAGCCGCTGAGGAAATAGCTTCTGCTGTAGATCTTCCTGCCCCCAAGACTCTCGCACCCGATCATATCCTGCCCTGCGATCGAGAGCAGTCTGTCACATCTTCCAAACGCGGCGGCAATGAGGGCGGCGTCGCTTGCGGTCGTTCTGCTGCCGCTCCCTCTGCCGCTGACTGCGTCAAATTTGGTGTTTTTTGCGCCAAGCTCCGCTGCTTTTTCATTCATCAGCCGCACCGTTTCGTCATCATCTCCGCAAAATGCGCGTGCAAGGGCAACTGCCGCATCATCAAATCCGCGAAGGATCGTGAGAGCGGCAAGATCGTATGGGGAGATCTGATCGCCTGCCTTAAATCCCCATCCATCGATGAAAGTGACGATCATTGAGCCGTCCAGCGTGATCGGCGTGTCCCAATCGGTGATCCTTTCGTTTGCGACAAGCAATGCGCACAGCCTTGCAACGGCGTGCGGACGGAGCCGTTTATCGCCGTCCTTTTCGAAAAGCATCATGTCCGACTCGGGGCAATAGAGGCAGGCGGCAGCCGCTTTGTCGCAGAGCTGATCGATCGTCTCGTTCCCTCCCTCGGTCACGGGTGCGGTGATCGGCGTCGTTGTCGGCACGGTAGTTTCGGGTTCGGCAAAGACGGTCGGCGAGGCGATGTTAACAAGCAAAAAGAGGGTCAAAACGAGCGATATTGTGCGGATCTTCATGTTATGAACCTCTCTTTCGTGATCATTTTTGTTCTTTTTCGAAATATTCGCGTGCGATCTTCACATCTTTGGCGATCTGTGTATAAAGGGCTGTCGGCGAGTCAAATTTCATCTCGCCGCGTATAAATTCGAGCAGCTCGAGGACGATCCTGTCACCCTCTTGCGGAAGTATGATATCGTTGCGAAGCAGATGTATCTCGCAAAGCGGCTCGCTTTTTCCGCAGATATCGTCAAATGTGGGGCGAACTCCGATATTAACGATTGCAGGCTGCGAGTTTGCTCTTGCGACGTAGACACCGTGCATCGGGCAAAGGAGTGCCTTTTCGATGGGGAAATTGAGCGTCGGGACGCCCATTTTGCCCCCGATCGCCCTGCCGTGCGTGAGCGTGCCCGTGATCGAGCAAGGTCTGCCGAGCAGTTTTTCGGCGTAACGAAGATCGCCCCTTGCAAGGGCGGCTCTGATCTCGGTGGACGAGATCGCCCTGCCGTCCATCTCTCGTTTTGGCTCGACCGAGAGTGTCGCACGATTGCCCAAGAGATCTCGCAGAGCGTCAACATCGGCGGCGGCGTTTTTGCCGAATCTGAAATTATAGCCGCAGACGACCCCGACCGCATTCATTTTTGTGAGAAGAACACGATCGACAAAATCTTCGGGGGACAGCTCTTTTATCGCCTCAAAGTCCGAATAAGCGAGGATGTTTATGCCCATATTTTCGATAAGATGTAGTTTTTCGTCAAAATCGACAAGTTCCCCCTGCTCTGTCTTGAGCGATCTGAAGGTGAACACTGCCGACTGGACGGCAATCCCGAGCCTGTCCGACAGCTCGCCTGCAAGCTTTATTGTCCGATCGAGCAGGGCGCGGTGCGCAGAGTGCAGACCGTCAAAATTGCCGATGGCGACGACGGTCGGAGCGGTGCATGAAACATCCGAGATATCGATTATCATTTGGTCATTTGCGATCCTTATTCTCGCGTGTTTCGAGATAATCGGACACCAAGACGGTGAGCAGTTCGTCTCGTTCGATCTTGGTGATGAGTGAGCGAGCCGATTTGTAATTTGTGATGTAGGTGGGGTCATCCGAGAGGATGTATCCGACGAGCTGTTTTACGGGATTGTATCCCTTTGCGCGAAGTGCCGCATAGACCTCGGATATGATCATCCTGACCTGTGCCTGTCTGTCATCCATTGCCGGTATGACGATGGTTTTTTCTGTTCGTTTTTCTTCTGACATAGTTTTCTCTGTCCTTTCGGCGATTGCCTTGTTGGTATATATATTATAGTACATTTTTGCGAAAATTTCAAGAGGAGAAGTGAAAAAAGATACAAGATATGAGATACAAGATACAAGATACTTGTGCGGCGGAGATTTTGATGTTCACCTGCCGATAT
>CAZORL010000055.1:0-3990 GCA_964582375.1 uncultured Lachnospiraceae bacterium
ATTATAGCCGACGACGGCTACGAGCCGATCTTCAAACATGTGGAAAGAAGCAGATTTGAAAGAGCCTGATCTTATTCAGAATTGATTTTTCTCATCTTTCCTATTGACAAAATCGCAAAAATGTGGTAAAATGCCGAAAAACGGAGGGGATAGAATGAGAAAAGACGAAAATATAATTTTGATCGGGATGCCCGGAAGCGGAAAAAGCTCAATCGGCGTAATTATCGCTAAGAGACTCGGAATGAGATTTATAGATGTTGATCTTCTGATTCAAGAGCGGCAAGGCGAACTGCTCCAAGAAACGGTTGACAGAGTCGGATCTGACGCATTTCTTGAGATCGAGGCTGACGCGGTTTGCTCTGTGAGCGTACAAAACAGCGTAATATCACCAGGAGGATCAGCCATACTCTGCGAAAGAGGTGCAAAACATCTGAAATCGCTCGGCAAGGTCGTTTATTTGAGACTGACACTCGATGCGCTGAAAACTCATCTCAGCGATCTTTCATCGCGCGGAATTGCTATGAAGCCCGGGCAAACGCTTGATGATATTTACAACTACCGCGTGCCTTTTTATGAAAAATACGCCGACATCACGGTAGACACATCGATGCAGACGATAGAAGAATCGGTCGATGCCGTACTGAATGCACTTAAATAAAAAGCAGGAGCGTTTCGTTTTATTGAGACGCTCCTTAAATTATTCCCTTTTTTACCATTCTATCGAGCTTTTTGGACATTGGTCTCCAAAGCAGAAACAGAAAGATCATATTTGACGCTGAATATATTGCGGTCACAGGAAGCGCGGATATAACCGACGCTATATATCTTGCAAGTGTGAAACCACCTTCCCAACCAACAGTTGACCAAACATCCATAGTTAGTGAATAAAACATCCCGGCAAATCCGCCGAAAACAGTGAGCACCGCGCGATTTTTTCTCAAGATCTTCGAAAGCAGACCGGAAACAAGACCGATCATACCCCATGAAAGCATCTGAAATGGCGTCCACGGGCCCTGCCCGAACAGGATATTCGAACATATCGCGGAAAGCGCACCGCACATAAATCCCGACTCGGGACCGAGGTAAATGCCCGTGATTATGACCATGGCACTGACCGGCTTGAAATGCGGGAGTGCGGCGAATATAAACCTTCCGATCACCGAGAGCGTTGTCATCGCAGAAAGCAACGCAAGCCGTCTTGAATCGACCGTTCTTTTTTCGTAGCCGATGAAAAAAGGAAGACATGCGAGGATAACGCAAATAAGAGATACGAGTACATAGGCACGATCAGAGAACGCGGCAATCCCGATCGCCGCCGCAACCGCGATAAGTATGACCGATATTGCGAGCATAAATCGCTTTTTCAAATATCTTCACCCCGTTTCACCGATCGCCCGAGTGAGATCACATCGCCGACTGTTACTGCGCCATCAAAGACAGATCTTGAGATTCTGCTTGCCTCGGTCGTATAGAACGCATTTTGCGTAAAAAAAGCGTGCGGCTCGTCGAATGAGACGATATTCCCGCCAAAGAAAAGTGCACAACGATCGGATGTCTCGGCGGCAAAATCAAGATCGTGCGTGACTATAACAACGGTCACGCCCTCGGTGCGGATATCCTTCAAGATCTTGACGAGCGCCGATTTTGCATTCGCATCGATTCCGCTTGTGGGTTCGTCAAGAAGAAGTATGCGAGGTCTTGTGAGAAGGATCTTTGCAAGAGCTGCCTTGTGCATCTCGCCGCCCGAAAGATCATAAGGGTGAACATCGAGCAACTTGTCTATTGACAGCTTTTTTGCAATCGACTCGACCTCATGTGCCGCGTCATATTTTGAATGATCCATCACAGTGCATATATCAAAGAGTTCTTCGCGAACAGTCTCGGATGTGAAAACTGCGGACACGCTTTGCGGCAAATAGGCAATATTGTGGCGATAAAGTTCGGTTTTTGAGTGCTTTTTTATATCTTTTCCGAAAATCTCGATCTTTCCGCGCAGGGGTCGCTCGATCCCCGACAAATTTTTGAGAAGTGTCGATTTGCCTGTTCCGTTGCCGCCGACGATCGAATAGATCTCGCCGACACGAACATCAAGTGAGAGATCGCGGAGAACATCCCTGCCCTCTTTATCGTAACGAAAATACACATGTTTTGCGGAAATTGCAATGTCGTTGGAAAAATTTTGTGTGCCACCGATCTCCAGCGAGGCGTGAGGATAATCCGCCATGAATTTTTGACCATCTCGAACCGTCATAGGCAGATCGGCGATCGACCGATCCGACAATTCAAGGGCAATTCTCGCCGAGGCGGGAATCGCAGAAACAAAATCAGAGTCGCATTTTACAAGACAGGCACAGACCTCACGCGGGCTGCCAATCGACAAAATTCGCCCACTCTCAAGGACTGTCGCACTGTCAGCAACCGAAAAAAGCTCATCAAGCTTGTGTTCGGCGACTATCACGGTCGTCCCGAGTTCCCTGTTGATCCGTGTGAGTATCGAAACAAGATTTGATGCCGCGATCGGATCAAGTCTCGATATTGGCTCGTCAAGAAGTAGTATCTCGGGTGACATGACCATCACCGACGCAAGACATACAAGCTGTTTTTCTCCCCCTGACAGACTCTCGACAGATCTGTCCATAAGTCTGTCAATTCCAAAAAATTCGGCAATTTCAGCAACCTTTGCACGCATTTGGTCGGACTTAACGCCGAGGCTCTCAAGCCCGAATGCAAGCTCATGCCACACTCTGTCGGTGACGATCTGCTTTTCGGGATCTTGCAGAACAAACCCTATGTTTTGTGCGCTCTCTCGATCTGACATATCAGGAAGCCGCTTGCCCTTATAGAAGATATCGCCCGTCAACAACCCGTTTGGTGCAAGCTCATTTTTTATAAGCCGCAAAAGTGTTGTTTTGCCACACCCCGACCTGCCGCAGACTACCATAAAATCGCCTTTTTTGACAGACAAAGAAAGCGAGTCGATAGCTTTTTCAGTGCGATCAGGGTAGGAAAAGCTTAAATTTTTGATCGATAATATTTCCATCGCAGGTTCTCCGTTATCTCGATAATTGCAGGCAAAAATGCAATGACCGCAAATGATAAATACAGACACAGTTTCGACAGAGTCAGGCTTATACCGCTGATGTTCGGATAAAAGCTCACTTTGGGGCATCTGTAACTTAATATGATCATCAAAACATCGGCAGCACACACAAAAAAAGTCATACCGAGATCGGTGGTGTTGAATTTTCTGTTTGTAAATCGCGTCCTGCGACCGAGTCCGTATCCGCGAGCGAGCATCGATGCACCGCTATCGACCGAGCCCTCTATTGCCCATGTCAAAAGAGCAGAAAAAGCCTTTGCGTTGCCCTGTATTCGCGTCATGATCGACTCATCCGAATAGTAACCCATCGCTCCTTGTGTCTCTTTTATCTCGCGCCACCTTTTCTTGAAAAGCGGTATGTTCCGAAGTACGATCGATATCGTTAGCGATATCCGCGGAAAGAGCGCGCCGACGAGAAGGATCACCTTGTCGGATGTCATGATCTTTGAAAAACACTTTCCCCAGACGATGATCGAACAAGTCATTGTCGAAAGATCTGCACCATACAAAAGTGATTCGAGCGTGATCGGATTTCCGTTCAGAAAAAACAGGACGCTCTCGCCCTTGTGCGAAAACAGAGGGTTGGTAAGTGAAAGCACAATAAATATGACCATCAGAAACTTAAGATCACGCAAAAATTCGCTCCTGCCGCAAAGGAATATGCAATAGACGATACCCGATATAAGCGACAGAACGATAACGATCGGATCTAACGTAAATACGGTAAATAACATGACCGATATTAACACTAAGAACCCAACAATCGGGTGAAAAATGTCAATTGCAGTTTCATTTGTATTCACCGCATTGCCTCCCATAATTTCGGCACCGCCCGACTGTCTACCCGTAGTGACAGTCAGACGGTGCCGTTGTAATTAATATTTGATTAC
>CAZORL010000056.1:0-3622 GCA_964582375.1 uncultured Lachnospiraceae bacterium
GCGTTGGGGTTGATGCAATGATTGATTGTTTGTATGTTAATTTATATAAAAAAGCGGATGTTTTTGTTCACATCCGCTTTTTTATATCAAATATTATGCTTATTTATCGAGGCGAACATCGAGTTTCGGGCGTGCGAAACCGACATCGTAGCGTTCGAATGCTTCTTTGACCGACTTATTTATCGAGAAATAGACATCCCAATAATCTTCACTCTTACACCATGCACGCAGATAGACGGTGACGCCGTTTTCGGTACATCCGCCGATGAGTGTTGAGATCTTGGGGTCATCAACGACCTTATCGGTATCGCGTGCGACCTTTTCAAGAAGTGCCATCACACCGTCGGTATTGGTTCCGTGATCAACGGTAAACTCGAAATCGACGCGGCGAAGTCCCTCTGTCGAGAGGTTAGTCACTTTACCGCCCGAAACGGTTCCGTTGGGGAGCATTACGGTCTTATTATCGGGTGTTTTAAGTGTGGTATAGAAGACGTTGATATCGAAAACGGTTCCCGACTCGCCGTCAGCGGTGATAAAGTCGCCGATTCTAAAGGGCTTGAAGATCATAATAAGTATACCGCCGGCGATATTTGAAAGTCCGCCCTGGAGAGCGAGACCTACTGCCGCGCCTGCAGTTGCAAGAAGGGTGATAATGGACGCCATGGGGATACCCATTACAGAGACCGCGACGATCAGAACAAGAGATTTAAGTGCGATATTGCAGGCATTTGCCATGAAGTTCGAGACCGTTCTGTCAAGTCTTGAGAATTTTCTTGACACACGCATCCAATCGGTAAGTCTTGTCGAGAAGATCCAACCGAGCACAACGATTGCAGCCGAAACGACGAGCTTAAGTCCGACATCGACGCAGAGATTCAAAAGTTTATCCAACATTTCATTTTCCTCCTGAATATGAGATACATTATTTTATCATGTTTAGAGGAAAATGTCAATCACTTTTTTGTAATTTTTACATTTTTTATCGCAAAAAATTGATAAAAACGAAGCTTTTCGACTTTTTGCTCAGCCAAAAAGCGAAAAAACCAGCGACAAGAGCATGCAGAGCGTCGCACCGACCGTCAGCGGGACAGCAACCGACATTATCGCCGCCATTTTACTGTGCGTTTCCTTGAACACCGTGATAAGTGCCGGAGCGCACGGGAAATGAAAGAGGCAGAAAACAGCGGTGCAAACTATCGTCTTCGTTGTCCATCCGTTATTTGTCAGCACCGCAAAGAGGTTCGAGATCGAGGGCGTCTGTGTCAGGAGTGTGCAACCATTATATGACATGAGAATTATCGGCAGGACGATCTCATTTGCGGGCATGCCGAGGACAAACGCCGAAAGGATAGTGCCATCCATACCGAGAAAAGTTCCGATCGGGTCGAGGAGAGTGTTAAACAGTGACAGCGGTGTTCTGCCGCAAAATGTCAAATTCGACAACAGCCATATAACAAGTCCTGCGGGAGCGGCAACGAGAACCGATCTGCCGAGCACGCGAAGCGTTCGGTCAAGTACCGATCTGACAAGCACCTGTCCGACATTCGGAATGCGATAAGGAGGAAGTTCGAGTGTGATCGACGATCTGCCGCCTTTTAGAAAAGCCCCTGACAGCAATCGACAGACGATCATGGTCACAAATACGGAAAGCAGGATAAAAAGCATAAGGATCGTTGCCGAAAGCACCCCTCGAAGATGAACCGACAAGCCGATAAAGAGCAGTGACGAAAGAGTGATCAGCAGTGGAAGTCTGCCGTTACAGGGGACAAAGCTGTTTGTAAGCACTGACAACAATCTTTCGCGATCGGAATCGATGATTCGAGATCCAATTATCCCCGTACAGTTACATCCGAGCCCCATACACATGGCAAGCGGTTGTTTTCCACAGCTACCCGAGCGTCTGAACGGTTCATCAAGGCAAAACGCTATCCTCGGAAGCAATCCGAAATCCTCTGCGAGCGTGAAAAGCGGAAAGAATATCGCCATAGGAGGAAGCATCACGGATACGACCCAAGTCAGCACAAGGTAAACGCCGTCGAGCAGAGGTGCGCGGATCGATTCGGGAAGATCGCGCATCAGATATGAGAGACGATCGCCGACGAACGAAAAAGCCCTAAAGAGCAGATCTGACGGATAATTTGCGCCGACCGCACTGAGCCAAAGCATCAAAGCAAAGAGTGCCAGCATGATCGGGTAGGCTGTATATTTGCCGAGTACATATCGGTCGAGTTTTGGGGTCAGGGTTTGCTTTTCTTTGGTTTTTCTTTGAACGCAGGCACCCGCTATCTCTCGTGCGCGTTTTATGACGCATTCTGCCGCGTAATCGGGAAAAGCGTCGGGGGCAAATCCGCTTTTTTCAAGTATCTCGTTTGCGCGGTCTATCGCATCATCGATCATGAAAAGCTCATCGGGCGTATAGGCGAGATGAAAGGCGATCTGCGATACAAAGTCGGCGTCGTTCTCCAGAAATTTGACGGCAAGCCAATGTGCGGAGAGCTTATTTGTCTTCCCGATACTTTCGATTGTTTGGCAAACGATATTTATTGCGGCTTGGGCGACCGATCGAGGTATGGGCGTGCTTACAGAAGCGATCGAGTCATTGGTGATCGTCCTTTTTATTTCATCAAGTCCCATCCCTGTTTTGGCACTTGCAGGGATGACGGGTACTGACAACATTTGTGACAGGCGCTCAAGATCGATGCAAAGACCGCTCTTTTCTGCCTCATCCATCAAATTGAGCACTAAAACGACATTTTCTTTCGCCTCACAGATATCGAGAGCGAGTATCAAATTTCTTTCAAGATACGATGCATCAGCGACAACAACGATCTTTTCCGCATCCGAAAAGCAGATAAAATCGCGTGAGACACGTTCCTCTTCGGAGCGAGCATAGAGAGAATATGTGCCGGGTAGATCGACGATATCGCATATTTCGGAGTCGGATATCGAAAAAGATCCCAAGGAGAGATCGACGGTCTTGCCCGACCAATTTCCGGTATGTCTGCAAAGACCCGTCAATCTGTTAAAAAGACTGCTCTTTCCGACATTCGGGTTTCCTGCAAGAGCCGTTTTAATTCTTTTCTTAACATCCGATCTATCCGTTTTGCTGTTTTTACACTTGTTTTTGACTTTTGTTTTCACTTACATACTCCACTTCTATTTTTTGAGCATCATCGTATCTGATTGCAAACACACATGAGCAGACGGTATATGCCTTTGGTCTTCCGCACGGAGCGCATGCGCTGCAGGTAACATGTGTACCGGGCGAGATCCCGAGGTCAAGCATCCTTCGCCTCATTTCGTCGGGCAGATTTATTTTCAGTATTCTGACTTCTTCCTCGGGATCGATATCGGCGAGAGTCAGAATGTCAAGATCATTTTTATTCATGTGAATGTGTCCTTTTTGCCACTCACCCATCAAGCGAGTGAGTTATCGCTGTTACCATTATATTAACACATGCAGGATATTGACAAAAGAGTTTCGGCAAACGATAATTTACAAAATGTACATTGCAAAGGAACTCACAATCTGCTATAATTATTAAATGAAAATCAAAACGCATCTCGGGGGTGAGATCGGTGCTTGAGGTAAACAATCTGTCAAAGGAATACACGGGCGGTG
>CAZORL010000057.1:0-1660 GCA_964582375.1 uncultured Lachnospiraceae bacterium
CAGTCGCCTACGGCGACAGCTTCCTCTCGGAGGAAGCCATTGGCAAAATTTGATTGTCACATCGCCGATATGTTGTATCGCAAGTGAATGACATATCGGTTGCCGTCCCACTTATCCTTCCGCCATCTTCCTTGCAACATAGACGCCCGAGGCGGAGGCGTGAGAGAGCGAATGGGTGACGCCCGAGCAGTCGCCGATCACGTAGAGTCCCTTATATTTGGTTTCGAGATTCTCGTCAAGAACGACCTCCATATTGTAGAACTTGACCTCGACGCCGTAGAGAAGGGTGTCATCGTTGGCTGTGCCGGGGGCGATCTTGTCGAGGGCGTAGATCATCTCGATGATTCCGTCGAGTATTCGTTTCGGGATGACCAGACTGAGGTCGCCCGGGGTTGCGGACAGGGTCGGTGTGACGAAATTTTCTTCAATTCTCTTGGGTGTCGATCTGCGTCCGCGGACGAGGTCGCCGAAACGCTGTACCATGACGCCGCCGCCGAGCATATTCGACAGGCGCGCGATGCTCTCGCCGTAGCCGTTGCTGTCACGGAATGGCTCGGAGAAATGCTTGCTGACCAGGAGCGCAAAATTTGTGTTGTCGGTATGAAGTGCGGGATTTTCATAGCTGTGTCCGTTGACCGTCACGATGCCGTTTGTGTTCTCGTTGACAACGACGCCGCGCGGATTCATGCAGAATGTGCGGACAAGATCCTCGAATTTTTCGGTTCTGTAGACGATCTTGCTCTCATAAAGCTCATCGGTCAGGTGCGCAAAGACCTCTGCAGGCAGTTCGACACGCACGCCGATATCGACACGGTTCGATTGTGTGGGGATGTCCAGCTCATGCGAGACTTTTTCCATCCATTTACTGCCGCTGCGTCCGACCGAGATCACGCACTTGTCGCAGTAATATGTCTGATCCATCGAGTCGATCTCGTAGCCGTCGTCCGTGTGGCGAACAGCCGATACGGGGCTGTTGAAATAGAAATCGACGCTTTCGCAGAGCTTTTTGTAGAGATTCTCGAGGACGACGTAGTTGATATCGGTGCCGAGATGGCGAACCTGTGCGTCGAGCAGGTGCAGACCGTTTTCGAGGCAACGGCGTTTTATCGATGTGTTTGCCGTCGAATAGAGCTTTGTGCCCTCGCCGCCGAAGGCGAGATTGATATCATCGACATATTTCATGAGTGCGAGCGCCTCGTTCTTGCCGATGTGCTCGTACAGTGTGCCGCCGAACTGATTTGTTATGTTGTATTTGCCGTCCGAGAATGCGCCTGCGCCCCCGAAACCGCTCATTATTGCACAGCTCTTGCATCCGATGCAGGATTTGACCTTTTTGCCGTCGATCGGACATTTACGCTTCTCAAGCGGATTGCCCATCTCGAAGATGGCGACCTTCAGCGAGGGTGCAAGCTTTGTCAGCTCGTATGCCGAAAAAATGCCGCCCGGTCCTGCGCCGATGATTATAACATCGTATTTCATTGAAATCTCTCCTTATATATAAAATGAAGCCTGTCGGACATAGTCCATATTATTATATCATAATCGGGCAAAATGTCAAGGGTTTTTGGGGAGAATTTACAAAAGATACAAGATACGAGATACAAGATACAAGATATTTGTGCAGGTGAGTTCGGATGTTCACCTGCCGATTTGTTGTATC
>CAZORL010000057.1:1760-3407 GCA_964582375.1 uncultured Lachnospiraceae bacterium
TGTATCCCATCTGCACAACTCGGAAAATAATTTTGCCGAATTTCGATTTTGCTATTGATTTTTTGTAAAATTTATGGTATAATTGACAAACACATTATTTTTTTCGGCTATGCAAATTTTGGCTACACCAAAAATAAAAATCTGAGCAAAGGAGTGCTTTACGTTATGAAGAGAAGGCTGAGCGTCGGCGAGACTATATCTGTCGGCAGTATGCTGTTCGGGCTGTTTTTCGGTGCGGGAAATTTGATCTTCCCGGTGTCTATGGGTCAGGAGGCAGGCGCAAACGTGTGGGGCGCACTGCTTGGGTTCTTGGTCACGGGTGTCGGCATACCGCTACTCGGCGTTGCGGCACTCGGAATGAGCAAAAGTGACGGTCTGCTTGAGATGGGGCAGATCGTGGGGCACGGATATTCGCTGTTTTTCACGATCGCGCTTTATCTGACGATCGGTCCGTTCTTTGCGATACCCAGATGCGCATCGACCTCATTTTCGGTGGGTTTGACGCCGCTTATCAATAATGAGGCTACCCAAAAATGGGCAACCATCATTTTTTGTGCTTGCTTTTTCGGTGCGGTGCTCTTTTTCTCGCTGAAACCGAGCAAGATCCTCGTTTGGGTCGGCAAGATTTTGACGCCGCTGTTTCTTATTTGTCTTGCGATCCTGATCGTCCGCGCGCTGATCAGCCCGACCGTTGCCTACACATCGGTCACGCCGAGTGCAGCATACGAAAAGGGTGCGTTTTTCAAGGGTTTTCTCGAGGGTTACAACACGATGGACGCACTGGCAGGGCTTGCTTTCGGCATTGTTGTTGTCAATGCGATCAAGGGGCTTGGCGTCGAAGAGCCGACCGCCATCGCAGGTAACACCGTCATCTCGGGCGTTATCGGATGCTCGATCATGGCGGTCATCTATGCCGCGCTCTCGATCGCAGGTGCGCAGAGCGGTGCGGTCTCGGCTGACGGCGGCGAAGCACTCGGGCTTATCGCTCGCACATATTTCGGCGAGATCGGCGGATGGGTGCTTGCCGTCACGGTGACGCTCGCCTGCCTCAAGACTGCCGTCGGGCTTATCACGAGCTGTGGCGAGATCTTCCGTGTGATTCTGCCGAACGGCCCGTCATACACCGTCTGGACGATCGGATTTTGCGTGCTTTCATTTGTTATTTCGACATTCGGGCTTTCCACGATCATCGCATGGTCGCTGCCTGTCCTGATGTTCCTCTATCCGCTTGCGATGACGCTTATCCTGCTCTCGCTTGCCGCCCCGATCCTCGGCAAGGA
Organism: uncultured Lachnospiraceae bacterium; assembly: GCA_964582375.1. Lineage (GTDB taxonomy): Bacteria > Bacillota > Clostridia > Oscillospirales > CAG-272 > CAKSQF01. Next base: position 3,041 of record CAZORL010000057.1, read on the forward strand.
CAAGTTGACATGCAGACTCGTGACAGGGTTCACATTGGTGGCGGCACTCTTTGATCTGGTCAAGAGCCTGCCCGAGTTTTTGCAGACGAACGCAGTCGTTACTGTGATCAACAAGGTCGGCGCGTATCTGCCCATGTCAGAGTTGGGTCTCGGATGGATCTGCCCCGCAATCGTTGGACTTGTGATAGGGGTTGCGGTTAGGAAAATCAGGAATTAACGAGATTTTGCGACTTTGGCGTCGATTTGTTGTTCAATGAAATATATTTTCCCCGGGCGATCGATGATCGCCCGTTTTTTGGCGGTTGGGGGGGGATATATCGGCGTGGTAAATATTATTTCAAGCGGTAGGGGAGGGGCTTGCTCCTCC
>CAZORL010000058.1:0-3340 GCA_964582375.1 uncultured Lachnospiraceae bacterium
CGGGAGGAGCAAGCCCCTCCCCTACCGGGAGAAATAATATTTACCACGCCGATATATTATCCACCCGACCGCTCGGGGAAAACGATTTTTGTTGAACAACAAATCGGCGAGCGAAACACGCCCTGACCCCAAAACAACCAAACTAAACCAACCCCCCGAAAGGAGCCTGCCGTGAAGAAGCTGAAACCTGCGACCAAGGTGCCGCTGCTTGTTATCGTCATATACAGCCTGCTCGCGGCATCGTCTGCGCTGACCTTTCTTTGGGGAAAGGACGCTGATTCGGCGTTTGCGTCGGCTATCGTTATCCAAATTCTCGTTTTCGTCATGCCGACCCTCTTTTACAGCCGTCTGACCTCGCTTTCCTTCTCGAAAAAGCTGAATCTTCGCCTGTTTCCGCCGACCAAGATCGTGCTGATCGTCGGTCTGCTCGGCGTGATGATCTTCGGCTCGCTGACCGTCAGTCTGCTTTGGAGTTCGCTGATCGATATCCCGTCCGACGGCGGCATCCCAATCAGCATTTATTCGATGAACCCTGTCTATGTGATCGCGGCGTTCTGCGTTGTCCCGGCTGTCTGCGAGGAATTTGTCTTCCGTGGCGTCCTGCTCTCCGAGTATTCGACCTACGGACCGCTCGCCGCCATCTCGATCACGTCGATCCTCTTCGCAATGTCCCACTTTTCACTTACCGAATTCCCGACACGCATCTTCTGCGGCATCATCCTTTCCGCCGCACTCTATATGACCAAGAGCCTTTTCGCCCCAATGCTCCTGCATCTTGCGAATAATTTGGTCAGCGTCTTCCTTCTTCCATATGTCAATGCGGTCGTTCTGCAACCGAGGGGCGCACTCTTTTCGGTATTCATCGTCGGCACGCTATTTCTTGCCTGCCTTATCATCGTCTTCCGTGAGGGCGAGTCGGTCTACTTTGAATTTGCCTACGACCCTCTCTATGGCGGCGGACGGCGCGACAGAGCACCCGGCAAAAATGACAGCGCACTTGTCGCATTCTTCTCGCCGACACTTATCATATGCCTCTTGATGTTCGTCATTTTGTCAATAAAATGACCATTATCTTCAACTAAAAAGGATATTTAGCATGGATAATCTGGATAATCTCGAAAATCTCGATAATAACGAAAAAAGCGAAAACGATCTTCCTCAAAAGAGCGGCATTTTCGACCCTTCGACCGACGGCGAACCCGATCTGATCGGCTTTTCGCCGAACGCCGATTTTGTCAACACCGACATGCCGAGCGACACCGATTCGCCCGCGGCACGATTTGACGACCTTGTCAACGAGCGTGGCGAGCTTGACGTCCCCGAGATCAAGGTCAAAAAGAAGAAAAAGGTCATTCACGACGCCGGCGGTCCGATCCGCTCGCTCGCTGTTTCGATCGCCATCCTGTCCGTATGCCTGATACTCGGTGTTGTTTGCGGCGTTTTTCTCCTCTCGGTCGCAAACGATCTCTTCTCCTTCGTTTACGAAAAGGACGATCAGGGCGGCACTGTCGTCTATACCGTGACTATCGATGACCCCGGACTCTCCCCGAGAGAGGTCGGCGAGATTTTGAAGAAGGAGGGCGTCATCCGCCATCCGTTCATCTTCAAGCTCTATGCACAGCTCAAGAAAAAGGACAATTTTGCAGTAAAGTGCGGAACATATAACATATCCGCATCGGCAAATTACGATTCGATCATGACTACACTGAACCCGTTACCGCCGCGTGAAGAGGTGACGATCACCTTCACCGAGACGATGACGACCGATGACGTGATCGATCTGTTCCTTGCAAACGGCATCGGCACGCGCGAGGGGTTTGAGGAGGCACTCAACGAATATAAATACAGCTATTGGTTCATGGAATATCTGACGCCCGATCAGCTCTCGCCCGATCGCTACTATAGGCTGGACGGATACCTCTATCCCGACACATACAGGTTCTTCACCGACAGCTCGGAGGTTGCGGCGATAGACAAACTGCTCTCGAATTTCGACCGCTATTTTGGGTCGATCTACAAAACGGCATGCGACGAGCGATCGATGACGCCCGACCAGGTCGTCACACTTGCATCGATGGTGCAAGCTGAGGCAAAGCGTGTGACCGACTTCACACTTGTTGCCGCAGTGTTTGACAACCGACTGAAATCCAAGACATTTGAGGGCAGACTCGACTCGGACGCTACCGTGCAGTACTATTTCAGACACGTCGAGGGTGCACGTCACGACAAGGTCTCTTCGGACGATCTCAAGGTCGATACGCCATACAACACATATTTGTACAAGGGTCTGACCCCGGGCGCGGTCTGCAATCCGTCGATCAACGCACTTCGTGCCGTGCTCTATCCCGAGGAAAATTGCCCCTACTACTATTTCGTTTCGAAATCGAACGGCGTGATGCTCTATGCGAAGACACTTGCCGAGCACAACAGGAATATCGAGGCGGTCAAAAAAGAGGATCAAAACTCGGGCGTCGGCGGATACGAGTGAGAGGCAGGGATCTTTATGAATGAATATCCGAAATCGGCTGATACCCTCACCGAAACGGTGGTCGGCGGACGCAGGTTCGTGCGTGTCGCGATCAGCTCGCCTGCCACGCTCGGCAAGGACAGTCCCGAAAAATTTGCACTAAAATACGGGGGCGACAGGGTTCGTGCCGATGATATACTCGTTTTTTCGGCACAGGCGGTGGCTGTTTACCAAAAAAATTATTATTTGCTCCCAAGCGTTAAACCGTCATTTATTGCCGAAAAGATATCCGAAATGGTGAAAAAAGGGCAGATGTCGAGCGTTTTCACCGATGCACGAGCAACACAGGCCGGCATTGCCGAGCTTGGTCTGCCGAGATTTCTTGTCGGTGCGCTCATGGAAAAATTCTTCAAAAAGGGATATTTTTCCAGACTTATCGGCGAAGACGGCAGGCTGATGGATCTGTGCGTAGTGGACGATCGCAGTGTGCTGACGCTCTGCCCGGACGATCTGATGCTCGTGGTCGAGAACATTGCCGAGGAGCTTGGCGTTCGCACGGTCATTGCCGATCTGCGGCGTGAGGCGAAGGTCGTTGCCATGTCCGAGGGCTCGCTTGACACCGATGAACTCGAGGAGATCCTGCACGATGCCCCCATGCGTGTAGGCAACCGTCGCGTACCGATGTGCATTATCAGAGAAAATTAGAAACAAGAAATCGGCGAGACCGCTTACGATCTCGCCGATTTATTTTGCATCAACCGCCAAAGAAACGGGCGATCATCGATCGCCCGGGATGAAACGAATTTTGTTGAACAACGAATCGGCGATATTACAACAAAATTTTGCCAATGGCTCCCTCCGAGAGGGAGCTGT
>CAZORL010000059.1:0-3202 GCA_964582375.1 uncultured Lachnospiraceae bacterium
AAATGAGATCCTTATGCACTTTCGCGCGCAGAAGAAAACAAGGAGCGAGGTCTCCCTGTCCGAGACGATCGATATCGATAAGGACGGAAATCCGCTGACATGGAGCGATGTGCTTGCAACAGATGATACGATCGCCGACGATCTTTTTATCAAAATAAGCGGCGAGCGGGCAAGACGGCTGATCGCAGAGCGACTTGATCAAAGAGAGCGGCAGATCATTTCGGCAAGGTACGGTCTGTCGGGAGTGCCGCCGCTGACACAGCGTGAAATAGCCGAAAAACTCGGTATTTCACGCTCTTATGTCAGCAGAATAGAAAAATCCGCACTCGAAAAGATCGCTGACGGATTGTCTGTCGGGCATGCATAAAATATCGGCTCGTCGCATATCTGTTATATTGTCATAATATTTGCAAAAACAATGCGATAAGGAGCGATATGATTTGAAAAATGTAAAAAACACAAGCGAGATACTTGTAAGAGGCAGTGAAAAAGGTCACTGCACCTGCGTTGGCGCAAGGGATGTCATCCTGCCCGATCATTACGGAGATATTAAAAAGCTGCTCAGAGCCACGGGAACCGTCAGCCGTTCGATAGCGAACACTGACAGATCAGGCGTCGGATTTGAGTGTCGCCTTTTGGTAACCGTGCTTTTCATCGATGAGTCGGATCTTGTAAAGACCTTCGATACATCGCTTGATATTGTCGGAAGCTGTCCGCTCGATCAGTCAGCGGAGGATATGTCGCTGATCTCAACATCACAGGTCGAATCGGTCAGCGTCAAAGCCGTCAATCCGCGCAAGATCGGAATAAGGGCAAGCATTGGTTTCGATTTCAAGATCTGGAACACTCTCGATACCTTGCCGCAAATGCCGCCCTTCTTTGACAGCGGGACGCTTGCATCTGTCGAAAAGCAGTGCACGCCCTGCTTGTATACATCGCTTGCGGAGCTTTGCGATCGGGATATACATGTTACCCGTGAGCTTGAGCTTGATAAAAATATGCCATCCATCGGTGAGATCCTTTCGTTTTCACTGTCCCCCGAGAAGGTCGATCTTTTGTGCGGAGATCGAACGATAGATTGCTCAACCGAGCTTGCGGCAGAGCTTATTTACCTTTCCGATGATCGGCAGGTCTGCTGTATGCAAAAGAAAATACCGATATCGGCAACACTCGACTCGGATAAGGTAACATCAGAGACGGTGGCTCTCGGCGTCTGCTCTGTCTCATCGCACGAGTGCCGACCGATAGAGGATATGACGGGACAGTACAGAGCGATCTCGGTCGATCTTAAATGCGAGATTACCGTCTATGCCGCAACCACCGCCGAGGCGGAATATGTTACGGATATCTACTCGACCGATTTTCGAACCGAGTGCGAAAGACAGACAGCGAAATATTCTTCCCCTGCCACTCTCGAGAAGGTGTCGATGCGCCGTAAGATATCCTCTCCCATTGATGTGAACGGCGGTGTCGAGATACTCTCCGTAAAGGGTAGCTCGGTCGTCACATCCTTTGGCGATAAAGACGACGGCAGGTACTGCTATGTTTCGTCAACCGTTACGGTCATCTTTAAGAGTGCCGATGGTACAGTGTCCTCGATCGGCATACCCGACGGATTTGAAGTGTGCCTTCCCAAACGCGGAGAAGAACTGTGTATCTCGCATTTTGAATTTGATAATGCGGATGTCTCGGACGGCGATCTGTCTGTTTCGTACAGTACCGAGCTTGCCCTTATTTGTTGGGAAAATCGATCGATCGATGTCGTGCGTAAGCTTCAGGCATGCGAGACCGACAGGATAGTGCAGGGACGGCCGCTTACCGTATATTATCCCGCCCCGGGTGAGACGCTTTGGCAGGTGGCAAAGAGATACTCGATCGCATCCGATCAGCTTGAGAGAGCAAATCACGACAGAGAGGTCGGCGAGGCACTCATAATCCCTCGCAGACGTGCTGTCGGGGGAGCGTGAAAGGCTTAAAACAAATATTTGGCAATAATGAAATTTTTACATGGCATAACAACTCGATAATTTGCCACAATATCTAATGCGGGCAAAAGATGCGAGGATGACATGTTGTCTCATTTTCGTAAAAAGAGTTCGGGCGGTAATTACCGTTTGAACGGAAAGGATGCCTTCGCGCCCGCGGCGTAGGCTGACAATCGGATGAAAAAATACGGGAATAACAATAATAAAAATTATGAAAAAAATGCCTCACTTCGTCGGATGTTCTGCATCGCCTTGTCAGTGCTCTTTACTCTTCAAAGTCTCGGGATGCTTGACATAAAGGTTATCGCACAGACAGGCTCGAAGGATGGCAGTATCGAATGCGTCATCCCGGGCGGAATGCCGTTTGGTGTGAGACTCAGCGCGGGCGGAGTGCTTGTGATAAGACTTTCCGAATCATCTCCCGCCTCGGACGCCGGAATTGCTGTCGGGGATATCATTGAACGAGTCGGAGATGCAAGGATCGGCTCGGTCGATGATTTTACAAGAGAGATCGACAGATCGGGCGGCAAAAGGCTTAATATCGGTATTTTACGGAGCAAAAAGAGAATAAATGTCGGGCTGACACCGATAAGATCGGACGACGGACATTACAGGTCGGGAGTCTGGGTCAGGGACAGGACTGCGGGAATAGGGACGGTGACCTTCATAGTGCCCGATACTCACCTTTTCGCAGGACTCGGACACGGTATTTGCGACCCCGATACGGGACACCTCTTTCCGATGTCGAAAGCGGCTGTCTATCTTGCCTCAATAGGATCGGTACGAAAGGGCAAGGAGGGCTCGCCGGGTGAACTGCGCGGCTATTTCGAGGGAGCAAGGTGCGGCGGACTTTTGTCCAATACCGATAGCGGTGTGTTCGGAATGCTGTCAGAAATGCCAAAGAGTGTGCATAGTCCCATACCTCTTGCTGCCCCCGACAAGGTGACGACCGGCGAGGCGTATATCCTCTGTACCGTCAGCGGAAACAAGATCGAACGCTATGCGGTCAAGATCGCACGCATCGTTGACAGGGATGGGGATACAAAGAACTTTGTCATCGAGGTGACCGATAAGACTCTGCTCGATAAAACAGGCGGTATCGTTCAGGGAATGTCGGGCAGTCCGATCATAAAAGACGGTGCCCTCGTCGGCGCGATCACACATGTTTTCGTCAATGACCCCACAAAAGGGTACGGCATATTCGCGACCAACATGAT
>CAZORL010000060.1:0-2961 GCA_964582375.1 uncultured Lachnospiraceae bacterium
AAAATCAGTAGGTGAGCTGAGCTCTGCCCTTCTGACGTCTTCTCTTGAGTACCTTGCGTCCGTTTGCGGTGGACATTCTCTTGCGGAAGCCGTGAACCTTATTTCTGGTTGCCTTCTTAGGCTGATATGTTCTTTTCATTTCGACACCGTCCTTTCGTCTTGGTTGTTTTCGTTCAATTTCGGGTGTCGTGCTGCTGTACAGACAGTACGACATGCCGTTAATTTGAGTGACGGCTGCGGAGATCTGCCGCATACCGCCGCTCTCGATCAAATTGCGGCTCGATTATTATACATGAAAGGTAGAAAAAAGTCAAGAGGGTGTGGCAAAATTTACAGAAAGTTAACATGATATACGAAAGTTTCATGTACGAGGTGGGGGTTGTTTGTATCGGTGAGCGATATGTCATCCGTGAACAATACAACAAATCGGCGATGCGACGATAAAATTTTGCCAATGGCTCCCTCCGAGAGGGAGCTGTCGCCGAAGGCGACTGAAGGAGCCTGCGTGCAGAAATAAGTCTGAAACGCAACATTTCTGTCGCTGTTTGTACGGTTTTTCTATATAAAACGAGATAAAATCTGTTGCGTTTCGCCGGCTCCTTCCACCGCTACGCGGTCCCCCTCCCTCCCGGAGGGAGGCTACGGCGTGACTTATTTGTGATATCGCCGATATGTCATCCCCCAACCGTCAAAGAAGCGGGAGAAATAATATTTTCCACGCCGATATATCATCCCCCGACCGCAAAATAAGAGCGAAATCTGTCTGATTTTTCTTTATGTTCATTTATTGTTTAAAAAAATCTTTTCAAATCCCTTGTTTTTTTGCTGAAAATGTGCTATAATATAATGTAGGAAGTTATAAAGAAAAACAGGAGAGAGTGCAGAAAAATGCAGGAGCTTAAAACTCTTTGGGACGAGGTATCGGACAAACTTGCCGAAAAATATTCCGCATCGGCGATCAACCTATGGTTTGAGGATGCGGAGATCATTTCACTTGACGACAACGAGGTTGTGATCAGAGTTTTCAACGCTTTTAAGAAGGGAATAATCGAAAAGCGATTCATGGGCACTCTTGCCGATATCTTTGAGGAGATGATCGGATATCCGATAAGCGTCAGACTTCAACCGAAAGACGAACCCGTACCCGACCCGATCGGGAAACCGAAGGTTCGTGACAACGATTACAAGGTCAATGAATCGATCGAGTCGCTTCGCTTCCGTCCGGGCAACGAATACACGTTTGACAATTTCATTGTCGGCTCATCGAACAAATTCGTTTATGCGGCAGCAACAGCAGTTGCGGCAGCACCGGCGATCGATTACAATCCTTTGTTCATCTACTCAAAGCCGGGACTCGGGAAGACGCATCTTCTCAATGCGATCATGAACGAGATCTACAGAAAAAATCCCGACTCAAATATATTATATGTCAAGGGCGATGATTTCACCGTGCAGATGATCGAGTCGATCCAGCACGGCACACAGGCATCATTTCGCCGCAAATATCGCAAAGCGGACGTCCTGTTGATCGATGACATTCAATTTATCGCAGGCAAAGAGGGAACACAGGAAGAATTTTTCCACACATTTAATGCCCTTTATGAGGATAATAAGCAGATCATCATGACATCCGACCGTCCGCCTCGTGACATTAAGCTGCTTGAGGACAGGCTTCGCACACGCTTTGAGTGGGGACTGATCGCTGACATTCAGCCGCCCGATTACGAGCTGAGGATCGCGATCATGCAAAACAAGGCAAAGATGCTCGGCATAACCCTCCCAAAGGATGTCACGGCGTACATGGCTGAAAATTTCAAATCGGACATTCGTCAGATCGAGGGTGCGGTCAAGAAGATCTCGGCACGCTGTTTTCTCTCGAAAGAGCCGATCACGCTCGAACTTGCAAAAGAATGCACCGCACCCTTCATCAAAGCGGAGGCATCGCCGTCGGTCACGGCTGACAGCATAATCGCATACGTTGCGAAAAAATACGGTGTTGCGGTCGATGACATTCTCGGCAGGAAACGAACCAAGGACATTGCCAAGGCGAGAAATATTGCGATCTATTCGATCAGAAAGGTCACGGGACTCTCGCAACCGATGATCGGCAAGAAATTTGACCGAGATCACACTACCATCTTGTCTGCGATCAACTCGGTCGATGAGGAGATGAAGAAAGCACCGTTGTTCGAGCTTGAGATAAACGAGCTGATAAAGGAGCTGACCGAATAGTGTACATAACAGTCTCGCAGGGATTTTCGGTCGATGACAGATCGGTGATCGGCATATTCGATCTTGACAACAGCACAAGATCGCAAGACACTCGGAGATTTCTGCGAAAGAGTGAAAAGCAGGGCGAGGTGCAGGCGAGGTCACGTGACATTCCGAAATGTTTTTTGCTTTGCGATGATTTTGTTTGCCTTGTACAGACCGCATCGACGCAAATGGTCGGCAGAGCAAGGCAGAGTATTTCCACAACCGATCAGTGGTAAAGCCTGTTAGTTTAACATGTGGAAAGTGTTGTGGGTAACCGCATCGGTCGGTTTCGGACAGTCGATATTCCACAGGCGTCCACAGAAAGATCCAAAGGGTTTTCCATAACGCTTCTAAAAATCACAGGCGATTTTCCTGCGTCAAAATGCCGATAAGACACCGATTTTAGGACGATGTCGGCACATTTTTGAAGTTGTCCACAGTTTCCACAGACCCTACTGCTACTACTGAATTATATATATCTTATCTTATCTATATTCGCGCGAGAGAAGATAATATCGGCAGCCGAGATATTATTCCCCGACCGCCAAGGAAACGGGAGGAGCAAGCCCCTCCCCTACCGGGAGAAATAATATTTACCACGCCGATTTATCATCCCACGATCGCCCGGGGGAACGAATTTTGTTGAACAACAAATCGGCGATATTACAACAAAATTTTGCCAAGGGCTCCCTCCGAGAGGGAGCT
>CAZORL010000061.1:0-2899 GCA_964582375.1 uncultured Lachnospiraceae bacterium
AAAATATCCGCCCGAAGTGCAAGAGTGCCCATCGGGCGGATTTTCGGTAAAAAGCAAGATCGTGGCAAATTCGCATATTTATCGGATGAAATGACCGAAAATAATAATCGATAACGGTGTCCCAAACTCTATATTGCGGCAGAGTGGGGCGAAAGAGGTGCAGAAATGAAATTTCATGCAATTCGCGAAAATCATCTATTTGTAAAAGCGTATAAAAAAGGAAGACGGACGACAAGTGCAGATCTCACTGTCTTCGTACTGCCGGATAAACACGCGTATTTGCTCAGACGACAAAATCCGCAAAGACGGAAGATCAACAGGATCGGCATATCGACCCCAAAAAGTATCGGAAATGCGGTCGAACGATCGAGAGTTCGACGTATTATACGCGCAGGATATTGCGAGCTTCTCAAAAAATACGATATCAAAACCGGCTTTCTCATCGTGTTTTCGGCAAGAGTCGGCTCGCCTGCGTCCGATTCGCATGCGATCTTCCTTCAACTTGAATACGCCTTCGGAAGGCTCGGGATGATCAGACTCAAAGATCCAAATCGCGAGGATGATGGCGGAGAATTTTATGATTGACCACGAAAATAGCGATAATCGTGGCGAAACGCTCAAAATGTCTCCCATATCAAAATTGCTTTCATTGCCGATAAAGTTTTATCGAAGGTTCATTTCCCCAAATAAAGGAAGCCCATCCTGCCGATTTACCCCGACCTGCTCGCAGTACGCACTCGATGCGCTCTCCGAATGGGGTGCGATCGTCGGGTCAGCACTTGCGATCTGGCGAGTTCTTCGCTGTAATCCGTTTGGGGGTTGCGGATACGACCCGGTGCCGATAAATCGACGCCGCCGCGCGCGAATTGAAAGACGCGAAAAGGAGCGCGCAAAAAAGAAAACCGAAAGGAAATAATCAATGATTGACTGGATACTCGGTCTGCTCGGCAAAGTGCTGAGCTTTTTCAACTCTATCACGGGCAACTATCTGCTCGCGATATTGCTGTTTGCTCTGATGTTTAAGATCATTCTCTTCCCTTTTTCGATCAAACAACAGAAATCACAGCAAAAACAAGCCTCCCTTCGCCCGAAGGAGATGGCGATCAGGAACAAATATAAAGGACGTGACGATAAGGTCACACAGCAAAAGGTTCAGCAAGAGGTCATGGAGCTTTACCAATCGGAGGGCTACAGCCCGTTCGGTGGCTGCTTGCCCCTGCTTTTGCAGTTCCCTATCATCATGGCGATCTACAGTATCATAAGAAACCCCCTGCAGTATATCTGCGGCATACCGAAAGAGGTCGTGACCAAGATCTCCGAGGCGGCGGTCAATTTGGGATATTTTGGAGAAAATGCTGTCGCAAGCAAAATCGACAGCCTTCAGCTCTTCGGACAGGTTCGCGATAATCTCGCCGCACTTCAAGGTAAGGTCGCCGAGATCGCGGGCGAGGTCGATGTTTCGGCATTTACAAAGCTTTCTGCCGATAAGCTCCCCGATTTCTCGCTGTTCGGACTGAATTTTGACCTTTCCGTAACACCGACATTCGCACTTAACTGGTATCTGCTCATCCCCGTGCTGACATTCGCACTGCTTTTCTTCTCGACAAAGCTCACAAGAAAGCTCTCGTATCAGCCGATGACCGACCAAAATGCGGCAAATGCGGGCTGTTCGAACTGGATAATGGACATCACGATGCCCGCAATGTCCACCTATTTTGCATTCATCTTCCCTGCCCTGCTCGGAATTTATTGGATGTTCAATAACCTGCTCGGCATAGTTCAGCAGCTTATCCTGCGTGCGATGTACCCTGCCCCGGTCTTCAACGAGGAAGATTACAAAGAGGCGGAGAGGGTCTATCGCGGCAAGGCGACAAAACAGTCGATCGCCGACGATCCGCGTGTTGTCCCCGGCAAGCAGTATAAGTCGCTCCATCATATCGATGATGACGATGCGGACGAGCTTCCCGTCCTTCCGCTCGACAGCCGTGAGAGCGAATCGGAAGGCAAAAAGAGCGACGCTCCGAAGCTCAAGGAAGATCAACCGCCAAGGTCAGATAAAAAGACAAAGTAATCAAAGGACACAATATTGAAAGGAAAATGACGTACATGAAGGAAGAATTTATTGCTACAGGCAGAACGGTCGCCGCGGCGATCACGGATGCCGAAGAACATTTTGGTTTGAGTGCAGAAAAGCTGGAAATTGAAGTTTTGGCAGAGCCGAAGAAGGGTTTCCTCGGATTTGGCGAAGCTCCTGCAAAGATTCGCGCCGTATATGAGCAAAAACCGATCGATCTCGGTGTTGCTTTTATTAAAACACTTATCCACAACATGGGGATAAGTGCGAGCGTCACCGCAAGCGATCGCGAAGACGGCGGCAAGATCATCGCAGTCAAGGGCGAAGAGGCGAGTGTCCTTATTGGACATCACGGTGAGACTCTTGATCAACTCCAGTACCTTGTTAATCTTGCGGCAAACAAGAAAGAAAACGACGAGGACGAGCGCGAGTACACAAGAATACTGGTCGATGTCGAAGGCTATCGCACTCGCCGTGAGGACACACTCAGATCTCTTGCATGGAGAATGTCGAACAGAGTTTTAAGAAGCGGCAAGCCCGTAACCCTCGAGCCGATGAGTGCGTACGAACGCAGGATCATTCACAGCGAGGTTCAGAAGATACAAGGCGTGACCACACATTCGATCGGAGTCGAAAATAATCGCCGAGTAGTGATCTCCATCGGCGATGATACGACCGAGCAGACAGACGAAGAAGAATAAAGCTTCCCTTTGACTGAAAAGGATTCGATTTGTAATAAATCGGCGTGATAAAAATCCACCCCGTATGACGGTCGTCGCGATCAAATTCGCGATCCCCCGACATACGGGGTGTTATCATTCATAC
>CAZORL010000062.1:0-2882 GCA_964582375.1 uncultured Lachnospiraceae bacterium
GACAGCTTCCTCTCGGAGGAAGCCCTTGGCAAAATTTTGTTGTAATATCGCCGATATATTATTCAACGATATTTGTTTCCCCCGGGCGATCGGTTATTCTTCCTCTTTTTCTTCCGCTATTGCGGCGAAATTTACTACTTTATCGCCGTCGGACAATCTCATCACGATAACTCCTCCGGCTGATCTGCCGTAGGTGGGGATATCCGACACGGGCAGACGGATCATCGTTCCGTCCGATGTGATCAGCATCAGATCATCACTCTCCGAAACGCTTGCGATCGAGCACAGACCGCCTGTTTTGTCGGACAGACCGTGACAACGCACGCCCTTGCCGCCGCGATTTTTGCAAGCATATTCGTCAAACGAAACTCGCTTGCCGAATCCGCCCTCCGTAATGCTGACCAGCGACTTGTCATCCTCGACCAGTGCGCATCCGACTACATAATCGCCCTCGTCAAGGCGCACACCGCGCACACCGCGAGCCGTTCTGCCCATCACGCGTGCGTCAGTCTCGGCAAATCTGACCGCATTTGCGTCATGAGTTGCGATCATGATGTCATCCGAACCTGTTGTGTGGCGAACATATACAAGCTCGTCGCCCTCGTCAAGCGAGATCGCGATCTTGCCGCCCTTTCGCTGTATCTCAAACTCCGAAAGTGCCGTCCGCTTGACCGTTCCGCCCTTCGTGACAAAGAGCAGATACTCGTCGGGCGAAAATCCGTTTACCGCGATCATTGCGGTGATCTTCTCGCCCTCTGCCATCTCAAGCAGGTTGACTATGTTTGAGCCTTTCGCCGTTCTGCCTGCCTCGGGCACGCGATACGCCTTCGTCGTGTACACCCTGCCTGTGTTCGTGAACATCATCAGCAGTGAATGCGTGTCAACGGCTATGACTTTCTCAACAAAATCTTCTTCTTTTGTGGTCATACCAATGATACCCTTGCCACCGCGACGTTGTGCGGCGTAGACATCGTTGTTCTGACGCTTGATGTAGCCGGCGTGAGTCATGGTGATCACGCAGGTATGTCTGTCGATGAGATCCTCGTAAATGATATCGTCGTCCGACTCGGTGATCTCGGTTCGACGCTCGTCACCGTATTTTCTCTTGATCTCGGCAAGATCTGCCTTGATGAGCTCCTTGATACGCGACTCGGATGCGAGATCGGCGCGATAACCCTTGACCAACTCTGCAAGGGCGGCAAGCTTTTCCTCGATCTTGTCACGCTCCATGCCCGAGAGTCTGCCGAGCGGCATCTCGACGATCGCCTGTGCCTGTGCCTCGGACAGACCGCCGTTCTTTGCCGACTCGTAATCGGCAAGCTCCTCGAATTTATCGGTCAGCTCCTCGGATCTGAACGCATTCATGAGGTTGACCTTCGCATCCGACACCGAGCTTGATGCACGAATGATAGCAATGACGCGATCGATATTGTCGATTGCGATCTTGTATCCCTCGAATATGTGCATATCGCGCAGGGCAGCATCAAGATCGAACTTGATCCTGCGGACGGTCACGTCCTCTTGGTGCGAAATGTAGATCGACAGTGCCTCTTTGAGCGAGAGCACCTTCGGCACACCGTCAACGATCGCAAGCATGTTGACCGCAAATGTGTCCTGAAGCTGAGTGTATTTGTAAAGCTGATTTAAGATGACATTGCCGTTTGCGTCGTGGCGGTACTCGACAACAACACGAAGTCCGTCCTTGCCCGACTCGTCACGGATGGCTGTGATGCCCTCGATGCGCTTGTCCTTCACGCAGGCAGCCATTGCCTCGACCATTTGCGCCTTGTTGACCGCATAGGGGATCTCGGTTGCGACAATGCGATGCTTTTCTTCATCGACTTCGCAACGCGCGCGGACTGTTATCCTGCCCTTGCCGGTAGCATATGCCTCGTGAATGCCCGATGTGCCGCAAATGATCGCCGCAGTCGGGAAATCGGGACCCTTGATGAACTGCATCAGATCGGCAAGCGATGCCTCGGGGTTGTCCATTAAATATGTCGCACCGTCGATGACCTCGTTCATGTTGTGCGGCGGTATATTTGTTGCCATGCCGACAGCGATGCCCATCGAACCGTTTACAAGAAGGTTCGGGAAACGCGACGGAAGCACCGAGGGTTCGAGATGCTTGTTGTCGAAGTTCGGGATCATGTCAACAACGCCCTTGCGGATGTCGGTGAGCATCTCGTTTGCAAGGCGGGACATTCTCGCCTCGGTGTAACGGTAAGCTGCCGCTTGGTCGCCGTCGATGTTACCAAAGTTGCCCTGACCGTCGATCAGCGGATAACGAAGCGAAAATCCCTGCGCCAAACGCACCATACTTTCGTAAACGGCAGAGTCGCCGTGCGGATGATAACGTCCGAGTACGTTACCGACGGTCGTTGCCGATTTGCAATAGGGCTTGTCGTAGGTCAGACCGTCCTCAAACATTGCGTACAGTATGCGACGATGGACAGGCTTAAGTCCGTCGCGAGCATCGGGGAGCGCACGGCTGACAATGACCGACATCGCATAGTTGATGAAGGATTTTTTGACCTCCTTCGCCATCTGCACGTCAACTATCTTCTGATCGGGAAATTCATAATTCTCGATCTGATCTTTGCTGTCTTTTTTACTCATGAATACTACCTTTCTGTGGAAATTAGGAATGAGGAATTAGGAATTAGGAATTGGCAAGAGTTGTTTGTTTTGCTCGCCGATTTGTTGTTCAATAAAATTCGTTTCATCTCGGGCGATCGTAGGATGATAAATCGGCAGGTGAATATAATTTCTCCCGGTAGGGGAGGGGCTTGCTCCTCCCGTTTTTTGGCGGTTGATGGATTACATTTCTGTTGCCGATGCAATCAATTACAGAAGCCTCCCTCCGGGAGGGAGGGGGACCG
>CAZORL010000063.1:0-2666 GCA_964582375.1 uncultured Lachnospiraceae bacterium
TGTTCACCTTATTTTTTAAGCTTTGCCTGTGCTTTAAGCCTGTTTTGCGTGTTGAGGATCGACTTTCTGAGTCTGATGTTGTGTGGGGTGACCTCGATCAGCTCGTCGTCGGCGATGAACTCGATCGCCTCTTCAAGTCCCATGATGCGCGGTGGCGTGAGGATGAGCTTTTCGTCCGCACCCTTCGATCTGACGGCGGTGAGCTGCTTGGTCTTGCAGGGATTGACTGCGATGTCGCCGAGCTTCGGATTTTCGCCGACGATCATGCCCTCGTAGACAGGCGTCTGCACGCCGATAAAGAGCTGTCCGCGATCCTGCGTGCCGTAAAGACCGTAGGATGTAGTCTCGCCTGCCTCGGATGCGACAAGCGAACCCGTGTATCTTGCGGTGATCTCGCCCTTGAACGGCTGATAACCGTCGAACATTGTATTGAGTATGCCCTCACCGCGTGTGTCGGTCATGAATTTCGAGCGATAACCGAACAGACAACGTGCAGGGATCGAATATTCGAGCTTCGTGCGGCTGCCGTGTATGCTCATGTCAACAAGCTCACCCTTGCGCGCACCGAGTTTCTCCATGACGGGCCCCGAATATTGGCTGTCAACGTCAATGTAGACCCTCTCCATTGGTTCGCATCTTACACCGTCGATCTCTTTGTAGATGACCCTCGGCGATGATACAGCAAGCTCAAAGCCCTCGCGGCGCATGGTCTCGATAAGTATCGACAGGTGCATCTCGCCTCTGCCGCAGACCTTGAACGAATCGGTCGTGTCGCCGTCGGATACGCGGAGCGAAACGTCCTTGAGCAGTTCGTCGTAAAGACGCTTGCGGAGCTGTCTGGATGTGACATATTTGCCATCCTTGCCGGCAAACGGAGAATCGTTGACCTGGAATGTCATCTCAAGCGTCGGCTCGGAGATCTTGACAAAGGGCAGGGGATTCGGCGCGTCGGGTGCGCAGATGGTGTCGCCGATCGTGATGTTCTCAGCACCCGAGAAGCAGACGATGTCTCCCGGCTGACTGCTCTCGATCTGTACACGGCGCAGACCGTCGAATGCAAAGAGCGAGACAATTCTCGTGCGTCTTGGCGGCTCGCCCGTGTGATAGTTGCAGACGGCAACATCCTGTCCGACCTTGATCGAGCCGTTTTCGACTCTGCCGATGCCTATTCTGCCCACATAATCGTTGTAGTCGATCGATGAAACGAGCATCTGGAGAGGTGCGGACTCGTCCCCCTCGGGTGCAGGCATGTATTCGAGGATCTTGTCAAAGAGAGGTCGCAGATCTACGCCGGGGACGGTGGGATCGAGCGTTGCAGTGCCGTCTCTGCCCGAGCAGTAGATGATCGGCGAGTCGAGCTGATCGTCGCTTGCGTCGAGATCGATCAGAAGGTCGAGAACCTCGTCGGGCACTTCGTCAAGGCGTGCGTCCGGCTTGTCGATCTTGTTGATGACAACGATGACACGGTGGTTCAGTTCAAGCGCGCGTTGCAGGACGAATCTGGTCTGCGGCATCGGACCCTCGGCGGCATCGACGAGCAGGATGACGCCGTTTACCATCTTGAGTATACGCTCGACCTCGCCACCGAAGTCGGCGTGGCCAGGGGTGTCAACGATGTTGATCTTGACACCGTTGTAATGGATGGCTGTATTTTTTGCGAGTATCGTAATTCCGCGCTCACGTTCGAGATCACCCGAGTCCATGACACGGTCGGTAGTCGCCTGATTTTCACGATAAACTCCGCCCTGCTTTAACATCTGATCGACAAGTGTGGTCTTGCCGTGGTCAACGTGGGCGATAATGGCTATGTTTCTAAGATCGTTTCTTACCAAAACATTCTCTCCTTGCTTTTTCACATTTGTTTCTTTCTAACCGAGTAATTATATCACAAATTCCGCCAAATTAAAAGGGCTTTTTGCAAATTTTTTACACAAAATTTTCATTTGTTCGGGGAAATATATGGTATAATATAACGAAAGAGGGAACTTCTATGAAATTATTCAAAAGAAAGCCCAAAGAGGGCACGCTCGCATTTCGCGAGGAGATGGCAAACAAGATTGCCGGAAAACATATAAAATATGTGACCGAACGCATAAATTATGAGGAGGTCGTCATCGGCAAAGAGGGATCGCTCTGCCTGCGTGACGGCGAACTGCTCGTGTATGCATCGATGGATGTGATCTTTCGATGCAAGGTCAGCGAGCTTACCGCATCCGAGCTTATGAGCCTCGATGGCGTGATCCTGACAGGCCCTGACGGTACAAGAGGCGGAGAAGAGCGAACGGTCATCGCATATTATTTGTACTACAGATGAGATATGAGATACGAGATACGAGATACTTGTGCGGCGAGGATCTCGTTATTTACCTGCCGATATGAAATAAATGTCCCTTGGCAAAATTTTGTTGTAATATCGCCGATTTGTTACATTGTGTTCGAAATGACATATCTGTTGCCATTATGAAGAGTCCCCCACCTTGTAGGGGCGATCATCGATCGCCCGCTTCTTTGGCGGTCGGGGGGATGACATATCGGCGTGGTAAATTATTTCTCCCGGTAGGGGAGGGGCTTGCTCCTCCCGCTTCTTTGACGGTTGGGGGATGACATATCGGTTGCCGATGCAATCAATTACAGAAGCCTCCCTCCGGGAGGGAGGGGGACCGCGT
>CAZORL010000064.1:0-2633 GCA_964582375.1 uncultured Lachnospiraceae bacterium
TTTCTGACATTGTTGTTACCTTTCTGTTTGAATTAGGAATGAGGAATTAGGAATTGGGAATTGGCAAGAGTTGTTTGTTTTGCTCGCCGATTTATTGTTCAACGAAATTCGTTTCCCCCAGGCGATCGTGGGATGATAAATCGGTTGCCGATACGAACAATTACAGAAGCCTCCCTCTCGGAGGAAGCCCTTGGCAAAATTTGATTGTTACATCGTCGATTTATTATATCGTGTACGGATATCAAATTCCCCCGTACCTGCCGTTTTTGCAATAAATGATGTTTGCACCGTCGAAGAGATCTTCTTTTGTGCATGCGGTTATGATGACCTGTCTGCCCGAGATGCCCGACATGATGTATTCCTTGCGACCTCTGTCAAGTTCGGAAAGAATATCGTCAAACAAAAACACCGGATATTCGCCTGTCGAGAGCTTTGATATCTCCCCCTCGGCAAGCTTCATTGCCAGCGAGACCGATCTTTGCTGTCCTTGCGACCCAAACGACCTGACAGCCACATCATTTAGCGTGATATCAAGATCGTCCCTGTGAATGCCGTAAAGCGTACTGCCGATCGCAATTTCTCTTGCCCTTGCGGCATGAAACTGTTCCAAAAGCTCCTCTTTTGTCTTTTTTGAAGAATATTTTATCTCTACTCGCTCGCCGCCCGATGTCATGTCATGAAAGATATCACCGACGAGTCCCGAGAGTTTTTTGGTATATTTATCTCGCATATCCGAGATGATCTCGCTCTCATCTGCCAACTTTTCTGTCCAGACCTCAAGATTTGCATCTGCACTCTTTGCCGAGATATCACCGTTTGCGATGGACGAGAGCAACTTATTTCGCTGTAGAAGCACTCGATTGTAGGTCTGCATATGCGAGAGATAGGCAGACGATAGCTGACAGAGCGCACCGTCGATAAAGGCACGTCGCTCGGACGGACCGTCTTTGACGATCGACAAATGCTCGGGTGTAAAGAGCACTGCGCGGAAATTACCGATATAATCGGACGCTCTTTTGACAAAAAGCCCGTTTTTTCGACAGACCCGTCTGCCCGATGCCGACAATGTGATGTCAAGCTCGATCTCGCGCGCACCCGGATAATTCGGAAGACACCCGATCTTGACCTTGGCAAAGTCCGACCCGAAAGCGATCATGTCACGATCTCGGGATGCTCTGTGCGACCTGCACCCGGCATGGAGATAAAGCCCTTCAAGTGCGTTGGTCTTCCCCTGCGCATTGTCACCGTATATTATGTTTACCCCGTCCGAAAAAACAAGCTTTTCGTGGGTAATATTTCGAAAGTTTATATATTCGGCAGCAGTACAGTACATTGTTTTGAATTAGATACGAGATATTTCAAATAAGATCCATTTTTGCGTCAGCGAAAATGTTCCGAACCTCTTACCTCTTCACTATTACCTCTTACTTCATTCTGACCGGGCTGACCATGTAGAGGAAATCCTCGTCGCCCTCGTTTTTTTTCTTTTCATCGTATACGGGAAGGATCTTGATCGATGTAAGTTGTCCGTTCAGGACAAGCTCGACGATCTCGGTATCTGCCACACGCATGGCATCGAGGAGAAAACGGCAATTTACGCCGACTGTGACGTCGCTGCCCTCTTTTTTGATCTCGATCTCGTCATAGACCGATCCGTTTACCGATATCGAGTTGAGATTTAACACATCGCCCTCAAAGCTTGCCTTGACATAGGTCTTCGGCTGTCCGAATGAACGATCCTCGGTCACAAGCGTCGCACGCTCAAGCGATGCGGCAAGCTCTTCCCTGTTTATGTGAACGATCGTCTCCCTGCCTTTCGGCACGACACGCTCGTAATCGATATATTTTTGATCGATGATACGCGAGAAGAACACGATCTCCTCAAGCCTGAATATTACATGCTTGCGCGCCAAAATGATGGTCACCGTCTCATTGTCTGCGATAAGCTTTGACAGCTGTGCGATCGTCTTGCCCGGGATGATAAATTCAAGATCAAGCTCCGAGCCGTCATTGTTTTTGTTTACAAGTTTGCATGTCCGCTCGCGAACTGCCAGCCTGTTGCCGTCGCACGCCGCAATTTTGAGCCTGTTACCCTTGACCGTAAAGTTTGCACCGCAAAGCGACGGACGCGCATCGACACCCGAGCCAATGGCAAATGAGGTCTGTGCGATCAGCTTTTTGAGTGCCTCGCTCTCAATGACAAATCCGCGATCGCCCTTAAATGCAGGCGTATTCGGGAAGGTATCGCCCTGCATAGCATGAAGCTCGAATTTTGCCTTGCCCGATGTGATCGTAACTGCACATTTGTCGTTTATATCGATCGTGACATAAAGATCGGGAAGTGCCTTTATTATGCGGAAAAATTTTGCCGCATTTATGACAAAGTTGCCCTGCTCTTCGATCCTGCAATCGACCTCGGTATAAAAGCCTTTTTCAAGGTCGTAAGTCGTGATCGAGCATTTGCCGTTCTTCTCTGTGCGAAGTCTGATGCCTTGAATAACAGGCACTGAATTACGGTCGGACACCGAACACATTGATTTGTCAACGACCTCTATGAGCATTGATCGTTCAAATGTAATTTTCATATGAAATCTCCTTTTGGATGGTGTTGGAATTTGGTAAAGGGTATGTTT
>CAZORL010000065.1:0-2532 GCA_964582375.1 uncultured Lachnospiraceae bacterium
AGAAACGGGAGGAGCAAGCCCCTCCCCTACCGCTTGAAATAATATTTACCACGCCTATATGTCGTCCACCCGACCGCCAAAGAAACGGGCGATCATTGATCGCCCCTACATGGTGGGGGACTCTTCATAATGGCAACAGAGATGCCATTTCATATCCGATACATCAAATCGACGATGTGCCAATCATATTTCCGCAATTATTTTATTTAATTACTATAAAATCCATTCATGGGAGGTATACAGGCAAATGTTCCAGAAAAAAGAGTGCGTTGCAATGCTTCTTGCAGGCGGACAAGGAAGCAGACTATACGCACTGACCGAGAAGACCGCCAAGCCCGCCGTTTCGTTCGGCGGAAAATACCGAATTATTGATTTTACGCTGTCCAACTGCATCAATTCGGGCATCGACACAGTCGGTGTTCTGACGCAGTATCAGCCGCTTATGCTCAACGAGTATATCGGCAACGGCGCGCCCTGGGATCTTGACCGCAACATGGGCGGTGTCATGGTTCTGCCGCCTTATCAGAAGATGAGCGGCACCGACTGGTACAAGGGAACGGCAAACGCGATCTTCCAAAATCTTGCCTACATCGACAGGTACGATCCCGAGTATGTGCTCGTGCTCTCGGGTGACCACATTTACAAGATGGATTACTCGGCAATGCTCGATTTCCACAAGGAAAAGAATGCCGACTGCACGATCGCCGTGCTGTCCGTGCCGATCGAGGAGGCATCACGTTTCGGCATCATGAACACGGATGCCGAGAGCCGTGTCTATCAGTTTGAAGAAAAGCCGAAAGAGCCGAAATCCAATCAGGCATCGATGGGCATTTACATCTTCAATTACAAAAAACTGCGCAAATATCTCATCGAGGACGACAAAAATCCCGACTCGGTCAACGATTTCGGCAAAAATGTCATCCCTGCGATGCTTGAGTCGGGCGAGCGTATGTACGCCTATCCCTTCGAGGGCTATTGGAAGGATGTCGGAACGATCAGCTCGCTTTGGGAGGCGAACATGGATCTGCTCGGCAATCCGCCGAAACTTTCCCTGCACGACAAGGCGCGCCGCATCTATTCACGCACCGAATCTGTCCCCGGACAGTACATCGGCGACGGAGCGGTCATTTCGGACGCATTTATCACCGAGGGCTGTGAGATCTACGGAACGGTCGAGCATTCGGTTATCGGAAGCGGCGTTTATGTCGCACCCGGAGCGGTCGTCCGTGACAGCGTGATCATGGAAAATGTCCGCATCGAAGAGGGTGCGGTGGTCGAATATTCGATCGTTGCGGCAGGCACATCGGTCGGCGAGGGTGTACACGTCGGTGAGAGCCGTCGTCAGGGTGCGCAGATCGCAGTCGTCGGTGACGGACTGTCGCTCCCTGCAGGAACAAATATCCCGGGCGGCGCGATGGTCAACGAGAAAAAGCTTTGCGAGATAGCAGGCGGAAAGGGAGGAAATGTATAATGGCATACGCATCGGGAATAATTTTTTCAAATCTGCACGATCAGAATGTGACCGAGCTTACCAGACGCCGCACCATGGCGTCGATCCCCTTCGGCGGCAGATATCGCCTTGTTGACTTCCCTCTTTCGAACATGGTCAATGCGGGCATCAAAAACGTTTCGATAATCACACACTACAACTATCAGTCGCTGATGGATCACGTCGGCTCGGGCAAGGACTGGGATCTTGCCAGACGCACGGGCGGACTCAAGATCCTGCCCCCCTACATTGCGGCGTATTCGAGCTATGCGGCGTCCGAGCTTTACGAGAACAGGCTGACCGCGCTCATGTCGATCAGCAGTGCGATCGCGAACATGCCGGGCGACTACATAGTCATGTCCGACTGCGACAGCATCTGCAACATCGATCTTGACGATATGTTGAACTGCCACATCAAGTCGGGTGCAAAGATCACATTTGCAGTCAAAAAAGTGGCACTTACCGCTGAAAAATGCCACAATTTCAACATAATCTTCTCTGACGAGAATGACAACATAACCGACATCAGCGCACATCCGCAGAATGTCGAGGGCGAGGTAGACATCAACATCAACATCGCCATTGCAAACAGAACCTATCTTGAGGCGGCACTGCTTGATGCTGCCGCACACGGATACACGAGTCTGACGCGTGACATTGTTGTGAGAAACATCGGCAAGGACTGCTTCAAGGTCTACCGTTTCGACGGATTTTTCGCAAACATCACCTCGATGAGCGATTATTTCGACTGCAATATGTCCCTGCTCGAAAAGGCAAACCGCGAGGATCTTTTCAAGGTGAAAAATCGCCCGATCCTCACCAAAGTCAGAAACAGCCCTCCGACGAAATATTCGCAGAGCAGTCTGGTCAAAAATTCGATGATCGCCGACGGATGCATCATCGACGGCACGGTCGAGAATTCGATCCTCTTCCGCGGTGTCAAGGTCGGCAAGGGCACAGTCGTCAAAAATTCGATCCTCTTCCAGGACACGACAACAGGCGAAAATGTCAGCTTGAACTGCGTGATCGCCGACAAAAATGTC
>CAZORL010000066.1:0-2453 GCA_964582375.1 uncultured Lachnospiraceae bacterium
CGGCTCCTTCCACCGCGAACAAGTTCGCGGTCCCCCTCCCTCCCGGAGGGAGGCTCTGGCGTAATCTCTTCGTAATATCGCTGAGACAATGGGCAGAGAGTGTATAAACATTCTCCTTTACTTGCCCTTCTCCGCAATTTTTTTCTTGACTATCCTATCGATATATACGCAAACATTATTAAAGTTCTCTCTGACTTGTCGATTTTTTATCCTAATCACAGCAATGCCGTATTCTTCAAGAATTTCTGTTCTGATATCGTCCTTCTCTTTGCCCTCTTTTGTATAATGTTGCGAACCATCAAGCTCTATAACGATATTTGCTTTGGAACAGAAAAAATCCGCTATAAAATTGTCTATCGCTTTTTGCCTTTGAAAGCGGATCTCATATTTTGACAAAAATCCGTACCAGAGCTTTTTTTCTTCGTCTGTCGCGTTTTTTCTTAGTTGCTTTGCATGCTTGATATTTTCTTTGTTATATTCTAACCCCATCACACATCAAGATTTGTCACATAGGTCGCATTTTTCTCTATAAATTCTCGTCTGGGCTCGACTTCGTCGCCCATAAGAAGGGAGAATGCCTCGTCGCATTGCATTGCGTCCTCGATCGTGACCTTGAGCAGTGTGCGCGTCTCGGGATTCATCGTCGTCTCCCAAAGCTGGGACGGATTCATCTCACCAAGACCTTTGTATCTCGATGCCTCGACACCCTTTGTACCAAGCTCGGCGATCGCATCGTCACGCTCCTTCTCGGTAAAGGCATATCTGATCTGCTTGCCCTTGAAGACCTTATAAAGCGGCGGCTGTGCGAGATACACATGCCCGTCTTCGATCAGCTTTTTCATGTGCCTGTAGAAGAATGTGAGAAGCAGGATCTGTATGTGCGCACCATCGACGTCGGCATCCGCCATGATGATGATCTTGCCGTATCTGAGTTTTGACGCATCAAATTCAGGTCCGATGCCGCATCCGATCGACTGTATGATAGGTGTCAGCGACTGATTTGAGTAGACCTTATCAAGTCGCGATTTTTCGACGTTCAAAACCTTACCGCGGAGCGGCAGGATCGCTTGGAATTTCGAGTTTCTGCCATCCTTTGCCGAACCGCCTGCCGAGTTACCCTCGACCAGATAAAGCTCGGTGACATCGACCGATCTCTCTTGGCAGTCCCACAGCTTGCCGGGCAGTCCCGCTCCCTCGAGCGCACCCTTGCGGCGGGTCAGATCTCGTGCCTTTCTTGCCGCCTCGCGTGCCCTCGATGCTGCCATCGCTTTGTCAAGTATCGCACGGCAGACAGCAGGATTTTCTTCCATGAACTCGGACAGCTTTTCGTTTACCGCATTGTAGACGAATGTTCGCATTTCCGAGTTGCCGAGTTTGGTCTTGGTCTGTCCTTCAAACTGTGCATCACGGAGCTTGACCGACACGACCGCACAAAGACCTTCCATGACATCATCGCCCGTGAGCTTGTCATCCCCCTTTAGGATGTTCAATTTCTTGCCGTACTCGTTAAGCACTCTTGAAAGTGCCGTCTTGAATCCGACCTCGTGCGTGCCGCCCTCGATCGTGTGGATGTTGTTGGCAAAGCTCATCAGATTTGACTGATAGGATGTGTTGTACTGAAGTGCGACCTCGGCGGTGTTCGTGCCGTTCTGCGCCTTTATATATATGACCTGCGGATGTATCATCTCGCAGTGCTTGATGGCGTTCAAATGCTCGACAAAGGATATTATGCCGCCCTCATAGCATAGAGTATTCTCGACCATCGGATCGACGCGCTCATCGACGAAAACGATGCGTACACCCGCATTGAGAAATGCTTGCTCGCGAAGTCTGTTCAGCAGAGTCTCGTAATCGAACACGGTCGTCTCTGTGAAGATCTCGGGATCGGGCCAAAATCTGACGTAAAGTCCGTGAGCCTCGGTCGCACCCATATCACAAAAGTCTTCTTTGACCTTGCCGCGTGAGAATACCTCACGGCAAAGGCGACCGCTGTTTGCATTTTCGTAAACAAGCTCGGATGAGAGCGCATTGACGACCGATGCACCGACACCGTGCAGACCGCCCGAGATGGCATAGCCCTCGCCGCCGAATTTGCCGCCTGCGTGCAAAACGGTAAATACAACCTCAGGAGTCGGGATGCCCATCTTGTGGTGAGTGGCATTCGGGATTCCGCGTCCGTTGTCTCTTACCGAGCAAGAGCCGTCCGAGTGCAGTGTAACCGTTATCTTGTCACATTCGCCCGCAAGTGCCTCGTCGATCGAGTTGTCAACGATCTCATAAACAAGATGGTGAAGTCCGCGCTGTGATGTAGAGCCGATATACATACCCGGTCTTTTTCGCACCGCTTCCAGCCCTTCGAGCACCTGTATTTGATTTTCATCATAGTTTGAATGTAATTTTTCTGACATTGTTGTTACCTTTCTGTTTGAATTAGGAATGAGGAATTAGGAATT
>CAZORL010000067.1:0-2442 GCA_964582375.1 uncultured Lachnospiraceae bacterium
GACAGCTCCCTCTCGGAGGGAGCCATTGGCAAAATTTTGTTGCGATATCGCCGATATGTTGCAGATTGACCGCTAAAGAAAAATTTTTGCCCCTCCGATAAAATATCGGCAGGTGAATATCCGAATCCCCCCACAAATATCTTGTATCTTGTATCTCGTATCTTGTATCTTTCGCATATTCCCCCCTAAACACCGACCCCATCAAATTCCTGATTCCTAATTGAAAGAAAGTGCTACCTATGATAAAAGTTGGATTTGTATCACTCGGATGTTCGAAAAACCTTTGCGACACCGAGGTCATGCTTCACACTCTTGAGTCTGCCGGCTGTGAGATCGTCGCTGACGAAACACAGGCGGATGTCATTATCATCAACACCTGCGCATTCATCGAAAGCGCAAAAAAAGAGGCGATCGACAACATTCTCGATGTCGCTTGGCTCAAAAAACACCGATCGCTCCGCGGAATCGTCGTTTGCGGCTGTTTGGCTGAACGCTATCGCGAGGAGATCTTCACCGAAATGCCCGAGGTCGATGCCTTGATCGGCGTCGGTTCGCTGGCAAACATTTATGAGGCGGTCAAGGCTGCCTATGATCACGAAAAATATTCCTCATTTGAGGATAAAAACAACTGTCCGCTTGGCGGAGAGCGACTGCTCACGACAGAGCCGCACATGGCGTACCTGAAGATCGCCGAGGGATGCGACAACAGGTGCACATATTGTGCCATCCCTTCAATTCGCGGAAGGTTCAGATCACGCCCGATCGAGGATCTGGTCGAGGAGGCGAAGGCACTTGAAGGGTCGGGATGCCTTGAGCTGAACATCATCGCACAGGACACCACAAGGTACGGGCTTGATCTGTACGGCGAGTACTCGCTTGCACGTCTCGTGCGCGCCATCACCGATGCGACCAACATTCCGTGGATACGCCTGCTCTATTGCTACCCCGACAAGATCACCCCCGAGCTGATCGACGAGATGAAGAACAATCCCCGACTGCTCCACTACATGGATCTGCCTATCCAGCACATAAACGACGATATCCTTCGCCGCATGAATCGCCACGGCGGTGCGGAATTGATAAAGGAAAATATTGCCAAACTCAAAGCCGAGATCCCCGATCTTGTAGTACGCACGACCGTGATCGTCGGCTTCCCGGGCGAGAGTGAGGAGGCATTTTCCGAGCTTTGCGAGTATGTGAAGAGCGAGCGATTTGACAGGCTGGGAGCTTTCACCTATTCGGCTGAGGAGGGAACACCTGCTGCCGAGTTTGATGATCAGATCGACGAGCAGGTCAAAGAGGACAGATACGACATCATCATGCGCGAGCAGCTCGCTGTCAGCGACGAAAAGAACCGCGGCAGAGTCGGAAGTGTTGTCGAGATGCTTATCGAGGGATTTGACCCTGTGTCCGAGGCGTACTATGGCAGAAGCTATGCCGAGGCAGCCGATGTTGACCCGAAGATATACTTCACGGGTCGTCCGAGGCAGTACAAGGTCGGCAGTTTTATCAAGGCAGAGATCACCGATGTGCTCGATTACGATCTGATCGCCGAGCCGATCGAATAAATTTACGGGAGTTGTAATTATGTCAGAAACAGAGATTAAAAAAGGCGGATGTCCGAAAGATCTGCCGAACATTTTGACCGTGGTTCGTGCACTGCTCGTGCCGATCTTCATGGCATTTTTGATATTTGACTTTTTCGGGGACATATGGACAAGGCTTGTTGGTGCGGCGGTCTTCGGGCTGATCTCGCTGACCGACATGATCGACGGCAAATTGGCGAGGAAATATAATTTGATAACCGATTTCGGCAAGTTCCTCGATCCGCTTGCGGACAAGCTGTTGGTGCTCGGAGCGATGCTGTCGCTGATGATCTACATGGGCGATGATCGCACGTTTGCGATTTTGGTCGCATTTTCGACATTTATCGTCATTTTCCGCGAGCTTGCGGTGACATCGCTCCGTCTGATCTGCAAAAACGGCGACGGAAAGGTGATCGCGGCGAACATGGCAGGCAAGGTCAAGACAGTTTCGCAGATAATCTTCATTTTAGCCGCACTTCTTGAGCCGATCGTGTGGGATCATCTTGTCCTGACATATCTGTCGCTTGCCGTCATGGTCTTCATGACGATCTATTCGGGGGTCAATTATTTCTTGATCTATCTTCCGATGATGAAGAAAAAGTGAGATTTGTGAGATAAAAAATCGGCGAGCGAGGCAAATACCCCGACCGCGTGAAACAATATTTACCACGCCGATATGTCATCCACCCGACCGCCAAAAAAGCAGGCGATCACCGATCGCCCGGGATGAAACGAATTTTCGTTGAACAATAAATCGGAGTTATTACAACAAAATTTTGCCAAGGGCTTCCTCCGGGAGGAAGCTGTCGCCGCAGGCGACTGAAGGAGCCTGCGTGCAGAAATGAGTCTGAAACGC
>CAZORL010000068.1:0-2272 GCA_964582375.1 uncultured Lachnospiraceae bacterium
CATCAAATCGGCGATGTGACAACAACCAACCCACATCAATTCCTAAATTCATACAGAAAGGTTAC
Organism: uncultured Lachnospiraceae bacterium; assembly: GCA_964582375.1. Classification (GTDB taxonomy): domain Bacteria; phylum Bacillota; class Clostridia; order Oscillospirales; family CAG-272; genus CAKSQF01. The sequence goes on from CAZORL010000068.1 coordinate 66, forward strand.
TACAAAATTATGGCAAAAGCAAAAAAGGCAGCTCCTGCGGCGGTTTCTGTTCCTGTCGGGGATGCGGACGCCAAAAAGAAAGCACTTGAAACTGCAATATCTCAGATCGAAAAAGAATTCGGCAAGGGCTCGATCATGAAGCTCGGTGAAAACAGCGCAATGAGCGTCACCGCCGTTTCGACCGGCTCGCTTACCCTCGACATGGCACTCGGCATCGGCGGTCTTCCGCGCGGTCGTGTCGTCGAGATCTATGGCCCTGAATCATCGGGTAAGACCACACTTGCACTTCATTGTGTGGCAGAAAATCAGAAAATCGGCGGCACAGCGGCTTATATTGATGTCGAGAATGCGCTCGATCCTGTTTACGCAAAGGCACTCGGGATCAACATCGACGAGCTGCTCGTATCCCAGCCCGACTCGGCAGAGCAGGCACTTGACATAACCGAGTCGCTCGTTCGCTCGGGGGCTGTGGACATAATCGTCGTTGACTCGGTTGCGGCACTCGTACCGCAGTCGGAAGTCGATGCCGAGATGGGTGCATCGCAGGTGGCAGTGCAGGCAAGGCTCATGTCGCAGGCACTGCGTAAATTGACCGCCGCAATCTCGAAGACGAGCTGTATCGTCATCTTCATAAACCAGCTCCGCACGAAGGTCGGCATCGTTTACGGCAACCCCGAGGTCACGACCGGCGGCAATGCGCTGAAATATTATGCGTCGGTCAGACTTGACGTGCGCCGCATCGATTCGCTCAAGAACGGCTCGGAGACGCTCGGCAACCGCACGAGGGTCAAGGTCGTCAAAAACAAAGTCTCCTCGCCGTTCAGGATCGCCGAATTTGATATTCTGTACGGCAAGGGCATATCGAAGGTCGGCGAAATACTCGATCTTGCGGTCGAGCTTGGCATCGTCGAAAAGTCGGGCGCATGGTTCTCCTACAACGAGGAGAGACTCGGACAGGGTCGCGACAAGGCAAAACAGACGATCGAGGACAATCCCGAGCTTATGCGTGAGCTTGAGGAGAGGGTTCGTTCGTCGGGCGTTTCGACGATAGACAAAGAGGACGATCTGCTCCTCGACACCGGTGATTTTGATGTAGATATCTGATAAATTAAGATAAAGGACGAATTTCGGCAAAAATGGCAAAGAAAATACCGCGAAGAGAGCCGTCCGGCAAGCGTTTGGGCAGGCTCGAGATAGAGGGACAGGAGATCGACGAGCATCTTGACAGAGCCGAGTACGACAAATGTCTTGAGACGTCGATGCGAATAATAATGTTCGGCGACAACTCGAAGAAGATGCTGCGAGACAAGCTCAGCAGAAAAGGGTATTCGAGCGAGATCGTGCATCTTGTGATCGACCGCATGGTCGAGAAAGGGCTGATCAACGAAGCACCGCTTTTCGACTCGATGGTGCATAATCTTGCGATCAAGAAATTTTACGGCAGATCTCGTGTCAAGCAGGAGATGCTTTTGAAATTTGACCGCGAGTCGGTCGATGCGATGCTCGATAAAAGCCTCAAAGATGTAAGCTTCCACAGGCAAGCCAACGAATTTGCCGCAAAGAATTACGCAAACGGCAAAGACAGACTGATCAGAGCGATGAAGGCGCGCGGCTACGACAGCAGGCAGATCATGCTCGCCATAGAAAAGGTCGAGGACGAGCTTCGTGAGCAAAATGGCGGTGTTCTGCGCAAGACGCGCGAGATCAAGACCCCGAAATCACGGCGGAATTTTTGATTTTTGACGCATATATAGTAAAATGGAAGAAAACAAACTAAAAAGAGCCTTGGGTATTGCCGCTCTGACCCTTGGGGCAGCCTTGTACATCATCTCATTTTCGCTCTCGACACCATTCGATATTGACATTTTCAGGGATGTCGCATCGGGTAATGGCATCTCGGCAAACCTTCGTGAAAGGCTGATCATCTCGGCGATCTTCGGTGGGGCTGCTTGTCTGCTCTTTCTCGTCGGTGCGCCGACCGCATTCGGCAGACGGCACAGACGCTCGTCAAGGGCGGTGGCGATATCGCTTGCACTGCTCCCGATCGAGCGTGCCGCAATGCTTTGGGTCAGATATTATGTGTATTGTCTCTCGTCAGTCTCGTCAAGGGCGATCAGGGAACGTTTCGTCACCAATTCGGGCACGCTCGAGTGGATAGTGATAGTTTTGACCCTCGTTCTCGGAGTCATCGCCTTCGCCTCACGCCA
>CAZORL010000069.1:0-1962 GCA_964582375.1 uncultured Lachnospiraceae bacterium
GACGATCTCGGACGTGTGGTCATCCCAAAAGAAATAAGAAGAACGATGCGTATTCGCGAGGGAGATCCTCTTGAGATCTATACCGATCGTGAGGGAGAGGTCATATTCAAAAAATATTCACCCATGGGCGAGCTTGCATTGTTCTCTGAGCATTACGCCGAGGCGATCTATAAGAGCGAAAATTTGCCGATCGTTATCTGCGATCGCGATGAGATCATTGCCTGCGCGGGAATGTCGAAACGCGATTATATCGGCAAACGTCTTCCGGACGAGGTGGAATTTTTGACAAACCAGCGCAGTGTCTATTCACGCAGCAGTGCAAATGAAAAACCGCTCTTTATAGACAGCGGATGGTTAGTCAACTGTTTTGCACCGATAATTACCGAGGGCGATGTCGTCGGCGGTGTTTTAGCTGTTACTCAGTCGGATGAGTGCACGTCCGAAAAGATCGTCTCTCTCGTCCGTACATCTGCGGCTTTCCTTTCTCGTATAATCGAAAACTGAATTTTTCGACACCGACAGAACAAATAACTGTCGGTGTCGCTTTCTTTTTGACCTGTTGCGACATTTTTTGCATAAAACATGCGGTATAATCGAAAAAAAGACGTAAAATAAAGAAGGATACCCGCATGATAAATGATCGTGTAAAAATAAGCAAAATTGCCGTTGTCGAAGATATCGAGCGAAAAATATCCGACACTTTGAAGAGATCTCGAATGCCGTATAGAATTATCTCATTTTCGTCAGACGATGCATCTGCGATCCTGTCACGCCTGCTTGCATATTCACCGAATGTCGTTGTGATCGACACCGATTCACGCAAGGATCATCGCGATATCGCAGAGATACTTTCGAAAGCTCTTTTTGCAACACATAAAAGATTTCTGACATTTGCAGTCGGCGATCGATCGAGTGAATGTCCTGCCGATCTGTTTTGGTCACATCAGAATGATAAAGATCTCGCCCGACATCTCGAAAAGGCCATACGAATCTCGGAACTTATCTCCGATGACCTCGCAATCTATGAGCTTCCCTTGTCAAGGGAGAAGGTAAAGTCTTCATTTAATATATCTCTCTCGCTTTGCCTTAAAATGGTGAACAAACGTCAAAGTTCGTTTCGATAGATCCATTATTTACCATGTGTATTATTCGTCCGATGCGACATAATAATGACAGAGCGAGACCGAATGGTCAAGCTCGAGAATATAAAATCAAGAATAAGAAAGTACAAATCGTCGCAACGCGGAGCAACAGCATCGCAAAGACGGCGATAAAGGAGAAAAACAAAATGGCATCTTCCAACAACAAGAAAGTACCTCAGGCAAAGGCAGCAATGGAGAAGTTCAAGATGGAGGCGGCAAACGAGGTCGGCGTAAACCTCACAAACGGCGATAACGGCGATCTCACCTCCCGTCAGGCAGGCTCGGTCGGCGGACAGATGGTCAAGAAAATGATCGAAAAGTACGAAAACGAGCTCGGCAATAAGGGCTGAAAATAAAAGGCTTGCTGTAAGGATAACCTCCCACAGCAAACCATAAGCCCGGCTCAAATGAATGTGCCCTCTGTCAAGCAGACAGTGAAAAAGAATTTACAATTAAAAAGATTCTTTCATCTCCCCCTGCTGAATAGTAGGGGGAGATGTTCGTCGCACCGGAGTGCGGGCTTGCTCCTCCCGATTTGTCAAATCATCTTTTCATCGAGATGAGCAAGCCTCCGAGATCATATTGTCTATCGTCCTGACCTCAGATCCGAGCCGCATAACAACTCGGATCTGAGGTTAATTCTATCTTACCACTCGGTCACGACACCATCAACATAATGCCAATAATTGCCACTTGCTGTTGGCTCGGTCTCGCTGTAGTAATAGCGAGTAGCCCAGGTGAGATCGTAGTTGTTACTGCCAATGCTTATACCCGACCACTGATCCGCAGTACCGCCATAGTAAACCTTCGCAAGGCTCGT